>JAZPYI010000044.1:0-5292 GCA_045544115.1 Acutalibacteraceae bacterium | reverse complement strand
TCTGTATGCGGACTTAACCTTGTCGGACTCAAAAACCTTGATGTCGTCTGCTGTGGGCATAGCCTTTTCAACAAAGTGCTTGCCATAGTAAGCATTGAGATACATCTGCTTGAGTTCGCTCATAAGGGGATATCTGGGGTTAGCGCCTGTACACTGGTCATCGAATGCCTGCTCAACCATATCATCAAGACGGTCAAGGAAATCCTTTTCATCAATGCCGTAATCCTTGATTGTTTCTTTAATACCAACCTGAGCCTTAAGGTCATTAATCGCCTTGATAAGATTTTCAAGCTTTTCCTTATCATTCTTACCGCCGAGACCAAGATAATCAGCGATTTCTGCATAGCGTGCAAGAGTGTGTGGATGATCATACTGTGAGAATGTGCCCATCTTTACGGGTGCTTCGGAAGCATTGAAACGAAGAACTTCTTCAATCATAAGTGCGTTTGCTACACCGTGGGGAAGATGATGGAATGCACCGAGTTTATGAGCCATTGAGTGGCATATACCAAGGAATGCATTTGCAAATGCCATACCTGCCATTGTTGCGGCATTAGCCATCTTCTCTCTTGCCTCAATGTCTGTCTGACCGTTTTCATATGCTCTGGGAAGATAAGCAAAGATATTCTTAAGAGCCTGCAGAGCAAGACCGTCTGTGTAGTCGGTTGCAAGCATTGCTGCGTAAGCTTCAACTGCATGTGTTACTGCGTCGATACCCGACGCAGCAGTAAGACTCTTGGGAGCTGACATATGAAAATCCGTATCAATAATTGCCATATTGGGAAGAAGCTGATAATCGGCAAGAGGATACTTAACGCCTGTCTTTTCGTCTGTGATAACTGCGAAGGGAGTAACTTCGGAGCCTGTACCTGCCGATGTGGGAACAGCAATGAAATATGCCTTTTCGCCCATTTTGGGGAAGGTATAAACTCTCTTGCGGATATCGATGAATCTCATTGCCATATCCATGAAGTCTGCTTCGGGATGTTCATAAAGAACCCACATAATCTTTGCTGCATCCATTGCAGAGCCGCCGCCGAGAGCAATGATTGTGTCAGGCTTGAATGCAGCCATCTGTGCAGCACCATTCTTTGCGTTGAGGAGTGTGGGGTCAGGCTGAACATCAAAGAATGTTGTGTGAGCAATGCCCATTTCATCAAGCTTGTCTGTGATGGGCTTTGTATAGCCGTTTTCATAGAGGAAAGTATCTGTTACGATGAATGCTCTCTTCTTACCCATAACATTCTTGAGTTCATCAAGAGCAACGGGAAGACAGCCTTTCTTGATATATACCTTTTCAGGTGCACGGAACCAGAGCATATTTTCCCTTCTTTCTGCAACAGTTTTGATATTGATAAGGTGTTTTACACCAACGTTGTCTGATACTGAGTTACCGCCCCAAGAGCCGCAACCAAGTGTGAGTGAGGGAGCAAGCTTGAAGTTGTAAAGGTCGCCGATACCGCCGTGTGATGAGGGAGTGTTAACAAGGATACGGCAAGTCTTCATTCTTGCGGCAAACTCATTGATTTTTTCAATTTCTGTAACTTCATTTACATAGAGTGAAGATGTGTGACCGTAGCCTCCGTCTGCAACAAGGTGCTCTGCCTTTGAAAGTGCATCCTCAAAGCTTTCTGCCTTATACATTGCAAGAACAGGTGAAAGCTTTTCGTGAGCAAATTCTTCGCTGATATCAACGCTCTCAACCTCACCGATAAGAATCTTTGTTCCTTCGGGAACAGTTACACCGGAAAGCTCTGCAATCTTTGCTGCGGGCTGACCAACGATTTTTGCATTGAGAGCACCATTGATGATGATTGTCTTTCTTACCTTTTCTGTCTCAGTTGCGTTGAGGAAGTAACAGCCCCTTGCTGCAAATTCTTCCTTAACAATATCGTAAATGCTTTCCATAACGATAACGGACTGCTCAGAAGCACAAATCATACCATTATCAAATGTCTTTGAGTGAATGATCGAGTTAACAGCAAGAAGAACATCTGCACTGTCGTCGATGATAGCGGGAGTGTTACCTGCACCAACACCAAGAGCAGGCTTACCGCTTGAATAAGCAGCCTTGACCATACCGGGACCGCCTGTTGCGAGGATGATGTCTGCTTCCTTCATAACTGTATTTGTCATTTCAAGTGAGGGAACATCAATCCAGTCAATGATTCCTTCGGGTGCACCTGCTGCAACTGCTGCTTCAAGAACAAGCTTTGCAGCTGCTATTGTGCAGTTCTTTGCTCTGGGGTGAGGAGAAATAATAATAGCGTTTCTTGTCTTAAGAGCAATAAGGCACTTGAAAATAGCTGTTGATGTGGGATTTGTTGTGGGGATAACTGCAGCAATAACACCGATGGGGTCTGCAACCTTCTTGATGCCGAAAGCCTTGTCCTCTTCGATTATGCCGCAGGTCTTTGTATCCTTATATGCATTGTAGATGTATTCAGAAGCGTAGTTATTCTTGATAACCTTGTCTTCAACAATACCCATGCCTGTTTCTTCAACAGCCATCTTTGCGAGGGGGATTCTTGCTTTGTTTGCTGCAGAAGCAGCTGCAAGGAAAATCTTGTCAACCTGCTCCTGAGTATAGGTTGCGAAAACCTGCTGAGCTTTTCTCACACGAGCAATCGCTTCGGTGAGTTTTTCAACGCCGTCGATGATTTCATAAGTCTTTGTAGCCATTTTATATCCTCCTGAATATTAATTACATAATTTGTTGTTAAGATATGCGAGTGAGAGTGCAAGTCTTTCCTGTTTGAGAAGTATGCCGTCGGGCACCTCAAGGTTGCACGGTGCAAAGTTCCAAATTGCCTTAATTCCGCTTTCAACCATACAGTCGCACACATTCTGTGCAGACCCTGTACCTACCGTTATGATTCCGATTCTTACGTTATTCTTTTTGCAGAATGAATCAAAATCATTCATCGGCAGAATCTCAATAGAGCGGTTGTATTTAATCGGGATTGGGTTGCAATCAAATGCGGCTATGATTTTTACACCGTAATCTTCAAAATCGTCAAATTCAAGAAGAGCTTTTCCGAGCTTTCCTGCTCCGACAAGAACGGCATTTGTCATATCACCCTGACCGAGATGAGCTTCTATGCTCTTTATCAGGTCAACCGTCTTATATCCGACCTTGGGCTTTCCTGCGCCGCTTACAATGCTTAAATCCTTTCGCACGAGAACTTCGCCGAGAGAAAGCTTTTTGGCAATCACGGTTGCGGAAATATACGGAACATCGTCAGCCGACAGTTCTCGCAGAAACTGAAGATAATGCGGAAGTCTGCCCAATGTAGCTTTAGTCATTTCTGCTTTTTCCACCGTAATTCCTCCTCTCTCTTTGGACCGTAGTTATCTTAACAAAACTTAAAGGAGTTGGGAATTATTAAAATGTTCAATCGGTATTATCAATATCGATAACCCTCGTATCGATATAAAAAAATCAAGACCCGTCCTTTACAGACGAGTCTTTGATTTTTCGTTATTAATATGTTTTCGTTTTGATTGACAAATAGCCGTTATAAACTTTTTATCAAGCTCCGAAAACTTGTAGCCATCTTTATAAATGAGCACATCTTTATATACTTTGTTATTATCAACACACTTTCTCTGAACAAGATTATATCGTTCAAGTGTTTCAACAGGTACGGGAGAAACCCACATAAATGTTTCGGGATTTTTTGAAAGCAAATCAAACTGACTTGCTCTTTCAAAAATGAAAATCCTGCGGTCAATGTTATCGGGAAGCTCTGATTTGACAACCTTTGAAAGCGGAAGCGACGGCACATACGGGTCAGCGTGTGCAATTTCAATATAGTCTGTCAAATCATCAAAAGTGATTTTTTCTTTCTTCGCAAGCGGATTATCGGCACTCATAATCAGACAATAAGAAAACTCTGTAACCATTTCGTAGCTGAGTGCCTTCTCTTCAATCATTGATTTAAAATATTTGTCAAAATTCTCGGCATATCTGATAATTCCGAGTTTGTAATCATGATTCAGAATATTATTTATTGTACGCTGTGAATTTGTCTCTTTATAAAAAATATCACAGGCGTCTTTGGAAAGCATTTTTGAAAACTCTGTAAAAGCATCTGAAATATAGCTTGCTCTCGGAACGGAAACAGAAAACTTCTGCTTCTTTACCTGACCGCTTTTGTACATATTCTCAACTTGGTCAATTTGTTTAAGAATATCTTTTGCGTAATTTATAAACTCTTCACCTTCCGGAGTGAGTACCATTCCTTTTGCTGTACGGTCAAAAACTGTTATACCCAAATCAGCTTCGAGTTCTTTAATAGAACGGCTTATGTTCGGCAAAGCTACATAAAGACTTTCTGCCGCCTTGTTGAGCGAACCAACCTTCGCAACCTCAACGGCATACTTCATATGCAGTATATTCATTTATCTCACCTCTGATACTCAAAAGGATTTATAAATATACATCCATTATACAATGGAATTCAAATTTTTCAAGTCCGATATCGAAATAAAGACACTTCTCCCCTGTTGTTATTTTGAAATAGAAAAATGATGTTTTGTGCGCTATAGACGGCCATAATTCTTAACTCGCGTAAAACTTCATGCGCTTTTGAACGTGACGTGAAGCAAATAAATGTTTTAGAATATTGATACACCAAATCTTTTGGAAAGGAGGACAAGCCAATGAGCTTCATTGAAGAGTTCTACTATGGCAACATTGACCCGCAATTGCGAAATGTTAAAGAAAACACCTCATTTAAGCAGGATATGGATTCACTATGTAAGATTGAGAATTCACTGCGAGAACGGCTTACAGACGAGGAAAAAGAGCTTTTTATTGAATATGTAAACCTTTGCGGAATCATCTGTGGAGATTTAGAGCTTTGCAGCTACAAAGAAGGCTTCAGACACGGAGCAAAATTCGCCTGTGATGTTTTCAGCTGATACAAAAAACAATAACAGAAAAATCCACGAAAAAATCAAACAGTTTGCCGAACTGTAAAAAACGGTAAATATAAAGTTAGCCGATAACTATAAATCGGCATACCTTTCATTATTTAAATACAAGCTTCTTGGGTAAAGTGTGAGTATTTGTGAGTAAAGGTGAGTAAAACAGTGCGAAAAGTGCGATTTTAGTGAGTAAAAACCCTTTAATTTTTACACATTTCTCAAAATTTCTCACGGATTTGAAAAAAATTGATTCTGAGGTAAACGATGATTGAAGTTACTGAAAAAAGGAAAAGCCCCGAAACCGTTGATTTATCAACGATTTCAGGGCTTCAGTTTGGAGGCGCCACCCAGATTTGAACT
>JAZPYI010000043.1:0-12235 GCA_045544115.1 Acutalibacteraceae bacterium | reverse complement strand
AGGTGCCGTTTTCGTTATCGGCGGAGCAATGTTTGCTGAACTGTCCAAAAACCACAGCATATCACGGTAATTCATACCAAGTAGCTAAATCATCACTGAAAGCAACCGCAAGAGAAGCGCCAAAAAGATAGTCATCCTCGTTATCTCCGTGGTAAAACATAGCGTATTTATACGGTGAAATACTGCTTGTATCAATAACAAAACCTGCAGTAATTCTATCCTTTGCCCAAGGTTTATTCTGTTGATTCAGATAAAGAGTTGTGATATTTTCAAAACTTTTGAAATCCTTCGTTGACATAATATTTATGCCGTTTTTCGGTGAATTGAAAATAAGATATTCGTCCTTTTCTTTAAGCACACATACATTCTCACCGCAATCGGCAAAGCCCTGAAACTGCCAATTTACTAAATCTTCCGAGGTGCTGAAAGATACGCCGTTTTGCTTAAAAAAGCAGATGAATTTATTGCTGTCATCAAGGAGATAAGGGTCAATCATTCTGCCCATATCACATTCGGAAATATCACCCTTGACTTTCAGCAAAACGGGTTTTTCCCAATTCTGCAAATCTTTGCTTTTCATCGTGAATATTCTTGAGCTTTCATTACCGTAAATCTGACCGTCTTTTCTCGGATAGGTTTGCAGACAAAGATAATATTCACCGTTATACATGATAACATTACCCGGAGAGGAATAATTCTTAAGATTATCCTTTTCTGTGAGGACTTCGGGTTTACTCCAATTTATAAAATCCGTGCTTTTGCTAACGGCAACATAAAAATACTGTCTGTCCTCTGCGTTTTCAACCAATGTGAAAAACAAATATATCACACCGTTTTCTATGTAAGCCGCAGGGTCACGGTATGAATATTTTTTGTTTTGTTCAAATATCAGCACAAGAGTTCACCTCAACCGGTTGAATTGTTTGATTTGATTTTTATTGCTTTGTGATTAAATATTATAACAAATTAATCAGTATCAAACAAGCTACAAATAAAAAGTTGCATTCAGTTATTGAGAAAACTGTTTCAGTAATGTATACTGAAAACTGCAGACAGTAAGAAAGAATATTTGGGGTGTTGAAATGAAAAATAATGACATAAATATCCGCGACCCGTTTGTTCTGTATGAGAACGGAAAATATTATATGTACGGCACAAGGGCAAATAATTTTGGCAAAAATACAGGCGGTTTTGACGTTTATGTTTCTGAAGATCTTGAAAACTGGAGTGAGCCCATTGAGTGTTTCAATTCTGAAGCGCACAATATGAATTATCAGGTTAATTGGGCGCCCGAAGTACATAAATATAAAAATGAATATTATATGTTTGCTACCTTCACAAGAGAAAGCAACGGCTTAAGAGGCACTTTTATTCTCAAAGCAGACAGTCCGCTTGGTCCGTTTATTCCGCATAGCAATGGTGCCGTAACTCCCGAAGATTGGGAAGGTCTCGACGGCACACTTTACATAAATCGTGAGGGCAAACCTTATATTGTTTTCTGCCATGAGCACACTCAGATTATTGACGGCACAATCTGTTATGCTCCTTTAAGTGATGACCTGAAAGAAAAAATCGGCGATGCTGTAACTCTGTTCAAAGCATCGGAGCCTTATTAGGCTGACAAAAGCAAGGATGAAAATGAACACAGAATAACCGACGGTCCTTTCATGTACCGTACCAAAACCGATGAACTTTTAATGTTGTGGTCTACCTTTATCAAAGGCAAATATGCCGAATGTCTTGTGAGATTCGACGGCGGAGAAATCGGCACAGCCTTCACTCATCTCGAACCTCTTATTGATGATGACGGCGGACACGGTATGATTTTTGCCGATAAAAATAATCTTTATCTTACATTTCATTCCCCGAATAAACAGGGCTCTGAAAAACCTCGTTTTGTTGAAATTGAAGATAAGGGATATATTGTTTCAATTAAATAATCAAGTTAGTTAAACGGCATAGGAAAAGCAGGCAACATTTATACAATGAACAATGTTGCCTGCTGACTTTTATCAATTATCAAAAACCAAAACAATACATCTTCTACACTTATTTGTATATTAGTTCATTACAAACCATCTCTCTTGCACGTGCTTCAATGTTATTCATACGGGCAACCCACTCCATTTGATTGTCTGCTTTGAGTTGTTCTGTTATGCCCTCATTGACTTTCAGCTGTTCTACCAGCCGAGAGAACATAGCTGATGTTTGTTCATCAACCTCCGCAAGATGAGTCCACAATGTACCGTTCATAAGTATAATATTGAACTGTACTCGACTATGCTGCATAAGATAATCTTTGCGTTTCAGTCCCCATACGCCGAGTGATTTATTGGCTTCGGCAGGTAATGTGATGTTGGGGATTTTGTAATCGCCAACCATTCTGTATGTGCCGCCGTTTTGTTCAAATGATGATTTGTTATTCATAATTGCACCTTCCTTTCAATCAGTAACAAAAGTATCGTATGTGAATTTAGCACCGAGCCTGAAACCCGATATAAAACTGTCAGAGTTGCTTAAACTCAAAAACTCATTGTATGTATTTGCATAGGTAAGAAACAGTTCCTTATCCTCTGCGGTTAGTTTTGCTGTGAGCTGTTCTTCTTTTTCGGTAAGTGCATTCAATTTCTTGCTTAATTTACCTGACAGTTCGGAATTCAATTCCTGCGGTTCAATGTTTCCATAATATAATTCTTCAATAAAATTAGACATTGTATAATCCTCCGTTTGAATAATTGATATTCAAACTCTTTAAAGCGTTACGGAAGGATGAGAATATGTTTGTTACTGCCAGAAGCTATTATTTTTTTGTTAATCCCTTATGAACATCCGTACCACTAAAAATATACTGAGGTCTGTCGGCCTCAGGAGATTTTTACTTTAATATCATAAGATGTTTGTTGTGTCTGCATATCATAAAACTTGCAGTTGACTTTTAAAAATTCCTATGTTATAATACGGAAAAATTTCAGGAGGTAAACGGTATGTTTTCAATCATCATTCGACGCAGACGATAAAAGCTTGTATCTTTTGGGTGCAAGCTTGATTCGCTATGTGCCTGAAAAGAGTGATGAAAAGAACATATCCTTTTTATTATACTGTTGATGGCACATAGGCTATTGACAGTTTTTTTATAAGGAGAAGAAGTGATTATGATAATTAATAAATCATCACTTAATGAAGCAATATGTGATTTGATAAATTTACCTGATAATGCATCTGTTGCAGATTTAGGTTGCAGAAATGCCGGTTATCTTAATGAAATCATAGACAAATTTCCGGGAAAGGTAATAAAAGCAATAGGAGTGGATGTTAATGACAAAAATTTTGCATCTGTACCTTACAGTGACCCTGTGGAGCTTAAAATAATGAACTGCGCAGGCAAACTTGATTTTTCTGATAACGAGTTTGATTTAGTTTTATCGAAAGATTTGCTTGAATGTATTAATGATAAAGCAACTTTTGTCAGTGAAATAAACAGAATACTTAAACCGGGAGGAACGGTGATTTGTATACACGCAGACTTTGACAGCATTGTATATAATGGCGATAATCAGGATTTGATTACAAAATGTATACATACTTATGCTGTCACCAAACAGGGCTGGATGGATGACCTGGACGGTTGGATGGGAAGAAGACTTTACGGTGTATTTAATAATTCCGGTTTCTTTGAAAGCAGTGTATATGTTCACAACATTGTCGAAACACAATATAAGGAGGACTCGTTGGGGTATGAGTTCAGCCGCAATATAGGCTGGCTTACGGATGAAAATACAGAAGCACTAAAAAAAGAAGAATATAATCAGTTTATTAATGAACTTGAAAATGCTGATAAAACAGGTAACTATCTGTTTTCAAAACCTTTTACATTTATAAAGGCATAAAAAACAGGAAATAACATACTTTATATGAATATCCGGTTATAACACACAAATAAATGCTTGCCGACAGATAATCTCTGTTGACAAGCATTTTTGTTATCCGAATATTTTTGAAATCAAGGCAACTATTTTGCCGATTGTGTTGTTGATAATCACATTGTAAATCCAAGGTGAAATAAAATCAATCGGACCGATTCCGCCTTTCTCTCCGGTAAGGTCTGTATATGTTTTTTCGTATATTTCGGGATTTCTCGGGTCATTTTCATCGACAACAATCATTTTGATTTGTCTTGTTGCACCGCCCATTCCGTAAGCCTTCCAGCCGAAGGATGCGTTATAGCCGAGAATAATACCTTCATCGGTTTTACCGTAGAAGCTGTTTGTGTGGTCGTGACCGAAAAATGCAGCAACGATATCACCTTTTTCTACCCAGCTTTCATACTGCCTGTTGGTTTCGTCACCCGTAGGATTCGGGTATTCATAGAAGCAGCCGCCCATGTGTTTATCGGGGTCAACGATTTTATATCCGTCGGGAGTAAATGTTGCGTTTTCCGTTCCGAACGGAACTTCCTTTAAAATTGAATTAATCTGTCTTACAGGAATATGTTCAAATACATAAGACGGAACGGGAATACCGCCGTTCTGTGATTTCAGTTCATCGCTTTTTGCTTCATACCACTTGATTTGTTCTTCGCTTACACCGTCATAATCGCCGTTTTCATCCTTTGAATGAGTGTCCATAAGGTAGATGTTGAAAATGATTTTTCCGTCGGCCGAATAAACGGGGAGATTGTATGTTCCTGCATCGCAGCCGTCTTTTGCGGCAACACAGTAATCGAAAGTTTCTGTGCAGTAATTCATCAATTCATCTGCTGATATGCCGTACTGCGTATCGTGGTTTCCGAATGTCAAAGCAAAGGGAACTCTCGCATTTTCAACAACCTGAAATATTCCATGCATTGATTTGAAAAGAGTTTCTTTTGCAGGATTCAGAAATCTTTCGTAGAAGATATCTCCGTTGAAAACAACGAGATCGGGTTTCTCATTTTCAAGTGAAGCTTCAAGACCTTTAATAAGTCGGCTGTCTGTCGTTTCATCATCGTGCGTATCATTAACAAGCATGATTCTGAATTTGCCGCTTTCGTCAAATTTAAGCGATGATGCTTCTGCGGCATTTGCAATAAAAGCAAAATTGAAAATCATTACGAGTGAGATTGTCAGTGCAATTATTCGTTTTGTCATATATTGTTTACCTTCCTCAATTTTGATGAATATATATTATCATAAATGCAACAACAATTCAATAAAAATCCTTTTAGTTTTCCGGTGTTTACTTTTTTATGAATTTGTTGTTGTTTTTAAGATGATTAGGTAGTATAATTAAATTTATAATATTGAAAAGGAGATTAACCGTGAATAAAATATACAGAGCTTTGTGCTTTTTTATCGCATTTGTTGTTATAGTTTCATCAACAGCGGTTTTTTCTTATGCCGAGGAAATCGGCAAAACATATTACGTTGATTCCGAGTGCGGTAATGACTTAAATGTCGGAACAGATATAGAAAATCCGGTTAAAACAGTTGACGGACTTAGCGGTGCTGAGTTTGTTCCCGGAACAAAGATTTTATTCAAAAACGGCGGTGAATATGAGTGCACTGCAACTCTCTCTTGCAGCGGAACAAAAGAAAATCCCGTTGTTATTTCTTCCTACGGTGAAGGAAAAAGGGCTGTTTTGAAAACGGATACCAACAACGAAATACTTCGCCTTTTTGACTGTTCATACATAACCGTTTCAAACCTTCATTTCAAAGCACCGAACGGTGGCGGGATATGGATTGATACCTTGGCTCAGACCTCGGAAGGCATCGTAATTGATAATGTACTGTTTACCGATATTCAGAATTATAAGGTTCACAGCAGGGATAATAATTCCGCCGGTGCTGCGCCTGCCAGAGCGGCAATTATGGTTAAGGGACTTCCTGCACGTTCTAGATATGCCGTTAATGACCTTACAATTACAAACTGCGAGGTGTATAACTGCGCCAACGGCTTTTTAATTTGGGGTTCATGGAATGATGAGCAGAGCTGGTGGTGTGAAAACGAAGAGGATATCGATCCTGTATATAATGAAGGCTTGCTTATCAGCAATTGCTATTTCCATGAAATGGATGCCGAGGCTGTTATTGTAGGAATGTGTGACGGCGCACTTGTTACTCATTGCAGAGCCATAAACTGCTGTCAGGGTGAGGGTATAAAAGAAAACGGAGATATTGAATATTTTACTGCTGCCATGTGGTTCTGGGGCAGCGAAAACAGTACAATTCAGTATTGCGAAATTGCGGGTCAGAAGAATGTCGGCGATGGCATGGCGATAGATTTCGATTCTCACAGCAACAACTGCACATATCAGTATATCTATTCTCACGATAATATGCGTTTCATGTGTAATAACCCCAATTACAGCGGTCAACACGGCAATACAGTCAGATACTGTTTGTCTGTTAACGATAACAAAGGCAGATCAACTACCGCTGTGGGTTCTTGCGGTGAGCATGGTTTTAAATTCTATAACAATACTATTATAAATTGCGGAGAATTTCAAATTAAGAATCTGTATAATTCATTGTTTGCAAATAATATCATTTGTCCTGCAGACGGCGCAACCATTGCATATGATATTGACCCGTCAAGAAATAATATCCTGAAAAATAATTGCTACTATAAAGTCTTTACTCCGCTTGTTGATATGTTTTCAATGAATACCTTGCCGGGCTTTGCTGGTAATGATTATTCGGATTACATGAGCTTTGTTGTTTCAAAGGATTCACCGCTTATCGGTGCAGGGATGAAGATTGAAGATGACTGTGTAACAGACTTTTTCGGTAACGAAATCACAAGCAGCAACATCGGATGTTATGCAGGCGAAGGTGTGGATTTCGAGTATAAAGGAGAAACACTTTTGCAAAGATTTATCAGGGCTGTTTATGATATAATTGAAACCGTAAAGCATGAAATTGAAGTTATTATTGATGATTTATATAAAGAACAGGAGGCTTGATTATGGAAAAGAAAATTCTTAATATTTTGACCTATGACCACGGCGGCTTTGTGCTGTGGGGCGATGAGGTAAAACCCCGTTTGAGAAAGATTGCGGAATGGATGGAAAAATATCCCAAGCTCAAAATAGGTCTTGACTATGAATCTTTCACTTTTGATGAATTTACCCGCAAGGATCCCGAAATAGTTGAGATGATAAGGGATTTGCTTAAAAAATATCCTGACCGTATCGGTCTTGGTGCAACAACATACGGTCAGCCTCTTTCCATGTTTGTTTCCGAGGAGTCGAATGTGCGTCAGCTTAGCTATGCTGTCCGCACCAACCTTGATTATTTCGGTGTAACTCCGCCCGTTTATGCAATTTCCGAGTTTGCACTCAATAATCAGACTCCGCAGCTTATTTCAAAATGCGGATATAAAGCGGCAATTCTCCGCTCCCATGTTATGGGCTACGGATACACCAAAACCTTTGATTCCGCATGGGGAAGATGGATAGGCAAGGATTTGACAGAAATACCCGCTGTTCCTGTTTATGACGGTATGGGAAGGGGATTTAACTGCACAACTCTTGATAACTGGATTCTTTCGCGTTGGTCAGAGGGTAATGCCGGCTATTCTCTTGAAGACTTTGAAGAAAAATTTGAAAAATATGAGCCGCTTCTTGCTTCGAGATATGATGACCTTACACAGCCTATAGAAGAACTGACAGCTTACACGGAAACCAAGGATAATTACAGATATGTGCTTCTTGAAGAGCTTCCCGAGTTGTACGGTGAGGCTGTTGACGAGCTTAAAACGGAAGATAATGATTTCCATGTTCAGATGCCTTGGGGCTATTGCGGAAATGAAATTTTTAACGGTATAAGACAGTGCGAGGTTGATACTTTAACAGGTGAGAAGCTTAATGCATTTTCGGTTATGCTCGGCGGTGAATCCATGCAGAAAACCTCCGAGGAGTCGTGGAAATACGTTCTTGCCGCGCAGCATCACGATGTAACAATCTGCGGACTTCTTGACCTTTCAAGAAGATTTATTCCCGAATCTCTCAAATATTCCGATGAAGTAAAATCAAAGTCGCTTGAGGTGATCAAGGGCAGATTTGCTTCGGAAAAGGGTGAATCCGTAATCGTTATTAATCCTCAGTCATTTGAGTCTGATGAATGGATTGAAATTCCTGTTGACTGCGATATTTGTGCATATGACGGAGATAAGGCTCTTGAATGTGAAATGATTGAGCTTGACGGTAAAAAGTATCTCAATGTTCATGTCAATATAGCTCCTATGACTGCAAAACGTTTTGATATCAGAAAAGAAAAACCCGAGGCAAAGAAAGTCTATTCCTACAATGCTGAAACGGGTGAGCTTGTTACTCCCGTATACCGTGTAAAGCTTACGGATTCCGGTATTGCTTATATTGATGAAATAAAAAATAACCGCCGTATTTTTGATAACGGCAGCGGCGCACTTTTCAGCGCATGGGTTGAGGATAAAGAATGCTTCTCAAACGGCAAGTGGACTGTTGATGTTTTCGCTGACAGTGCCAAGGCTGTTCATCTCGGTGAAATAGGCGGTATACCTTTCCGATTTGAAATGAGCTTTGCGGGCAGCCGTGCAAGAATCGACTGCAAGAGCCGATTTGAAATGAACGGCGAGCATGTCGGCAGAACAGACATTACTCAGGGAAGACCCGTTCCTCTTACACTTAACGGACACCATCAGGAAGATAAGCTCTGTTTTGTCATGAATCTCTGCCTTGATAACGACCGACGCATGGTGCGTGACCTTCCCTTTGCGATTTCCGATTGGAACGGCGCACTTCGCAAAACCGAGGAATACTGGTATCCTGATGACAGGATTCTTGTTGATACCGAGGTTTCTCCTGAAGAATCCTTTAATTCAACAACTTATATGCAGGGCATTTATTGGCTTGCAATGCGTGATAAGAAGAACGGTATGGCTGTTTTTAACAGAGGTTGCATGGGTTCTGCCGTTCAGGGCAACAAGCTTCTTATACCTCTTCTTTATTCAAATCTCTATATGTGCGGCACACGTATTCTTGAAGGCATATTTGAAAATGAATTTGCACTTCTTCCGTTTGGCGCCGAAACATCCGATGCGGATATTCACCGCAGCGCAACAGCTTATAACTATATGCCCGTTGCTGAGCTTATCGGAAAGGGTAACGGCGATTTGAATGAGTTCACTGCAGCTAAGCTTCATTCAAACGGCGGCGAGGTTATTCTTACTGCTTTTTATCCCGAAAACGGTGCCATGTATGCCCGTTTCTGCAATTTCTCCGACAACAATGCAGCTTGCGTATTTATTTCTGACGGCGAAATGTTTGAAACCGATCTGCTTGGAAACGAAACAGAAAAGATAACCGACGGCAAGCTTGAGTTTAAGCCCTGGGAAATTAAAACAGTTAAAATTGTTTAAAAAAATCTGAAAAAACCGTTGACAAATTAATTTTGCGGTGTTATTATATCTGTCAAGAAAAGCAATGACGAAGAAGGCCGAGTTGCAAAGCTTTCAGAGAGGCGGCGATTGGTGCGAGCCGTCAGCGGAACAATTCAATGCTATCACTTCCGAGCCGAAGCTCCGAACACTTATCAAGTCAGTAGACAGCTTCCGTAGACACTGCGTTAAGGTGTAGGGCTTGTTAGAGTCCGATGAGAGGCGCATTAAGCGCAATTTGAGTGGTACCGCGGGTTAGATTTTTACTCGTCTCAAAGCAAAATACTTGCTTTGGGACGTTTTTTTATTCTCAAAGCGAAAGGAGAAGAAGTATGATAACATTTGGTCAGGGTTCAGTCGAAAATAAAATCATGGAGGTTACCCAGCGAATTATTTCACTTCGCCTTGATATGGGTCTTACTCAGGCTGAAATGGCAAGTAAAATCGGCTTAAGCGAAGAAGAATATTGCTTCTATGAATCGGGCAATAAGGATTTCAGCTTTACCTTCATTTATAAAATTGCACAGGTGTGCGGTGTTGAAATTACCGATATTATGGAGGGCAGCAGCCCCGGACTTACTGAATATACTCTTACAAGAAAGGGAGAAGGTATGCCCATAACAAGAAGAGAGGGCTTCGTTTATAACAGACTTGCACCTTTCTTCAAAAACAAGATTGCAGAGCCCTTTAGAGTTGTTATTCCTTATTCCGAGGAAGCTCTTAATCCTCCCTATCATTGCGTAAGCCATGAGGGTCAGGAAATCAACATTGTCACCAAGGGTACTCTTAAAATGATTATCGGTGACAGAACCGAAACACTCAATGAAGGCGACTGCATATATTTTGATTCATCTGTTCCTCATGATGAAATCGCTGTCGGCGGTCAGGAATGCGAGTTTTATGCTATCGTTATTTCGCCCGACGGTTCATCCGAAATGAGCGAATATGTTGAGGAAATCAAAACTCCAAGCACAACGAATGTTGACCTTGCGAATCTCCAGAATCCCGTTTATGCAAAGTTTATCGAAACAACTCTTGACGAAAACGGTGTTCTCAACGGAATTTCATATAAGAATGATGATAAGTTTAACTTTGCATTTGATGTTGTTGATGAACTTGCAAAGAAATCACCCGACAAAACAGCAATGCTTCATGTTGCAAACGACGGCACCGAGAGACGCTTCACATTTGCAGATATGAGCCGTCATTCCGCTATGACAGCTAACTATTTTAAGTCACTTGGCATAAAGAAGGGTGACAGAGTTATGCTTGTTCTTAAGCGCCATTATCAGTTCTGGTTTTCAATTCTTGCACTCCATAAAATCGGCGCTATTGTTGTTCCCGCAACAAATCAGCTTGTTGAACACGACTTTGAATACCGCTTTAATGCAGGTCAGATAAGTGCAATAGTTTGTACCGCAGACGGCGATGTTGCTCATCAGGTTGAGCTCGCAGCCGAAAAGTGCGATGTTCTTAAAACCAAAATTATTGCTCACGGTGAACGTGAAGGCTGGCACAGCTTTGATAAGGAATACTGTGAATTCAGCGATGTTTTTGAAAGACCGTCACCTGAAGAGGGCGCGTTCGGTTATGATCCCATGCTTATGTTCTTTACATCAGGTACAACCGGATATCCCAAAATCGCGATGCATAGCCACAGATATCCTCTCGGTCATTTTATCACAGCAAAATATTGGCACAATGTTGACCCCAACGGACTTCATTTTACCATCTCCGATACAGGCTGGGGTAAGGCACTTTGGGGTAAGCTTTACGGTCAGTGGCTCTGCGAAGCGGGAGTATTTACCTATGACTTTGACCGCTTTGTTGCCGATGATATTCTTAAGCTTATCGGTAAGCACAAGATAACAACCTTCTGCGCACCTCCCACAATGTATCGTTTCTTTATCAAGGAAGATCTTTCAAAGTATGACCTTAAATCTATCAAGTATGCCACAACTGCGGGTGAAGCTCTCAATCCGGAAGTGTTCCAGCAGTTCCTTAAGGCAACAGGCATCAGACTTATGGAGGGCTTCGGTCAGACCGAAACAACCCTTGCAATAGGTAACTTTGTCGGTTCGTCAATCAAGGTCGGTTCAATGGGTAAGCCCAGTCCTCTCTTTGATGTTGATCTTATCACAAACGAAGGCACCGTTGCAAAGGTCGGTGAGGTTGGTGAAATCGTTGTAAGAACAGAAGCGGGTTCACCCTGCGGACTTTTTATGGAATATTACCGTGACGAAGAAAAGACCAAGGAAGCTTGGCATGATGATATTTATCATACAGGTGATACCGCATGGCGCGATGAAGACGGCTTCTTCTGGTATGTAGGCAGAGTCGACGACCTTATCAAATCATCCGGCTACCGTATCGGACCCTTTGAGATTGAAAGTGTTATCATGGAGCTTCCCTATGTTCTTGAATGTGCGGTTTCAGCTGCACCAGATGAAATAAGAGGTCAGGTTGTTAAGGCGGATATCGTTCTTACAAAGGGTACCGAAAAGACAGATGCACTCAAGAAAGAAATTCAGAAATATGTTAAGGAACGCACAGCTCCTTATAAATATCCCAGAATCGTTGAATTCAGGGATGACCTTCCCAAGACTATCAGCGGCAAAATTCGCCGTGTAGACCTCAGAGCAGGTAAATAATATGATTCTGCAATCCCATGATTAATCATGGGATTGTTTTTGTACCTATGGCGGTTTTAGATTGTGTTTGATGATTTAGAAGAAAAATTTATATCTGATGAAGTGATTGTTTACAGCTCTGATGCGAAGTTGATAGGAATAATAGATTAAAGAAAGCCCCCTGATTTTGCATAATGCTAAATCAGGGG
>JAZPYI010000042.1:0-15142 GCA_045544115.1 Acutalibacteraceae bacterium | reverse complement strand
TGTTATGACACAGTTTTCAAAATCAATATCCTTCCATTCAAGTCCAAGGATTTCACCTTTTCTGAAACCGGTAAAAATAGCAATCGTAAAGAAAACTACATATTTGAATTGTGCTTTCTGACACAATAAATCAAGAAATTTTTGAGTTTCCTCCAAATCATAGCAATCTTTAGATTCAGTAGGTACATAAATAGTATTGACACCTTCGCAAGGATTTTTCAACTTCATTTCTTTACATTTAATTGCAAATTCAAATACGTCTGAAATAAATGAAAGATAAATTTTTTGAGTTTTTGTAGCCAATCCCTTTCCGTTTTGCTTATTTGTTCCGTCTTTGGCGAGATTATTTATAAAATTCTGAACCGTTGATGTTTTAATACGATCCATTCTTAAATGTCCGATTGCATTATACGTTCTTTCCTTGCAGTCGTTCAATCTTTCTATCCACAATGTTTTAAGTTTTCCTTCTAATTCGATCTGTTTTAAAAATTCATTTGCCAAAGTTTCAAATTTGATTTTACAATCAACTGCAGTACCGTTTTTTACTTCTTCTTCAAATAATACAAGCTGGCGATTTGCTTCCTTTTCAATTTGTCTTTCAGTCATTCCCGGTTCGGGTATCCAGGTTTTAGTAACGATATTCTGTGTACCGTCAGCTTTGTAGCCGTCATAAATTTTAAAACGGTACCCATTTCCTCTTTTTTCAATTCTACCTATAAAACCATCTTCTTTCATAAATATTTTCGCAAACGTACATTTGTTCTGTCTGCATATATATTATAACTCCAGTCACAAATAACGTCAACGCGTCATGATTCACAAAATTGGAGGTGATAAAATGTCTATGGCCCCTAAAATGCGCACAATAAAGCAGGCAATTAAGGAAATAAAAGAGTCTGACAGCAATACCGCTTTAACTGAAAGAGGTCTTCGCAGACTTGTTGAGGAAAATAAAATCGTTTCTATTTCGATAGGGAACAGAAACTTAATTGATATGGATCAGCTTTATGATTATTTATCGGGCAAAAATCACTCATAAAAAACACCCGATAAGACCCACGCAAAAAGCCGGGAGGCCTTGATACTAAAGGCTTCCCGGCTTTCGCGATTTTCAGAATAAGGACCAAACAAGGACCATTTAAGGATTTTTGAGAAAAAGTAAAAAGCTGAAACCGTTGTATATCAACGATTTCAGCCTTTCTGAGGTTGGTCGGAGTAGCGGGATTTGAACCCACGGCCTCTTGGTCCCGAACCAAGCGCGCTACCAACTGCGCTACACCCCGAAATATTAAATTTTTAGCATTTATATTTTTTAAAACCTAACTTGAAAAGCGCGCTACCAACTATCGGTCAGAAACATTTATCTAACTTGAAAGATTATATTACATTCTAAAATAAAAATCAAGTGTTTTTTAGATAAAATAAAAAATATACCATCAATATATTCCATATAAAAAAAGAAATAACCCTTGACTGATGTTTCTTTACACATACAGCCAAGGGTTATTTCATTGAACTCTTGATATCTAACATCTTTGGATAACCTCTCTTTCTTAATATAGTCCGATTTAATCTTTTTTGTTTCGTTATGTTCACCGCTGCGTTTTTTATTTTGATTCCGGTTAAACATTTTTACGAATCGTTTGATTAAACCGTGGTTAAGACTTTTTGCCTGATTTTTGATTTTGATTTTTCAAGCTTTTAAGTCTTTAGGTTTTTACCTGTTCATCGGTATCACCCTTTCCTTGACTATAATATAGCATGAATTCCGCTTGTTTTCAAGATGGAATATTGTACAAATTTGCAAGTTTTCATTTATTTAAAACAGAGAATTTTGGTTGCTTTGACTATAAATTGACAAATTCTTATTGACTGACAAATTAATATATGATATCATTAAAATGTTGGCGGTCATAAAAACCGCCGTTTTTTATTTTCTACCTGCGGTTGAAAAATCTCGTTTGAGCGGTTATTGATTATTATTACATATTTTATATAATGGAGATGCAAGATCGATCTTTTATCAATCAACAAGGAGAACTTAATCATGAACATAAAAATCGGCAGTAAAATCAGAGAATTACGTAAAAAATACGGACTGACACAGGAACAGCTTGCGGAAAATATAGGTGTATCTTTTCAGGCTGTGAGCAAATGGGAAAACAATATTGCTCTGCCCGACATAACGCTTATACCCGTTATTGCAAATTATTTCGGAGTATCAACCGATGAAGTTTTATGCTACGATTCAACTAAAAAGGATAAAGAAATCGAACAATTGGTTGATGAATCGTATAAACTTAGAGAAACAGACCCCGAGAAAGGCAGAAAAGCTCTTGAAGAAGGACTCAGAAAGTATCCTGACAATGATATTCTTCTCAACAATCTGCTTTATGTTATGAACTACAGAAAAAATCCCGATGAAACAATTGCGGTTGCATCAAAACTGATTGACAAAACAAACAACAACGAAGTTAAATATGATGCCCTGCGTTTTCTCGCATATGCTTACAGTGCGAAAGGCGACTCTCAAAGTGCGGTTGCGGCATTGGAACAGATACCCGAAATATATTTCACTAAGCTTTCAGAAATGGCATTTGTTCTTGAAGGAAAAGCTAAATATGATACCGCAGAAAAACAGAAATGGATATCATTTGAAACACTTATTCAGATGATGTGGAAGATTGCGGAATTTTATTTGGCTGAGGGTGAAAAAGGAAAGGCGGTTGAGGAAACAGAAAGAGCATTGCGCCTTATATCAGCTATGGATGGTGAAGAAAAAATCGGCAGATTTGATAATTATGTTGAGTTTTTCAAAAAGAAAATTGAAGAGATAAAATAACCAAACAGCCGTTTAAAAGAGAAAATCTCATTTGAACGGCTGTTTATTGCTTTATATAAAAATCAAGCAAAATTCAAAAGATTTAATAAAAAAATCGTACTAATAGTTGAGGAACCTCAAAAAGAAAGGAGAAGAATAAATGAACGATGCATCAATAATCAAATTATATTGGGAACGCTCCGAAAATGCAATAAAAGAAACCGACATAAAATACGGCAAGCTATGCAGCCGTTTGGCAAACAACATATTGAATAATGTTTATGATGCCGAAGAATGTGTTAACGATTCATATCTGACGGTATGGAACTCCATACCTGACGCAAGACCTAATAATTTTTCTGCTTTTCTCTGCAGAATAGTAAAAAACCTTTCTTTTAAAAAACTTGAATATTTAACAGCACAAAAAAGAAAACCTGAAATGCTGGTTTCTCTTAATGAATTGAACGATTGCATATCTTCGTCAGCAAACATCGAGATGAGTTATGACACAGCGGAACTCGGTAAGATTATCAGCATTTTTTTGAGAATGCAGAACGAAACCCACAAGAACATATTTTTACGTCGGTATTGGTACTATGATTCTGTTAAGAATATAGCTGCCGATTACGGATTCAAGGAAGAAAAAGTATCAAATATTCTTTTTAACATGAGAAAAAAGCTTAAGAAATTTCTTGAACAGGAGGGATACAATATATGAATAACATATTAAATGAAGCCATAAATTTAGTTGATGATGATTTGATTTCGGAAGCTTATTCTGTTCCGAACAAAAAGAAAAAGTTATCGGTTTACAACTATATTGCAATTGCCGCTGCTCTTACAATTATACTGACCGCGGTTGTCCTTGGTACAAAAAATATGAATAAACCCGCTGTTGAAACTACAACAACATCAGCAGATGTTCCGCTTGATACCTTCTATATTGACACATTTTCAGATGCCGGATTCGGATATAAATATTGCTACTATTCCGATTCAATGTCAGGGAATGTCGGAATAGCTGATGAAGACGGAAGCATTCTTTTAAATCCTGCATATGTTTCCGTTTATGCTGTAAGCAAAGACAGGTTTATTGCAAGAAAATTTATTGACAAGTCAGCACACTCAGCATTAGTTAATGAAAACGGCAAAGAATTAATTGCTTTTTTCAGAGGTGAAATCCGAAGAATCAATAATACTTCTGACGGTGCCGATCCAATTATATCTGTTGAACCGTTTGGCAATAAAGCATACTTTGCAGATTTGAACGGTCAAAAGATTGCTGATTACAAATTTAACGGAACGGGATTTACCGAAAACGGCTTAATATACGGTTATACTGATACCGAATATTATATGTTTGATGATTACGGCAATCTTCTGTGCCGTGTTGAGGAAGGCAAAACAGAAGAGCTTTATCCGATTAACGATAACTATACAATGCTCATTAAACATTGCGGAAGAAGTTTTAAGTTTGGTGTCGGAAATTCAGAAGGAACCGAAATTATACCTTGCGAATATAACGAAATTCAGCTTGTTTTCGGCAATAGATTTGTTGCACGCATCGGCGAAGCACAAAGCAACAGTCCTGACGATATCGTAAAAATTTTTGACGGAAACGGAACACAGCTTTCAACCGACGGTGAATTCAACTCGGTTGCTTTTAATGAATCAGGCTATGGAGTAGCCTGCAAGCTGGAAATGGGTGTTATTGAACTTGAAGCAAAATATTGGTTGGTTAACAAAGAAGGCAAAAAAGTCAGTGAAGTATATGACAATATTATAATTAATGAAAACAATGAGTTTTTCGGTGTAAAAAACAACACCGAAACAAAAATTATAATTTCAGAATAAAAAAGATAATTCTCTGCAGTTGCACGAAAAGCCTCCCGTGAAACGAATCACGGGAGGTTTTGTGTGTTTTATGATTACATCATTTCCGAAAGCTGAACGGGTCTGCCTTCTGCTACGGATTTCTTTGCTGCAAGAGCAACAAGGATCGAGTTAAGACCGTCCTCGCCTGTTGTGGGAGTGGGTTTATCCTCAAGAACAGCTTCTACAAACTGAAGCATTTCATCTCTGAAGGACTGCATATATCTTTCAAGGAAGAAATAGAGGGGCTTATCGGCAACAACACCTTCATCACCCATAAATACAACGTTTGTGGGAGTATCGTTTGAAGCAACTGCGGCGCCCTTGCTTCCGAAAACTTCAATTCTCTGGTCATAACCGTATGCTGCACGGCGGCTGTTATCAATAACACCTACAGCACCGTTTGCAAACTTAAGGCTGATAACTGCTGTGTCAACATCGCCCGCTTCGCCGATTGCGGGGTCAACAAGGCAGGTTGCGTTTGCATAAACTTCGGTAACTTCGCTTCCTGCAAGGAAACGTGCCATATCGAAATCATGAATTGTCATATCAAGGAACATACCGCCGCTTACTGCGGAATATTCTGCCGGCGGGGGTGCAGGGTCTCTTGAGGTGATTTTAACAATATGAACATCGCCGATTTTACCGTCATTAACCATTGCTCTTACATTTGCAAAGTTATGGTCAAAACGACGGTTGAAGCCTACCTGAAGCTTAACCTTTGCCTTTTCAACTGCGGCAATAACTGCGTTTACCTTCTCGGGAGTAAGGTCAACGGGCTTTTCACAGAAAATGTGCTTGCCTGCTTCTGCCGCTTCGATTGCGATATCCGCATGAGTGTCTGTTGACGAACAAACAAGAACTGCCTCAACCTCGGGGTCTGCAAGCATTTCTTTATAATCATTGTAAATCTTGGGGATGTTAAGCTCAGCAGCAACTTTTTCTGCGTTTGCCTTGAAAACATCTGTGATTCCGACAACTGTTGCAGTCGGAACATTATATGTTATCGACTTTGCATGAAGGGAACCGATTCTGCCGGCACCGATGATACCGATTTTAAGCTGCTTCATTTTAATCAAGTCCTTTCTTTTATTTTCAGCATAATTCTAACATACATTATTTTGAAATTCAATAATATTTTATGGGTTGTTTGAAAATTTTTGCTTTGTTGCAAGACCGCCTCGAATGTGTCTTTCGGCTTTATTTATATCAAGTATCTCCCTGACCTCGTTATAAAGTGACGGATTGAGTTTTTTCAACCGCTCTGAAACATCCATATGAACCGTGCTTTTTGAAACACCGAATTTTTTGGCAGCTGCACGCACGGTTGTTTTATTTTCAACAATATATTCAGCAAGCTCAACAGCTCTTTGCTCAACTATTCCTTTCAATATCAGCCCTCCCTAACATATCAATAAAATAATATGAAAGGAAAAGTTATGATATTACTTAACAAGGATATAAAAATAGGCGGGAGCAGTGTCCCGCCATGCTTTAATCTATTTGCAGCCTCCGAAAATTTTACATTTATATTCACAGCCCGTCGGAGTTGCGGCACATCCTCCGAGTGCGGTTTCACGAAGCTCTGCGGGAAGTCCTTTTCCGACTCTGTACATTGCATCAGACATCTCACTGAACGGTATCGCGGATTTTATGCCTGCAAGAGCCATTTCAGCACTTGTGAGTGCATTTGAAGCACCGGCTGCATTTCTGCTCTGGCAAGGCATTTCGACAAGACCCGCAATAGGGTCACAGACAAGTCCGAGCATATTTCCTATAGTTATTGCCGCCGCATCAAGGCATTGCTCGGGAGTACCGCCCATCATTTCAACGGCAGCTGCCGAAGCCATTGCCGCTGCAGAGCCGATTTCAGCCTGACAGCCCGCTTCCGCACCGGAAACAGATGCGTTTTTCATAAGCAGACAGCCTATTGCACCGGCTGTAAAAAGTCCTTTTATAAGCTCGTCTTCGGTGAGATTAAATTCCTCTTCAAGTGCAAAAAGAACTGAAGGAACAACACCTGCCGACCCTGCCGTGGGTGCAGCAACAATAACACCCATTGATGCATTCATTTCAAGAACAGCCTGAGAATAAATAAGAGCCTTGGTCAACACACTTCCGCAGATTGATTTGCCCTCTGCTCTGCGTTTTTCGAGCTTTGCAGCTTCACCGCCTATCATGCCGCCCATTGAACGAACAACCTCATTAAGAGGCTTATGCACAGATTCTCTCATTATTTTGAGAGCCTTTTTCATGCGTTCATCAACGGTTTTAGCATCATCCTCACCGTAAACAATTTCTCGTAAACGCATAATTTCGGAAATAGGTTTGTTTTCTTTGTTACATAATGAAAGCATTTCTTCAGCAGTATTAAAATCCATTTTTCACCCTCCCCTATTTCTTGATAAGCATTGTATCCTTAACAAAAGGATTCTTCTCGATTTTATTAACAATATCCTGTGTTATCTCTTCATCGGATTCGATAATCATATAGGCAATACCACCCTTATTTTCACGGTAAACACGAAGATATGCTATATTAACACGGCATTCTCCGAGATTAGCGGTTACCTTGGAAATAACACCGGGATGGTCCTTGTGAATAACGATAAGCGAATGATATTCACCAGTAAACAACACTTTTACTCCGTTGATTCGTGTAAGCCTTACCTTACCGCCGCCTATTGATTCTCCTCTTACGGTCAATATTCTTCCCGTTACATCCTCAATTTCCATATCGACGGTATTAGGATGCACCTCGGTTTCAATCGTATTGGCGGTAAAAGAAAATTCAATGCCCTCTTTTTCCGCAATTTCAAAGGAATCACGGATTCTTTCATCATCTGTTTCAAAACCCATCATTCCGCCGAGAAGAGCTCTGTCCGTACCGTGACCCTTGTATGTTTGCGCAAAAGAGCCGTAAAGAGTAAATTTTACTCTTTTTATCTTTTCATGAGTCATTTTCCATGCAAGACGGGCTATTGATGCTGCTCCTGCGGTATGTGAGCTTGAAGGTCCGACCATATTAGGACCTATAACCTCAAAAATGCTTATAAAAGCCATAAATATTCTCCTTATGAAAGATACTGCATCAATTATATTTAATATTCGTTTTAAAGTCAATACAGATGAAAGGTCAGTAATATACAAAATATGCATTAAAATGTCTGTTTTTATAAAAAATTCTTGATTTTTAATATGCAGTAAATTATAATTGATATAGCATAGAAACGGATGTGATTGTGTGAAGCTTTTAAAACAGAGAATAAAAGAACAGGGAAAAGCAATCGGAACAGATGTTGTTAAGGTTGATATGTTTCTTAATCATCAAATAGATGTGGAGCTTCTTTGCGAAATAGGAAAGGAATTTCGAAGGATTTTTGCATCCTCAGATATAAACAAGATTGTTACTATTGAGGCTTCGGGTATTGGAATTGCGTGCATTGCAGCACAGTACTTTTCAGTACCGGTTGTTTTCGCCAAAAAAGGTGCAAACAGAAATGTTGGCGACAACATCTATAAAGCTGATGTTTATTCATTCACAAAGGGTGTTACAACAACAATCGGAATTTCAAAAGATTATTTAAGTCCCGATGACCGCATACTCGTAATAGATGATTTTATGGCAAACGGTAAGGCGGTTCACGGTCTTATAAACATCATCAATCAGGCGGGAGCTTCAGTCGAAGGCATAGGCATTGTTATTGAAAAAGGCTTCCAGCCCGGCGGAGATGCTTTACGCTCTCTCGGCTACAGGGTTGAATCACTTGCGGTTATTAAATCCATTGAAAACGGTGAAGTTATCTTTGGGTAAAATAATAAATCATTTTCGGAGGTTAAAAAAATGAAGAAATTCAGAAAAGTTCTCGCAATTCTGCTTGCACTCGGTCTTGTATTAGGCTTTGCTGCCTGTGGCAACACCGGGGATGACAAACCCGCCGGCGACGATACAACAACTCAGGGCGCCGCAACGGGCATGGAGGACCTTAAAGTAGGTTTTATCTTCCTTCATGACGAAAACTCAACCTACGACCTCAACTTTATCAATGCCGCCAAAGCAGCTTGCGATGAGCTGGGCATTGAAATGATCCCCAAGTACAATATTCCCGAAGGCATTGAATGCTATGAAGAAGCTTGCGACCTTGTTGACCGCGGATGCTCAATTGTTTTCGCAGACAGCTTCGGTCACGAAGATTTCATGATTCAGGCTGCTGAAAAGTATCCCGATGTTCAGTTCTGCCATGCAACAGGAACAAAGGCTCACACAGCAGGTCTTGCAAACTTCCACAATGCATTTGCATCAATCTATGAGGGTCGTTACCTCGCAGGTATCGCAGCAGGCATGAAGCTCAATGAAATGATTGAAGCAGGTCAGTTTAAACCCGAAGAAGCAAAGATGGGCTATGTAGGCGCATTCACATTTGCAGAGGTTATTTCAGGCTACACTTCGTTCTATCTTGGTGCAAAGTCTGTTTGCCCCACAGTTACAATGGACGTTCAGTTCACCGGTTCATGGTATGATGAAACAGCTGAAAAGGAAGCAGCAAACGTTCTTATAAGCAACGGTTGCAAGCTCATCAGCCAGCATGCTGACTCAATGGGTGCTCCCACAGCTTGTGAAAACGCAGGTGTCCCCAATGTTTCCTACAACGGCAGCACAGTTTCAGCTTGCCCCAATACCTTTATCATTTCTTCAAGAATCGACTGGACTCCCTACTTCAAGTACATGATTAACTGCGTTGCTAACGGCGAAGAAATTGCTACTGACTGGTGCAAGGGTATTCCCGAAGGCTCCGTTGTTCTTACAGAAATCAACGAAAAGGCTGCCGCTGCAGGCACCGCAGAAGCAATCGAAGCTGCAAAGGCTGAGCTTGTTGCAGGCACTCGCCATGTATTTGACACATCAACCTTCACAATCGGCGGCGAAGTTGTTACATCCTATATGGCAGACGTTGATACCGATGAAGCATTCACAAAGGATACAGAAGTAGTTTCCGACGGTTATTTCCACGAATCCGAATTCCGTTCAGCTCCCTATTTCGATGCACAGATTGACGGAATCACTCTTCTCAACACCAATTTCGGATAATATTAATATTTAAGTTAAGCGGAGTTTAATCGCTCCGCTTAACTTTTATGTTGGACTTTCAAAAGCCGATTTAACCAATCGTTTTTTGAAAATCCAAACAGGAGGTAAAAAATGAGCAAACAGGCTGCAATTGAACTCAAAAACATTACAAAGACATTTGGCAAAATTGTTGCAAACAAGGATGTCTGTCTTACCGTTTATCAAGGCGAAATATTGTCAATTCTCGGTGAAAACGGCAGCGGCAAAACAACTCTTATGAATATGATTTCCGGTATTTATTACCCCGATAGCGGTCATATTTATATCGGCGGTAAAGAGGCTGTCATTAAATCACCCAAGGATGCATTTGACTATAAAATCGGAATGATTCATCAGCATTTCAAGCTCGTTGATGTTTTTTCTGCTGTTGAAAACATTCTTCTCGGACTTAAGGATGACGGTAAATACAACGTAAAAGAATCATCAAAGAAGGTTAAAAGCATTTGCGATCAATACGGTTTTGAACTTGACCTTTCAAAGAAGATTTATGAAATGTCCGTTTCAGAAAAGCAGACCGTTGAAATCATAAAGGTACTTTACAGAGGTGCGGATATTCTTATTCTTGATGAACCTACCGCTGTCCTTACTCCGCAGGAAACGGAGAAACTCTTTAATGTTCTTCGCCGTATGCGTGACGACGGAAAAGCCATAATCATTATTACACACAAGCTTAATGAAGTAATGGCTCTTTCGGACAGGGTTTCCGTTTTGAGAAAGGGTGAATATATCGGAACTGTAAACACATCGGAAACCGATGAAAACAAGCTTACCGAGATGATGGTAGGAAATAAAATTTCTCTTAACATCAACAGAACAGAACCCAAGGATTCCGTTAACCGTCTTGAAGTAAAAAATATCAGTTGCATTAACCGTGAGGGTGTTACGGTTCTCAAGGATATTTCGTTCGATGTTAAATCAGGTGAGATTTTCGGCATTGCAGGTATCGCCGGCAGCGGTCAGCGCGAGCTGCTTGAATCAATTGCGGGCTTGCAGAAGCTCAATTGCGGTGAAATTATTTATCATAATCCCCAAACGGATACAACAGAAAATCTCCGCGACAAAACACCTGTTCAGATAAGAGAGCTCGGAGTAAGGCTTTCTTTCGTTCCGGAGGACAGACTCGGCATGGGTCTTGTAGGCAATATGGACATTGTTGACAACATCATGCTCAGAAGCTATAAAAAAGGCAAATCCGTTTTCCTTGAAAGAAAACAACCGAAGGACCTTGCAAATAAAATTATTGAAGACCTTGGTGTTGTTACTCCAAGTGCAAACACACCTGTCCGCCGCCTTTCGGGCGGAAACGTACAGAAGGTTCTCGTCGGACGAGAAATTGCATCTTCTCCGACGGTGCTTATGGCAGCTTATCCTGTAAGAGGTCTTGATATTAACTCATCATATCTTATTTATAATCTTTTAAATTCTCAGAAGGAACAGGGTGTTGCCGTTATTTTTGTTGGCGAAGACCTTGATGTTTTGCTCGAGCTTTGTGACAGAATCATGGTTATTTCTTCGGGTGAAATTTCGGGTATTCTTGACGCAAGAACCGCAACCAAAGAAGAAATCGGTCTTCTTATGACAAAACACAACGGAGGTGAAAAATAATGAGCATTAAGCAAAAGAAAACTCATGAGCCTCTTTTTCATATTGCAAAAAGAGACAGTATACCAACCCTTAAAGCATGGTTAATCAGAGCGGTTGCCATTATTTTTGCTCTGATTGTATGCGGTCTGTTAACAATGCTTCTTACCGGTGAAAATCCGATTAATGTTTATGCATCAATGATTGACGGTGCAATCGGTACAGAGCGCAGAGTATGGCGCCTTTTTCAGGATTTGGCAATTCTCCTTTGCATTTCTCTGGCCGTAACTCCCGCATTTAAAATGAAATTCTGGAACATCGGTGCCGAGGGTCAGGTACTTATCGGCGGACTTGCAACCGCTGCCTGCTCAATGTTTTTAAGCGACTCAATGCCCACTTACCTTCTTATTCCCGTTATGTTCATTGCATCCGTAGTTGCAGGTGCAATTTGGGCCGTTATTCCCGCCTTTTTCAAAGCCCATTTTAACACCAACGAAACTCTTTTTACCCTTATGATGAACTATATTGCGATTCAGCTTGTTTCTTATTACTGCTTTATTTATTCGGTTCCCAAGGGTTCGGGTAAAATCCCTCTTCTGCCCAAGGCAAGCTGGCTTCCCACTATCGGAGATAACGATTATATTGTTAATATTGCCATCGTTGCAATTCTAACATTCGGTATGTATATTTACCTTAAATACAACAAACACGGCTATGAAATTTCGGTTGTAGGCGAAAGTGAAAATACCGCAAAATATATCGGAATCAACGTTAAAAAGGTTATTATCAGAACCCTTATCCTTTCAGGTGCAATATGCGGTATTGCAGGCTTACTTCTTGTAAGCGGAACAAACCACACAATTGCAAGCAACACCGTTGCAGGCAGAGGATTTACAGCAATCATGGTTTCATGGCTTGCAAAGTTTAACCCCATAACCATGATTCTTACCGCATTTATTATTGTATTTCTCGAAAAAGGAGCAGGTGAAATTTCAACCATGTTCGGTCTTAACAGCTCCTTCTCCGAAATTATCACAGGAATAATAATTTTCTTTATTATCGGCTGTGAATTTTTCATTAATTACAAGCTGGTATTCCGCAGCAAAAAGGAGGCGAACAGTAAATGATAGTTGCTTTTATTCAGCGTGCAATAGTTCAAGGCATTCCCCTTCTGTTCGGCTCTACGGGTGAAATTATCACCGAAAAGAGCGGTAACCTCAACCTCGGCACTGCAGGTGTTATGTATGTTGGCGGTATTTGCGGTGTAATCGGTGCATTCCTCTATGAAAATTCCGTTGAAACCGTTAATCCGGTTTTGGCTGTTCTTATTCCCCTCCTCTCATCCGTTCTCGGCTCTGCAGTAATGGGCTTTATATACTCGCTTTTAACCGTAACTCTCAGAGCTAATCAAAATGTAACCGGTCTTGCGCTTACAACCTTCGGAGTCGGCTTCGGTAATTTCTTTGGCGGCTCTCTTATCAAGCTCCTTGATACCGATGTTCCCTCAATAGCACTCAGCGCAACAAGTAAATGCTTCAAAACAGGCTTGCCTTTTGCAGATAAGCTCGGATGGTTCGGAGAAATCTTTTTGTCATACAGCTTCCTCGCGTATGCTGCTATCGCAATTGCACTTATAACTTCATTCTATTTCAAGAGAACAAAAAGCGGTCTGCACCTTAGAGCAGTTGGTGAAAATCCAGCAACAGCCGATGCTGCTGGAATAAATGTTTCGGCTTATAAATACGGTGCAACAATAATCGGCAGCATTATAGCAGGTCTTGGCGGTCTTTACTATGTTATGGACTATGCTGACGGTGTTTGGTCAAATGACGGCTTTGGCGACAGAGGCTGGCTCGCAATTGCTCTTGTTATATTTGCCGTGTGGCGCCCCAACCTCGGTATTTTCGGTTCGTTCCTTTTCGGCGGACTTCTTATTATCCACAACTACATTCCCAATCTTACCCTGAGCGCACAGGAGCTTTTCAAAATGGCACCTTATGTTGTAACAATTATTGTTCTTGTTGCTATAAGCATGCGCCGTAAGAGAGAAAATCTTCCTCCCGCAAGCCTCGGACTTTCATATTTCCGAGAAGAAAGATAAAAAAATATTGCCGTGTATGGTTTCGCACCGTACACGGCAATTGCTTTATATTTTATTTTTTTCCGGAATAAAGAATATAAACACAAGTGAGCTTACAAGAAGCAACATCGGATAGAAAAGATTTGAGATAATATCAAATGCGGATATCTTATATCCGAGAGTATTAACAGCCGAAATGGCAACAAGGATCTGAGCTCCATAGGGCAGGAATCCCTGAAAAATGCATGAAAACGTATCAAGAATTGAAGCTGTTTTTCTGTTTGAAATACCGAAGTCCTTTGACATTTCAGCGGCTATGGGGTTTGCCATAACAATAGCAACAGTATTGTTTGCGGTGGCAATATCCATTAAACCGACCAAAAGACCTATTCCGAGCTGACCGCCGCGTTTTCCCTTAAATATACGTCGTATACCGTAAAGCAGGGCATCAAAACCGCCGTTATGCTTTATAAGTGCACATAGTGCTGCAACAAGAACGGCAACCATTGATGTTTCAAACATTCCCGATGCACCTGAACCCATTCCCGAGAGAAGGTCGGAAAAAGTTACGGAACCGCTAATCATCACTATAATGCTGCCCGACACAATACCTACGATAAGAGTCAGAAAAACGTTTACACCGATAATTCCGCAAATAAGAACAAGGATATACGGAATAATTTGAACCATCTCATATTCCTTAACTACTGCATCGGCAGCATCGTTACCAAGCGAAAGGAAATATATGAGAGCCATTGTAATAATGGCGGCAGGAACAACTATGGCAAGATTTGTGCGGAATTTATCCTTCATTCTGCAGCCCTGACCGTTACAGGCAGCTATTGTTGTATCCGATATAAACGAAAGATTATCACCAAACATTGCTCCGCCTATGACAGTTCCTACACAAAGAGGTAATGGGAAACCTGAACCCGAAGAAACAGCAACAGCAATCGGAGTAATGAGTGTTATTGTTCCAACAGAGGTTCCCATTGCGGTTGAAACAAAGCTGCTGATAACAAAAAGAACAACTATTGCAAGGCGAGGCGGAGTTACCGACAGCATGAAATATGCAACACTTTCCGCAGAACCTCTTCCTACAACACCAACAAAAATTCCGGCAAGCAAAAATATGAGAAGCATTGTAATTATATTTTTATCCCCGATACCCTGCCCCATTATCTCAAATTTCTTATCAAGGTTTATTCCTCTGGTCTGCAATACGGCAACAAGCAAAGCAACCAAAAAAGCAACAACCACGGGAACATTATAAAAACCCATATGAATTTTCATTACATATTCAAAAATTATTCCAATTGAAAGATAAAAAGCTATAAATACTCCAATGGGCAAAAGCGAAAATGCAGATGTTTTTTTCATTATAAAACTCACTTTATATTATTTTGCAGCCGATTCTTCCGAACTGAAGCAGAAGAATCAGCTGCAATGAGTTTGATTATATCATATATTTATTAAAAAAACAATATGAATGTAAGCTTATTACAAACCCAAAATTTTTTAATAAGAATTGTAAATTCGATTAGTCTGAATAAAAAAGTTTTACGTAAATCGGGTATAAACACAGCAGCCTATTATGCTTAGGGCATATATTTTCAATCCGTCTTACAGCTCCGTTTTAACCAATCTAACATAATCTGAC
>JAZPYI010000041.1:0-17049 GCA_045544115.1 Acutalibacteraceae bacterium | reverse complement strand
GTTTTTTGTTATCGATTGACTTTTGAATTAAAATATGTTTACAATTAGATTGCTGTATAAAACTCAAAAAAATCTCTTTTTGGAAGCGATAGGAACAGATTAACTCGATGTCATTACCCAAAAAACAGCCTTTTTGCTAACAGCCTGCTAACAGGAACGTGAAAAAACAGCAAAAATCAGCCGATATTTTAAGGGAACAGATTAACTCGATAATGCGTGAAATCGTTGATATATAAGGGATTAGGACACCTTGGAAGGGAACCTAAAAACTGCTTCTGGAGGATCTCCTAAGGGTCAGTTGTGGGTTCGATTCCCGCAGGGGGTGCCAAAGCTTCGATTTTTATCGGAGCTTTTATTTTTGTTGATTTATTCTTTCATATATTATATAATTTTATCATATCACCTCCGAAAGGATGAATTGAATGAAACTCAGACCTCCTGCAATTCCGCTTATCACCGTTGATCCTTATTTTTCGGTATGGTCATCGGATTCCTTGTTGAATGTTTCATCAACCGAGCATTGGACCGGCAAAGAAAACTCAATAACAGGCACTGCCGACATAGACGGCGAGAGACTGCTCTTCCTCGGATATGACAGAGATATCAAAAAAATGAAGCAGACTTCTCTTGATATTGATGCACTTTCAACATCGGCAGTATTTGAAAACGATAAAATTATACTTAAAATAAGATTTCTTACTCCTCTTCTTCCCGATGATTACACTCTTCTTACCCGACCCGTTTCTTATCTCGAAATCGGATATGAAGCCAAGGACGGAAAGGAACATGATGTTAGTATCAACATTACAGTAAGCGAGCAGCTTTGCCTTGATGAAGATATTGACAGCCCCGTTATAACAGAAAAGCTGAGCTTCGGCGGACTGCCGGCTGTAAAAATGGGTAATTCCGTTCAGAAGCCCCTCAACAGAAGCGGTGACGATGTAAGAATCGACTGGGGTTATTTTTATCTTGCCTGCAACGGTGACGGTGCCGTAAGCAAGGATGAAGAAATTTCACGAAGCACACATATCAGCATCACAGCACCGATTAAAGAAAATCAGGCTCTTATGTATTACTTTGCTTACGACGATATTGAGAGCATAGAATATTTCGGAAAGCCCTTACGTTCATACTGGAACAAGGACGGCAAGAGCATAACCGAAGCAATTTCCGAGGCTGCTGCCGAATACGATGAGCTTAAAATCCGATGCAAAGAATTTTCCGACAAGCTTTACAGTGATGCTTTTGCCGCAGGCGGCGAAAAATATGCGGAACTGCTTTCACTCGCATACCGTCAGGTTATCGCAGCTCACAAGCTTGTTCTTGATGAAAACGGAGAAATTCTTTTCATTTCAAAAGAATGCTTCTCAAACGGCTGCGCAGCAACGGTTGACGTTTCATACCCCTCAATTCCGATGTTTCTTATTTATAACCCCGAGCTTGTAAAGGGCATGATGCGTCCTGTTTATAAATTTGCAAGAAGCGATGCATGGCAATTCGATTTTGCCCCGCATGATGTGGGTCAGTATCCCCTTCTCAACGGTCAGGTTTACGCAAACAATCAGAAGGACATCGAAAAATGGCAGATGCCCGTTGAAGAATGCGGAAATATGCTGATTATGGAAACAAATGTTGCGTTGGCAACAGGGAACACGGATTTCGTAAATGAGCATATCGACCTGCTCGAAAAATGGTGCGGATATCTTATAGAACACGGTGCAGACCCCGGACATCAGCTTTGTACGGACGACTTTGCCGGTCATCTTGCACACAATTGCAATCTTTCTCTTAAAGCAATAATGGGCTTACAGGGTATGTCAATGATAATGAATATGCTCGGTGAAAAAGATAAGTCTGCATACTATCGCTCCGAAGCGAAAAAAATGGCTGAAATCTGGAAAAAAACTGCAGTCAATAAAGACGGTACAACAAAACTTGCTTTTGACCAACCCTCAACATATTCAATGAAATATAATATGGTTTGGGATAAGGTATGGAACAGCGGACTTTTCGGTCAGAAATTCATGGATGCGGAAATTGCAGATAACATGAAACACTTCAACGAATACGGTATGCCTCTTGACAGCAGGGCAGACTACACAAAATCCGATTGGCTTGTATGGACTGCTTCAATGGCATCCTCCGACAAGGTTTTTGCCGATTATATTGCTCCTCTTTGGAAAGCATATAACGAAAGCCCGTCAAGAGTGCCGATGAGTGACTGGTACGACACAGTCAGCGGCAGATGGGTTTCCTTCCGCAACAGAACGGTTCAGGGCGGACTGTTTATGAGAATGTTAATGCACAAATAACATAACCCCTGCAATTTTGGGTGAAACTCAAAATTGCAGGGGTATAATATTTATCAGTTATTTTTATTGCTTAAAGGCTTTCTTAAAAGCAGACTCGCAAGTGCGGATCCCTTAAAAGGAACAAGCGGATAGAGATAGCACTGACCCGTAACGGTTTTGGTTGTTGCGATTTCAAAGATTATCAGCAATATACCTGCTATAAATCCCCAAAGATTGAACAGAGCGATAAGAGCAATAAGCAGCATTCTGAAAAGCTTGAACGCATATCCGAGTTCGTAGCTGGGCTGCGTAAAATTCGTAAGTGCAACAAAAGCCATATAAAGCACGATTTCGGAAACAAACCAACCTGCCGAAACAGCAAATTCGCCCAAAACGAGTGCGCCGATTACACCAAAAGAACTGCTGAGCGACTGCGGGGTGTTGATTGATGCAAGACGCATTGCATCAATAACAACTTCAACAATAAAAAGCTGTGCGACTATCGGAACGGTGTTAGGCTCTTCGATTTTTATAAATTCAAGCCATGGCGGAATAAACTCGGGGTTCTGAATAAAAAGCAGCCATACCGGGATAAGAAGCATCGTCATGGCAAAAATCGCCATTCGGATTATACGCATATATGAGCCGATAACGGGCGACATATAATAATCATTTGTATCCTGCAAAAAATCAAAAATGCCCGTGGGAATTATCATTGCCGCAGGAGAATTATCAATCATCAGCACCATGCTGCCCTCAAGAATACTTGCCGCTGCAGCATCGGGTCTTTCGGTATAACGAACCTTCGGAAACGGGTTAAACCATTGCTTCGGCACAAGGCAGTCAATTAGGCTTTGCTGACCCATGGTAAGTGAGTTAACGGATATTGAATCGAGCTTTTTTCTTAATGCCCCAAGCATTTTATCGTTGACCTTGCCCTTCATATAACAAATAACAACATCCGTTTGAGAAACACTTCCGACAGAATGAATTTCCATGGTAAGGGCAGTATCTCTGATTCTTCGACGCAGAAGTGCTGTGTTGAAAACAAGAGTTTCAACGAAACCGTCATGCGGTCCGCGCAGAACCTTATCGTTATCGGGCTCACCAACGGAGCGCACGGGATAGGTTCTTGCATCAATAATTATCGCCTCAGGATAGCCTTCAACCACCATTCCTATGCCGCCCGAAAGCACCGATTTTATGAAATCGGCAACCTTTGAGGTGACATCGGTTTCAACATAGGGAACATATTTATTTGCAAATTCCCTTGCCGTTTTGAAGCTTTTCATTTCCCTTTCTTCCGCTTTCATAAAGTAGGTCATAATCTTGACCATAATTTCATCCTTGCAGAAGCCGTCAACAAAATACAGCTTTGCGTTGCGCTTATCAACCTTCAGATCTCTGCCCACAAGGTCAAAGCTCTCTTTAAGACGAAGCTCGTTATCAAGCATGGAAATGTTACTCACATAATCCTCGGTAAACTTCTTTTCTATTTTAAGCCCTCCCGATTTTTTGAAATAAATACGGCGGGAGCAAGCCCCCGCCCTACATTATTATTATCGTAACATTCAAATATATTCAATTCATCTGTATTCGTTATAGAGATTAACTATTGCATTCCATGTAAGAGGACCTACAACTCCGTTTTGCGGAATACCAGCAAGCCTCTGAACGGCGGTAACCGCCGCCTTTGTTCTTTCGCCGAAAATACCGTCAACGGTGATAAGCGGCACGGCATTGTTATTCTGCGCAATAACCCGCAAGAAAGTCTGAATCTGTGTAACGGCATTTCCGCTCGTTCCCGTTGTTAAGGTGTATCCGGGATAAAGCAAGGATGAATATGAACGGTATTCATCGGGAAGCGAATTAAGAGTGCTGTAATATGCATCGACTATCGCATTCCATGTGGCTCTGCCTACTATTCCGTCAACTGTCAGACCGTACTGGCTCTGGAACTGACGAACGGCATTCTCCGTTGCAGGTCCGAAAATTCCGTCAACCTGAATCTGCGGCAATCGGTCATTGAAAAAGCCGAGAAAATTGAGGAAATACTGAATCACCCTGACTTCGCTGCCTCTGCTTCCTCTTCGGAGAGTTTCACTGAAGATGCGCTCAACCTCGCTGATGGTTATTCCCTCGGAATAAAGCTCGGATAGCTTCTTGACGGCATTGTAAATCTGCTTGATTTTATACCATGTTGCCTTGCCTACTATTCCGTCAGGAGTAAGGTTGAAAATTCTCTGAAACTGTATAACTGCCGCACGGGTTGCCGCATCAAAAAATCCGTTCGCATCGGGAATTGCGGGAATTGAAGGATAATTGCGCCTTATTCTGTTAAGCTGGCGCTGAATCGTTCTTATATCCTCGCCGCCGAACGAACCCAAACGCAAAAGTGTACCGGGATATGATTCCGGAACATTCCGGACAGGAGCATTCCTTACGATATTCACATCGTTACCGTAGTAATTCTGCAAAATCTGGTAAGGTGTTCTGCCCTGATTTGCAAGAGTTACCGTTCCCCATTGCGAAAGACCGCGGCAGGTAACACTGCGTCCGTCACAGTATTCCGTGAAATAAGGCTGAATTTGATTTCCTTTGGTCACATAATCATTAAAAAGCTCATCAACTATTCTTGAAACATTCGAGAAAATATCTCTGCCGTCAACATATGCCTGATCATATGCCGTGGAATTTGTTATATCAAAATTATAGCCTCTGCTTCGGTAATATTCCGTAAAAATTCTGTTAAGTGCAAAAGAAACCTGCGCATATATGTTTGCTCTTATTGCATTTTCGGGCCACGAAGGATAGATTTCACTCGATGCAACATTTTTAATATAATCCGTGAACGGCACGGTAACATTTCTTGCATTTGAATTTGGTGTTCCGAGATGAACGGTTATATAATCGGGAATTACTGGAGTTACCGGCATATCATTCACCCTGCCTTTGCAAAGCGGTAAAGCCGCTTTCATCAACCGCTATCGGTGCAGGCTCTTCAAGCCCCTCGGATTTTGCAAGCATTCTGACGGGCTGAATTGATTCCACACCCGAAAAAATCGGTACATTAGTAAAAACCTCCCGCACAAAATCAGGATGCTCAACATAAATCGAATAAACCGAATAGGGTGCCCTTTTACCGCTTGCCGCAGGTGCCTGAGAAAGAGCTCTCGGCGGTGCAGGCAGACGGATAGCCTGAGTTATGCCGTCAACATCCGTAAGTCCGTCAAACACCGCAACATTTCCGCTCGGAAATTCAATAAAAACCATTACCCTTGCGCTGCCTATTCCGAAACTTTGGTCCGAGGCAAATGCCTGAATCTTCAATGTGCCGCTCTCGCTGTTTTCAACAAGAAAATCGTTGATATCCCTGCATCTCTGCCTTTGCTCGGCACTTGAATTATCCCCTGCGGATGCGCAGACTCTGCGAAGATTTTCCGCAACATCAACAGCCGTTATATCCGTCTGCATCTCCTCGTTTTCGGAGGATGGCTGAGTCTGCGCCGGAACAGCCTGCGGTTCCTCCTGCGCCTGCATCTGCTGTTGTTCATCAAGCGGTAACGGGTTGCTTCTGTCCCTTTCAAACGTTCCCGTGTCCTCAATTGCCTCATTCATTTCACGAACCCTGTTATCATTCTGCGATACGGAATTACCCGAAGCACTGTTTCTCCTGCTGAATTCAAGCATTTCAGCTCTGTATTTATCCATCAGTCTTTCCATTTCTCTTTTATCCATAAGCAAAACCTCCGTTTCTCTATTTCAGTATATTAAGAGAAGCGGATTTTTGTTACAACAGCAAAAAACCGAGATGCACCTTATCGGCGAATCCCGGTTTTTTAAGCTTTTAAAATTTTGTAAATGTGCCTGCATCGTATGTCCAGGGCTTAAAGCCAGCCTCAATCGCAGGGCTGTTTTCCGCGACGGTAAAATCACGGTTTGCCGCATCCTTAAAAAGAGGATCGGCAAATATGCCGTTGTTATAATAGCCTCTCATCTTTTCTGTTACAAAAGTGCTTCTTCCGAACAAAACCATCGAGGAACCCGAATGAACATTTCCGCCGCTCGTATAATCCCAATAAAGATTGCTGTCATCAACGAACCAGTCTTTTTCGGTATCAAATGCATATATCGCAGCATTGTCAACAACAAGAATATTATTTAAAAGGGTAAGCGAGTTATGTTCCTCATGTCTTGTTACAAGAAATGCACCCTCACCGCCGAAAGCAAAAATATTGTTTCTGACAACATTATCTCTGCCGTAATGCTGATGGAAGGTTTCCGATGAGCAGTCATAAACAAGGTTGTTTTCAACAAGTATTTCACTTGAACCTTCGTCAAGATAGATACCCCATCCGCCGTAGCCGTACTGACCCTCGTCACAGCCGACATTATATATCACATTGCCGCTGATAACGGTATCGGGCTGAATACCGAGGGTATAGATACCTCCCATATCAGAAAGCCAGCCGTTGCCGATATTATAAATAAGATTGTTGCTGATGTTTATGTTGTTGGTGGGGTTATCCGAATAGCCCCAGTTCCAGCCGACGGAAATGCCTGTATACCAGCCATCATGGATTTCATTGTGTGTAAGGTCACAGTCAACGGCATGAGTAAGAAGAATACCTATTGCATTGTTGAAAATTCTGCCGTATCTGCTGATGTGACAATCCGTAACATTAATATTCTGCGTTGTTGCGGGAACAACAAAATCGCCGTGAATGAAAATCGCATTTGCACCGATTTCATTGAACATACAGCTTGTTATATTGCAATTCTTTGAAGCATTTTCAAATTTGATTGCCGCATAAGAAATATTTTCAAAACAGCAGTCCGTAAAGTTGATACCTGATGAAGCGGAAATATAAATTGCCGCAGGAGTTTCAAAGGCAGCCTGAGGATGAACGGCACTGTACTCTATGTTTTCATATAAAGGATGAGCTTCATCAAAAACCTTGCCGTAAAAAGCACCGTTTTTGCCGACATGATCCCAGTCCGTATTTTCAAAGCTTATACCCCTGAACGAAATATTTTCGGCATTTTCAAAGGTAATAAGCTGCTCGGTGACACCTGCCCATAACACGGTATTTTCAAGAGTATCGCCCTCTTCAGGTATATAATAGAGCTTTTCTTCGCTACGATCAAGATACCATTCTCCGGGGAGAGAAAGCGCCTCCCTGACATTTTCAAAAATAAAGTTATCATCAACTCTGACCGTCATTGAGGTCGGCTTTTTGGTTTCAATTCTGCCTGTTGACGCATCAACCGAATGGACGGGCAAAATTTCATCACACCAGAAATGCATCATTTTCACATCAACATCACCGGGATTTGCAAAATCAAGAACATTCTCGGGATGACCATAGAAAACTGCCGAATGGGTAAAAAATCCGGGATCATATTCAGGCACAACCGCTTCATCCGTTTTAGGGTCTTTAATCTTGAAGACCCCTTCCTTCGGATAGTTGGAGCGTGAGAGTCTTTTTCCGTTCTTGAACAGCGAACGGAAATAGTCATCATCACTCTCGACGGGCATATCCGTTACGAATGCCGCAACACCGTTAATCACGGTTTTCTGCCAGCTTCCGCCGATTTTCTTTGCGCCCGAAAAAACAACCTCTTCATCGGGATATGAACGGTAGATAACATCACTTCTGTCTGACGAGGTAAATTCCACCGTATCATTTATTTCATATATGCCTTCTCTGAACCATACCGTTGCAGCACCCGCTGATTCCTTGAGGACCTCCTTGGCTTTTTCAAATGTTCTCAGAGGAGCATCAAGAGTTCCGGGGTTATTATCATCACCATAGGGAGCAACGAAAAGGTCGGAATCGCCCATAATAAACTCTCCTTCATCAAATACGGTCTGTGTTCTTTCGGTTGATTCGCCGAATTTTCCCTCAACAGGTTTGGCTGGAACCAAAACCAAACCGAGCCATGTTATAACCGCCATAACAAATGATATGATTTTTGTCATAACCATTCACCTCTGTGAATTATTTTTCAATTTTTATCTGCACGGACTTGCGGTCTTTAAAATATGTCACATACTCAAATCCACAACTTTCAGCGATTTCATAACCGCTGTCAATACCTGCACCGACATGCTCCGTAAAATGCGCATCCGAGCCGAGGGTGAGCAATTCACCGCCAAGTTCTTTGAAACGGCGCACATAATTTTCCGTCGGCATTGTTTTTCCTATCGGCTGACGAAGTCCGCTTGTATTTATTTCAAGAGCCTTGCCGTTTGCGATAAGCACCTTGAATATTTCGTCCGTAATATCGTCATAACGGCTAAGTTCAATCTCTTTTCTGCCTGCCTGCACGATATATCTCATGGGATATGTAAGATGAGCAAGAGTATCAAAGCCGTTCCATTTTGCAAGAATAAGCTCTTCTTCAAAATATCGGTCAAGCAGCGAATATATTTCATCCGCCGTCATGCTTTTATAATCAAGGTCACCGAAATCGGGCATTTCACGCAGATTATGGATTGAACCGATTACAAAATCATATTCATAACGCGCAAGAGATTTTTCGGTAAGAGGAACATCATAGGTCGGCTGACCCATCTCAATGCCTCTCATAACAGTAATTTTATCCGAAAACTCATCACGGGCAGAAATTATATCCGCATAGCTTGTTTGCTGACGGATATCAAGATTGTGCCTTTCAAAAAAATCTACGTCAAAATGGTCGGTAAATGCAATAACGGAAAGTCCGTTTCTAACCGCTGAAGCGCACATATCCGCAGCAGGATAATTTCCGTCAAACGAGCTGTTTGTATGCATATGCAAATCAATTCTGTTTTTATAAACAGCCATGGTAACACTCCTTTTTCAAACTTCAAATAATATATCACAGTGCGAAAAATATGTCAAACAGTTTACACTGAAAAGTGTAACACACTCCGAAATATGTAACAGTCGTTGGTGTTTTTGACCAAAAAACAATGCAAATCCTTGTATGATAATCTAATTGTAATTAATATTAAAGATATGTTAAAATTCTGTTAAGTGTAAAACACTAATACTTGCAAGAGGTGTTACAAATGAAACTCAAAAAAATAATAAGTGGGCTGCTTATTCTGGCCATGATGCTCTCGGTATTTTCGGTTGCAGCTTATGCGGACGGCGATACCGTTACGGCAGAATACATTGCGGACTATGATACCGAAACTCCGGTTATTCTCGTTCACGGCATGAGCCAGAATGACACTTATATGCTTGATGAAAACGGCAACAGAATCAAAGACGATACCGGCTATGTAACCGGCTGGCCTTTGGAAATCGACATTATGGCACTCGTCAAGGAAGCTCTGCCCGAAATGCTCTTATCAATCATAACAAGAAGAGATTGCGGTCTTACGGATGCAATGAGAAAAGGTGCATACAACGCACTCTATGTTCTCCACAAGGATAACAAGGGCAATTATCTCACAGAGGTTGAGGTTCCCTGCTATGAATGCCCCATGAGCGAGCTTGACCCCGCTGTCAAAGAGGCTTACTACGGCTTCCTGCCCGTTCAGGAGCTTGGTGAAATCATAGGCGAGGATAATCTTTATTATTTCGGATATGACTCATTCGGCGATGTTATCGGTGAAACAGATAAGCTCCATAACTATATTCACAATGTTGTTATGCCCCAGACAGGTGCGGAAAAAGTTAAAATCTGCTATATCAGCCTCGGCGGAACAATCGCGGTGAATCATTTTGAAACCTATCCCGAAGACCTCGACATTATTGACAAGGTTGTTTTCATCGCTCCTGCAATTGACGGTTCAAATATTATCGGCGACCTTCTTACAAACAATTTAAGTGTTTTCTATGATGACAATGTTCTTTACGAAGAGCTTCTTGTCAGCCTTTTAGGTGACACACCGCTCTCATATCTTCTCAACATGGTTCTTCGCATACTTCCCGATGATGTTCTCAAATCCGCACTCGGCGGTCTTGCGGAGGGTGTTGCAGATGTAGGTCTTCGCAGAACAACAATCATGTGGGCACTCTGCCCCACCGAATACTATCAGGAAGCAAAGGCAAAGTGGCTTTCCGACCCTGAGTATTCCGTAATTCTTGACAAAGTTGAGCATTTTATGAAGGCAAGAGCAAACTTTGAAAAAAATCTTGCAACCCTTCAGTCAAAGGGTGCTGAAGTTATGAATGTATGCTGCTATGACGTTCCCCTTGTTGCACTTTGCAAAGATTACAAAAAAACAAACGCAGATAAAATTATCCATGCCGCATCACCTGCTATGGGAACAACCTTTGCAGATTTGGGTACAACTCTTGGCGAAGGCTACAAGGCAGTCGGCACATACTGCAGCAATCCCGAGCATAACCACCTTTCACCCGACGGTGTTGTTGACGCAACAACAGGTCTTCTTCCCTGCACAACATGGTTCTTCAAGGGTCAGGCTCACGAACAGCTTCCTAACAACGACGTTGTTCTCAAGCTTGCAATCCGAGCTATGACAGATAACAATATGCATGATGTTTATTCAAACCCCGAAGAATATCCTCAGTTCAACGAAGGCAGACTTGTAAACACCGTTAAGCTTTACATGGAAACATGGGAGAATGCCGACAAAACATTTATCCCCGCCAATAAAAAAGCTGCAGTTGAGGCTGCAATTGCAGAAGTCAATGCACAGCTTGAGGAAACAATCGTTGATTCCGAAAAATGGCTCGCTGCCGAAGCTGCTCTCAAAAATGCGCTCATAGATGCACGTGTTATTGAGAATGATGAGCCTTCAAAGTTTGAAAGCATTCTTAACGTTATCCTCAAAACCGCAAATCAGGGTGTTAACCGCATTTATGAAATAATCTGACAAAAGTATAACAAAATGCCCTCGGCTTTCCGCCGAGGGCATAATTTTTTAATCAAGCTTTGCCTTAAGGTAGTTATCGTAGAAATCCTTAACACCTGCGTAGAAATCGTCAACTGTGCCGTCATTCTTCATGATGTAGTCAGCCATTTTTTCGCTTTCGCTGGTGTGGAAAATTTCTTCCTCATGAAGGTCGTTTTCGCGGAGCTTTTCAATGCTCTTGCCATCTCTCTCAGAACCTCTTGCAAGCATTCTCTGATAACGAACCTCGTCATCGCTGATAACAACATCAACAAGAACGAATTTATCGCCGAATGCCTTCTTGAAGACCTCTATATCCGAGGGAGGACGAATACCCGAAACAAGGAAGTTAGGAGCATCCGATTCCTTAATCTTTTTAACAATCATCTCGGGGAAGAAGGTCTGACCATTTTCGGACATATACTTCTTTGAGGTTGCATGAAGATTGTCACGGGTAAGCTCAAGACCGTCCTTTGCAGCGAGTTCTCTTACAACATCACCGATTGAAATCATGGGGAAGCCATAAGTTTTTGCAACATATTCAAGGAAGAAATCCTTGCCTGTGCCGTTTTTGCCGACAGCAGCTAAAACCATAGTAATTACCTCCAATATTATAATAATAAAATTTTACATTATATTCCGCCTTTTGTCAACGGATTTTTAATAACAAAAGGGTTGAAGCCGCATCCTTAAAGGATACGGCTTCATTGAGGAGTTGTATATAAGAGGGTAAGTAGTGGTCAATTATTCATCTATTCCGAGAAGCTCATTAACAGTCATGCCGAGAACCTCGGAAAGAGCCTTAAGCTCAAAATCGGTAACATATCTGAGCTGACCTTCAAGCTTTGAAAGACCCGATGCATTAAGGTCGATGCCCTTAATCTGGAGCTGTGTAAGAAGATCCTTCTGCTTCATGTTGATTTCCTTGCGTCTTGCTTCGATTTTTGCGCCTACGATATTTCTGTCACCAAGTGACTGCTTTCTTATTCTCATTTTCTTGTCCTCCGAATGGATTTATACTTCACGTTTCAAATTATACATTCTGTATAATTCAGGACGTGCGATTGCAAAAAATTACATATTCCACGTCCATATCGGTGATTTTAGCATACTTCTTCAAAAAATGCAATACTTTTTTGCGGCTTGAAAGGATTTTCTTGCGAGAAAAGGCTTTTTTTAGGACAAATCACTTAAAGTGTGTGATTAAAAATATTCAACCAATTCCAAAGTATAATGATAAACAACAGGAAGAATTATTGCCGGCACCATATTAAGTGTCTTGAATTTCTTTTCAAGAAAGAAATTAAAACCGATTGCAACAATTATTGCATAACCGACCATGCAAATCTGTGTGAGAAGCTCACCCTGAAGTATACCGCTGAGCGACCCCGCAAGAAGGCTGATGCCGCCCTGATAAATCAGCATGGGAACGCATACAAAAATAACACCAAAGCCGAGAGTTGCGCCGAATATAACGGCATTCACAAAGTCAAGCGCGCTTTTCACGAATAGCACAGAGCTGTCACCCGTCAAGCCGTCATTGAGAGATCCGATAATCGACATTGCCCCCACACAGAAAAGAATCGTGCCGTTAATAAAGCCCGAAGCAAATCCTCCGTCCTTGAATTTAGAGTCAATTTTTTGGCAGAAGAAATTAAAGCGGTCATCAAGCTTCAGAAGCTCGCCTATGAGTGTGCCGACAACGAGAAAAACTATCAGCAGCAGCTCACCGCTGCTTTTAAGCATACCGTTTTCTACGGTAAACATATTTGAAATAACACCGTTAAGTCCGATTATCAACACGGCAATTCCGAGCGATTTGTTTATCCCCTGCGCATAGCTTTCCTTTATTCCTTTTTTCAGCAGCAGACCTATAAGCCCGCCGACTATTACCGCAACACAGTTTACAAGAGTACCTGTCATATCTCTGCCTCCGTAATTTGATAAAAGATAGTTTAACACTCTAACACGCAAAAGTCAACAAGCATTGCCGCCTTAACATAAATATTTATTATGAAGAAATAACGCATTTGATATTTTATATTGTTTGGATTATTTATCTAAAATTGGATAGTTTTTGCAGTATCTGTTAACAACATATTAACAATTCTCCAACTTCAATATAATAATGTTTTTTTATAATTTACGTGTTTGCATTTAAGCATTCGATTATAAAAACAAAAGGAGAAAACACATGAAGAAAAAGATTTTAAGAATCCTGTCGCTTATGCTTGTTGCTGCGATGGTATTCGGACTTTCCGCCGGCGCCTACAGCGGTAAGGTTACTTACAAATCCGGTCAGCACTCGGCAACAAAGATTTCTCACCCCGAAAAGGGGCTGAGCGAGGTTGACGGCATTGTTGATTACATAGGCAACGGTGCGGTTTCCGCTTCGGACAAGGGTCAAGGCGACAGAGGTCAGAACTACGCATGGGCATCCGTGCCTTACGGTGACTATGTTTATGTTTCCACCAACTATAACTCACTGGGTCTTACCCTCGGCTTTATGGACTCGGTTCTCGGTCATGATTTTGATCCCACCGAGATGAACGCAACTCTTGATGTAATGTTCAACGGTCACTTCTATACCGGTGAACCCGACGGCGGAAACACAGGCGGTCTTCTTACAAAAATCAACACCAAAACTAATGAAGTAACCGTTCTCATGGGCAAATCCGTTGACGGCAATTCGGTTCAGCTTCGCAATGCCTGCGAGTTCAACGGTAAGCTTTATTTCTGCGGCTCGGTAAACGGTCTTCCCAAAATCATTGAGGTTGACCCTGCAACCGATAAATGCACAATAGTTTATGAAGGATTCAACCAGAAGGATTACTACGCAGCATATCTCGAAGGCATCTGCACAGGTATCAGAGGTCTTTGCGCTTTCGGTGATTACCTTGTTGTAAGCATGGTAACTCTGTCAGGTCCTCAGATTCTCATTTCGTCAAACCCCTCTGCAGGTCAGGAAGCATTCACGGTTATTGCTGACCAGCAGGACCTCTTTGATTATCCCGCATATCATTTCCCTGACAGTATTTACGGCGGTTCAATCTGGGAAATGGTTGAGTTTAACAATGCACTTTATGTTTCAATCTGCACAGGTACTCCCGACAACAAACCTGACGAAAACGCCATGCAGTCCTTTGCAATTGTCAGAGGCGACATGGGTGAAAGCTTTGACGAGTGGACATGGACACCCGTTATCGGTGACAAGGAAGACGGCGCAAAATATACCTTCGGAATTGACCCCGAAAGAACAAGGGCGGGCGCGGGTGTGCTTCAGCTTTACGACGGTTATCTCTACATCGGTGAATATAACGACGAGGAAATTCCTCTTGAAAATATTCTGTTCAAGGCAAACTTTGACTTTATGAATGCCAATCTTGAACAGTCCGTAAGCCTCTACCGCATGGATAAGAATGAAAACATTGAGCTAATCGTAGGCGATGCAACAAAGATGTTCCCCAACGGCGGCATTTCGGGTCTTGGTTCAGGCTTCGGCAGAAACGAAAACCAGTATATCTGGCGCATGGCAGACCACAACGGCAAGCTTTATGTAGGCACTTTTGATACCTCCAGCCTCCTTGAACCCATAGGACAGTTTGCAAACGGCAACCTTCTTACAATGAGTCCGTCCGAATGGGCTTCCCTTATCGGTTATATAAAAACATTTATTAATATTCAGAATCAGCCTGAGGTTCAGGCTATGGCTGTTTCGGACGATGACAGCGAAAAACTCCGCTACCTCTTCAACAACTACAGCATTGAAGAAATTGCAGAAATGGCAAATATCAAGGCTACATCGGAAGTTGCCGCTTATGCAGCAGAGCCTCAGCTTGACCTTGCTATGTCAACTCTTTTTGATACAGTTTCGGGCTTTCTTGAATGTGCAGGCTACATGAAGGATGCTGAAAGAGGCTTTGATCTCTATGTTTCCGAGGACGGCATTAAGTTTGAAGCAATCACAATCAACGGCTTTGGTGACCCCTATAATCACGGTCTGAGAACATTTTCCTCGCTTGAAGACGGTCTTATGATAGGCACGGCAAACCCCTTCTATGCATGCCAGATATGGATGCTTGAAGACGGTGCAGAGGTTGAGGAAAAGCCCGTTGGTTTCCTTGCAATCATGGGAACCGTTTTCGGCGGCATTTTTGATTATTTTAAAACCTTCTTTGAAGATATTTTTGAAATGATATTCTAAGCTTAAACAACAATATGCCCCCGATGAAAAATCGGGGGCATATTAATTTTTATAAGTACATTGAATCCTGAAAATCTTTTACTGCGTTCTTGCCGAGGTTGACAACCGCACCAATGTTTCCTTTATTCATCTTAAAATAATTTTTAACTCTTTCAGTCTGTGCAGGCAACTTAACTTGATCAGGATAGAGCGCAATCATCACATTCATCGCATTATAATATTTTGCTATTTTACCAATCTGACAAAAGTCAATAAACCACAGTATACCAAAACCGCCCAAAGTAAAAAGTTTCACTATTCCCAAAAGAATATCGCCTGTCAGAAATCTGTCAATTCCGTAGTATCCGACAAAAACCGAAACTGCAGTTATCAATCCCGGGCTTTTAAGTTTAACATTGGTTGCATTTTTAAAGCTATTTTCATCCGCCTTCTCTAAGTGTTGCTGAAGAAGACTTATATCCTGTTCATTAAATTTGTTTCTGTTTTCTTCTATAAACTTAATTGTTTTTTCTCTTTGCATCATGAACACTTCCAATCTTTTATTCTTCTTAATATATTTTTTGCCAATGTCTGTTCCTGTTTGTTACCTTTTTCCATTGCTTTATATGCCCAGTTTTCAGCTTCGGCTCTCCACGGGGTAATTCTATGCAGTGTTATTAGATTTGCAAAATTCAACATTGCCGATGTGTTATCCAAACACGCAGCTTCCCTGTAACATCGTGCTGCATCTCCCAAAATGCTCGGGTCGGCTTTTTTAAAAATACCCGCACTTCCTCTTTTTTCGTATATGCAACCAACATTGAACCATGCCAATGCTTTCCATGATTTAGGCAATACTTTATCACCGCAAGCAATTGCTTTCCAATAATAATCAAATGCTATATCACTGTTACTTCTGTTCATATCTGCAAGCAAAAAACATATAAGAGGATATCTCGGGTGTGTTTTCTCTGCTTTTTCATATGCTAAAAGCAAAAACTCCGATGCTTTTTTTAAATCCTTTGTAAAACCGTTACAACCAAAATAAAAATTATATCCGTTATAATACAGTTCTTCAACACTCATATTTTTCACCTCAAACATAACAGCAGCAGAGCTCAAAGTTCTGCTGCTTACAGTTTATGCTCTTTTCCAATGGAAACAACCGTTACGATCTTCGGGTTTGTTATATCCGCCGTAAGGACCAATGCATTTCACTCTTCCGTAACTGTCTCTGTCATACAAATCTGCATACAAACAGTTACCGCAATTACCTTCAAAACAACCCTTCGGTAATTCGATTTTTTTGATTTCCTTCATGTTTCTTCCTCCTTATTTTAACCCGTAACACGGGATTTTTCATTCAATTACAGCTATATCTTCCTTAATCAAAGTAACTTCTTGCTCATTCACAGCTGCATAACAAACCAAATCTTTTTCCGGTAAAACAATTATGGGAAAATACAGCTTTTTAATATCTGTAGGCATAGCAGACATTATTTTTTTAATATATATTTCATCGCCGTTCGACAAAGTTTTTACTCCGGCAAAATGATTATGAAAAACTCCCATAAACTGAATACCGTTTTCAGACCAAAATTTAATTTGTTCATTGAGAAAATCGACGTTGGGATAGTAAACACAACAACTTTCCGTTTTTTCACGGAATTTATCAAGTACAAAATCCGTTATTATTTCTCCATCTTTACTTCCTAAAATTC
>JAZPYI010000040.1:0-20743 GCA_045544115.1 Acutalibacteraceae bacterium | reverse complement strand
ATGGATAAACTCCTGCTGTGTGATCGACAAAATATGCGTCAAAGCCGTGCTTTTTGATTTCCTCTTCAGAAAGATTTCTTGTCAGCTGATATACAATTGCACCTATCATTTCGAGGTGCGAAAGTTCTTCAGTACCTACATCGGTTAAAAGTCCTTTCAGCTCATCATAAGGCATTGCAAAACGCTGACTGAGATATCTCAGCGAAGCACCGAGCTCGCCGTCAGGACCGCCGTATTGCGAAATAATTATCTGTGCATACTTCGGATTTGGGTTTTTAATCTTAACGGGATACTGCAATTTTTTCTCATAGACAAACATCAGCAATCACACTCCTGAAATTCCCAGGGCCACGGACCTTTAAGCCATTCTGCACCCTGTGCTTTACTTGCTGTGAGAGGACAATATTTATCCTCAAATTCTGCTTTCAGAATTTTATACTTTGCATGACATTTGTGATAATGCTCAACCATCTGCAAATCCCAGGGATGAGTATCAAGATAAAGATGTATTTCCCAGAGAGTGAACTGTGCAGCACTTAATTTTTTGAGCATTGCTTCTCTGTTATTCATCGGCAGCACTTCCCTGCAAAAGGCTTGTTGAGAACGGGGAACAGTGTTCCGCATTCAAGAGCCTTTATTTCGTCAAACATCGTTGTGTCATTCTGCATGGGAACATAAAGCATGGCGGCAACGGGGTTTGCGGGCAGAGGAGTGATTGTGACGGGGCAGTATTCACGTTTTTGAAGCTGCCGCTGCGGATATCTGTATCCGTTGTAATCGGTCATTTCAATCAGTCCTTTCAATTATTGAGGATAACCTCTGTTACATACTATGCTGATTTTAATAAATTGACAATATCTTTGTGTTTCTTGACATTGATTAATATCGGATGATATACTATAATACATTAGAAATATAAGGTGACAGAAGGAGAAAAATCATGTCAGTAAAAATAATAGCGACCGACCTTGACGGCACTCTTATGGCGCCGGATCATCTTACCGTTACGGAAAGGACAAAAAACGCACTTTCTGAGGCTCATGAAAAAGGAATAAAAATATCAATTGCAACAGGCAGAGCGCTCAATTTTACCGAGGGAGTAACAAATCAGATTCCCTTTGCGGATTATGTTATTTGCTCAAACGGTGCATCTGTTTTTGACAGAAACAACCAAAAATTTATTTATACAAATCTTGTTTCGCCTGAGATTACGGCAGAGGCGATTGCTCTTCTTAATACACTGCCCGTATATTATAATATTTATATAAACGGTGATATTTACGCACAGAAAGGTGCGGATGCATTCTTTAAAAATCTTGATTTGCCAACTGTTTTTCTTGAGGATTTTGCGTCAAGGCTTATCTTGAGCGATAATCTCGCAGAAGATACAAAAGGAATGGGTGCTGAACTGATAGATGTATTTTACAGTACACCTGAAGATAAAAAGATTATTTTTGATTTTTTTGAATCAAAGGGTCTTTTTCTTGCATCTGCACTTGCGGGAGTTGTTTCGGCAACGGCTCAGGGGGCGGACAAGGGTACCGCACTCGGCGGACTTTGTGATATTCTCGGTATATCATCCGATGAAGCAATGACATTCGGCGATGCTTCCAACGATGCAACCATGCTTAAATATGCCTATTATTCGTTTGCAATGGAAAACGGCGATGAGATATGTAAAAACAGCGCGCGTTTTTCCGCTCCCTCCAATGCGGATGACGGAGTAGCTCAAATGATAGAAAAATATGCTCTTTGAGGTGAATTAAAATGGATATCAGTAACATACTTTCTCATTGTGACCACACACTTCTTGCTGTAGACGCAACTTGGAATGAAATTAAACAAATATGTGATGACGGAATTAAGTATAAAACCGCAAGTGTATGTATTCCCGCATCATATGTTAAGCAAGCGGCTGAATATGTTAAAGGTGAGCTTGCAATATGTACCGTAATAGGATTCCCGAACGGTTATTCAACAACCGCTGTTAAAGCTTTTGAAGCAAAAAATGCTGTTGAAAACGGTGCCGACGAAATTGATATGGTTATTAATGTCGGTTGGGCAAAGGATGGCAGATTTGATGAAATTTTAAACGAAATAAAAGAAGTAAAATCCGCTTGCTGCGGCAAAATATTAAAGGTTATTATTGAAACCTGCCTTCTGACTGATGATGAGAAAAAAGAAATGTGCCGTGTTGTTACCGAGTCGGGCGCAGATTTTATAAAAACCTCAACGGGATTTTCAAAGGGCGGTGCAACAAGAGAGGATATTGAGCTTTTTGCCAAAAATATCGGAGAAAATGTTAAAATGAAGGCGGCGGGAGGAATCCGTTCTTTTGAAGACGCAGAGGACTTTCTTGCTCTTGGCTGCGGAAGACTCGGAACGAGCGCAATTGTTAAATTGGTAAAAAATCAAGAGATATCAGGCTACTGAGAGGGGAGAAAAATTATGAGTAAACTGCCTACACCTCATATTGCAGCAACAGAAAAGGATGCCTTTGCAAAAACGGTATTGATGCCCGGTGACCCGTTAAGAGCAAAATATATAGCGGAAAATTTCCTCGAAGATGCAGTTCTTGTCAATAATACAAGAGGTGTTCAAGGATATACGGGATATTATAAAGGTAAAAGAGTTTCCGTTATGGCATCGGGAATGGGTATGCCTTCTATCGGAATATATTCCTATGAGCTGTTTAATTTTTATGATGTTGAAACAATTATCCGTGTCGGTTCTGCCGGTGCGATAAGTCCCCAATTACATCTTCGTGATGTAGTTTTCGGCATGGGCGCATGTACCAATTCATCATATGCAAAGCAGTACAGACTTCCGGGAGATTTTGCACCGATAGCCGATTACGAAACTCTTATGAATGCAATTAATGCTGCCGAAAAACTTGAGGTTAAGCCTTATATCGGCAACCTTCTTTCCTCAGATACATTCTATGATGATGCAAACAGCCTTGCTGAATGGCAGAAAATGGGAGTCCTTGCGATTGAAATGGAATGTGCGGCACTTTATATGAATGCGGCAAGAGCAGGCAAAAAAGCACTTGCAATATGCACAATTTCCGACTGCCCTCTCACAGGCGGCGAGGAGTGTACCGCACTTGAAAGAGAACAGACCTTTAATAGAATGATTGAAATTGCTCTGGAGGCTGCGGTATGAATATATCGAAGCTAATAAATATTGCTCTTGACGCAAGAAAAATGTCGTATTCACCGTATTCGGGTTTTTCCGTAGGCGCGGCACTTCTTTGCAAAGACGGCTCGGTTTATACAGGTTGCAATATCGAAAATTCTGCTTTTTCTCCGACAAATTGCGCAGAAAGAACAGCAATCTTTAAAGCGGTTTCCGAGGGTAAAAGGGAATTTGTAAAAATTGCGGTGGTTGGCGGTGATTCCTCGGTTGAATATCCTGTGAATTATTGCTCTCCATGCGGAGTTTGCAGGCAGGTTATGAAAGAATTTTGCTCTGCTGAATTTGAAGTAATAATTGCAAAAAATACTGATGATTACAAAGTAATGACATTAACGGAACTGCTTCCGGAATCCTTTGATAAACGTGAGGTCTGATATGAATTTTGTTGATATTATCCGTAAAAAGCGCGACGGCTTTGAGCTTACTAAGGAAGAGATAGAATATTTTGCTTTTTCAGCTGCCGATTCAAGCATACCGGATTATCAGCTTTCCGCACTTCTCATGGCAATTTGTTTTAACGGACTCAATGAACGGGAAACTCTCGATTTAACCGATGCCATGGCTCGTTCGGGTGATATGGCTGATTTGTCAGGAATAGACGGTATTACGGGAGATAAGCATTCGACAGGAGGTGTCGGCGACAAAACAACTCTTATTGTTGCACCGATTGTTGCGGAATGCGGTGTTAAAATAGCCAAAATGAGCGGCAGAGGTCTGGGACATACCGGAGGTACTGTTGATAAGCTTGAATCAATTCCGGGCTTTAAAACTTCTCTTGAATCAGAAGAATTTATCTCAATTGTAAATGAATGCGGGATATGTGTCACGGGTCAGTCGGGGAGGCTTTGCCCTGCAGATAAAAAGCTTTATGCTCTGCGTGATGTTACGGCAACGGTTGATAATATCTCTCTTATTGCCTCAAGCATAATGAGTAAAAAGCTTGCGGGCGGTGCAGAGTGCATTGTGCTGGATGTCAAATGCGGAAGCGGTGCATTTATGAAGGACGAGGATTCAGCTGTGCAGCTTGCTGAAAAAATGGTGGAAATTGGCAGGGGAGCGGGCAGGAAAATTGCTGCTCTTATAACAGATATGGATATTCCTCTTGGTCATAATATCGGAAATTCACTTGAAATTACAGAAGCGGTTGAAACCTTAAAAAGCAACGGTCCTGATGATTTAACGGAAATATCTGTTTGTCTTGCAGCTAAATTGCTTGAGCTTGCAGGAAAAGGAAGCTTTGAAGAATGCAAGGAACTTGCAAAATCAAAAATCAGCGACGGTTCCGCATTGAATAAGCTTTGCGAAATGGTTTCTCTTCAGGGAGGCAATCCCGAATATATAAAAAACACTTCTTTGTTTCCTAAAGCAAAGTATATATATAATGTAATAATGCCCGAAAACGGATATATAACTCATATGGATACCGCGGGAATCGGTTCTGTCTGTGTTGCTCTCGGTGCCGGAAGACAGAAAAAAGAAGATGTCGTTGATTCATCTGCAGGAATCGTTCTTCATAAAAAAACGGGAGATTATGCCGAAAAGGGAGAAATAATAGCTGTTTTATATTCATCTGATGAATCTCTTTTCGGGAATGCAGAGCAACAATTTGTATCGGCTTTGACAATAGGAAATGAAAGACCGTGTTCAAAACCGATTTTGCTGAAAACCGTTGAGTAAATATGCACAAAAAATAATGTCATTTTTTGACTTGCCAACCAATATATTTATGTGATATAATACATTGAATTTATAATGTTAGGAGATAATATTATGGGAAAATTAAATCAGATCGATAAAGCTGCCGAGAGCAAAGGTTCACTCCTTGTTACTATCTGGCAGTTTGTAAAGTTTATTGTTGTAAGCCTTCTTGCGATGATAGTTCAGTTCGTTCTTCTTAACACACTCAACCTTATTCCTCCCATTGCAGAGCTTTATAATCAGGATTTTGCCTGGTGGGTATTTGTTTATCCTGTTGCTGTAGGCGGTCTCGGCTACTTCATCGTAAGCAACGTTGCCAACATCATAGCTCAGATTGTTGCATTCTTTGTTAATAAGGAAAAGACATTCAACTCAGGCGCAAATGTTGCCGTTGCTCTTCCCATTTACATAGTTTTCACAATCGCCCTCATTTTCTTCTCTGCATGGCTCAATCCCACTCTTAAGGAAGTATTTGTCGGCTGGGGTCTTGAAGAAGTAGCTGCAAAGAATATTGCAACAATGATTTGCTCGGCAGTTCAGTTCTTCCTTTATTTCCCTGTTGACAAGATTCTCTTCCACAAGAAGAAGGAAGAAAAGGCTGAATAATCCTTTAGAAATGATTAAGGACGGCGACCGTTACGGTTTGCCGTTCTTTTTTGAAAAAAATTTAAAAATAATCAAAATTTTGTGGTTTTGGGTATTGCAAAACACAATATCTTGTGTTATTATATCACTACACCGCCGATTAAACGCAACTAACTCTATTTGTAAAGGGTGATTTGACATGAATATTCAAGGTTTTCAAAAACTGACCTTGCTCGATTATCCCGGTAAAATGGCTTGTACCGTATTTACCGCAGGCTGCAATCTTCGATGCCCGTTTTGCCATAATTCCCGTTTGGTGATTAATCCCGAAAAACAGAGTGAATTTTCAACGGAAGAAATTCTTTCTTATCTGAAAAAAAGAGTCGGCATTCTTGATGGTGTAGTAATAACGGGCGGCGAACCTCTTTTGCAAAATGATATAGAGGATTTTATCATACAGGTCAAAACCCTCGGCTATTCGGTCAAGCTTGATACTAACGGCACATTTCCCGAAAAGCTGCGTGATCTTGTTGAAAAAGGTCTTGTTGATTATGTTGCTATGGATGTTAAAAATTCTCCCGAGCTTTATGCGGAAACTGTGGGAATAAGCGGCTATGATATTTCAAAAATAAAAGAGAGCATAGCTTTTCTCCTTGAAGGCAGGGCGGATTATGAATTCAGAACAACCATTGTCCGTGAATTTCACAGTGTTTTCGGTATGAACGGTCTCGGTGAAATGATAAAAGGTTCAAAACGTCATTTTTTGCAGGCTTTTGTTGATTCGGGCGAATTAATCGGCTTCGGAATGTCTGCAGTACCTAAAGATGAAATGGAACGAATGAGAAAAATCATGCTTCAATATGTAGATGTATGCGAAATACGGGGAGTATGAAAAAATAGACAAATAAAATTGCATATATAGTGCAGTTTTAACAAACTTTAAAATGACAACACAATATCTTGTAAAACCCATTGACAGAACAACATTTATTTGCTAATATCTTAATCGTTGCCGTGCAGGCACAACATATAGTAGGTTTTAAATTTAGTTAATATATAAAAAATGAAAGGAAAGACGGTATGTATCAGGTAATCAAAAGAGACGGCAAAACAGCAGAATTTAACATTACCAAAATTGCAGAGGCTATCAAAAAGGCATTTGAATCTCAGGAAAAGATGTATCATCCCTCAACCATTGATTTCCTTGCTCTCAAGGTAACAGCAGACTTTGAACCCAAAATCAGCAATAATTTAATCGCAGTTGAGGATATTCAGGACAGTGTTGAGTCCGTTCTTATTCAGGCAGGCTATGCCGATATCGCAAAGGCATATATTCTTTACCGCAGACAGCGTGAAAAGCTCCGTAATCTCAAGTCTACAATCCTTGACTATAAGGAGCTTGTTAACAGCTATGTTAACGTAACTGACTGGAGAGTTAAGGAAAATTCAACAGTTCCCTACTCCGTAGGCGGTCTTATTCTCAGCAATTCAGGCGCAATTACTGCAAACTACTGGCTTTCCGAAATCTATGATGACGAGATTGCCAATGCACACAGAAATGCTGATATCCATCTTCATGACCTTTCCATGCTTACAGGTTACTGTGCAGGTTGGTCGCTTAAGCAGCTCATTCAGGAAGGTCTCGGCGGAGTAACAGGTAAGATTACCTCCGCTCCCGCAAGCCATCTTGCGACTCTTTGCAATCAGATGGTTAACTTCCTCGGTATTATGCAGAATGAATGGGCAGGTGCTCAGGCATTCTCATCTTTCGATACCTATCTTGCACCCTTTGTTAAAGTTGATAATCTTAGCTATGATCAGGTTAAGAAGTGCATCGAATCCTTCGTTTTCGGTGTAAACACCCCCAGTCGTTGGGGCACTCAGGCTCCCTTCTCAAACATTACTCTTGACTGGACCGTTCCTGCTGACCTTGCAGAGCAGAATGCTATTGTAGGCGGCAAGGAAATGGATTTCAAGTATAAAGACTGTAAAGCCGAAATGGATATGATTAACAAAGCTTTCATCGAAATCATGATTGAAGGCGATGCCAACGGCAGAGGCTTCCAGTATCCCATTCCCACATATTCAATTACCGCAGATTTTGATTGGTCCGAAACAGAGAACAACAAGCTTCTCTTTGAAATGACCTCAAAATACGGCACACCCTATTTCTCAAACTATGTTAACAGTGACATGGAACCCAGTGACGTTCGCTCAATGTGTTGCCGACTTCGCCTTGATCTTCGCGAGCTTCGCAAGAAGAGCGGCGGTTTCTTCGGCAGCGGTGAAAGCACAGGTTCAGTAGGCGTTGTTACAATCAACCTTCCCAGAATTGCATATCTTGCAGAAAATGAAGCTGATTTCTACAGACGTCTTGATAAGATGATGGATATTTCCGCACGTTCACTCAAGATTAAGCGCACCATCATCACAAAGCTTCTTGACGAAGGTCTTTATCCCTACACCAAGAGATACCTCGGCACATTCAACAACCACTTCTCAACTATCGGTCTTGTAGGTATGAACGAGGTTGGTCTTAATGCAAACTGGCTCCGTGCCGATATGACAAACGAAAAGACCCAGAAGTTTGCGCAGGATGTTCTCAATCACATGAGAGAGCGCCTTTCTGACTATCAGGAAGAATACGGCGATCTTTATAACCTTGAGGCTACTCCTGCAGAGTCAACTTCTTACCGTCTTGCAAAGCATGATGTTAAGCGCTATCCCGGAATTATCACAGCATCAGAAGAAACTCCTTATTACACCAACAGCTCACATCTTCCCGTTGGTTACACAGAGGATATCTTTGAAGCTCTTGATATTCAGGATGAACTTCAGACTCTTTATACTTCCGGTACTGTTTTCCATGCATTCCTCGGCGAAAAGCTTCCCGACTGGAAAGCAGCTGCAAATCTTGTAAGAAAGATTGCTGAAAACTATAAGCTTCCCTATTATACTCTTTCACCCACATATTCCGTATGTAAGAATCACGGCTACATCGCAGGTGAAGTTTACACTTGCCCCGATTGCGGTGAAACAACAGAAGTTTACAGCCGTATCACAGGCTACTACAGACCCGTTCAGAACTGGAACGACGGCAAGTCACAGGAATATAAAGAACGCAAGGTTTATAACATTGCGGCATCCGATATTTCAAAGCATAAGAAATCAGCATCGGCTTTAAAGGCAAATCTTGATGATTTTGAGGATGAAAGCTGCGGTCTTGCAGACGGTATCTATCTTTTCAAAACAGCAACCTGCCCCAACTGCAAGGTAGCTCTTTCACTTCTTGCAAAGGCTGATATCGCTGTTCAGGAGCTTATGGCATATGAAAACGAAGCTCTTGCAATGCAGCTTGGTGTTAAGCAGGCTCCCACACTTGTTGTTGTATCAAACGGTGAGGCAGTCAAGTATGCGGGTGTTCCCGAAATCAAAAAATTCATTGAAGCTGCAAAGGGCGCAGCAGTTTAAGGAATGACTTATAATGCATGATATTATAGTTATAGGTGCAGGGCCTGCGGGATTAACCGCAGCGCTCTATGCACTGCGAGCAGATAAAACAGTTCTTGTTCTTGAAAAAGCAACCTTCGGCGGTCAGATAACCTTCTCTCCGCAGATTGAAAATTATCCCGGATTTGCCAAGATGAGCGGAAATGAATTTGCAGATAAGCTTGTTGACCAGGTTATAAATCAGGGTGCCGATATCGAAATGGAAACCGTTACGGGAATCCGTGACAACGGCGATTCAAAAACCGTTATTACCGAGGACGGTGAGCATGAAGCTAAGGCTGTTATTATTGCAACCGGAGTTAAACACAGACAGACAGGACTTCCCAATGAAAACGAACTTGTCGGTGAAGGCGTTTCTTACTGTGCTGTTTGTGACGGTGCGTTTTTTAAAGGACAGACAGTAGCTGTTCTCGGCGGCGGAAATTCCGCTTTGCAGGAAGCTGTTCTTCTTTCCGAAGGCTGCGAAAAGGTCTATGTTATCCAGAACCTTGATTATTTTACGGGCGAAGCAAGACTGGTTGAAAAGCTTAAGGAAAAGGATAATGTTGAGTTTATTATGGGAACCGTTATTTCATCACTTAACGGAAAAGGTTCTCTTGAAAGTCTTACTCTTCGCAAGGAGACCGACGGCTCTGAAAGTGAACTCAAGGTCAACGGACTTTTTGTTGCAATCGGACTTATTCCCAATAACAAGATTTTTGAAGAAATTGCGGGTCTTGATGAGTGGGGATATATTGATTCCGATGAAAGCTGTCTTACAAAAACCGAAGGTGTTTTTGTTGCCGGCGACTGCCGTAAAAAGCAGATAAGACAGATAACAACCGCAGCCGCAGACGGCTCAGTTGCCGCTCTTGCAGCATGCAGATATATTGACTCTAAATAACAGATAAAAATAACCCCGTGCTTTTATGTTTAACATAAAAACACGGGGTTATTAATGCTTAAAGTATTACTTTTTCGGGAATACCGCCGTTTTCTCTCGATTTATCAGCAAGAAAAACAACGAGGTGTCCTGCAAGTGAGTCTGTAATTGATGTGCATGAAACGGATGGGTTTTCTCCTCTTGCATAAGCAACAAAATCCCTTACAAGGTCGAGGTCGCCGCCGCCGTGGGTATCGTTGTCAATTCTCAAATCAAAAACTGTGTCCTCATGCTCACATTCGGGTCGGGGATCGATTTTTGAAAGAGTGAATTGACCCTTTTCAAAATCTCCTTCTATAATTCCCTTTGTTCCCGTAATATGAATTGTTCTTGTGCCGTAGCTTGTGCCGCCTACCATATTGTGAATGCCCGTTGCACCGTTTTCAAACATAACGCTTACTGTTTGGTGGTCAACAACATTGTTATCGCTTTTATAAGCGCAAATGCCGTATGGGCTTGTTTTAAGAAGCTCAATTTTGTCTTGGATTGTAGGGCTTTCAAGATGCTCCAAAGCATCCCACACATAAAATGACCATCGGTCGGGATGATCAATATAAATTCTTTTAGCCGAATACAGACATTCATCAACAAGGGGACAGTCAACAAGACATCTCGTGCCTGAATTTACGGGCGCATTTTCTTTTATGAATTGTTTGTTGCATCCGAAGCTTGAAACGAGAGCAGGCTTTGTTTCGCTCATAAGCCACATCATTATATCTATATCATGGCAGCATTTGGCAAGAAGCATGGAGCTGTGACATCTGTCGGAATTATTCCATTTACCTCTGACATGGCTTGTGGACATATGATGATAGCTTACATATTCATTTGTTTGGATGCTGATTATTTCGCCTATTTCACCCGCTAAAATCAAATTCTTAATTTTTCTGTAAAACGGTGCATAGCGAAGCACGAAGCATACCATGACCTTTCTGCCGTATTTTTCGGCAGCCTCAACAAGTGCTCTTGCTTCTTTTTCATTAACCGAAAAAGGCTTTTCGAGCAGTACGTCATATCCTGCTTTAAGAAGGGGAATGGTTGTATCAACATGAATATGGTCCATAGTGCCGTTGATTACTGCATCAGCGAATTTCGGAGCTTCCGCAAGCTCTTCTGCGCTTTTAAAGCATCTTTCGGCGGGAATGTTATATAATTTCGCAATTGTATTTCTGCGGTTTTCGTCGGGGTCTGCAACTCCGACGATTTCCATTTTATCACTTTCAATATTTGCGAGATTGGCATAGGTAAGACTTCTGTGACCTCCGCCTACAATAACAGTTTTCAAAGGTTTGAGTTCCATAAATTATACGCTTTCTTCTATAAGAATTTTAATTTCGTTGCTTTTTTCGGTCATCGTTTCGTTCATTTCGCGTCTTCTTTGCATAAGCTCCGAATACATCTGATTACGAAGATTGCCTGAGAGGGGATATAAGAATTTCGGAATAACCGCAAGTATACCCGTAATCTGCGGAATACCCGTGCAAAGAGCAAAGAGCCACCATTTCGTTTTATCGCTTTGTGTGCCGACCGTTATTCCCTGAGCATATCCGATTCCGTCAAGAATAAGGCTTTTTAGCGATGTCATGGCAACATTCTGGATTTTTGTTATCAGATTTCTTGCAACACCGATTGTTGCCTCAACTCTGTAACCGTTTTTCCATTCACAGTAGTCCATAGCTTCATTATAAAGCTCTGCTTTGACAACCTTGCGTATACCGAAAGCCCACTTGTCGAACCAAGCTTGAACACCGAAAAGAATGCACATAAGCAGTCGTTTTTCGTAATTCTTGTTAATCGAACCGATAATAAACAGCAGGATGACCCAAAAGCGGGTATATAAATCTTCAAATACCCAGATTGCCTTTGTTGAAAATCTTTCTCTTATTGGTTTAACAAAAGCATAGCTTAGCGTACCGTTAATTCCGGAAGGAAGGTTTAATATTGTGAGCAGTGAAGCAGAACCGAGAACATCAATAAAATAGTTTGTGCTGCTGGAGCCGACACTGAATCCGCCAAGGAAATCAGAGATTGTAATCAAAAGAACGGGATAGTTGTTTATAACCGCTTTAAGACCTTGCTTGACACTCGGTGCTTCGACCGATTGCATAACTCTTTCTCTTGACACAAGGAAAAAATACAGTGTGAATGCACAGGAAATAATGCTTGTTCCGAGTCCCATTGCAAGGAAAACGTTTTGAAGCTTCCATTTTAAAATATTGTTATTAATAAGGTCAATAAGAACACCCATTATATAGTTAGGCATATCCTCGCCCATCATCCCCGTCAGCAGTTCAGCGAGTGTTATAAGCCGCGCTCGGTCGTTCGGATGAGGAGTGACGGTTGTCATATAACCTGATTTTGCTATGCTGGTAAATGTTCCGGCTGTTTCGTTAACGACATTGAATGCAAAGTAGTAAATCAGCTTTGGCAGGTAAGTTCCGGAAGTGCCGGGAAAAAAGAAGGGGATAAACCAATAAAGCGCACCCAGAAGAGTCATAGGTATCTGAAATGCAACAAGATAGGGTCTGAATTTACCCCAACGGGTTCTTGTTTTATCAACAAGTGTTGCAATTATAGGGTCGTTAATAATATCCCATGCACCTGTGAAGAGGCTGACAAGTGCATTTGTTTTAAAATCAATTTTAACAATATCCCATATAAATCGGTCTGTGTATTGACCAATATTAAATGCGTTTGAAAAGTCATTAAGCAAATAGGCGAAGGTTTCTTTTGCACCGACATATCTTCGGTCATAAACCTTGAATTCGGAAACCTGCCTTTCAGGAGTTTTTTCTGTATCGGAATTCAAAAATATGCCCCCTTAAACAAAACTATAAAGAAACAAAGGCTTTGCAGTTAAACCGCAAAGCCAGTTGAATCATTAAAGATTTTTGACTGCATCTTTAAGAGCTGCCATTTCTTCCTTGCTGAGGGTAACACCCTTGCCCATTTTTTCATGGTCGGGTGCCCATTCACGGATATCGTACTTAGGATCTCTTCCGTTCCAGCTGATGAGATTGAGCTCCTTTGTCCAACCCTTGGGGTTTTCGGAAAGAACTGCTACGGATTCAACAATTTCATAAGTAAATTCGGGCATGGTGCTGCTCCTTTCATGTTTTATATAAGCATATTATAATATATAAAAATAAAAAAGTAAATATTTATTTTATAATTTTTTTATAAAATTATTAATTGTTTTGTGTTTGATGCATTGTTTGTAATATTGCGGACATGTAGTGAATATATTTAGCATGAAAAACAAAAACAAGGGGAGAAAATTATGAATCTGAATTGTGAAACACAAAAAATCGGTTTTTGCGAAACTGTTTATGAATCAACAGCGGAACAATCGCTTGATGCCGATATCAGTCTGCCCGATTACTGTCCCGAAATTCAGCGCATATTGAAATGTACGGTCAGTCCCGAAATTACAGGTGTACAGAATAACTCGGGCAGGGTAACAGCCGATGCAAATGCGGTTGTCAGAATACTATATGTTGGTGATAACGGCAAGCTTTCAGGCTATGAACAAATTTATCCGGTGCAAAAATTTATTGAGTCATCAAAAATAACCTCGGAATCTGCTGTTAGTGTTACGGCAAAAACCGATTATGTCAATTGCAGGGCTGTTAATCCGCGGAGAATTGATATAAGAGCTATGATGAGCTTTGGATTTAAAGCCGTTAAAAAACGAGATGAAGAAATTTTGTGTTCATCCGACGGAGCAGGAATCCAGACTTTAACCCATGAACATAATTTCGCCTCTCTTACCGGTGTGTGTGAAAGAGCATTCAATATCGGAGAAGTCATTGAGCTTTCGGGTGATAAGCCTGCCGCTTCGCAAATTGTGAATATCTCTGCATGTGCTGTTTCGGGTGAAACAAAAATAATTAATAATAAGGCACTCATAAAAGGTGAGTGTACGGTAAAAATCTATTATATATGCGATGAAAGCGGCGCTGTAGAATCTGTTGAGCATTCTATGCCGATAAGCCAGATTACCGAGCTTGACGGAATAAATGAAACAAGTATAAATGCTTTGAAGCTCAGTGTGTGTTCCTGCGAGGGCATTTTAAAAGCCGACTCTTCAGGTGATATGAAACTTATTGATCTTAATGCAAGGCTCAGCATATTTATGGCATCGTTTGAAGAAACACCTCTTGCTCTTATTACAGATGCGTATTCAACCGAATATGAGGTGAGAAACACCCCTAAAAGCATGGAGCTTTTAACATTAAACAGCAGCTTTGATACCTCTTTTACAAACAAGGTTGTCCTTGAAAGCATCGGAGTCAGTGTTGATTGTGTTCTTGCCGTATGGTGCTCGGATTTGCGTTATAATTTTACTGTAAAGGAAGATAAATGTGTTGTTTCGGGCACATATCAGGCGAGTATTCTATACAGAGATTCCGATAACCAAGCGGGCATTATTCAAAAGCCCGTTGACTTTGATTTTTCCGTGAAGCTTAAAGAAAAAGCGGACAGAATTTCCTGCCATGGTTCAGCGCAGATTTCCGCCTGTTCGTGTGCAGTAACGGGTGACAGCAGGCTTGAACTTAAAACAGAGCTTCTTATTTCGGGTGTTGTTCTTTCAAGTTCTATTTGTAAATATATAGGTTCAATTGAACTTTCGGGTGAAAACGATAAAAGAGAAAAACCTTGCGCCCTCACAATTTATTTTTGCGAAAAGGGCGAAAGTCTTTGGAATATTGCAAGGAGATACGGAACAACAGTTGATGCGATTATGCAGGAAAATAATATTAACTGTGATGTTACGGAAAATGACGGCATGATGCTTATACCCGGTATTTGATTTTGTGTTCCGTATAAATTACATTTGTATAGAAAAAATAATTGTGAATGTGATTTATACAGAAAGGAAATCGGGTATGAAAATTTTTGATATTACGGGTGACAGCTTTACAAATGAAGTAGAAAACTATAAAGGAACCGTTCTTATTGATTTTTTTGCGGAATGGTGTACTCCCTGCAAAATGCTTTCTCCGATTATTGAGGATGTTGCATGGAAAACGGGAGGCAGAGTCAAGGTTTGTAAGGTTAATGTTGATGATGAAAAAGAGCTTGCCGAAAAATTCGGAATTATGAGCATTCCGACTCTTGTGGTAATAAAAAACGGAACCGTCAGAAACAGAAGCATAGGTGTTACGGGCAAAAAAGCAATAATGGATATGCTTGAATAAAACCTGCTTGTTTTGTATTCTTTTAGACAAAAACGAAAGATTGTATAATTGGCTTTTGTTGACAAATCCTCTTGTTAAATAGTATAATTTGTATGACAGCATAAGCTGAAATAAAAACAGGAGGACAAAGAAATGGAAGCATTATCAGGAATTCTTGAAATGGTAAAGGATATTCTTGCTTATTTCCAGGAAGCAGACGCAGCAGCAGTAATTGATATCGTTAAGAATGCTCTTGAATCAATTTTCGCAAACATCGCTCTTCCCCTTTAATTTAAAACAAAAATCGGTGCAGTTTTCGGCTGCGCCGATTTTTTGTGCTTTCAGCCCTTGAAATAGTTGCGTTATTCTGTTAAACTATAATGAGAATAAAAATATAAGGGTGATTAATATGGCAAGGTGTAAGGTTATTTCTCACAGAGGTGCCAATCTCGATGCTCCCCAGAATACAATTCCCGCATTTGAGCGCTCGATTGAAATCGGTGTTGACGGTTTTGAAACCGATATCCATCTCTCATCTGACGGTGTACCTGTTGTATGCCATAACTATACCATAGACGAAACCTCAAACGGAACGGGCGAAGTTGAAAAGATGACATATGAACAGCTTCGCAGCTATGATTTCGGTGCATGGTTCAATGATAAATTCAAGGGAACAAAGCTTCCTTCTCTCGAAGAGTTTTTAACTCTTTGCGAAACAGCCGATATTGAAATAATGAATATAGAGATTAAACCGCCCCTTGACGGTGATATGTCAATTGTTGCAAAAACCATTGATGCCGTTAAGGCTCACGGTATTTTCGGAAAGCTTCTTATTTCAAGCTTCAGCGCTGATGTTCTTGTTGAATGCAAAAAGGTTGACCCTGAATGTAAAACAGGCTATCTGTATGCCCCTGATAAAAAGCATTGTTATACACAGATGCTTTTCGGCTATGTTGAGTTTGCAAAGAAAATAAAGGCAGATTATCTTCATCCTCATTTCCTTTCCGTTAACAGAAGATATGTCCGCAGACTCCATGAAAACGGCATAGGCATCAATGTTTGGACCGTTGATAAGGAAAAAATTGCACGCAGGCTTTTAAAGCTCGGTGTTGACGGTATTATAACCAATGACCCTATAATGGTTAACAAGCTTGTTGAAGAATATAAAGGATAATCATAGCAAAAAGGCGGTAAATATGGCGACTTTCAAAACAACTTCCTCTGCCGAAACGGAAGAAATCGGATGTTCTCTGGCGCAGTCCGTTAAATGCGGCTCCGTAATAGCTATGTTCGGTGACCTCGGCGCAGGAAAAACAGCCTTTACCCGCGGATTTGCAAAAGGAATGGGAATATGCTGTGATGTGAGCAGTCCAACCTTTGCACTTGTTAACGAATACCGCGGTAACGGTAAAACACTTTATCATTTTGATATGTACAGAATTTCGGGATGGGATGACCTTTATTCCACGGGATATTTTGATTATCTTGATACGGGAGCTTCTCTTATAATTGAGTGGAGTGAAAACATCGAAGCAATTCTTCCCGAGGACTGTGTACGGGTTACGATTACAAAATCAGATAATCCCGATGAAAGAAATATAGAAATAATTGGAGCTGAACTCATTGAAAATACTTGCGGTTGATTCCTCAGCCAAAACAGCGAGCATTGCCGTGACCGACGGTGAAAAACTGATAAGCGAATGCTTTGTCAATGCAGGACTTACTCACAGCCGTACGTTAATGCCGATGGTTGATAATGCTTTGACTCAGGCGGATATGAATATAAATGAAATAGATGCCTTCTGCGTTAATGCAGGACCCGGTTCATTTACCGGAATTCGTATAGGTGTTGCGGCAATAAAAGGTCTTGCGCTTTCTTTGGACAAGCCTTGTGCAGGCATATCAACTCTTGAATCTGCGGCATATAACTTTACAGATGAAAACTGTCTTGTTTCCGTATCAATGGATGCAAGGTGTAATCAGGTTTATACAGCATTGTTTCGCTGTGAAAAATCAAAGGTAATCCGTCTTTGTGAGGATAAGGCGGTTTCGATTGAAGAACTTTGTGAAGAGCTTTCATCATTTAATGAGAAAATTTATCTTGCCGGTGACGGTGCAGAGCTTTGCTTTAATGCATTTAAGGATAAGCTAAAAAATGCTGTTCTTGCAGGTGAAAGCAGAAGATATCAGAGGGCATACGGTGCAGCCCTTGTGGCAATGAACAACGAAAGTTGTTTTGGTTCTTCCGCAAATCTTGCACCTGTTTACTTAAGACTTCCTCAGGCAGAGCGAGAGCTTAAATTGAGAATTAATAAAGGAGAATAAGACATGATAGCATTAGGAAGTGACCATGCAGGTTACGAACTCAAGCAGGAAATAATCAAGCATCTTGAAGAAAGAAAAATCGAATATAAGGACTACGGACCTTATTCTGCCGATTCTGTTGACTATGCCGTTTATGCGGAAAAAACCGCAAAAGGTATTGTTAACGGTGAATGTGAGCTTGGTATTCTTTGCTGCGGCACGGGGGTTGGTATTTCAATTGCTGCCAATAAGGTCAGAGGAATACGCGCCTGCTGCTGTTCGGATAAGTTTTCGGCAGAAATGACAAGACTTCATAATGATGCAAATATGCTTTGCCTCGGCGGCAGAGTGGTTACTCCCGCTCTGGCACTTGAGCTTGTTGATATTTTCCTTGACACCCCCTTCAGCGGCGAGGAACGTCACGCGAGAAGAATCGCTCAGATTACAGAGCTTGAAGAAAGATTTTAATTTACGGAGGTACGGTAATATGGCAAAGGTAGTTGTAATGGAGCATCCGCTTATTCAGCATAAGCTTACTTTTTTAAGAGATAAGAATACGGGTTCAATGGAATTTCGCAATCTTGTAAGTGAAATAGCAATGCTTATGTGCTATGAAGCAACAAGAGATCTTCCTCTTGAAGAGGTTGAAACAGAAACACCCGTTGCGGTTGCAAAAACTAAGGTTATTGCAGGTAAAAAGCTTGCTTTTGTGCCGATTCTCCGTGCAGGACTCGGAATGGTTGACGGTGTTCTTGCGCTTGTTCCTTCCGCAAGAGTAGGTCATATCGGTCTTTACAGAGATCCCGAAACACTCCAGCCGGTTGAATATTACTGCAAACTTCCTGCTGATATTGAAGAGAGAGAAGTAATTGTTGTTGACCCCATGCTTGCAACAGGCGGTTCAGCGATTGATGCTATTTCACAGATTAAAAAGCGTAACCCCAAGGAAATTAAATTTATGTGTATTATTGCAGCACCTGAGGGACTCAATGCCCTTAAGGAAGCACATCCCGATGTTGATGTTTTTGTTGGTGCGCTTGATTCTCACCTTAATGACCACGGCTATATTGTTCCCGGTCTCGGTGATGCGGGCGACAGAATATTTGGTACAAAATAATGCATAACAGCAAAAAAGCCTCCGAGTATTTCGGAGGCTTTTATAATATTCGGATGAGTTTTATGTGTTTTTGCTGATTATTTTATCGGTAAGCTCAAGAATAATCGGTGCGATTTTTTTTCGTCTTCTGTAAATTACCAATTGATTAACGGGATATGCCAATCCTGCAATCAGCATTCCTGCAAGTCCGAGAATTAAGCCTGCCCAAAAATATTTGTCGGCATAAAGTAGAATAATGCTTAATCCTGAGCCGAAAATAAGAGTTCCGACACTTCCTGTGCAGAGTGAAACCGCAGCCGCAATATCATATACACTTTTATCAAGCTTTTTTAATTTTTCAACAGTACTTTCTTTGGCATTTTTCTGCTCATATTTCTGCCTGATTTTTTTAATTTCTTCATATTCCGATGCCGAATAGGAATAAAACACCTGATTGTTTTCCATTATAAGCATCTTCTCCTTTCTTTTTAGATAGCAATATTATATTTTCAACTTGTTTGATTTTTTATTATCTTTTGTTTGAGATTTGTTAAATTGCATCAAGAATTACCGTAAAAGTGCTGCCTATTCCCGGTGTGCTTTCAACAATGATTTCTCCGTCGAACAAATCAACAACCTTCTTGACAAGTGCAAGACCGAGACCGTTCCCTTTTGAAGAACGCGAAGTATCTCCCTGATAAAATTTATCAAAAATATGCTTTATTGTTTCTTCGTTCATGCCGCAGCCTGTATCCGATATACTGACCTTTACCTTTGTTCCGTCGTTTTTAAGACTGATTCCAATGCTTCCTTTATCTGTGTATTTGAATGCATTGGAAAGAAGATTTGTCCAAACTATCTTGATGAGGTCGGGGTCAGACTTTATGAATACGTTATCCTCTATATCTGCTTTAAAATCCAGTTTTTTATCCAGCCAGCTGTTTTCATAGGCGAGAGCGATTTCGCAAAGCTGCTCACTAAGACAGAATTTTTGCTTGTTTGGATATATTTTTTGGTTTTCAAGCTTGTTAAGCTTAAGTATGTTTGAAATAAGATTTGAAAGGTGTGCGGAGGTTGAAACAATTGTTTTTGCATATTCAATCCTTTTTTCATCGGATAAATCCGGTTGCTCAAGCAACGTGCCGTAATTATGAAGCACCGCAAGGGGAGTTTTCAGCTCGTGAGAAACATTGGATATAAAATCCGTTCGCAGAGTTTCAATTCCGGAAAGCTCCTCCGTCATTTTATTGAGATTTTCAATTATTTTGTTGTATTCGTTAAGTGTTGACGGAATCATAATGGGTTTGATTCTTGTAGAAAAATCACCGTTCGTGATTTTATCAGTTGCGTCGATTATTCTTTGCGTAGGCTTTTCAATTGTAATTTTTCTGCGCATAAAATTGAAAACTGCAAAAACGAATCCGAGAAATACAGCATTCCAAAATGTGAAAATTGCGGCATAATATGTGTTTTCCTCCGTAAATATAATATCGGAATCCCTGCTGAAGATACTAAGAAACAGAACCATGTTGCAGGTTAATGTAAATCCGACAAAAGCAAAAAAGCTGAAAAAATAAAGGATAAAAAGTAAGATTTTATTTCTTTTTTTCATCCCTTGATCACCGCCTTGTAGCCGAGTCCGTGAACGGTTACAATTTCAAATTCATCGCAGTGAGAAAATTTATCTCTGATTTTGGTGATGTATACGTCAACGGTTCTGGTGCTTGAATTTGTATCAACATCCCAAAATTCATCCATAAGCTGCGAACGGGTAAAAGCTTTTTTGGGATAAGACAGGAGCTTGAAAAGCAGGTCAAATTCGCGAACCGTAAGCTGGATTTCCTCGCTATTATAATAAGCTGAATGTTCATCTGCGTCGAGAACAAGTTCTCCTATTATAAGTTTTTTGCTGTTTGCTATTTTGGCTCTTCTTAAAAGTGCGCCTATGCGAAGACACAGCTCGTCAAGGTCAATGGGCTTTACCATAAAATCATCAATCCCGATTGAATAACCAAGCTGCTTTGCATTAAAATCATCTCTCGCGGTCATAAAAAGAATGGGAGTTTCTTTATTATATTCTCTTATAGCTCTTGCAAATTCAAATCCGTCTGTGCCGGGCATCATTATATCCGAGATAATCAGGTCAATTTGATTTTCATAAAGAACGTCATATGCTTCATTTGCATCATAGCTTGCAAACGTATCATATCCTTTGTGTGAAAGAAAGCTGCAAACAGCTTTGTTAAGGTC
>JAZPYI010000039.1:0-49033 GCA_045544115.1 Acutalibacteraceae bacterium | reverse complement strand
ACTTACTTAAGCTTATGGATTTGAGTCCTGATGAGATTAATGAAATTCTTAATCTTGCGGATCAGCTCAAATATGAAAAAAGAAACGGGATTGAGCATCATCACCTTAAAGGCAAAACACTTGGTATGATTTTTACAAAATCATCAACAAGAACAAGAGTTTCATTTGAAGTAGGTATGTATGATCTTGGAGGTTCAGCTCTTTTCCTCAGTTCTAATGATATTCAACTCGGCAGAGGTGAGCCTGTTGAAGACACAGCACGCGTTCTTTCAGGATATCTTGACGGAATCATGATAAGAACATATAAGCAGAGCGATGTCGAAACACTTGCCGAATACGGTTCTATTCCCATAATCAACGGTCTTACGGATTATTGTCATCCCTGTCAGGTTCTTGCAGACCTTATGACCATTCGTGAGTTCAAGGGTTCAATCAAAGGTCATAAGCTTTGCTATATCGGAGACGGAAATAATATGGCTCATTCACTTATTGTTGGCGGTATTAAAATGGGAATGTCTGTCAGCATAGGTTGTCCGGACAGCCATAAACCTGATGCCGAAATTATGGAATGGGCTGCCAAGAACGGTGATTTTGTCTGCACATCCGATATCTATGAAGCAGCAAAGGATGCAGATGTTCTTTACACCGATGTCTGGGCTTCAATGGGTCAGGAAAGCGAAGCGGAAAGAAGAAAGAAGATTTTCGCAGGCTACCAGATAAATGATAATTTGATGTCCGTTGCAAAGCCTGATGCCATGGTTCTTCATTGTCTTCCCGCTCACAGAGAAGAAGAAATTACCGCTAAAGTTTTTGAAGAACACGCAAAAGAAATTTTTGAAGAAGCAGAGAACAGACTTCATGCTCAAAAGGCTGTTCTCGTAAAGCTTCTTAAAAACTGACAGCAAACAAGGGGGTTATTTTATGCCAATTAATAAAGATATCAAAAAAGTAATGGTTATCGGTTCCGGTCCTATTGTTATCGGTCAGGCAGCCGAGTTCGATTATGCGGGAACACAGGCTTGCCGTGTTCTTAAAGACAAAGGGCTTGATGTTGTTCTTGTAAATTCAAACCCCGCAACCATTATGACTGATAAGGCTCTTGCCGATGAGATTTATCTTGAACCGCTTACAGCCGACACTGTTAAAAGAATAATTGAAAAAGAAAAGCCTGACAGTCTTCTTGCAGGTCTCGGCGGTCAGACTGGTCTTACAATTGCCATGCAGCTCAGCAAAGACGGCTATCTTGAAAGTCAGGGTGTTAAACTTCTCGGCACTAATGCAGAGGCAATTGATAAGGCTGAAGACAGAAAAATGTTCCGTGATACAATGGAATCAATTAATCAGCCCGTTATTCCTTCAGAAATAGCAAATGATGTTGAAACCGCACTTGAAATAGCCGAAAAAATAGGGTATCCCATTATTATTCGTCCTGCATTCACACTTGGCGGTGGCGGCGGCGGTGTTGCAAATAATCCCGAAGAACTTGCTGTTATTGCAAAAACAGGACTTGACCTCTCCCCCATCACTCAGGTTCTTGTTGAGAAGTATATCTTTGGTTGGAAAGAAATTGAATTTGAAACCATGCGTGACAGTGCAGGCAACTGTATTGCTGTATGCAGCATGGAAAACTTTGATCCTGTTGGTATTCATACCGGTGACAGCATTGTTGCTGCTCCCGCTCTTTCACTTACAGATGAAGAATTTCAGATGCTTCGCCAAGCATCTCTTGATATTGTTGATGCGCTTGGTATTATCGGCGGATGTAACTGTCAGTTTGCTCTTGACCCCAACAGCATGGATTATGCCGTAATAGAGGTTAACCCCAGAGTTTCCCGTTCCTCGGCACTTGCAAGTAAGGCAACAGGATACCCCATTGCAAAGGTTACCGCAATGCTCGCTCTCGGCATGACTCTTGATGAAATCAAAAATGAAGAAACAGGTCTTAACTGCGCAGCTTTTGAGCCTGATGTTAAATACATTGTTGTTAAGCTTCCTAAGTGGCCCTTTGATAAGTTTGTTAATGCAAGTCGCATGCTTGGTACACAGATGAAGGCTACCGGCGAAGTTATGTCAATAGGACCGACATTTGAAATGGCAATTATGAAGGCTGTAAGAGGTGCTGAGATTTCTCTTGATACCCTCAATGCTGTTCCCAAAACAAATGCTCCTCTTGTTGAAAGACTTAAGAACACAGATGATATGCGACTTTTCTCTGTATTTGAAGCACTTAAAAGCGGCATGTCAGTAGAAGAGATTCACGATATAACCAAGATTACAGAATGGTTCCTTCTTAAGCTTAAAAATCTTGCAGATTATGAAAAATTAATTGAAAACGGAAATATTGATGAAGAAAAATATAATCAAGGTAAACTCTACGGTTATACAGATGCTTCTCTTAAAAAGCTTTCCGGTGTTACCGAACTTCCTGCACACAAGGATGCTGTATATAAGATAGTTGACACATGTTCATCCAACTTCCCCGTTGCCGCACCTTACTTCTATTCAACATATGACCGTGAATGCGAAGCACGTCCCTTCCTCGAAAACAGCGAAAAAGAAAGAATAATCGTTCTCGGTTCCGGTCCTATCAGAATAGGTCAGGGTATTGAATTTGACTATTCATCTGTTCACTGTGTTTGGACACTCAAAGAACTCGGCTATGAGGTTGCAATAATCAATAATAACCCCGAAACCGTTTCAACCGACTACGATACCGCTGACAGACTTTACTTTGAGCCTCTTACACCCGAAGATGTTATGAATATCATTAAGGTTGAAAAGCCCATTGGTGTTGTTGTTGCTTTTGGTGGTCAGACTGCGATTAAGCTTACCAAGTTCCTTGATGAAAACGGTATTAAGATTCTCGGCACATCAGCTGACGGTATTGATACTGCAGAAGACAGAGAACGTTTCGATGCTCTTCTTGAAAAGTTTGCAATTCGCAGACCCAAGGGCTTAGGTGTTATGACAAAGCAGGAAGCTCTTAATGCCGCAAATACCCTTGGTTATCCCGTTCTTCTTCGTCCTTCATATGTTATCGGCGGTCAGAATATGACAATTGCTCATGAGGATGCTGATGTTGAACGTTATATGGATATTATTCTTTCGGGTGAAATTGAAAATCCTGTTCTTGTTGATAAATATATGATGGGAACTGAGCTTGAGGTTGATGTTATTTCGGACGGTAAAGATGTTCTTATTCCCGGTATAATGGAACACATTGAAAGAGCCGGTGTACACAGTGGTGACTCAATTGCTGTTTATCCGCCTTACAAACTCAACGACAAGATGAGGAAAAATATCATCGAATGTTCCGAAAAGCTTGCTCTTTCTCTCGGTACAAAAGGTCTTGTTAACATTCAGTATCTTATTTATCATAATGAATTATATGTTATCGAGGTTAACCCCAGAGCATCACGAACCATTCCTTATATCAGTAAGGTTACCGGTGTTCCCATGGTTGATATTGCATCAAAGGTTATGGTTGGTCAATCACTTAAAGAGCTCGGTTACGGCACAGGACTTTATAAGACTCCCCCCTATTTCACTGTAAAGGTTCCTGTTTTCTCGTTTGAAAAGCTTTCAGATGTTAACTCTATTCTCGGACCCGAAATGAAATCAACTGGTGAAGTTCTCGGTATAGGAAAAACCATGGCTGAAGCTCTCTTTAAAGGACTTACCTCAGCAGGTTTCAATATTCAGCTTCCTACAGCAGAAAAAGGAATCGGCATTCTTCTTAGTGTTGATAAGCACGATATTCTTGATGCTGTTTCTCTTGCTAAGAAGCTTGATGATCTTAAGATAAAAATATATGCAACAAAAGACACTGCTGATGCAATTTCACAGCTTGGTATTGATGTTGAATATGTAAGAGGCATGAACGAAGGAAACGACATCTTTGAGCTTCTTGAAAGCGGAAAAGTCAATTATGTTGTTTACACAGGTGCTCTTTACGATTCAACCATGGGCAATTATATTGCACTCCAGAGAAGAGCCATTCAGCTTTCAATAACATGCATCACTTCTCTTGATACAGCAAATGCTCTTGCCGATATTATCGCGAGCCGCTTTAATCAGGAAAACACAGAACTTGTTGATATTAACAGTATGCGCACCGAAAGAAGAACTCTTAAGTTTGCAAAAATGGATGCTTCAGGTAATGACCATGTTATCATCGAAAACTTTGATAACTCAATCACCTGTCCTGAAAGCCTCTGTGTAAGTATTTGTGACAGACATCACGGTGTAGGCTGCGACGGTGTTATTCTTATTGAAAAATCAGATGTTGCTCAGGTTAAAATGAGAGTATTTAACCTTGACGGCAGTGAAGGCAGACAGGGCGGTAACGCAATTCGTTCCGTTGCTAAATATGTTTATGACAATGGTTATGTTGATGCGGATACTGATACCGTTTCAATTGAAACTGCAAGTGGTATAAGAACTGTTGAGCTTTATATTATGAACGGTAAGGTAAGCTCCGTATGCGCAAATATGGGCAAGGCAGACCTTGAAAATGCTGTTACAGGTTCTAAGGGTCAGAACAAATTTATTAACTGCCCCGTTGAAATTAAGGGTGAAACACATAACATCACTTGCGTATCAATGGGTAACCCTCACTGCGTTGTTTTTGTACCCAGAGTAGATACAATTGACATCGAAAAAGTCGGTCCTTCATTTGAAAAAGCTGACATATTTGCTCACAGAGTTAATACTGAATTTGTAAGAGTTGTAAATGAAACAACACTTAAGATGAGAGTTTGGGAACGCGGTAACGGCGAAACACTCGCTTGCGGTACCGGTGCTTGCGCAGCTGCAGTTGCCGCTGTCGAAAACGGATTCTGCAAGAAAAATGCTGATATTACAGTTAAACTTCCCGGCGGTGACCTCATTGTTAACTACAGCGATGAAGGTATACTTCTCACAGGCTCAACAAAGCTTGTATTTGAAGGTTCGCTCGAATATTAATATAATTATCGCCCCTCGGTAAATAACCGAGGGGCGATTTAGTTCAAATTTCAATTCTATTAAACTAAACTGTATCATTCTTTTTTATTCCAAACAACATCCTTAACAATCCGCTGAAAACCCTGGGACTTCTTACAACAACGATTTTCATTCTGGGCTTCCCCTTTCATCAAAATCTGCAAAGGCTCAAGCCGGCGAGAATCAAAACCGCAGCTATAATCAAAACAGCAATAGTGTAAGGAAACAATGCGGCAACAATCATGCCAACCGCAAAAGATATGCACACCATTCCCCTTGATTCAAACCTCAAAAAATCACCGCCCGAATTACAGCTTGAGTCCTTACTCAATACATTATAATCATGGCAGTGAATTTTCGTTACTTATTACTTTTTTTGATTTCCCATTCCTTAATGCTTTTTGCCTGCTCCATCATTGTGCAATAACTCTCATGTCTTGAAACAGGAATAACTCCGTCATTTACAGCCTGTAAGATTCTGCATCCTTTATCTTTAACATGTAAGCATGAAGTAAATTTACATTGACCGATATACTGCGCAAATTCCTTAAAAGCAAACGGTAAATCATCTTTTAGAATTATTTCGTTTTCTTCAGTATCAAAGGATGAAAATCCGGGTGTATCGGCAACATAACCGCCTTCAACTTTAATCATTTCACTGTGTCTTGTGGTATGTCTGCCTCTTCCAAGCTTATCACTTATTTCTCCGGTCTTGAGATCTAAAGATTTATCTATTGCATTAAGCAATGATGATTTACCAACACCTGAATTACCGCAAAAAGCACTTATACAGCCCTTTAATTCATTTTTAATTAAATCAATCCCTTCACCGGTTACACATGAAACAGAATAAGCCTTGATTCCCGCTTTATTATATATATTTATATATTCAGAAGCATCATTCAGGTCATTTTTTGTGAATACAATAATCGGTTCAATATTTTTTACTTCAGCAAGAGCAGTTAATCTGTCGATAATCAATAATACAGGCTTAGGTTCGCAAACAGAAGAAACTATAAAGAGTTTGTCAACATTAGCAACAGGAGGACGTTCAAGGGAATTTTTACGTTCGTATATTTTTTCAATTGTGTTCTCAGCACTATCATTTATGCTGATGGATACATGATCACCCGCAAGTGGTTTTATTCCGGATTTACGGAAAACTCCCCTTGCTTTGCATTCATATATCTCTTCGGCGGCTTCAACATAATAGAAGCCGCCGATACCTTTAATTATAATTCCGTCCTTCTGCATCATATACCAAAATCTTTTCCTACAACAAGAACAATCTCTGTGTCAAGAGAATATGTTGATGTAACACCAAGAATACTTTGAGTTGATGCTGACGGTGACTGAGAAATTACCTTGTTAACATCACTTGATGAAGCTACGTTTCTTTCTTCTCTTACAATATTATAAAATCCGAGAGAATTAAGCTGCGCAACTGCCGTTTCGTAAGAAAGCCCTGTAACAGAAGGCATAGCCTTGCGGGTTCCGAGCGAAGAGCTCGATGAATAGGAAGCATTGCTTATTACTGCGGGATTCTTTGTGAAATCTACGGTACAAGTATAATATTCTTTATTATCAATATATACTTTAACCGAAACATCGGAACCATTACCCTGAATCTCCGTTGAATATTCTTTACCGTCCATAAGAAGTGTTTTGGTGGTATATGACTCATTATTAACGAAAACTTCAAAATTTCCTCTTGTACTGCCGGATGAGGGAAGATTGATTGTGAGAGTTGCAACTCCAACCTCGGGTATACCATTACTTGCAATAAGAGTAACCTTACTGCCCTGAATCACCTTTTCACCGGCTTCAGGCTCGGTTCTGATAACTGTTCCGCTATCCTCTGAGCTGTTTTCATATATAATTTCTTCATCTACTGTAAGACCAACAGATTCTATAATAGCTTTTGCCATTTCAATATCCCAGCCAACAGCATTATCAGGAACTTGAATTAAATCTTCATCGCTTGCAAAATAAATTGTAATAGTCGTATCTTTACTAACCTCTGTGTTAGCAACAGGTTCGGTTTTAATTACCGTGCCAAATTCCTGAACAAGATTAAGAATGGGAAGTGACTGAACCTTGAAGCCTTTTGATATAAGTGTTTCCTTGGCAAGTTCATGCTGATATCCTACAACATCGGGAACGACAAGCTCCTGAGCATTATCTGCAACAGAAAGTGTGATTACATTGTTATCGGGTGTAACCTTTGTTCCGCTTGACGGTGTCTGGAAAAATACTGAGCCATCTTCGTATGAACTGTTAGCTACAGGCTCAATAATAAAGTCAAAATCCTTCTCAAAATCAGAACCTGCAATTTCAGTTTCATAATTCTTTCCGAAGAAATTAGGAACAACAAGTGTATCGGGCTGGAAAACATCTGTGAAAAAATAAAGGAAAGCAAATACAAATACAGCAAGAACGAGCAAGCCTATTGAAACTCCTATTGCAACAAGACCTCCCCTGCCGGAACGTTCTTCTTCTTCGTCTTCATAATCAATATACTCGGGCGAAGTAACAACAGGAGCATGAACCGTTGATGGAACAGAAACCGTAGAATTTTTTGGAACAAACTTGGTGGGGTCATTATCAACGAAATAATCGCGTTGAAATCTTATTGTAGGATTGCGCTTAAATTCTTCAATATCCAAAAGCATTTCTGCCGCTGTAAGATAACGGTCTTTGGCATTTTTCTGCATTGCATGCATAACAATCTGTTCAAGACCGACAGGGATACTGCTGTTAAGCTCTCTGGGACGTTTCGGATCACTTTGAAGCTGCATAAGAGCAACCGAAACAGAATTATCACTCTGGAAAGGAAGCTGACCGGTAAGCATTTCATAAAGAACAACACCTACAGAGTAAATGTCTGCTCTGTCATCGGTTGTGTCACCTCTTGCCTGCTCGGGACTGATATAATGAACGGAACCGATAGCACTGTCTGTCATAGTTTTTGTATCACTGTAGCTGAAACGAGCAATACCGAAATCCGTAACCTTTATATTTCCGTTTGAAAGAAGCATTATATTCTGAGGCTTTATATCTCGATGAACAATACCTTTATCATGCGCATGCTGAAGTGCACGCAGAATCTGCATGGTAAAATGAACTGTTTCTTTAATACCAAGCTTACCCTGCTGTTCAATGTATTCTTTTAACGTAATACCTTCAACATATTCCATAACAATATACTGAAGTCTGTCGCCATAACTGACATTAAAAACCTTAACGATATTAGGATGTGAAAGTACCGCAATTGCTTTAGATTCATTTTTAAATCTGCGGCGAAACTCTTCATTTGCAAGATACTCTTCTTTTAAGATTTTAACTGCAACGGTTCTGTCATCAATATTATCATAAGCTTTATAGACAACAGCCATGCCGCCTACACCGATAACTTCTTGAATTTCATATCTTCCGTCAAGTCTTTTTCCTGTATAATTATCCATAAAAACTATCCTTTCAAAATCACAAGTCAAACAAAAGCTTAGTATTCAACGGCTACAACCGTAATGTTATCGCCGCCGCCGTTTTGATTTGCAAGATTTACAAGTCTGTCTGCATAATCATAGTAGCAACCGTCATCTGTAAGATTGATAATATCATCGGTTCCTACATAATTTGTCAATCCGTCAGAGCATAAAATCAAAATTTCATTTTCTTCAAACGTTTCCTGACAAAAATCAACCTTCACTTCAGTATCGACACCCAATGCACGTGTAATAATATGTTTGTCGGGATGATCAATCGCCTCTTCTGCGGATATTTCACCGCTTTCAATCATATGCTGAATAATTGAATGATCCTTTGTAAGTTGATTGAGAATACCTTCTGTTTTTTTATAAGCTCTGCTGTCTCCAACATGAGCAATATAAACATAAGATTCGGAAATAACTGCTGCAACAGCCGTTGTTCCCATCCCAAAATATTTTTCTTCCGTGCGGGATAAATTATAAACAACTCTGTTTGCACTTTCAAGTGCCGAAACAAGCAAGCTTTTGATCGAAATATCAGTCATATCGCTATAAAAACGTTCTGTTATGTAGTCTTTAATAGCTCTGACAGCCTGTGAACTCGCAAGAGCACCTTCAGCTGCACCGCCCATACCGTCACAAACAACAGCGATAACCGCATTTTCAAGCTCAAATACAGAATATGAATCCTGATTATTCTCTCGAACCATACCTGTATCCGTTCGTGCAACAATTTTCATATTTTATCCCCCTTTTTTCTTATTTTCTTTTAGTCTTAACTGACCGCAAGAAGCATCAATATCCGAACCGAGCTTTCTGCGAACGGTTGCATTGATACCGCTTTTTGATAGAATATCAACGAATCGTTCTATTCTTTCGGGACTACTTGGTTTATAAGGACTTTCATCAACTTCATTAACGGGAATCAAATTAACATGGCAAAGCATTCCTTTAAGCTTTGAAGCAAGTAATTTTGCACATTCATCAGTATCATTGAAACCTGAAAGCATCGAATATTCAAACGAGATTCTGCGTGAGGTTTCCTTTGTATATTTTTTGCATATTTTCAAAAGTCCGTCAATAGGATAACTTTTGTTAACAGGCATTATTCTGTTTCTTATTTCATCGTTTGGAGCATGAAGTGAAATGGAAAGAGTAAGCTGCAAATGCTTGTCGAGAAGTTCTTCAATTTTAGGAACAATTCCACAGGTTGACAGGGAAATATTCCTCATTGATATATTTACACCCTTTTCATCCGTTACAAGCTCCAAAAACCTCATAACATTATCAAAGTTATCAAGGGGCTCTCCCATACCCATTAAAACTATATGAGAAATTCTCTCTCCGATATCTCTTTGAGCCGCATAAAGCTGAGAAAGAATTTCACCGGCATTCAGACTTCTTTTAAAGCCACCGAGTGTCGATGCACAGAATGCACAACCCATTTTACAGCCAACCTGAGATGAAACACAAATTGTATAGCCGTATTTATATTTCATAACAACACTTTCAATATAGTCGCCGTCATAAAGTTTAAATAAATATTTTATAGTTTTATCAAGCTTTGAAATCTGTTTTTTTTCAATTTTACAATTTAAAAGAGGGAACTTTTCTTTTAATTCTTCACGAAGACTCTTCGGAAGATTTGTCATTTCATCATATTCAGCCGCAAGGTGTTGATGAAGCCATTCATAAACCTGCTTTGCACGGAATTTAGGATATCCGAGAGAAACAAATTCATCAGAAAGCTCATCAAATGTCATTGATAATAAATCTCGGTTCATTGATTACCTCCGCTTTTATTAAAAACAGCAATAAAAAAACCGTCTGTAGAATGAATATGCGGCATTAATGTCAAATAATTGTTTTCTTCACTATATCTCGGTAAAGCAGGTAATACTTTTACTGCAGAAAATTCCGGATGCTCTTTTAAGAACCTGTCGCACACCCTTGAATTTTCTTTCGGATTCAATGTACAAGTTGAATAGATCAGATTTCCGCCATCTTTAAGATATCTTGTGGCATTACATAATATACGATACTGCAAATCAGGTAAATTGTCAATATCCTCAGATTTTTTAAAGCGGATTTCAGGCTTTCTGCGTATAATTCCAAGACCTGAACAAGGAACATCACAAAGCACTTTATCTGCTAATCCATAGTTCTCATTAAATATAGATGCATCGGAAAGATAGGAAAAAACATTTGTCAGACCAAGTCTTGAAGCACCGTTTTTAATCAACTCAACCCTTGACTGATAAATGTCAAAGGCTCTTACAGCGCCGGTGTTCTGCATCGTTTCCGCAATTGTAAAAGCTTTACCTCCGGGAGCTGAGCAAAGATCAAAAATCGTTTCTCCGGGTTTTGCATCAACAGCTTTACAGCAAAGCTGTGATGCAAGGTCCTGTGCATGAAAAAGACCTTCTTTATATGCCTCAAGCTCGTCAACTGCCCCGGACGAATTTATAATCAATGCTTCGGGTAAGATATCTGTTTTTTCAGACACAACACCTTCTTCAGCCAATTTCCAAATAAGCTCATCTACAGAAATTTTAGTAGTATTGCAACGAATAACAAGAGGAGGAGCTTCAAGAGCTTTCTCAGCAAGTGCAACAGCATTATCATAGCCGTAAGAATCTATCCAAAGTGAAATAAGCCATTGTGGACATGAATATTTTATTGCAAGATATTCAGGGTCATTATCCGAGGCTTTCGGAAGCTTTAACCCATTATCAGAAACACGGCGAAGCACTGCATTGACCATTGAAGCAGCAAAATGAGATTTATTAACCTTTGCAAGATTAACACTTTCGTTTACCGCTGCTCTTGACGGAACCTTATCCATAAATAAAAGCTGATATGTACCCATTCTAAGAATAGTATGGAGTTCAGGCTTAAGCTTTTTAACCGGCTGGTTAAGATAAAGCCCGAGGTTGTAATCAATAAGAATGAGTCTGTCAAGAGTACCATAAACAATGTTACAAATGAAAGACTTATCTCTTTCATCAAGCTCAGGATTATCCTTCAGCAAGCTGTCTACAACAAGGTTAGAATAGGCGCCGTCTTTATGAACTTTTAACAGTGCTTCAAAGGCAATCTGTCTTGCACTTTTCATATATTCAGCATCCTTTCGGAATTAATTTCTTCTGTTATTAAATCTGAGTACCAAACGCAGCAAATTGGCAATTGCAACAACAAGAGATGCAACATACGTCATCGCAGCTGCGGTAAGAACCTTTTTCGCACCTGATATTTCATCGTCATAAAGAAGCCTTGTTTCGTCAATAACCTTAACCGCTCTGCGGCTGGCATTGAATTCAACGGGTAATGTTACAAGATGAAAAAGTGCAATTGCAGCATAAAGTAAAAGACCCACTGTAACAAGAGGTTCAAAGCCAAGAAAATAACCGAGAATTGCAAGAGGAATACCAAGAGATGAGCCTATATTACAAACAGGAACAAGTGAGTTTCTGACCTTTATGGGAGTATAGTTTTCGGCATGTTGAGCAGCATGACCGGCTTCATGGCAAGCGATTCCGACTGCAGCAATCGAACTGCCTGAGTAAACCTCTGAAGAGAGACGAATAACCTTTGCTTTAGGGTCATAATGATCACTGAGTTTTCCCGAAACCTGCTCAATTCTTACATCATTTATTCCGTAATGTGTTAAAACTGCCTGCGCTGCGTAAGCACCTGTAATTCCCCTGGAATTACCGACCTTTGAAAATTTATTATAAGTTGATTTAACCTTAACTTGCGCTATCACAGCAAGAATCATCGCCGGAATAACCAAAATAATATAATAATAGTCATAAAAGAAAAACGGCATAACATTTTCTCCTTTCAGATTTATTCAAATTTATCACCGACATTAATAGGATTGCCTCTCATAAAATCAGCAGCAGACATTGCTTTTTTTCCTTCTGCCTGAAGATTTACTATTTCAATACATTCACCGTTTCCGCACGAAACAATTAAATTTTTTCCATTTTCAACAATTTCGCCGGGTAATCCGCCTTTATGAGATACAAGATTACTCTGATGAATTTTCACTTTTTTTCCGTTTAACATTGCAGAAGCAGAAGGCCAAGGACATAGACCTCTTATTTTATTATGAACCTCTCTTGCGGTTAAATTCCAATCAATCGGAGAGAGTTCTTTGGAAAGCATTGGAGCATAAGTAAACTCATCATGATTTTGTTTTTCGGGCTTTAATTCATTCTTTAAAAGTAAATTTATTGTTTCTTCAAGAGTTTCTGCACCGAGTAATGAAAGCTTATCATGCATATCCCCTGCTGTATCGTTTTCGCCTATTTCAATTTCATGCTTGATAAGCATATCGCCCGTATCAAGACCCTCGTCCATTTGCATAGAGGTAACACCGGTTTTTTTGCATCCGTTAATAACTGACCATTGGATAGGTGCAGCACCTCTTAATTTAGGAAGAAGAGAAGCATGAATATTAATACAGCCGTATTTCGGATAATCAAGAATTTCTTTAGGAAGAATTTTTCCGTATGCAACAACAATAACAAGTTCGGGATCTGCTTTTTTCAGCATTTCAAGAGCAGAACCATCCTTCATTTTTATCGGCTGATAGACAGGTATTCCGTTTGCAAGGGCAAGCTCTTTAACCGGCGGAGGAGTTAAAACCATTTTCCTGCCCTGCGGCTTATCAGGCTGAGTAAAAACACCGCTTACAACATGTCCGCAATCAATAAGTCTTTGAAGGCACGGAACAGCAAATTCGGGTGTACCCATAAAAACAATTCTCATTCTTTAATCTCCTTAATAACTCGCTGTGTAAAAACAACACCGTCAAGGTGGTCAAGCTCATGACAGAAGCATCTTGCTTTAAGCTGTTCACCTTTGTAAATACACCATTTGCCGTTTCTGTCTTGCGCCTTAACTCTTACAACAGCAGGTCTGCAAGTAACACCCGATTCACCGGGAAGAGAAAGACAGCCCTCTTCTTCAAACTGTTCACCTTCGGTACTGATAATCTCGGGATTAACAAGCTCTATATATCCGTCGCCGCAATCAATAACGACAACTCTTCTCAAGATACCTACCTGAACAGCAGCAAGACCAACACCGTTTGCCTGATACATGGTTTCCTTCATGTCATCAAGAAGCTGCCAAAGGCGGTTATCAAATTTTTCAACTTTTCGTGATGTTTTTGCCAAAATCGGATCACCGATTTTAACAATATTTCTGATTGCCATAAATATCAACCCTTTCATGCATTGATATATTATTAAAGAATTTTACATAGTGCTGTCAGGGTTTATGTCAGCATAAACCGTTACATTTGAAAAACGGGAATCTTTTCCTGTATTAATCAATATCTTTGATATCAACTGTCTGAACCGAGTTGAATTTCTGCATTTGATTATTAATCTGTATCTGAATTTTTCGTTAATCTTCGCAACCTTTGCAGGCATCGGTCCAAGTGTAATTATTTTTTCACCCTTAAACTCACCGCTGACACTCTTTTTTAAATCCTCGAGGAGATTTGCTGCTGCAGATTTGACAACAGTTTCATTTTCTCCTATAAAACCGATTACACAAATATCGCAATACGGCGGATAAATAAGAGCTTTGCGAAGCTTTATTTCAGTTGAAAAGAACTCATCATAATCCTGCTTTGCGGCAAGCTGAATAATTTCATTTTCGGGAGTTAAGGTTTGGATAACTGCCGTACCTTTAAATTCACCCCTTCCGGAACGTCCGACAACCTGAGTAAGTAGCGAAAAAGTTTTTTCAAGACTTCTGAAATCATCGTTATATAACTGCTGATCAACAGAAACAACACCCACAAGAGTCACATTCGGAAAATTGAGTCCTTTTGCAACCATTTGAGTACCAATCATAATATCATATTCGCCTTTTGCAAAATTATCAAGAAGTTTTTCATGAGAATTTCTGCCTGATGTTGAATCAGAATCCATCCTGACTATTTTTGCATTCGGAAAAAGTGTTGCAAGCTCATCTTCTATTTTCTGAGTACCGTAGCCCGAAAACCTTACTGCATCCTCACCGCAGGATGTGCAAATACCGCTCAATGGTACAGAATGACCGCAATAATGGCACATTAACCTGCGATTGGCAATATGATATGTCATAGAAATACTGCAATGCGGACAACATATAACCTCTCCGCATGAATTACACGCAACAAAAGTGTTAAATCCGCGTCTGTTAATCAAAAGAATAGACTGCTTACCGTTATCAAGATTATTTTTCAGATATTCATATAAAGTTTGACTTATAATTTTGCTGTTCTGCACCTTTGGCTCCGAACGCATATCGACAGTTACAACCTCAGGCAAAACAGCATTACCGTATCTTTGGGTCAAGGTGCAAAGCTCATATTTTCCGCTTTGAGCAAAGGCATAGCTTTCAATGCTTGGTGTTGCAGATGCAAGAATCAAAAGACACTTGTTATATGCCGCTCTGAATTTTGCAACGTCAATTGCATTATACCTCGGAGTTTGCTCTGATTTATAAGTATGCTCCTGCTCTTCATCAACAATAATTAAACCTATATTATCAGCCGGTGCAAAAACAGCACTCCTTGTACCGATTATTATCTTTGCATCACCGTTTTTTACTCTTTTCCATTGTTCAAGTCTTTCACGAACGGTAAGCGCGCTGTGAAACACAGCAACCTTACTTCCATATCTTTTTGTAAACAAAGAGAGAGTCTGCGGGGTAAGCCCAATTTCAGGCACCATTACAATAACATCCTTGCCCTCATCAATTACACGGTCAATAACACTCATATAAACTGAGGTTTTTCCGCTGCCTGTAACACCATATAAAAGTGATACACAGGCTTTTTCGGACAAAGCAAGAGTCGTAAGCTTATCGTATGCTGTCTTTTGTTCATTGGTAAGCACAATCGGATTTCTTTCTCCGATTTTATTATTTAATTCAGGAAAATTAAAAACTTCCTGCTCATAAAACTCCGCAAGACCCTTTTTAACAAGAACATTTGCAACAGCAGGGGTCAAGCCGGTAAAATAGCAAAGCTCCTTAATGCTTGCAGAACCCATATCCTGCAACACTTTATACATTTCGCTCTGTTTTGATGTAAGCTTAACATCGTTGTTTTCAGGCAGAAGGCGAAGCATCTTTACAGTCAAATCACCGACATTTCGCACCGCATCGCTGCTTGACAAAAGAAAACCTTTTTTTACAAGCGATTCGGTAACCGATAAATCTGTTTTTAAAGATAAGGTCTTAAATATATTTTCGCCTTTTACAAAAACACTTCTTTTTTTCAGATATTCAAAAACTTCTTTTTCTATACCGTTGAGACGGTCTGCTTTTTCAGAATCATGCTCGGGATTGACGGCATAAGAAACAACCATACGGTTATTAATACCTGAAGGAAGCATAGCCCTTGCAGCTTCATAAAGTGTACAGAATGTTCTGTCTTTAATCCATTTTGCAAGTTCAAGCATTTCGTCATTAAGAAGCGGAGCATTATCAATAACTTCAATTATCTTTTTTAATTTTTTGCCTTCCGAACAATCGGTAACATCAAAAATTAATCCGATTGTTTTTTTATTACGCGCCCCAAACGGAACTGTAACACGGCAGCCCTTCTGAGCCGACACTTCAAGCTCGGGAGGAATAATATAATCAAATTCTTTATCAAAGGAATATACAGCTGCTTCAACTGCAATCTTTGCATATTTCATTCAATCATCCTCCCTACCGCTATTTATATCGAAATCAGATATTTCTGATTTCTTCAGGTTCTACTATAACAAATTCACCTGCAAGAATTTCTTCGAGAGCAATACTTACGGGCTTTTCAGTCATAATAACCTTATTTTCTTCTGCTTCCTCAGCAATCGCCCTTGCTCTTTTGGCAGTTGCCGTAACAAGAGAATAACGGCTGAGATGGTTTGTGAGTACGCCTCTTAAATCAGGATTAAACATTATTTACTACCTCGCTTAATAATTTTTTATTTCTAATTAATTTAAGTCTTTCTGCGTTAATTATTGTTTCAATACCGTTGACCGCATTATCAACCGTATCATTGATTACAATATAATCATATTCGACTGCTCTGCGAATTTCTTCACGAGCGATTACAAGCCTGTGATTTACCGTTTCTTCATCCTCGGTATTTCTGCCCCTGAGCCTTTCTTCAAGAACAGCTGTTGAAGGAGGAGTAAGGAATATGCTGACAGCATCAGGATAAAGCTTTCTGATTTTTTCAGCACCCTGAACCTCTATTTCAAGAAGAACCGCAAGACCTGCTTTTAGCATTTCATCAACAGGATCTTTCGGGGTACCGTAAAGATTATCGGCATACTCTGCATATTCAAGCATTTTATTGTCGGCAATTTTTTTCTCAAAATATTCACGGGTTACATAGTAATAATGAACACCGTCAATTTCTCCTGCTCTTTTTTCTCTTGTAGTCATAGAAACAGAGAGCTTGACATCGTTTCTTTTTTCAAGAAGCTTGCCGAGAACAGTTCCTTTACCTGAACCGGAGGGACCTGAAAAAATAATAAGTATTCCTTTATCAGTCATCTTCATCCTCCTCTTCATCAAGCTCGTCCATATCGTCATTCAATCTGTTGGCAACTGTTTCACTCTGAAGATAGGTAAGAATTACATGGTCACTGTCCGTAATTATAACAGCTCTTGTTCTTCTTCCGTGAGTTGCATCAATAAGAGTGCCTTTTTCTTTGCTCTCCTGAATGATTCTTTTGATAGGTGCGGATTCGGGGCTTACAATGGCAACAAGGCGTCCGGCATTAACCATGTTACCGAATCCGATGTTGATTAACTTCATTGATATTCCTCCGTTATTCTATGTTTTGAATCTGTTCACGGATTTTTTCAATTTCCGCTTTGATATCAACTACCCTGCGTGCAATTTCAACATCCTGGGCTTTTGAACCGATTGTGTTTGCTTCTCTGTTGAGTTCCTGAACAAGAAAATCCATTTTCTTTCCGATTGCCTCGTCAGATTCAAGGAATAAGCGAAGCTGTGAAACATGACTGCGAAGTCTTACGGTTTCTTCGGCAACTGCAATTTTATCAGCAAATATTGCAGCTTCAGTAAGTATTCTTTGTTCATCAATATGAGCATCCGCAAGCAATTCTTTAAGTCGTCCGAGAAGCTTTTCATTATATTCGGCAACGGTTCTGGGAGAACGTTCTTCTACGAACTCAACATTAGCGATAATATTATCAAGTCTGGAAAGAACATCAGCTTTAAGTCTTGCGCCTTCACGTTCTCTCATTGAAATGAATCCGTCAAGTGCAGCCTGCGCAACAACACATACTGCAGCCCATATTCTTTCTTCATCTGCCGCCTGTTTACGAATTGTAAAAATATCGCCTACTCTTGAAATGTCAGAAACTTTTATATCATTTTCAAGTCCGAAAGCTTCGGAAAGCTCCTTATAAGCATCCATATAACCTTTAACAAGATTATGATTAAGCGAAATTATTGTATCGGGTTCTTCAACAGCATCAATCTGAACAAAGCATTCCATCTTGCCTCTGGTCAATTTACCGTTAAAAAAGCTTTTCAATTTTTCATCAAGAAAGCCGTAGGTTCTTGAAAGCTTGGATGAAAATTCAAAATATCTGTGATTAACACTTTTGATTTCCACCGTTATATTCATGCCGTCTACTAGCTGCTGTGCTCTGCCGTATCCGGTCATACTTTTAATCATTTTTTACATCTCCATTTTTCATTTGCATTAATGCCCGCAGCTGCATCCCGAAGTAAGAGCAACCGGAATTTCAACACTCAATATTTCCTCGCCGGAAAAACCGAGTCTTAAAAAAGCAGGCGAAACAAAGTTTTTATTAATTTTTGCAATATAAGCATTACGGTTTGCACCGAAATTCATCGCTGACCTGGCAATTCCCTCGGTAACAATATCATCATCACAATCAACAGACAAAAAAGTCATTACAAATCCGTTAAGTTCAAATGTACAATAACCGATATCCAAATCATTTTCAACGGCTTTGATACCGATAACATCTTCATTTTCAAAAGGAACAAATTTTATCATTTTGAACCTCCGTTTGCTTTCATGCCCGCTGCTTTAAAGAGGGATTCCACTTCCTGAGGTGTGAGATCTCTCCACTGACCCGTCTGAAGCATTCCGAGCTTAACAGGACCAACCGCAATTCTTCTCAGTCTTGCAACTTCAAGATTAAGAGCTTCGCACATACGGCGAATCTGACGGTTTCTGCCCTCGTAAAGAACTATTTCAAGAACAGCTCTGCCTTCGTCCTTTGAGACTACAAAAACATCAGCGGGTGCGGTTAACCTTCCGTCGATTTCAACACCGGTCGAAAGGATATCAACCTGCTCGGATGTTGGTTCCGGTCTTACGGTTACACGATATGTTTTCGGAACATGCTTTGAAGGATGCATCATGGCATTTGCAAAAGCACCGTCATTTGTCATTATAAGGGCGCCCTCAGATACTCTGTCAAGCCTTCCGACGGGATAAATACGCTCCTTAACATCCTTTACAAGCTCAAGAACACATTTTCTTCCCAAATCGTCATCAGTTGTTGTTACATAACCTCTGGGCTTGTTAAGAAGAATATATCTGGTGCTTGATTGCTTAATTACTTTTTTACCTTTCACAGTAACCGAGTCCTTTTTGGGATCAATACTGTCGCCGATTTGAGCAATATGTCCGTTGACTTTAACGGCACCATTTCTTATCATTTCCTCTGCCTTGCGTCTGGAGGCTATGCCTGCTTCGGAGAGAAACTTTTGAAGTCTTATTTTGTTATCCGCCAAATTATTTCACCTCTGAACATCAAACAAAAAATTTTAGTTTAAAAAAAGTTTTTACCTTACTTAATAAATCGAAAAATATTCCTTCCTGCTTTTCGGATTCTTCCTCGTTGACAATATACTCTTTTCTTATTGAAAATCCGTCGCTTAAAATCGGTATTTCATCTATAATACTACCGTCCGACATAAAAACAGCTGTACCGACAATTTCACCTTTTTCTACAGGAGCATATTCAAACGGCTTAAGTAAAAGAAAATAGCTGCAATGATAATTTTCGGCATACATACATTCTCGGGAAAGCTTAATCGGTACAGAATTCTTGTCACCACCGACAACTCTGAGCTTAGCAGATGATAAATCACATCCGATTTTTATACTTTTAAGCTGCGAGAAGCCATATTCAAACATTGATATATGGTCATTCCAGTCATCAGAAGCATTGAGTGTAACAGCAACAAGAATTATTCCGTTTTTCTCTGCTGCACTTATAAGACATCTGCCGCTTTTCTTCGTAAAACCGGTTTTAATACCTATTGTATGGGAATACTTCCACAGCAGCCTGTTGTGATTCGTCAAAGTACGGGCATACGGCGGATTACCATATGTAAGCCGAGCTGATTTGCTTGAGCAAATATATCTGAACTCAGGATTTTTTATACTCTCACAAGCAAGAAGAGCCATATCATACGCAGTAGAATAATGATTTTTATCATCAAGTCCCGATGCAGTAACAAAACTTGTGTTCTTCATACCGATTTCTTTTGCTCGTTCATTCATAATAACCGAAAATTTCTCGGGAGTTCCGCCAAGCACATACGCAACCGTATTTGCAGCATCGTTGCCTGACTGAAGCATCATTCCGTAAACAAGCTCACGCAGAGAAATACTGTCGCCCGCTTTAAGACCCATTGAAGTTCCTTCAACAGAAACCATTTGCGGAGTAACAACAATTTCTCTTTCAGGTGTACCTGCTTCCAATGCAATAAGCGAAGTCATAATCTTTGTCGTACTCGCCATCGAAAGCTGCCTGTTTTCATTTTTCGTAAACAAAAGCTCTCCCGTATTTAAACACATAAGAACAGCACTTTGAGCTGAAACTCCGATTTCGGATGCACTTGCCTTATAAGAAAAAACAAATAAGAACAAGCAAGATAACATTAAAGAGAATATTTTCTTTTTCAAATTTCTCACCCTCACATACAATCAAATAATAATATATATGCAAGGAAGAAGAAATTTAATTATAATGCTGAAGGATCTGAAGTATTCATATAATCATTGATTGCACTGTCAACGGTATTGTCTTTGTTTTTAAGCTGACTGATAACATCTGTTGCTTTATCAACGATATCGGGAACCATACCGATCACTCTTTCAACAGAGCCTTCCGCTGCATTGATATACTTAACAGAAACATTACCGTTATTAACAACAAGGAACGCAACGGGAGAAATTGTAATACCTGCTCCGCCGCCGCCGCCGAAAAGCTCCTGATTGCTCTTTGAGGGGAAATCGGTACCGCCTGAAGCAAAGCCGTATGTTACCTTAGAAACAGGGATAATCTGAAGTGTTTCGCTAATCTTAATGGGATCACCGATAATTGTGCTGACATCTACAAGGTCCTTAATTTTCTCGATTGATGTGCCGAGAATTCCTGATGCTGACTGTTCTTTCATTTTGTTTTCCGCCTTTCTGAAATTAATTTTTATTTATAATCTGCTTTTCCACCGAAGCCTTTGGCTCCTTACTGTGCTTAAGCAGCTTTATAACAACTTTAAAAATAAGTTCAAACACAAAAATATTACCCGCAAAAAGGAGTGCTATAGGTCTGGTTGAAATTTTTGCATGAAGCTTTGCGTTATTTTTTCCGTAAATAAAATCAGGGGTAATTTCAATACTGTATTTTTTAACTCTCATTGTATTAACAATAAGACCCATTGCAGGAAATGCTGCAGAACAAGTTTTGCCGTATTTAATTGCAGTTTCAGCCGAATCGGATGCGCCGACGTTAAGAGAAACAAACAGCTCTTCAAAAAGAAATGCTCTGCCGATTCTTTTAAACATTCCGCCGAGTGCTTTTGCGGCATCCTTCAAAAGCTGAACAACACCCGATACACCACGGTTTCTGTAAAACCTGACGAACATATTATCCTTTTTCTTTTTGGGTTCCTTTATTACTTCGCTTTCTTCTTTCGGTTTTACTTTATCTTCTTTTTTCTTTTTTTCTTTTTTAGGTTTATCTTCCTTTTCTTTTTTGGGAAGAATATTGAATTTTAAGAAAAGCCAGCTGACAGAAACCGCTATATCATTCTCATAATGAACTGTGACAACAAATTTAACCGACAGCAAAACTATAATAAATGCGATAATGCCGATTATAATATAAAGCGCCGTCAAGCTATCGCCTCCTTATTCTTCAGGTTGGAAGAAGTTTCTTATTTGTTCGCCCTGGTCATTATCAATTTCGTCGTCCTGCTCCGTATCAATTTCAGGCTTTTCCGGAAGCTCCGGTAAATCAGCAAGCGACGATAAACAGAAGCAACGAAGGAAATCAGGAGTTGTACCGTAAAGAAGAGGTCGTCCGGGTAAATCAAGTCTGCCCTTTTCTTCAAGTAAACCTCTCTGGCAGAGAGTTGAAACAACACCGGAACAATCAACACCTCTGATTTGTTCGATATAAGCTTTTGTAACAGGCTGATTATAAGCCACAACAGCAAGAACCTCAAAAGCAGCGGGTGAAAGCGGAGCATTCTTTTTTATATCAAGAACACTTCTGACCTGCTGAGCATATTCGACTCTTGAGCAAAGCTGATATTTGCTGCCCAAACGAAGAAGGCAAATTCCGCTCTGACGTTCATCAAGAGCTCTTGAAAGCTCCCATAAAGCACCTGTAACAATTTCCGTATCAAGTTCAAGAGCTTCTGCAATTCTTACAGCTTCAACGGGTTCACCCGAAGCAAACAATATAGCTTCGCAAGCAGCTCTTATTTGTTCATTCGTCAATTTCAATACTCTCCCCTCTGCCCTGAAGTAAGGTTATACTTACATCATCGCCCTGACCGTCAATTTGTATTCTTTTTGCTTTTGCCATTGCGAGTAATGCAAGGAAAGTTGCAACCATTTCCGAGCGAGATTCCGCTTCCGAAAAGAAGGAAGAAAATTTTCTGCTCTTTTTAAATTTAAACTTATCAATTATGAAACTGATTCGTGAGGAAACAGAAACAATTTTATGAGCAACTATTCCTCTGAAAGCCTCGATGGGCGGCGGAAGCTTCCTTTTTCCCTTACCAACCGCAGACATATATGCCTTGAATATTTCAATAGGCTCGTGTATGCGTGTGTAAGTCATATCAACTTCTATCTCTTCAGGTTCTCTTGAATAAAATTCAAATCCCTTTGCCTGATTCTGAAGTTTACCGGCAACCAGCTTACAATCCTGATACTCGGTAAGTTCGCCGCGAAGCTCTTCAACAAGTTTTTCAGCTTCTTCATGAACAGGAAGAAGAGAAACCGTTTTGATGTACAGAAGTCTTGCAGCCATTTCAAGAAATTCACTTGAAACATCAAGATTATCTTCCTGCATTTTTCTGACATAATCAAGATATTGCTCAATGATTTCCATAATAGGAACATCGTTGATACTTACTTTCTTTTTTGAAATAAGCTGAAGCAGCAAGTCCATGGGACCTTCAAATACTTCAAGCTTATATTGAAGCTTTTCCAAGGAATAACCCCTTTCGTGAATTAAAGAAAAAGTCTAAACGGAAGCTCTGCAATATAACCTATAAATCTCATAATCAAATTTGAAACAAATGTAAGAGGTACATCAAGGATTCCGAAAAATATAAGAGCAAAAACGGCAAGAATAATATAACGTTCATATTGCATTATTTTAAAATAATATTTTGAAGGAATAATCAAATTAGCAATTCTTGAACCGTCAAGAGGAGGAATGGGAAGAAGATTGAAAACAGCAAGACTGACATTAATCTGCGCCGCAAAAAGGAAGAATGAATATGCAACATCTGCAAAAAGCACTCCCGTAACACCGTAAAGAACAGATGCGGTATTACATAACAGCATAAATATAAATGCCATAATTATATTGGAAAGCGGTCCCGCAAGAGCTGTAAGCGCCATACCGCCTCTGGGATTTTTAAATCTTCTAGGATTAACCGGAACGGGTTTTGCATATCCGAAGCCTACAAGAAAAATCATTAAAGCACCAATAGGATCGATATGTGCAAGAGGTGCAAGAGTAAGTCTTCCCTTAAGTCTGGGTGTATCATCTCCAAGCTTGGTAGCAACCAATGCATGAGCATATTCATGCACAGGCAGAGTGCAAAAAACAACAAATACTCTCGCAAGAAGATTAAGAACGGTGTTCAATGAAAAACCGTTTCGGATTATATCAAAAATCATTATTTATCCTTTCTTCCGACAACAACTCTCTCTGTTCCGTTAAAATCAGAAACAGTATAAGTATCGGAACAATGCATTGAAAAAATCTGTTTAATTTGTTCTGACTGACCTTCTCCGCATTCAACCGCAATTGAACAATCACAAAGACTGAGCCATTTATCAGCGATTGCTCTGTAAAAATCCAAGCCATCCATTCCGCCGTCAAGAGCCATAATCGGCTCTTTTAAAACCTCGGATTGCAGATATTCAATCTCGTCGGTAATTATATAAGGAGGATTTGAAAGAATCAAATCAGGTTTCGGAATTTCAAAATAATCATAGCCGTTGAAAATATCTCCCTGAACAACCGAAACATTGCTAAGCATCAGCTTTTCTTTGTTTTTTTTGAGATATTTCATAGCCTCTTCTGACTTTTCAACAAGCCAGACTCTCGAATCAGGAATATGTTTGGCAACGGTTAAGCCGACACAGCCTGAACCGGAACATAAATCAATTACAATCGGAGATTTTTTATTTTTCAGATATTCAAGAGCAAAATCAACAAGAAGCTCCGTTTCAGGTCTGGGAATAAGAACACCCTCACCTACAAAAAAAGTTTCCGAGTAAAAATCCCATTCACCGATAACATACTGTACGGGAATGCCCGATGCTCTTTTGTTAATTTTATCGAGAAATAGCTGCGTTTTATCTGAATCTGTCACATCTTCGGAATGAAAAATCAAATAATCTCTTTCGCATTCAAAAGCCGCCTCAAAAATCCATCGGGCTTCATTTGTATAATTACTGATATGATTTTTTTCAAGAATATCTGCTCCGAGTTTTAATAGTTCTTTAACTGTCATTCGTTGCTCTCCGAACCGTTAATATCCGGTTCATTGTCTTTTACATCAACTTCACCGCTTAGAGCCGCTTTCATAGCTTCGATTGCGACTTCGATTATTTCATCATCAGGCTCCGCTGTTGTAATCCGCTGCATAAGAAGTCCGGGTGCAGAAAGAAGATTTGTTAGCTTGTTGGGATATTTACCCGCAAGCTGAATAAACTCAAAGCCGATACCCATAATAAGCGGAGTAATGAGAATTTTAACAAGAAGCCAAAGTGCTCTTGTTTCTGTAAGAGCAGGAAACAACACAGAAACAACAGATGAAACCAAAATACTTAAAAGAATAGTTACAAAAATAAAGCTTGTTCCGCAGCGTGGATGAAATCTTTTCTCTTTTTTTATATTGGCAACAGTAAGTTCTTTTCCGTGTTCAAAACAAAAAATAGTTTTATGCTCTGCACCGTGATACATATAAACTCTGTGAATTTCTTTCATTCTTGCAACCAGCGCCATATAAACAACAAAAATTATAACTCGTATAACCCCTTCAAAAATTGCTCTTAAGCCATGTATAGAACCGTTTGCAAGATGATCGTTCACCAAATCAAAAGCAAAACTCGGAAGCCACATAAAAAGAAGGAACGCAAGACCGATTCCGAGTACAGCGGATATAACCCCGATAACAGCCATCATCTTCGGGCCGAAATGCTCAGTAATCCATTTATCAAGCTTTGATTCATTTTCTTCTTCTTCAAAATCAAGCGAAGTTTTTTCAGCAGATTCCATCAAAAGCTTATATCCGAAAATCATTGATTCTACAAAAGAAACAACGCCTCTGATAACGGGGATATTAAAAAACTTGAATTTCTTCCTGATTGATACGAAATCCTTCATCGTTGTTTCAATAGAACCGTCAGGTAAACGAAGGGACATCGCCGTGCCTTTCGGACCTTTCATCATGATTCCTTCCATAAGTGCCTGACCGCCTACGGCAACATAATTGCTTTTATTTTTACTCATTATTGATATTATCTCCTTCAATTTCTGATTTTTCACGTTCCTGAAGAACAATCGGAAGTGTTATTCTGACAGTAGTACCCTCTCCAAGCACACTGTCAACATCAAGCTCACCGTTATGAAGTTTTATTATTTCATCAGCTACTGCAAGTCCGATACCAGAACCTCGGACAGTTGTATTTGATTTATAAAATTTTTCTTTTACATGGGGCAAATCTTCCGGAGGAATACCTGCGCCGGTATCACTAATTGTAATAATAAGAGTAGCAGGATTGGGAATTTCCGCAAAAGCGACAATCTTACCGCCGTGTTCTGAATATTTCAAAGCATTATCAAGAATATTAATGAAAACCTGCTTAATTCTCGAAGCATCACCGTATGCAGGTGCAGGAAGATGAGGAACATTGTAAATCAAATCAATGCCATCTTTAATTGCTCGCTCTTTAAAAGCAAAAATAACCTCATCAAGCTCTGCAAGAATATCAATTCTCTCGTTATTCATCTTCATTCTGCCGCTGCTCATGCGAGAAAAATCAAGAAGCTCTTCAACCATATCGTTAAGTCGGGATGCTTCATTGATAATTACTCCCATTCCTCTTTCGGTCATTGCAGGATCTGTATCGCCAATCTGAAGAAGTGTTTCACCCCAGCCCTTTATTGCAGTCAAAGGGGTTCTTAATTCATGTGAAACAGTTGAAATAAAATCATTTTTTAATCTGTCTGAGATTGCAAGTTTATTTGCCATATCATTGATGGTTGTACAAAGCTCACCGATTTCATCATTATAAGGATAACGGTCAATTCTTGCTTCAAGATCTCCGCCTGCAATTCTTTTGGCTGTTTCTCCGATATCTTTTACGGGATTAACTATTGAACGAATAAACAAGCTACCCGAAAGCAGCAAAAGCGAAAACATGAATATACAGCTGCAAGCAACAATAATACAAATTCTGATAAGCTGGGCATCAATAGCCTCAAGTGAGATCATAAAACGAACAGCACCGCCGCGAACACCGCTTGAATAATTATATATACATGTTGAAGCCATTATTTTTTCGCCCGAGGGAAGTTTGCCTGTCCAACGAGAAAAACCGTGCTCACTGTTAAGCGCATCAACATAATCAGGCATATCAACATTTTCTTTAATTTCAAAACCGCTTGATGAAAGAATGATTTTTCCGTTACGGTCAATAATCCAAACAGCCATAATTTCTTTGTCAGGAAAATTTTCAACAAACTCTCTTCCTGCAGTTTCAAAACCGCTTGATGATGCATCATATAGACTGAATGTAGATGAAATTTTATCCGAAGTATATGCATCAAGTGCCATTGAAGCAACACCGTAATAATAATTTCTCATCGAAAGAAGAAGCAAAACAGAAACCGTTAAAAGCAAAACTATAACAATTGAAGCAACATTTATAAACCAACGTTTTGTTATACTCATATAATTCAACGGCATCGCCTCCTTCCGAAATTAATAACTTATACTATCCACTTATAACCGATTCCCCATATTGTTGTAAGATGCTTCGGAACCGAAGGTTCTTCTTCAATTTTCATTCTAAGACGACGAATATTAACATCAACAATTTTTTCTTCACCAAAATATTCACTGCCCCAAACCTTATTGAGAATATCAGTTCTGCTTAATGCTGCACCGGGATTGGTGAAAAAATATTCCATCATTTGAAATTCAACCTGAGTGAGTTCAATATATCTTCCGCTTTTGGTAAGTGTTCTGCTGCGGAGATTAAGCTTAAAATCACCAAGCTCAATTACATCGTCAGGAACTGTTTTTCGAGAAGTATTCATTGCAACTCTGCGATATATTGCATCAACTCTCGCAACAAGCTCTGTGGGTGAAAACGGCTTCGTAACATAATCATCTGCACCGTTCATAAGTCCTGTAATCTTATCCATCTCCTGAGTTTTAGCGGTAAGCATAATAATTCCGATGTTGTTATTCAATGTTCTTAACCTTTTGCATACCTCAAAACCATCAAGATTCGGCATCATTACATCGAGAAGAGCAACATCAATTTCACCGTTATAAGCTTCATAAAGCTCAAGAGCCATTGCACCGTCTTCAGCTTCAACAACATCATATCCGCCTCGTTTAAGATTAATAACAATAAACTCTCTGATTGCCGATTCATCTTCAGCAATAAGAACCCTCTTCATAACATATGCCCCCCTTTTATGTTATCTTATTGATTTTAAATTTTACAAACTCATCATTAACTCCGGAACTCTTTCCGTCCGATGTAATATATACACATACAACACTGTCTTCATATTCAATCACAGGTATATATGCACTGAATTTATCTGTGTTCCACTTGCTTACGGGAATTTTAAGAACAGAGAAAAGCTCTTTTATCGGTTCACCGTTAACATCTGCCAAATAAATAATCCAGCAATTCTGCGAACGATAATTTCTGATGCCCATAGAATTTAGTTCAGACTCATCAAGATTAATCATATAACCGTCCTGATAATTGACAAGGGTATATGAAATCGGAGAAAGACCGTCATCAGTAAGATTCATCCACTCCGTAAGATAAATATCTTCTGTGTCAACCGTAACTGCATTATCACCTTTTCCGAAAGCCTTTGACTGAACGGGAATATCAATAATTCCGTCATTGTTTATATCGGTACAGCCTATCGGCTCATAACGAAGTGTAGAGGAATTTGACATTGTTTCAAAATCAAGAAGCGGTGCACAAAGCTCAGATTTATCGCTGTCCCAGTAAACAACCTCTGTAATCATTTGCTGTTCACCTTTAAAAGCATCAATATAAATTCTCATCGGTGAGTCCTTTGATGTCTTTTCTGTTTTAACCGCAGAATAGCTGCTGATATTAGCATCAAGCTTTGTTTCACCGAAAAGAACAATTGAATCACCCGAAAGCTTCATGGCTTTTGCAACCTTTTGATTTCCGCTTGCAGAATTTAACTGACCGATAAGAAATATTTCCTTTTTACCGTTTCCGTCAATATCAACAATTTCTGACAGGATACAAGATTCATTTGAAATTTCTTTATATTTTTTTGTTAATGAATCAGAACGGTAAACCGTCAGAACATTTCCCGAAGAAGTTCCCAAAGTGTTCCACATAATCAAGATTTCGCATTTACCGTCAGAATCCATATCAGTTATTGAAACATTCTCAACCTCGCTGCCGTATCCGTTGAAATCGCCGAAAGAAACCCATCTGCCGTCAACAAAATCAAAATAATGCATTCTTGCTTCAGTAGCATCGTCATTATATTTATAGAAAATTACAGCCTCCGGATTACCGTCTGAATCTATATCCTCAACAATAATTGCCGAACGATATGTTCCGTTGCGAGGATTACAAAGTGTTGTTTCACTTTCAACATTCTTATTAAATTCACCAACGAGTTCTTCATATTCTTCATAATAAAGTGGGGGTGATAAAAGAGAATCAGCAGGAAGAATTAATGATTCGGTGGAGCATGATGAAAAAGAAAGACATAAAATAATAATTGAAGTTAAAATCGAAACAAATCTTTTCACCATCCACTCCTCCTATATCAAAATATTTCATCATATTATATCACAGACTTTTTCCATAAATCAACATTAAATTATATATTTAATATAAAATTAATAATAAATATATAATTATATAAAAAAACCGCCCATAAAGAGCGGTTTTAATTCTTATGAAATAATATAAGATGCATAATATTCACCGAACGACCAACAATAACCGTCCGAAACCCTGACCGGAACTACAAGAGTGGATGTTTCAATCTCATCATATTCACCGAAATCAGCAATAAGAACAAGATTTTCATCATTAAGCAATAACAGCTTATCCTCAGGACCTACCACTGTAAGCTCCGCAAACTGAAACTCAGAAAATTCCGCGCTTATACCGTTGGGAAGATTCTCAAGCTTGATATTATCAGGCACGGCATTCAATTTCTTACTTGAACAATTCGGAACATTAACTGTAACGACAAATTCAGTAATATTCTCGTCAAGAAGCACACCGCCGGAAAACTCACCGGAATTAGCCTTAACGGTAAAAACATTTTCACCTGTGGTAAGCTTTGTGAAATCAATCTTTGTAGAAAGCATCATGCTTTCCTTCGTTTCATCACCGTCAAAAATACCGAACGAAGCTGTTGCGGGAGTTACAGAATACTCGAACGGAATATTACCGATATACTCCGACGGAATATTAGAAAATGAACAGGTTACAGGTAAATCACTTATCAAATAAACGGGAACCTTAATATTCACCTTAGTTGATGTTCTGTTAAAACTTACACCGTTTACGGGACTACCGTTTTTATCTACCGCAACGAGAGTTGCTTCAATTGACAAACTCTGACGCAAATCACCGTTATGTTCTGCTCTTGCAACAACTCCGGCAACTTTTTTTACGGCCGTTTCCGGTCCGCTGACTTTAACAGTTGAAACATCAGAAACGGTTATTTCACCTAAATGATATCCTTCACGAACTGCATCGTTTTTAAATGACAGCTCCGGTTCAATTTTAAATTCCTCTTCTCTTAAATAATCAAAAGTAATCTTCTCGGTAATCTGAGGCGAAATGCTGACAAATTCATATTCAGGTCTGACACTTTTTGAAGTTACGGATAAATTAAGCTGAAACTCACCTACGGAATTGACAAGACTTGTATCCGCAATAACAAGAATATCATCCTCAATTTCATCAGACTCAACAATATATCTCTTTCCGCTGATTGTTACATCAACTGTATACTCTTTATCAAGAAACGGCTGAAGACCGCCGAGATTGTTGTTTACATTTGAATAATTAATCTGAACCGGAACATTTGAAATTGTGTTTTGTGTTTCTGCAAATTCCGTTGCAACAATAAGCCACGCAATAACTGCAAAAAGAACGGAAAACACTAAAAGAAAACGATTATCATAAAATAAATCACTGATTCTCTGCTTATTTTTTTCCATCATTTTTACCCTTAAAAAATTTTTTGAATATACCGTTGTCTATTATACGGTCGGCAGGATTATCAATCAAAAGATTGATAAGTTTTTCGCGAAGCTCCGAATCGGTAAGATTTCGCTCAAGATTTCCTTGATAAGCAAGCGAAATTATTCCGGTTTCCTCTGATGTTACAATTATTGCGGCATCACTCTGCTCACTCATACCGAGGGCAGCTCTGTGTCTTGTACCGAGATCACTGGAAACATCCGCACTTTTTGTAAGGGGTAATACACAGCCGGCAGAAATTAGTCTGCCGTTTCTTATAACGGCAGCACCATCATGAAGAGGAGATTTCGGGAAGAAAACATTACCGATAAGCTCATGTGTAACAAAAGCATCAACCTTTTTTCCTGACTTTATAACATCTCCGAGAAGAGTTTGGCGCTCCATTACAATAAGTGAACCGGTTTTACTCTCGCTCATTCGCTGAACGGCTTTTGTAATCTCATTTATAGAATCGTTAACGGTTTTTTCTCTGTCTTCACTGTTACCTTTTAACAGCAGATTGAGACTTGTAAATTTACTGTTACCGACCTTTTCGATAACCTGCCTGATTTCCTGCTGAAAAAGAATAATAAGAATAATAAAAACATTTTGAAACAAAAATCTGAATATGTATGAGCTTGCTTGCATATCAAGCTGAGTAATTACTAAATATGCCGCACCAAGCAGCAATAGTCCCTTGACAAGCTGAAACGCACGGGTTTCCCTGATAAGCTTGATCGCATTATAAACAACAAAAGCAATCAAAGCAATATCAAGCAAATCGGTAATTCCGAAGCTCAAAGAACCAAGCTTTGAAAAAAATCCCGATATATTATCAAAAAAGGTCATACATTGACCAATCCTTTCCGACCTGACAATTATCCGTTAATATAATAACATATAAAAACATCATATGTAAATAACATTACAAGATATTTACAAAAAATTTATTTTTCTATAAGACAAACCGCATGAGCAGAGATTCCTTCTTCTCTGCCTGTAAATCCAAGTCTTTCTTCGGTTGTAGCTTTTACACTTATAAAATCGAGAGATATGCCGCATGCATCGGCAATGTTTTGGCGCATTAAATTAATATAAGGAAACATTTTAGGCTTTTGAGCAATAAGTGTTGCATCTATATTATTAATTGAATAACCAGCAGCATTTATAACTCTAACAACCTCTTTTATTAATAGCAAACTGTCAGCACCTTTGTATTTTTCGTCATTATCGGGAAAAAGACAACCGATATCACCGAGCGCTGCTGCTCCGAGTAAAGCATCACTTATCGCATGAAGAAGAACATCGGCATCGGAATGACCGAGCAGACCTTTATCGTGAGGAATATCAACACCGCCGACAATAAGCTTTCTGCCTTCAACGAGCTTATGAACATCATATCCATGACCAATTCTTAACATTATCGAATCTCCTTTTCAATTTCTTTAACATCCCCCAGAAAACGTTCGTAAGTAGTAACACAATTCAGCACTTTAACAAGTGAATTGGCAGATAGTCTTGATGGAAAAGAATAATATTTAAGCAAAGCAGCTCTTTTCTTTGAGCTGTCCGCGCTGCCTGTAAATCCGAGTTCATATAAATCAAGCTTTGTAATCGGTCTCTCGGGTTCCGGAGATGATTCGCAAAGAACACCCGCATTGGAGAGAGCCTGCATAATTATTTCCTCCGATACACCTTCAACACCTATTTTTCCCTCTTTTGACGGCTCCGTTTTGCGGCTTTCTTTTCCGAAAATATCGGGAATATAAGCATGTTTGATATTCTTCGGATCAACCGTTGAACCGATGAACGAACGAATTTTAAAACCCGCTGAATCACTGTCGGTCAAAACAAGAATACCTCTTTTTTCCGCAAGTTTTCTTATAAGAAGCTGAAGCTCCTTATCTTTAAAAATTCCGAAGCCGTCCGTCTGAATTATCGGTGCATCAATAATCCCTGACAGCTTGATTTTATCATATTTTCCTTCAACAATTACTGCTTGTCTGATTTTAATCATTTCTATCTCCTGCCTGCTCTCGCAAGCTTAACAACTGTTTGTTCAAGAACCAATCTTTTATCAAGAGCGGAGCTTTTTAAAGTTGAATCCGCCCAAGAAAGAATATCTATGCATTCACCTATCGCTTCAAACGAAAGAGAAGAACCGTTTCTTGCGGCATTCGTAAGACGAAATTCTTTACCGGAATAATCATAAAATTTTGCAATCATTTCTGCTCTGTTACCCGATTTTACAGCAGCTTTCGCTCTGTATATATCGGAATACTGCGCAATAAGTGCACCGAGAATCTGAAATTCATCCTCTCTTTGTTCAAAAAGAAGAGAAAGCTTTTTGAATGCGCTGTCAAATCTGCCCGCGGTTAAATCTTTTATCATATCAAACACTTTTGCATCAAGACTTTTTATACACACAGCATCAATATCACTCTTTTTAATATCTCTGCCGGATGCAAAAGCACATACTTTATCAAGCTCATTCAATAAAGTATTAAGGTCATTTCCGACGCAGCTTATCAAATATGCTGCAACACCCTTATCAAAAGTCGATTCTCTTTTTTTTGCACCGCTTTCAAGCATTTTAACAAGTTCGGGGGTTGTTTTTTTGTCGAGCTTTGTATTATAGCCGTATTTTTCAAACAGCTTTATTGCTTTATTCCATTTAGCTCCCTTCGGAGAATATGCAATAAAAGAAAATATCAAAGCACAGTCATCGGGGTTATCGGCAAGAACAGTTTCAAGCTGTTCAAAGCCGTTATCATCAAGTGTATCAAGCGGAAAGTCCTTGACAAGAACACATTTTGTATCCGCCATCATAGGAACTGCACCTGCACTCTCATAGATGTCGGAAAGTGTACATTCTTTACCGTCAAAAACGTGAAAATTAAAATCCGCAAAGGCTTCGTCTACTGTTTTTGAAACAATTTTTTCAACATATGTCTTTTTCAGATAGCCTTCCTCGCCGTGAATCAGAAAAATTCCGACGGGATTATTTTTTATAACATCTTTAAGAGCGCTTTCATTTATTGCAGGCATAATACTTCCTTTCTGAGAATTTCAGTCATCTCTGTATGAACTGATATATCCGTTATCAGCTTTTATTATTATATTTCCGCAGCTTGCCGTTGCAGCACAGTTAACACCCATGTTTTTCAATTCATCCTGAAGAATAATTCCTCGTGAATTATCAGCATTAATTACCGTAAGAACGCAATTGGCGCTTTCAATTCCCGAAGGATAATCATTTCTTGTAATAACTATATCTGCCTTTTGATATTTTTCGGGAAGCAACGATATATTGGTTATAGGATCAAACAATATCAAAACAGAAACATCCTCGTTTTCAACAAATGATACGTATTTTCCGTCAATATTATCACATAAAACATTAAAATTATCAAACTTCTTTTCAGTTTCAAAGCCGATTACATCAGTATCGTTAAGCAAAAAAGAACTGCCCGGAGGTAAAGAATTACTGAATATTTCCGAAGGATTAAATTCTCTGATAATTCCGTTAAAGTACGCAGAAACGTTTTCATCAGAATCGGGCATAATTATTGCATTAAGGTTGTTACCCGTTTCTTCAACGACATTACATATGTTAAATAACCCGAGAAATTCAGTGCCTCCGCAGCCAATAAGTATGCTTTCATTGTTTTTAGTCATAATAACAGAAGTGCCGTTACCGCAGTCAACAACGCACAGTTTTGTCATTTTTCTGTCATTCACAGAAAAAGTATAAAGAGTAAACAGAAAAACAACAGAACATATAACACATGTTAATCCCGGATATGATTTTCCGAAATACGAAAATAAAAAAGCAAGACTTATTATAAGAAATATACCGAGTATAATTATAGCAGTTTCATCATTTTCAATATTAAAAGACAGCAAATTAAATTGAGCAAATTTATCCGAAAACCAAATAAGAAATTCAGAAATCAATCCGCCGAAATATGCGGGAATATTTAAGATTGAAGTTGTAAAGCATCCCACCAAAGCACCGACTATGGATAAAATCATACAGATGCCTGATAAAGGAACTGCAAAAATATTTGCAATAAAAACAGCAAAATTAAATCTGTTGTAAAGTGACAAAGAAACAGGCAAAGTGAAGGCTGTGGCAGCCAAAGTAATCATGCAAGTCGACATAACGGACTTAACAATACGTTTTAATGCTTTAAAATTTATCTTATCCGTTAACGAATCAATTTTTGCAGCAAAGCTGTCTGAATAAAATATAATTCCTGCCGTTGCGAGCGCTGAAAGCTGAAGACTTGCCGAACCCATTGCAAACGGATTAAAAACAGCAATAAGCATAAGCGCAAATCCGAGCGAATTTAGAGAATCTCTCTTTCTCAACAAAACATTTGAAACAAGATAAATAATCATCATAATTCCGGAACGAACAACAGAATATGTCATTCCGGAAATAAGCATAATTAATATTACTGCAAAAATGCATACAATGCTTGTAATTCTTTCTCCAATCCGCGTTTTTCTGAGAACCTCATAAATAAGCATTGACCAGAGAGAAAGATGATAACCCGAAACACAAATTATATGCGAAATACCTATAAACGAGAAATCGTTAAGAATATCGGACGGAAGCCCGCTTTTATCCCCTATTAGTAATGCAACCGCTAAAGCTCCGTTTTCATTGGGAAGAATACGGTAAACAGCATTTCTTATTTCATTTCTGATATTTATAATTCTATATCCGAAAGGTTTATCAGATTCGGGAACAGAAAAAATCTTATATTCATCATCAGACGGATATGCAGCAATAAATATTCCGTTTGATTTATTAGTCAACAAAGAAACTTCATTTGATGCTCCCGGAATATAAAAAGTAAATTTACCGTGTATTTCATCATACGGTTCGGCATCCGGAACGGAAGAAAAGGTTAAACGCAGTTTCAAATCAACATTCTCATTGTCAATTTGAGATGCACGAGCCAAATAATAACAGTTACCGTACTCATATTCAGGCTCACTTATAAGAACAGCGGAAATATCACAGGTTTTACCGTTATAAGATACAGCCGGAGTATAAGAAAAAATAACTGAAGACAGCAGTAAAACACACGCAAAAACCGCTGAAGCCAACGAGCATGGTACAACACGATTTTGACGAATATTCTTAATTAAAAGTGCAAGAACCAGAGCAACGGTAAATACCGCCAAAGCGGCAATCGTCACCCCGGTTTTAAATTTATAAAGCATTGCAATGGTGAAAAACACCGTAAAGCCTATAACAGCGAACGGACGAGGCATACTCATCACCATTTAAAAATTATTTTTCAATAAGAGGAATTTCTCCGAGAAAAACTATATCATTTCTCTTTGCGGCATCGCCTTCAGCAAGAACGGCAGCCTTCGCAACGATATTTGCGTTGAATTTCTCGCAAAGCATTTCAACAGCCTTGAGGGATTCGCCTGTACTGATAACATCATCAAGAATAACAACACGTTTGTTTCGTATCTGCTCACCCTCAACACCGTCAAGAATAAGTGTCTGAACTGCATCAGTTGTTATTGAACGAACCTCAACAGAAACAGCATCTTTCATATAAAGCTTCGCTTTTTTACGGGCAACAAAATATTTCTTGCCGCTCTGTCGGGACATTTCATATGCAAGAGGAATGCTTTTTGCCTCCGGAGTAACGATATAATCAAATTCAGGAAGCTTTTTAAGAAGCTCCGTAGCAGAATGAACGGTTACTTCAACATCGCCGAACAAAATAAATGCTGCAATATCAAGCTTATCACTGATAGGACATCTGAGCAAATCTCTTTCAAGACCTGCTATATTAACTCTGTAATATTCAGACATATTGTACCTCCGTTAACCTGCAGGCCATGTAAATTCTCTGCCGCTCATAAGATGGAAATGGATATGCTTAACGGTCTGACCGGCATTGTCACCGCAGTTATTGACAATACGGAAACCGTCAAGATTCATTTCCTCTGCAATTTTTGAAGCAACTTCAAAAATATGTGCAACAAGAGCGCTGTTGTTCTCATCAATTTCAGCAGCGGAATTTATGTGTTCCTTGGGGATGATAAGAATATGAACAGGTGCCTGAGGTTCAATATCATTAAATGCAAGAACCTTATCATCTTCATAAACCTTTGACGAAGGAATATCACCGTTAATTATTTTACAAAAAAGGCAATCCATAATCACACTTCCTTATTTAATCATTTCACTGAGAATATCTGCAACAGCATCCATCGCTGCAGCAATGTTTGAAACATCCTTTGTACCGGCCATTGCACTGTCGGGTCTTCCGCCGCCTGAGCCTCCTGCAAGCTTAGATACCGCTTTAACAATATTGCCGGCATGAGCGCCTTTTGAAACCGCATTTGCTCCGCAAGCACAAGCAAAGTTAGCACTTGTACCGTTAATTCCGCAGATAACAGCAACCGCATCTGCATCTTCTTTAATTTTATCACACATAGAACGAAGATCACCGGGATTAACACCTTCAACAGTTGTTGAAATAAGTGTTATACCGTTTACATCAACGGAATTGCTCATAAGATCGCCCGTTTTAAGCTGTGAAAGCTCAGAACGAAGCTGCTCAATTTCTTTCTCCTTTGCTTTAAGGTCAGCCATAAGTGCATTCGCTTTCTTATCAAGCTCGGAAACATTTGCAAGCTTCATAGCTGCGGCTGAATTATAAATCAGAGCATTGTTCTTTGTGATATAATCAAGCACACCGTATCCGGTTACAGCTTCAATTCTGCGAACTCCGGCTGCGACAGATGACTCTGAAATTATCTTAAACAAGCCGAGTTTTCCTGTATTATCAACATGAGTGCCGCCGCAAAGCTCTGTTGAGAAATCACCTGCTTTTACAACGCGAACAACATCACCGTATTTTTCTCCGAAGAGTGCCATTGCACCGAGCTTTTTAGCTTCTTCAATAGGCATTTCCGTGCTTGAAACTTCAAGTGCAGAAAGAATGATTTCATTTACTCTGTTTTCAACCTTTGCAAGTTCTTCCGAAGTAAGTGCAGAGAAATGAGTAAAGTCAAATCTCATTGCGGTATCGTTAACAAGCTGACCCGCCTGCTCAACATGCGATCCGAGTGTTTCACGAAGTGCAGCCTGAAGAAGATGGGCTGCAGTATGGTTTCTCATGATTCTTTCGCGTCTTGAAATATCAATTACAGCAACAACTTCTTCCCCAAGTGAGATAGAATCACCTGAAATAAGCTTACCTATATGAAGAATAATTCCGTCGGCAGACTTATTGGTTGCAGTAACCTCAAATGTAGCACCGTTTGCTGATTTGATTACACCTGTATCACCAACCTGACCGCCGCTTTCACCGTAGAATGCAGTTTTATCAAGAACAAGAACTGCATTTGTATCTGCAGAAACGAATTCAGCTCTTTCGCCATCAACAATAATCGCTTTAACAACGGATTCGGTATTGTTACGGAATTCACCGCCAACAAGGTCATATACAAGGTGTTCTGTAGCTTCAATATCCTTGAGAGAAGCCTGTCCGCCTTTCCAAGCCTCTGCGCCCGCATCTTTGCGTGCTGCTCTTGCAGCAGCTCTGCTTTCGGCATAAAGACGTTTATATTCATCTATATCAACAGTCATGCCTCTTTCTTCAAGAAGCTCTTTTGTGAGATCAATGGGGAAACCGAAGGTGTCCTGAAGCTTGAATGCATCTGCACCGCTGAGCATCTTTGAATCCATATTTTCAATTATATTTTCAAGAAGGCTGAGACCTGTGTCAATTGTCTTGTTGAAGCTTTCTTCCTCTGCCTTGATAACCTTGACAATAAGATCGCGCTTTTCAACAAGATTGGGATAAGCATTTGCATTTTCTTTAATAACGGTTTCGCAGACATCTGAAAGGAAGGTACCCTGAATGCCGAGAAGTCTGCCATGACGTGCAGCTCTTCTGAGAAGACGGCGAAGAACATATCCCCTTCCCTCGTTTGAAGGCATTACACCATCGCCAATCATAAATGTTGTACTTCTGATATGATCGGTAATAACACGAAGTGAAATATCATTCTTTTCATTTTCATGATACTTAATTCCTGAAATATCAACAACATGCTTCATGATATTCTGAACGGTATCAACCTCAAAAATGTTATCAACATCCTGCATTATGCATGCAAGACGTTCAAGACCCATGCCTGTATCAATGTTGCAGCTTTTAAGCTTGGTGTAATTTCCGTTTCCGTCGTTTTCAAACTGTGTAAAAACAAGATTCCAAAATTCAATATATCTGTCACACTCACAACCAACCTTACAATCAGGTGAGCCGCAACCGTATTTTTCTCCTCTGTCAAAATAAAGCTCCGAGCAGGGACCGCAAGGACCTGCGCCGTGCTCCCAAAAGTTATCCGCTTTACCAAATCTGACCATGTGATCTTCCGGAATACCTATTTCTTTTGTCCATATATCAAAAGCTTCATCATCTTCAAGATAAACGCTGATATAAATTCTTTCCTTGGGCATTCCCATTACCTCGGTACAAAACTCCCATGCCCATCTGGTTGCTTCATGCTTGAAGTAATCACCGAAAGAAAAGTTGCCAAGCATTTCAAAATATGTGCCGTGGCGAGCGGTTATACCGACACTTTCAATATCGGGTGTACGTATACACTTCTGGCAGGTGGTCACTCTGTTTTTCGGAGGAGTAAGCTCACCTGTAAAATACTTTTTGAGCGGAGCCATACCTGCATTGATAAGCAAAAGGCTTTTATCGCCCTGCGGCACAAGCGAAAAGCTCGGCATTCTTAAATGTTCTTTTGACTCAAAAAAAGAAAGATATTTCTCTCTGATTTCATTAAGTCCCATCCACTGCATAATATTTTCCTCCTAAGGGACTAAACATCCCGTATTTTATTTTGTAATAATTTGAAAAAAGGTGCAGTTTCCCAATTCGGTTATGGGACGGCTCATGCCGCGGTACCACCCAAATTGTGCAAACTGCACCACTCAATTCCTTTAACGCAGGAAACGCCGTTACTCATCGAAACGGAGCTCAAAGGCGGCCTTTTACTTAAAGATTTACCATCGGTTTTTTCAGCCGAGAAACCGACTCTCTGTGGAACTTACAGTAAATTCTTCCTTTTCTTCGCTTTAAATTTTTAATTAAACTCCTTCTTCTTCAAGATTGCTCATTGCAACCCATCCGTACTTGCCTTCGTATCTGATTTTAATCCACTTATTGCCGTTGTCGGCTGTCTTGGTATCGTATGCTTTTACGGTATCGCCATATTCAAGCTCACCGATTTTTTCATAATCGGCACCCGCGCCATCTCTGACATTCGCACCGGTTTCAGAAATAACCGTATAACTATCGTAAGTGCTTGATGAACCCGTTGTATCTTCACCGTTATTTTCGGAAACAGCCGGATCAATTGATATATTCACACCTGTAAACGAAGCGATGGCATCACCGAGAAGAATGACACCCCATGTACCGCTCTTGCAGGCAATGTAAACACCGTCGTCACCGGGCATAATATTTGAATATTCAAACGGAACAACGATATCGTTTTCAAGGTTAATAATACCCATCATTCCGTTCTTCTTAACTGCAATATGTCCGTCAGTAACAGGTCTGCAATAATCGCTTCCTGCATAATCAAGAGCTGTTGCGTATTCGTTAACCGCTTCGTATTCGTAAGGAATAACCTTCTTATCTCTTTCCTGGCTTACATATCCCCACTTACCGTTTTTCCTTGCAGCAGCATAACCTTCAAAATAACGGTCACGTTCTTCATAAGAAGTATCTCCGAGAGATTCATTATTGAGAGTGTGATCAAGATGAGGAGTATCGGAAATATTTACATTACCGTTTAATACAGTAAATTCAAACTCTTCATTTCCGATAACAACAAGACTGTGGTATATTCCGCTTCCTGAATAATCTCTGCCGGTTCGACAATGTCTGAATCCGTCATAATTAGGCTGAAGAATTACATTACCCTTGTAATCAAGCAAGCCGTATTTTCCTGTAGAAACAGACTTGAAGGAAAGACAATTTTCATCAAGATAAGTGATTTCAGAACATTCGGCAAAGCCACCTGCTCTCCAATCATAGCCCGCAGCGAGGGTATCAACCGCTGAGGTTGAACCGTCACCAACAGAAGGTTTATCAGGGTTATCGTTACCGCCGGCAAATTTGAAAATTGCAACACAAACCACAATAAGGGCAATAACAGATGCGCAAATAATACCAATTGTTTTATTATTAAGTTTGATATTTAACTTTTTCTTAACAGGAGCATCATCGGAAGATACTTCTTCTGTCTTTTCGTACTCACTGAAGTATTCAACAGCTTCCTGTGTTTTTTCTTCCGAAACAAAAACGGGAACATCAATTTCTTTTTGATCTTCGTCTTCAGTAACTGTTTCAGTAACGGACTCTGAAACAGAAGGAACATTTTCTCTGTCAAGGATTTCATTGATTTTTTGTTTGAACGAAATAACATTGCTGTCATCAACAGTTACGGGAGCAGCAGGAGTTATCGGCTCTTCAGTAATCGGCTCAGCAGACTGTTCAGGTTCTGCAACAGGCTCATTCTTAACAGCTGGAGCTTCCTGCTCAACTATCGGTTCTTCCTTTTCAACAGGTGTTGCCGGCTTTGAAGCTTCAAATACATCAATTGCATAAATAAAAATATCACGTACAAATGCATTTTCAATAACAGCACACGTTGCAGCACGCTGGAAAATCTTTGTAAGAACGGGAAGAGAACCGTTCTCCGCATTTGTACAGTCAAGCTGTAAAGCGGAAAGAATTTCACTCCTCGCCTTGCCAAGCAATGCATTCGCTGTACTCTCTGAAACTCCGAAAAACTTTGCAAGAATATTAACAGGCATTCCGTTATTATAGTGAAGAACAATTGCAGCACGAAGCTCAGGACGAAGATCGGAAATTGCTTTGAGAAGCTTAGCACTTGTTTCTTCATCGTTATAAATTTCCTCCGAAAGAAATTCCGATGAATTTTCAACAGCACCTGCGTCCGCGTCAGCAAAAACAAACTTAACCCCTTCTTTATAAACAAGGGCAACATTTTGCTTCATCCATATTTCAAATGCCTCGGGCTTTTTCAGCTTTTCAATAGTGCAGAATGCTTTGGCATATGCTTTTTTTGTTATCTCAAGAGCAGCATCCTTATCGTTGCTCAAGGTTAAAGCAAGAAAAAATGATGCCTTTAAAGTTCTGGAATAGAGCTTCGCCATTGCATCGGTATCACCGTTTGAAGCAGCGGCAACATATTGAATAATATTTTCGCTCACAGATAATCCACTCCAATCAAATATATTGTCTGAAAAATTAAGCCTTTTAACCCATTAAACATAATTATTATTGATTTTATACTATATTTGGTGATTTGTCAAGTAAAATGAATAATATTACGTCAAGATATTGTAAAAAAACAGAAGCAACCGAAATTGCTTCTGTTCCAAAACAAATTATTCTGTTTTATGCTTCCGAAAACGGTGTGCTTAAATTTGTTAATCTGAAATTTACAGGATCACGATTGCAGTTAAATCTGTAAACACTCATAACAATTCCGATTGCAAAATATATGCAAAGATTAGAAGAACCGCCTGCACTCATAAACGGCAAAGTAATGCCTATACACGGAAAAAGCTTAAGGCACATACCTATATTAATAATCGTTTGTGAACCGATCATAAATGCTGTTCCGAAGCACATAAGACTGCCTGAAATATTTCTCGACTTTTTTCCTACAGAAACAATCCTGACAATAATCATAACCATAACCAGAAGAAATCCCGCCGCACCGATAAAACCGAGTTCTTCACCTACAACGGTAAAAACCATGTCGCTTTCATTTACCGGAACACCGGTAGCAGACTGAGTATAGGTTCCTTTAAAAAGACCGTCACCCCAGAACTGACCTGAACCGATAGCATTTACTCCCCTCTGCTGCTGATAAATATATTTTTCATATACATCTTCACTGAGCGATGAAGGATAGTAAATTGCCAGAATGCGGTACTTGTGAAAGTTTGCGAGAAATTTTGTCCAAATAAGAGGAACAAATGCAACTGCGGCACCGATTGCAACCGCAAAATATCGGAGCTGGACACCTGAAACAAACATCATTCCGACAAAAATAAAAGCAAAAACCATGGCGGAACCTAAGTCGCCGGTAAGAATTATTATTCCAATCGGTAGAATTGCATGAATTGTCAGGAGAAGGACGTTTTTTATCGAATTAATATTATCTTTCACAGCTTCAATATGCGCTGTAAAAGTAATAAGAAATCCTATCTTTGCCAATTCGGACGGCTGAAATCTTACAACCAATCCTCCGGCATCAATAACTCTGAGCCAGCACCTTGCATCTTCTCTGCCGGGTGCCCCCTCGCCAAACGGAAACAGAATAAGCAGTAACAGCAAACATACTCCGCCGGCAAGAGGCCAAAGTCTTACTATGGCATCATAATCAAGAAACGATATAACAACACAAGCAGCAATACCGACAGTTGCCGCAACAATCATAACCAAACAGTCACGGCTCATAAATATACCGTCAGCAATTGCATCGTTGCGTGTTGCGGAATGAACCATAAGTACACCGAATGCCGTTGTAAATACACAAAGAAGGAAAAGAATAAAATCGGTTTCTTTAAGCGCATATTTAATTAAACTCTTTTTGCTCAAAGTATCACCGCCGAATTATATTAATTTATTATTTTACCTCATTAAAAAGATCAAGATATGCTGCGGTAATTACAGCACCGCCCTTGGGACCTGTGGAAACGATCTCTTCATTTTCAGTAAGATATGAGCGCCAGTCATTATCTGTAAGAAGATAACCTATCTGGTCATTTGTGATGCCGAAAACAAGAAGCTTCCTTTCTGTTGCATCTGCAAATGCAGAATAGTTCCATTCAGTGCCGTCCCATGAATCTTCAGCAGAAACAGCGCCGCCAAATGCAATTTCGGGTGCAAGTTCACCGGGAACAATAGCAATTGCAAGATTAATTCCAAGTTCAAGATAGCCAACCTCTGTAGGTGTTTCATAACCAAAACCGTTCTTTAAAACTGTATTGGTAAGAAGTCCGCCTCTTGCCGCAAGCTTGAAGATTGAATTATCAACAGGAACAGTAACTTCTTTAAATCTAATGTTAAGAATGGGATCAATTTCAACGTCGTTTGCAACAGAAGCTGCAAGTTCACCAAGAAGATAGCCATAGGAAGCAATTCTGCCGTAGCCTTCATCATTATACATTGCAGTATAAGTCGGATCTGCTACAAGATCATCGGGATAATTTGAAGAAATAGCAAGCTCTGCGCCAAGAATCATCATAAAGTTTGCGTTTTCATTTTTATTAATATACTCTTCCATGAAATAGGGATAGTCACCTGTAACCATTGTACCTGCTGCTCCGTTACCTACGCAGTGAATGGGAAGGTTAACAATCCATGTTTCTTTTGCACCCTCTTCATCGGGAACAAAACGGATTCTGTTAAGGTTGCCGTCAAAAACAGCGGGCTGGCGCTTTTCTCTGATGTATTCGGTTGCATCTGCTGTACCGAAATAAAGCTTACCTGTCTTCATATCCTTAACGGCATCAATCATTGACTGGACGGATACTTCATAAAGGTTTTCCATAAATTCGGTGTTCTTTCCGCTGGGAAGCTCAAGACCAAGAAGGTTTCTGAATGAAGATGTGAAAAGAGCACCAACAATATCACCGTTAAGACCGAATGTGTCTACACAGCTGTGCTGATGAAGAGCGGAAATATTTATGCTTATAATGTTAAGACCGTTTGCATCTGCATATTCCTGGAACTTTTCGCGGATTACTTTTACCTCATTGTTTGCAAGACCAAAGGTATCAATTGAAGCAAAAATATTTATTCCTCTGCCGTCAGAAATGGCAACAGTTCTGATTTTCTGATCATCTCTTACTTCATCAGCAAGCTTCTTTGTTACCGAAAGGCTGCCGCCTACATAATGCTCGCTTGTAAGCTCATTACCCGTCTTAATCGAAGAATTGTCATAGCCGACTTTCCACTCTGCACCTTCTGCAGGAGTTCTGATAAATTCTTCAGGCTTAAGACCTTCATAGAAATTTTCGGAAACATAATCATCCTTGTCAATAAAGCTGCGAGGCTCAACGATAAGATTTGTAATTCCGCCTACAACTGCATCGAGAAGCTTATCAACGAAACGGTAAAAGCCACGTTCAACATCCGATGTAACTTCAGTTGCTGCATATGCGGGAATTGCGAATGCCGACATAAGAACGGCAAGGGAAAGGACAATTGCTGTAAATTTCTTTGCCATAAATATAACCTCCGTTAATTTAATCCATATTTTTAAGCTCCATATCACCGAAGCTTATAAGCCTTTTTTTACGCATAAATTCGGAAACTGCAAAAGATATAAGTGCGGGTGCAATAAAATGCATAATAACAATTTCAATTATTATAACCGTTGGATAAACACCGGCATCCTTCATAGATGAATATGTCATAAACTGTCCTACAAGACCTGATGTTCCCATTCCCGAACCGGATGCATAACAAGTCATTTTGAGAACAGCTGAAGATATGGGTCCGAGAATCGCACTCGCAACGATAGGCGGAATCCATATCTGAGGATGCTTGACAATATTCGGCATTTGAAGCATTGAAGTTCCGATTCCCTGAGCAACAAGACCGCCGAGCTTATTCTCTCGATAACTTGAAACAGCAAATCCGACCATCTGTGCACTGCAGCCTACAACTGCCGCACCGCCTGCTATCCCCGAAAGTCCGAGAATTATACTGAGGGCAGCTGAACTGATTGGCAAGGTAAGGCATATGCCCATTACTACAGAAACAACAATGCCCATAATTATGGGCTGACGTTCCATACCCCAATTAATGATTTGTCCTATATAGGTGGTTACACTTGATGCGGGCGGTCCTATAAACAAACCCGCTGCACAGCCTGCCAATATAGAAACTGCCGGTGTGACAATAATATCAAGCTTTGTTTTTCCACCGACAAGCTTTCCCGCCTGAATAGCAAAAAAAGCAGCAATAAATGACGAAAGAGGATCACCCGGACCTGAATAAAGCATTCCCGAACCGGTAATAACAGTACCTGCAATTATCTTAGATGCAAACGCACCGACCATACCCGAAACAGCAGCAGAAACGCCTGTCAATGGAGTAGCTTTATATTTAAAAGCCATTCCTGCACCGATTCCTGCACCGGTAAGTGACTTTGCAACAGACGCAACAGCAACGAGATAGGTTCCTGCCGTATTATCAAAAAAACTACCAACCTGTTCAAGAATTGTCCCGATTATGAGTGTTGCAAACAAGCCAAGAGCCATGCCCGAAAGACCGTCAACAAAAATATAATTTAATATGTTTTTTATAGTTTTCATTATTAATTCATCTCATCAATCAGGATGTTGATTGCGTTTGCATAAACATCACCGATAAATTCAGAACCGTTATCATTCGGATGAACACCGTCAGCAGACCAATGATAATCTTCTTTACCGAGGCTTGCAGAAGCAAACAGACCGTCAAGCGGAATATAAAAGTCGGCATATTCCTTTGCAAGCTTCCTGACAATATCAATTTTAAAATCCAAATCAACGCGAAAATATTCTTTTTCAGGTGCATAAAGAAGGAAGGGTTCAAGAATCAATATTTTTGCATTGGTTTTTTCTTTTATTTCAGAAAGAATCTTGCGGTAGTTGGATTCAAAAACATCATTACCGAGCCACTTTCTGTTATCTGCTCTGTGCCATGTATCATTAATGCCGATAAGAATCGAAACAATATCTGGCTGAATATCAATAAAATCACTTTGAAGTCTGTCAACCAAATCAATTGTCTGATTTCCGCTGATGCCAAGATTTATAAATTCAAATTCTTTTTCGGGATTATCTTCTTTAATATACTTTGCGGCATAAAAAGGATATCCCTTACCTAAATCATGATAATCCGATCGATTTCTGTCTGCATCGGTTATCGAATCTCCCTGAAACAATATTTTCATTTTAACACCTCAGAACTGGTTTTTAATCATACGAAGCATTTCGCTTATTTTAATATGCTGTGGACATGCACTCTCGCATTTACCGCATTTTTTACATAGAGAAGCATTCACCTCAATATCAGGAAATACCTCCTTTACAAGTCTTCTGCCACCCTCGGTAATTTTGTTGAAAGAAGAAAAAATCCGGGGAATTTTAACCCCCTCGGAACAAGGCATACAATACTCACATCCGGTACAAGGCACAAGATTCATTTCATCAAAAACAAGCTTTGCATCCGAAAGCATTTTAAGCTCATCATCGGAAAGCATACCGGGAGCAGAAACATCAGCATAGCCAATGTTATCATCAACCATCTGCTGTGAACCCATACCGCTTAAAAGCATTCCTACCTCAGGTCTGTTCCACACAAAATCAAGCGCCCATTCGACGGCAGATTTCTTATCGGAAAGCTTTTCTGCAACCTTATCATGAAGATTGGCAAGCTTACCACCGAGAAGAGGCTCCATAACAATTACACCTAGTCCCTTAGAAGCTGCATACTCAAGCCCCTCAATCCCTGCCTGATAATCAATATCAATATAATTGAATTGAATCTGACAAAACTCAAATCCGTCATAGGAATCAATAATTTTCTTAAAAATATCCAAATCATCATGGAAAGAAAAACCGAGATGCTTGATTTTTCCTTCGGCAAGCTTCTTTTCAAGCTTCGGAAGAATGTCAAACTTAAGAACCTTTGTTTCCCATGATTCATTATTAACGGCATGAAGAAGATAAAAATCAATATAATCCGTATCAAGCTTAGAAAGCTGCTCGTTGAAGATTCTTTCAACATCATCTTCACAATTAACGCTCCATAATGGAAGCTTTGTAGCCAGATATGCTTTATTTCTGTATCCGTCTTTGAGTGCTTTTCCGACAAGGATTTCACTTTGTCCGTTATGATATCCGAATGCAGTATCAAGATAATTTATTCCGTTGTCAATTCCTCTGCGGATAATTCTCACAGCCTCAGCTTCATTAATCGAATCATCATCAAATACAGGAAGCCTCATGCAACCGAAGCCGAGAGCGGACACTTCAACATTTGTTTTTCCAAGTACTCTGTATCTCATTTTTATCACCTCTCCATATTTATGGTATTATATCACAGTTTAATTTCAAAAACAAGACCAAAGAAATATATAGTTTAATTTATAAATAAAATAAAATCGGACATATTATTATTGAGGTGTTTAAAAATGTTTGACTTAAACGGTATTCCGCAGGGATTCGGCATGGCACTTACCAAAAACAGCCGGGCAATGAACAATTTTTCAAATCTTAATGAAAACGAAAAGAAAAAGATTATCGAACTGACGCGTTCCGTTCGTTCAAAAAGCGAAATGAACAGAATTGTAGACAAGCTCGAAAAAGGAAGAAATGAATTCTTTTAACTTTGAAAGGTGCGCCTTACTTAAAAAGTAAAGCACACCTTTTAATTATTTTTCAAATATTTTTAATGAATATTTTTCATCCCGGAGAGCTTTGGCAACCTGATATGAATCCGTCAGATATTCTTCAAAATAAACACCGCCGGGTTCAAGAGAAAGGTTTCCGTGGAAATCGGAGCCGGAAAGCTTGCGAAGCGAATATTTTTCTGCCCATTTATAAGCGATATCATTGCTTGAATTATGATCACCGTGACCGTTATAAACCTCAACACCGTCAAGAATTTCGGGGTCAACAACAGTCATTGTCTGCCTGAAAGGATGAGCCTGAAAAACAATAAGATTATGTTCATCGGCAAAGGGTCTGAAATGTTCAGGATCTTCAAAATGTATCAAATCATAAGATTTAACAAATTCCTCATCAAAACCATAAACAAGATAGTCATTGTCATTTTCAAGAAAACGGATTTCCATCCCAAGAATAATATGGAAATTTTCATCCTCAAATTTTTTTGCTGTCCTGTAACCGGAAAGGTATTTTTCAATCTGTTCTTCATATGTTCCGCCGTGTTTTGAAAACTGATGAAGACTCACATGGTCGGTTATGCAAAGACCGTTATATCCGAGCTCTTTATATCGTTTTACTATTTCCTCTGCAGAAACTCTGCTGCATGAGCTTGCTTCTTTTGTGTGTATATGTGTATCGAAAAGAAAACCTTTCATTCTAATCATCCTCCTGACGGTATTATATACCTCTGTTTTTTAATATTCAATAGAAAAATTATTTTTCATCCCCCGAAATGACAATTTTCATATAAAGATAAAGTATATAATTTTAACTAATGCGGGGTGACATAATGAAAACTATTGTGTATGCCGATATACTGGTTATATTAAACATTATGGTTAATTATTTATTGCTGCGAGCCGATGCCGGAATAACAAGAAGTAACTTTAAAGCATGGAGATTACTTCTTTCTTCACTAATCGGAGGACTTTTTTCTCTGATT
>JAZPYI010000038.1:0-11851 GCA_045544115.1 Acutalibacteraceae bacterium | reverse complement strand
ACCTGTCGGCAGAGCACTTTTTGACACGCTGAACATTACGGTTATCAGCAACCGTGAGTTTCTGAACAAGTGGGAAGACTACTGCGAAAGCCAGACCGAACACAGACCTTTCTACGGCGCACCGACTGTTATTCTTGTTTCGTCGCTTATTCCCTCAACAGACCTTAAAAGCGTTAATGTCAACTTCTCAAACGCTGCAATTCTTGTTCAGAATATGGCAATAGCCGCCACCGAGCTCGGTATAGGCTCCTGCCACATCTGGGGTGCGGTCAGATTCCTCAATGATAACGAGGAACTTCTGAAAGAACTCAACCTCCCCGAAGGGATGGTTCCCTGCTGTGCAATCATTTTCGGTCAAACAGACGAGAAATACGAACTCCGTGATATCCCCGAAAACAAAATCAAAACCAATTTCATTAAATAAACACAAATGCTCCGCAGAGATTCTCTGTGGAGCATTTTATGTCATGACCCTCGAAACGAAAGGAGGACGGAACTATCATATAAATGTGTCGTGGGTGAATTTTGCGCCAAGACGGAAACCGGAAACGAAAGCATCGGTGAGGCTTCGGCTTGTGAATTCAATGTATTTGTCCGTGTATTTCAGAAACAACACTTTTTCATTACCTGTCAGCTTATCTGAAATCTGCTTTTCAAGATCGGTCAGATCGTTCAGTTTCTTCTTTAACTCCGCACCAAATTCGGGGTTATAAGCTTGAGCATCAACGTTTCCGTAATATAAATCTTCAATAAAACCCATATAATCTCCGTTCCGATAATTATTGTTTCTTCTGTAGAATATTATATCGGATTTCATGGCTCACGTCACGTTTCAAAGCGCACAATCTTTAACGCGAATTCAGCATTATGGCCTCTGTAGCGCACAAAAGCCGATGGTTCAACTCCATCGGCTCTTTCTGATATATTAATTAAAAAGATTATAAACCGCACCGAGCAGCTTGTAAAAGCCTACTGCAAGCGGATTGAGAATATCCCAAAACCATTCCTCATAAATGACAGTCCATTTTGTGGGTATTCTGTAAAGATAAAGCAATTCGCAGTCTGAAAGAAGGTTTGTTCCGCCTTCCGAAAACAGAACGGCATTCATTTCTTTAAGATCATTGTGAAGCTTTTCGCCCTCCGACATCCAAACATACGGGAACTGACAGCGTGAAAATTCGCCCCGTTTGTTTGCGGCTTTCCAGTATCTCCACGAAAGCTCCGTTCTGCGAATCTGCTGAAGCTGTTCATCATCTTCGGCAACAGTCTTTGCCTTTTCCCAGAGCTCATTGCATTTTTCAACATCTTCATCGGTCATATTATAAAGTGTATTTTCAGCCGACTGATAAATTGAAAGATGCTTGCTGTCGGTAACAGCGTGTTCTGTTATGATGTCAACAAATTCTCTGATATAGCATCCGCCCGGACCGTAAACACCGTTAAGATAGCCGTCCATTTCGGCTTCATAATCAAGATAAGGATTCTGCATAAGCTTTGAGAGAAGATATGTCCTCATCTCGGCAAACTCGGCATCGCTGTTGTCGATATAATAATTTCCCTCTTCATAAAGACCCTTGGCATTATTCTCATAGAAAATCTGAATATTTCTCTGAAGTACACCGAAATTCGGGAATATGCAAAGCGTATTTGCGTAGTTATGAACATAATCCCAGATATAAATTCTGTTGCAGATTTTGCCCCATTTACGAAGGTCATTCATAAAATCAACATTCTGCTCACATTTCGGGTCATCAAGAGTATGACCGAAGCAGCATTCAATCGAGCAAAGTCTGACAATAACATCCTCACGGGGAACAACCTTTGTGGGTGCTTTTCTTGTGTACTGATAAGCGAAGGTATCAAAAACAACGTTGTCGTAGCCGTGTTCTTTTACTCTGCGTGCAATTTCGTTGACAAAAGTAATCATTGTACCCGACTGCGAGCCGTTTTCTTCATCAATTGCCTTGCAGTTATCGCACATACAGTAATCAAAATTATCGTGCTGAGTAAGCGAAACAATCTGAATATCCGCATCAGGGTTATGCTCCGATTCAAGAAGCTCAAGCACCTCTGCCGTCACGATATCTTTCACCTTTTCGTTGGTAAGGCAAAGCTGATTGGGTGTTCTCTTGCCGTTTCTGAGTGCGAAATATTCGGGATGCTCATCAAAATATGTTTCGGATTTGCAGAAAAATGTTGTCATCGTATGACAGAATCTGCCGAGATATTCAACGGCAGCTCCCTGCTCTGCGGTAAAATCTCTGTAAGCACCACCGATCAGACCGTTTGCAAGCGAGAATTCAATGTCACGGGAGCTTGCGGTGTCCGTTTCCGTATATTCAAAAAACGGAGTGTACTCAACATTTATATTGGCAGGAACGGTGAGGGTGCTGTTTTCGGGGACAATAATCACCTGCGTCTCATACCAATGACAGCCGCAGAATTTTTCAAGAAATGCATAAACACCGTTTATAGTACCCTTGTTTCCTGCACCGTTGATGATAATTCTTTTATCGGTTGAGGTGATGATATAGCTTCCGTCGGCGGACTCCGAAAAATCATTTTCGGCTCTTCTTGTTGCACCGACACAGATTTCATATTCCGAAGAATCGTTATTGGTAACAATTTCGATGTTTTTACCTGTGATTCTGTCAAGATAATGCTTTAATCTCTGCGAGGCATAGATATCCGTCGCCGAAGCATCGGCAGAAACAACAATAACGCTTTCGTAAACCTTGAATCCGTTTTCAGCCGCAAATGCGGTAAACGGAACTGATAAAGCACCGATTATCATAGCAAGCACCACACTTAAAATCTTTTTCATTTACTGCACCTCGTTACGAATAATCATTTAAAACTTATTGTAAAAAACAGTCTCTTCCGTCGGTCTGTAAGCCGTGTGCCTTTCGTTGGGAACTGCATCGGGTGCAGGATAACCCATAACAAGAAGTGCGACAGGCTCGATGTTTTCGGGGATTGCAAATGCTTCACTCATTTTGAATGGATTGAAGTGCATAACCCAAGTTGAGCCGACACCAAGCTCCCACGCCTGAAGCATCATATGAGTTGTGACAATGCTCGCATCAACAATGCCGCACTGTGCACCATCATAGGGTCTTGTCCAGCATTCGTCCTTGTTGTAGCAGATAAGCATTGCACAGGGCGCATCAAAATGGCAGCGTGTGCATTCTTTCAGTTTTGTAAGGGTTTCTTCATTGCTCATAACAAGAATCCTCTGTGGCTGATAATTGCAGCCCGTAGGCGCAATATGCCCCGCTTCAAGAATTTTGTCAATTACCTCTTTCTCCAAAGGCTTGTCCGTGAATTTCCGCACCGAATATCTGTCGGCTGCAAGTTTCATAAAATCCATAACTGCTCCTTAATTTAAATCAAAAAATTTATTTGCAATACTGTTAAGCTGTGATGAAATCAGATTAAACGGTAAATTCAAATCAAGAGTTTTTACGCTGATTTTGTTGTTTCCCATTGTGTAGTCGCAGTCCGGACTGATTCTTTCGCTTGTTTTGGCATAAAGAAGCATACCGCCGACATTACCTGTTGATTCTTTGTCAAGATTCTTCACATAAGTAAATATTTGATAAAGATTATTCGAGCGCAGAGTATTTGTATCATACTGTGTCTGCCAAGCTTTTCCGTAATACTTCGTATCGATTATCAGAGTCTTTACTCCGTTTTTCAAAGTAATATCGGTCAGCATCGCAGGAAGGAAGATATCATTTTCGTCTTCTGCGATATCCCATTTAATTTGGTCCGCTCCGACTTTAAGCTGTGGGAAGTGCTTGCGGTAGTATTCAAGAACAAAATGCTCATACAGTCTGTGCATCTTCTGGTCATCAATAAATGATGCAATTTTATAAGAGCCTTTTTCAGTTGAAAGAAGCATACCGTCAAGAATAAACCAGCAGATATTCATCAGCATTTTATAAGTCTGATTATTCCTGTGAAAGCGAAGCCTGTCCCATTTAATGAGAGACGGTTCAATACAATCAATATCACCGAAAAACAGCAGATTCTTTTTGAGTGCAGACCGTCTTTCGGTGCTCACATCGGAATGCCGTATAAGTAAATCTGCGGTTGTTTTTATAATCTGATTAAAAACATTGTTTTCCGTGAGCTCATCATGTTCGCAAGAAACAAGTTGTTTTCTTTGCAGCTTCTCTTTGATTGTACCGCCGATATCAAGTTTACCCTTGAGTACAGGTAATACTTCTTGCTTTGATATATATTCTTTATGCAAACCTTGCTTTAACTGCTGTGAAACAGCTTTTGAGAGTATTTCGGCAAACAAGTCATGAATGTTCTCAAAAGATTCAGCTTCAATGCTTTCGTAGTTTGACTGGCGGAGAACCTGAAAAGCATAAGTCAGCATATAATAGATGTTTTTTATCAGAATTCCTTTATCCTCAGTCATTTAAAACACCACGCAGATTGTTCTTCCAAGTAAGGAGTTTATCGTTATCATCAAACCAGTATTCGCTGATCATCGGGATGATATCATACTCAACAATTTCACTTAACCAGTTATCGTCGGTTTCATTTTCGTGACCGCAGAAATAGCTGTGACCGATGCAGAAGCCTTTGCCGAGAGCTGAATCCTTACTTATAGCAGTATTCAATTCTTTGACTTTATCAACCAGTGCATCAAGAGTTTCATTTTCAAAAGATTTCTGATATTTTACAAATCCATCCGACGTGAAGCCGGGTTCCATATCACAGAAGCTGAAACGGCGGCGAAGAGCATAGTCGATCATCGCAAGACTTCTGTCTGCAGTATTCATCATACCGATTATGTAAAGATTCTCGGGTACACTGAAAGGTAACCCGTTATATGCAAGAGTTGCTTTTGTTCCTCTGTAATCTTTTTCGATAAGCATAAGAAGCTCACCGAAAATCTTACTCATATTTCCTCTGTTGATTTCATCAATAATGAAGAAATACTTTTCATTGGGATTGCTTTCTGCTTTCTTGCAGAAGTTATAGAAGATACCGTTTGTCAGTTTGAAAGAATCGCCATTCGGCTTGTATCCCATAATAAAATCTTCATATGAATAATTCTGATGGAACTGAACAAATTCAATTTTGCTATCATCTTTTTTACCCATAATTGAATATGCAAGACGCTTTGCGGCATACGTTTTACCGACACCGGGTGCACCCTGAAGGATAACATTCAATTTGTGATTCAGAAGAGAAACAAGAGAATCGTATTTTTCGGAAGAAATATACACGTCATTAAGGAAATCTTCCTTGGTGTATTTACTGTCATCAAAATAGTATTTTGATATATCAATTTCAGGTATTGGTTCTTTTTTTCTTTCTGCTGTTTTTATACGAATCCATTTCAAATGAATTTTTTCAGCAAGTTCATGTGTCATGTTTACTTTCCAGCCAAGGTCAGTCAATGCCCAAACACCAGGTTGAGATTTATCCAATATACCTTCATACGCCAAATAATTCCGTGCCCAATCAATATTATTCAAAAGCTTACTTGTATTAGATTTTTCATTCTTTACAGCAAGCATCTCTTCTGAAATATTTTGCATCTCGATTATTTTCTGGTGCACATCTTTTCTTTTTGCACTTCCGCCAAGCTCTCTCAAAGCCAATACAACAGGAGTATACCAATTTAAAACCTCTGCATTTGAAGAAAAATCATCGATTTTTTCATCTGCAATGTATCTGCTGATATAAAATCCTACATCAATTGCCATAGTCATAAACTTTTCATCAGGATAGCAGGTGTCATCAATTTCATCTTTCAGCATCTGAACAAGCTCTGTATCCTCGCTGATTGCTTTGCATATTTCACCGTAAAAATCAAGACCGGGAACAAAATTTTCAAGAGCATAACCCTTCTTGGCAATAAAATCACTTTCTGTAATTTTTGTCGCTTTGCTGATTTCGGAATATTTGTAAATATAATACTTGTCGGGATATCTGAGCCAGAGATATGTTGAAATTGCATTTACACCCTGATAGTGTTGTTGCCACGAGCCGGGATTATATTTGTCTTTGATTTCATCCGCAGCCGCACTGAAAGCTCTTATTCTTTCTGTTACATCTTTCGATTCATCATAAAGATTGATGAACATTTCTCTCACCGCTTCAGGATCCTTTGTTGCAAATTCTTTAATCATACCTCTTGGCAAGTTGTTCATCGAAGCAAGGAGATTAAATGTTTTATCGGTTGCTTTCATAAACATATCAAGAAAATCGGGAGCATTGATATCCCAAACATCCTGAAAACGCTTTACTGCAACCCACTTGTATTTCTCACCGTCATTTTTTGATTTGCCGTTAAAAAGCTCTTTGAATCTTTTTTTGTATGATGAAAGAATCTCGTCAAGTTTATCTCTGTTTAACATATTATCAAGCCCCAATCAATGTGGTTATTTCTTCTTTCTCAACTCTCTGTAAATAATTTCCGCAAGAGCGCTCATTATAGCGTTATACTTATGCTGATCTTCAAATAGAGAAGCGTATGCTTCCTGCTCTTCCATATAGCTGTCCTGTGCAGCTTCACCAAACACTTTCGGGAAGATGCTTTCAGTGAATATCTGCGGATCGGAGCTTGCGGCATCCTTGGCAAGTTTCTCATCTTCAATAAGCTTTGAATAAAGAGCCTTGAACACAACTTTATCGCCGCTTGTGAATGCACCCTTGAATTTCTCATTTATCTTTTCGATAATTTCATCAAGAGGTTCTTTGGATTCAATGCCCATTGCACCTTTTTGCTTAGCGGGTTCATATACACCTTTAGTCTTCTGAAGCTCAATAGCTCCGTCAAAAGTTTTCTGGAGTTTGTAGTATTCAAGCTTCAGCTTACCGTCAAGGTCAATTTTATCAACGGGATCGGCAGGGATAAAGTTGATGAGATATGAGCAGAAAAGATATTCCTTGTGCAAATCTTTGTCAAACATTCTGCTGACCTGCGATACAAAGCCGTACCACTTGATAAGGCTGCGAAGCTGTCTGCGGAATTGATAACGTTCATCAGGAGATTTGAGGTCATATCGGTCTGCAACGGGTTTCAATGTGCTTGACATCTTGCCCATTGACTTATCATCCTGCTTTGCACTTCCCTGAACATACACTTTTTCAAATGCATCAATATCGTTATCGCTGTAAATAGCAAATCCGCGAAGCTCTTTCTGCGTTTTGTAAATGAGGTCTGCATTGACTTCCTGCTCAAGATATGTTTCCTGATAGAAAGGCTGGAACGCATCGAGAATATCTTCTTTTGTATTGATAAAGTCAAGCACAAATGTATCAACTTTACCCTCGCAGGTACGGTTAAGGCGTGAAAGAGTCTGCACAGCCTTAACACCTTTGAGTTTTTTATCAACAATCATTGTGTGAAGAAGCGGCTCATCGAAACCGGTCTGATATTTTTCTGCAACAATAAGAACATTGAAATTCTTGTTGAACTCAGCTTTTGTCTGCGATTCGGCAATGCTTGTACCGTCAGCACGCTTGTTGAGTTTCGGCTCGGTATATTCAACGCCGCCGTCTTCAACAGCGCCCGAAAAAGCAACAAGAATCTGAACATCGTCATATCCCTGCTCTTCTATGTATCGCTTGACTTCGTGATAGTATCTTACGGCAGCAAGTCTTGATGAGGTTATAACCATCATCTTGGCTCTGCCGTTAATTTTATGCCTTGTTGTTTCTCGGAACGTTTCAACAATAATCTGTGATTTCTGGCTGATGTTGTAGGGATGAAGCTCCTGGAATTTGCGGATAATCTTTGCAGCTCTGCTTGCGGGCACGTCGGGATTATCAGGAGTTGTTTTGGCAATTCTGAAGCAGGTGTCATAGGTCATATAATTCTGAAGAACATCGTGAATGAAACCTTCTTCTATTGCCTGACGCATACTGTATATGTGGAACGGATGGAACGAGCCGTCGGCATATTCCTCACCGAAAAGCTCAAGGGTTTTATCTTTGGGAGTTGCCGTGAACGCAAAGAACGAGAGATTCTTATGCTTACCGTGAACGAGCATTTCGTTCATCAGCTTGTCATTCGGGTCAAGCTCGGCTTCGGTTTTGCCTTCGATTTCTGCATATTCACGCAGAGCATCTTCCGTATCAGCAAGAGCCGCTTTGAGCTTCAATGCGGAACTGCCCGTCTGTGACGAATGAGCCTCATCAACGATAACGGCAAAATTTCTGCCTGCGGTGTTTTCCACTTCCTGATAGATAACGGGGAACTTCTGCAATGTTGTTACGATTATGCGGACACCGTCGTTTATGGCATCACGGAGATTCTTTGAGGTTTTATCCTCGCCAATGGTTTCAACCGCACCGAGAGTGTGGTCAAATGAAGAGATTGTTTCCTGAAGCTGTGCATCAAGAACAGTTCTGTCCGTTACAACGATAACACTGCTGAAAACGGGTTTGTTTTCTGCATTAAAAAGAGATGCAAGGCGATAGGCTGTCCAGGCGATTGAATTGGATTTGCCCGAGCCTGCGCTGTGCTGAATCAGATAGTTATGCCCCGAACCGTTTTCGGAAACGTGTGCAAGGAGTTTTCGGACAACGTCGAGCTGATGGAAGCGAGGGAATATGAGGGTTTTGCCGTCTTTGAGGTGGATGAATTTCTGAATAATATCCATCATGCTTTCTTTCTGGAAAACGTTTTCCCAGAGATATGCTGTGGGATATCCGTCGGGGTTTGCGGGATTACCCTTGCCGCCGTCGGAGCCTGCACCGTTTGAGCCTTGGTTGAACGGCAGGAAGAACGTTTTATTGCCTGCGAGCTTTGTTGTCATCCACACTTCATAGTGGTCAACGCAGAAATAGGCAAGAATACGCTTGTTGAACTGGAAACAGATTTCTCTGGGGTCACGGTCATCCATCCATTGAACCTTTGCGTTATTGACGTTCTGACCCGTATACTGATTTTTGAGTTCAAAAGCGAAAACGGGAATACCGTTGAGGACGAGCACCATATCAACGGATTTGTTATTCTCTGCGGAATAATGCCACTGACGCACGCAGTTGACAATGTTTTTTGCATAGAGTGCGGCGGCGGTCTGATTGAGAGCCGATTCGGGCTTGAAATAGCAGACACGGAAGGTTATGCCTCTGTGCTTGAAGCCGTGGCGAAGGACATAGAGAAGTCCGTCCGCATCGCAGGCATTGTTGAATACGAGGCAGAATTTACGCACGGGGTCAACGGAATTCTGATTAACAAACCTTGCCCATTCCTTGGGCTGGGTTTTCTGAATAAACTCGATGAGGGTATCAACATATAAACCGAGCTTTGCGTCATATTTATCGGCGGTTTTGGTGTATCCGCCCGCAGGAGAGAGAAAGAAGGATTCAATATCTTCTTCAAATCGTTTTTCGGTGGTGATCATTGTTCCGTCCTCCGTAAATTACTTAATACTGTTGTATATCTCTTTCAATCTTTTTGATTTCTTCTGCAAGGTCTTCTTCGAGGCTTATTTTAAGATCCTTTTCTATATTTTCGAATCCTTTAAAATAAAAAAACGTCATCATATACGATTGATATTGTTTCTTGATTTTAGAATACTGTTCAAAACGCGATTTTGTTATTTGTCCATTTTCTAAAGCCTCGAATATTTTTTCATCTTTTTCAAACGGTTGATTCTTAATCAGTTCAACCTGTTTATCGGGTATCTCATCTCTCATAATCGTTTGAAGCAATATCTTTATTCAAAACTTCCAAAAACAATTCGCACCAACGATATGTATCCAACAATAAAAGATATCCGGCATAAGTTGCAAGCCTATCTTTTTCTAAAGTCCTTTTGTCGAAAAGTGTAAAAGTGGTTATAAAAAGTGCAACTACAATTCCGTTGCTTAAAAAGATACTCCAGAAATCCAAGTTCAAGAAAACAAAACTAAAACCCAATCTATAAGGAATGTTAAAATAGTCTAACACAAAAGATATTATCCCAATCAAAACAAATAAAGCAAAAGTGATAATTATTACCTTATACTTTTTCAATATTCTTTTGAATTTCTTTTCAGCATCTTTAACCTTCAATTCTATTACACTTCCTTTTTGCCTGTTACATATTCATAAATCATTGATTTTTTGTAGCTTTCGAGTTCGGACAAGAGGCTTGTTTTCTTTGCGATAAGCTCGTCGATTTCGGAACATTTTTTGTCGAGATAATTAATAATATCTCTTTGCTCTTCAACATTAGGAACAGGTATAATTATACTTTTGAGGTCTTCTTTTGACACTTTTAATCTACAAGTATTAACTCTGTCATCTCCACGGACTATCGCATATATTCCCTTTCCTAAACTAAACAGAAAACGAAGCATAGTTTTGCTTCTGAAAATATATTCACAAAAAACAGCTGTTGCATGGTCGTCCAACTCATCATAAAAAGTATAATAAACAGGACTTACACACCCATAAAATTTTGAAACACCAGTAGCACCAACAATCATGTTCATACTATTCATAACTAAATCGCCAGGATGTGCCAGTTTATACTGTTCAAAATCCTCTTTATACCTATCAAGATTTGTTGTTTTATCCGCATACAAAGTTACGCCAGACTCAATAGAAAGAGATAATCTCTCTTCTGATTTTATTGGTGAGTTCTTCTCTTGTCGTTCTTTTAAAACGTGTCTAAAAGGGATCAGCTCCCATTCTTCAGGGGTTTCGCCTATCCATTCAATGCCTGAATCTTTCATCGGGCGATTAGGACGGATGCCTTTGGTGACGGCTTGAGTGATAACCGACTGCTTGAGCCTTTTATATTCCTCAATCGTCGCCTTCGTTTTCTCAATAACCGTATCGATCTCCGCACACTTTTCATCAAGAAAATCAGCTATTTTCTTTTGCTCTACTAACGGTGGGAAAGTAATATATGCATTGCGAATAAGATCCTGATTTAATATTTTTGCATTGTATATATTTGTCTGTGCGTTCTCAACAATAAACGTTGATGAGTATCTAAGATAGTTTAGATTTATATTATCTTTTGGTAAAAAACTTGCAATTGCTTCGTTGGAATAAATAGGTTTACCTGCAAAAGCAGTTTGTCCTACAGACAATTTAAAACTATACATTAGACTACCTTGCGGTATTATTTCAGGATTAAATCTTTCGATATAAACATTACTTATCTTTTTTTTGGTGTGGAAAATAGTTTTTCCATCTTGAATATCAGAAATATTAACCCAGTCATATCCCTCAACATCATCATAATACAATTCGTTCTTGGTATCAGGAGTAAATCCAGTTTGAATATCATAGTAGTTTTTTATTTTTCTTACTTCCCAGTGACTCGGTATATCACCGATCCAACTATAACCGCTATTTTTCATTTCACGCATATTTTTTCACCTTCTACAAAACCTTGAAAACATTAATAACTAAATGTAACAGAAAATAAATTGATAAAACAACCGCAATTGCAACCCAAGAAAAACCAAACCAACTGCAAATATAAATTAGGAAAACGTGAATGACATAAAATATCAAGTAAAAAATGCTTCCGATTGAAGGGCAACTTCCTTTCAAATAGTATAAGCCAACAACCGCAAAAGTAAAAGCATGAAGAGGTGCTTCCATAATTATATTGAGAATATCAGGAGTTATTGTAAACGATATATCTGCAATAGTTAACACAATATCACCCAAAGGCTCAAACGGGTTGGGTAAAAATGCATTCCTGATTATAACGCTGAGTAATGCGATGATTTTATACATTTATTTTATCTTTTAGGAGGATATATGCAAAGAATCAATAAGACAAAAACGATAAAAATCATTTTTCTTATAATAGCAATTTTATTGTTTTTACTATTGTATTTCCAATCATTATGCAAAGACAGATTA
>JAZPYI010000037.1:0-36850 GCA_045544115.1 Acutalibacteraceae bacterium | reverse complement strand
GTTTCACCTCAACACAAGCGGTGTCAATGTTAAATTCACAAGATTTAATGTAATTCATTAGGATACCTCCAAAATATATTCTGTTTTGAAAGCATTTCAAGCGTGGGTTTTGGTGTGGTATCCTTAACTATGTGAATGGTTGTTTTCCCATTTTGAAACTGCTTGAGGTGAAACACCGAGCTTTGCTGCAAGCTCTTCCTGAGTCATGTTTAATGATTTTCTTTTTTCGGAAATATTTTGTCCTAAATTCATGGCTTATTCTCCTTTTGATATCGGTTAACTCTGTGTTTTTTTCAGCTTGGATGTTTTTGCGATTTAATTGTGACCGATTTTTCAGGCAAAATCAATAAACAAAAAGTTGAAACCTTTAAACTATCGGTTGTTTTGCGGCATTCAACCGACAGTTGACAAGCTTTTTGTTCTATTTTAGCACTATGCATTATCAAAATCAATAAAAATATTTATTGACATAAAAATTTACAATATGTTAACCGATTGCTGCGAGAAATAATATAAAATATAATGGAATAAATATTGGAGGGTTGAATTTGCTTGGATATGTCAAAGCCTTCAAGCCTGAAATGAAAGTAAAGGACTATGAGCTTTATAAGGGTGTTTACTGTTCGCTTTGCAGGGCACTCGGCAGAAATTATTCTCCGATAGCTCAGCTTTTTCTCAGCTATGATTTTGCTTTTGCGGCTGTGCTTCATCTTGCGGCTAAGGAAAGCGGCTGCTCATTTGCTAAAAAAAGCTGCCCCTACAATCCCGCAAAAAAATGCATGATTTGCCAAAGCCGTGAAACATTTGACTTTTGTTCACACGCAATAATCATAACCGTTTTTTATAAAATTCTCGATAATATGCATGACGGCGGATTTAAGTCAAAGCTTATTGCTTGCCTTATTTATCCGATAGTTTTTCTTATGCATAAAAAAGCATCACGTCTTGCCCCTGAGATTGATAAGATTATCGGCGAATCTGTGAAAATACAGTCGGAAGCAGAAAAAAAGAAAGACATTTGCATTGACGAGGCAGCACATCAGAGCGCCGAGGCTCTCGGAAAAATATTTGCTTTCGGATTTGAAGGAGAAAGGAAAAAATCCCTCTATACTCTGGGATACATGGTTGGCAGATATGTCTATATTATTGATGCTGCCGATGACCTTGAAGAAGATATAAAAAACGGCAGCTTCAATCCCTTTAAAGATGAATACAATGAAATAAAAGATGAAAACATAAGAAAAGAATTTACGCAAAGAGTCAGGGGCATGCTTAATCTTACGCAGAGCAGCGCGCTTGATGCTCTTGATTCGCTTGAGAAAAAAAGATTTGAGGATATACTTGAAAATATTGTTTTGGACGGTCTTACCTTCAGCGCCGAAAGGGTGTTGAGAAAGTATCTGCCTGAGATGAAAGAGAAAAATAATTATACAGTGGAGTGAGGAGAATATGAGAAATCCCTATGAAATTCTCGGAGTCCCCCAAGGTGCAGGAATGGAGCAGGTTAATGCAGCTTATCGTGAATTGCTCAGAAGGTATCAGGACAGCAATAATCAGGGAATGGTTGACGAACTTAATGAGGCTTATGATGCAATAGTTATGGGAGGTGCTTCGGGCGGTTACAGCTCGGGCGGAGCATCGTCTTATTCGGGGAATGCGGATTATTCCGATATAAGGGCAAAGATAAATTCCGGAAGGCTTGATGATGCTCAGATTCTTCTTGACGGTATGCCGGAATATGCCAGAGATGCTCAGTGGTATTATCTGAAAGGAACTATTCAGCAAAAAAGAGGCTGGCTTGAAGAGGCTGCGAAAAATTTTGCAACCGCAAGCAATCTTGACCCATCGAACAACACATATAAAATGGCATACAACAAGGTTAATAATGCCCGTTCAGGCGGTTACAGAACGGAACGCAAGCAGGACGAAAAGAGCGGCTGTTCAGGCTGTGATATGTGTACGGGTCTTATATGTGCGGACTGCTGCTGTGAATGCTTCGGCGGTGATTTGATTCCCTGCTGTTAAAGAGGTTTATTTATGAAACAAAGTTCAAAATGCGCTATAGGAGGGATTGTTGCGGCGGTATCGCTTGTCCTGATGATTTCGGTTGCGATAATTCCTTTTTTAACATATGCACTGCCTGCCGTTGCAGGTCTGTTTATAGTTTTTGTTGTAATAGAAATAGATAAGAAATGGGCTTTCGGTGTTTACTGTACGGTTGCAATTCTCGGAATGCTTCTGGTACCCGATAAAGAGGTTGCAGTCATGTACCTCGCTTTTTTCGGATATTATCCGATACTTAAATCGGTTATTGAAGCAAGAACCCATGTTGCGGTCGGCTGGATAATAAAAGTTCTGACATTTGCCGCAACAATGGCTGCCTCATATTATCTTATGATAAAGCTTATGGGTGTCACCATTGACGAAACCGAGGAATTCGGAATGATGGCTTATCCGTTGCTTTTAGGTATGGGTACGGTTGCTTTTATCATGTATGATATTGCATTGACCAAAATGATAACCCTTTATCTCATGAAATGGCAAAAACATTTTAAAAGATATTTTAAATAATATTGCCTTTTTTAAAAATATGCTTTATAATGGTATCTGTCGGAGAGTGTCCGACGGATACTTTTATTTTTTCAGAGGTATTTTTATGAAAGATTTTGTTAATATTGGTATTGTAGGTGTGAGTGGCAGAGGCTCGGGCATGCTTCGTGAGCTTCTTAAATGCGAAGGTGTCAGAGTTCCTGCTGTTTGCGATAAATATGAAGACAGAGCCAACCGCGGTGCAGAAATAGTTAAGGAAGAGGTTGGTACGCATGCCAATGTTTATCTTGACTACAAAGAAATGTTTGAAAAGGAAAACCTTGACGGTGTTTATATTGCAACAACATGGATTACACATTCAAGAATTGCCGTTGACGCAATGAAGGCGGGTATTCATGTTGCAACAGAAGTAGGCGGTGCAGCAAGCATCGAAGAATGCTGGCAGCTCGTACGTACAAGCGAGGAAACCGGAAAGTTCTGTATGCTTCTTGAAAATTGCTGCTATGACAGAAACGAGATGGCAATTTTCAATATGGTTAAGCAGGGTGTTTTCGGCGAGATAATACATATGACAGGCGGATATCAGCATGATTTGCGTGATGAAATCAGCCTCGGCAGAGAAAACAGACACGGCAGACTTTTCAACTTCCAGCTTCGCAACGGTGAGCTTTATCCCACCCATCAGCTCGGACCCATCACCAAGGTTCTCGGCATAAACAGAGGCAACAGATTTGTTTCCCTTGTATCAATGGCAAGCAAGTCCAGAGGTCTTAATGAGTGGATTAAAAATAATAAAGGCGAGGATTATGACCTTGCAAACTATAACTTTAATGAGGGCGATATTGTAACAACAATGCTCAAATGTGCAAACGGTGAAACGGTTGTTTTAACTCATGACTGCTCTCTTCCCAGACACTACTCAAGAGCATACCGTGTTCAGGGTACAAAGGGTATTTACATGGAAGACGGTAATTCGATTTATCTTGAAGGTCAGACAAAGCATGAAGATGGCGACTGGATGCACCATCCTGAGGATTTTGAGAAATACCGTGAAGAATATGAGCATCCTCTTTGGAAAAAATATCAGCAGGACGGTGTTCATGCGGGCCACGGCGGTATGGACTATCTTGTTCTCAGCGCATTTGCGGAAAGTGTAAGACTTGATGAAAAGCCGCCTATTGATGTTTATGATACAGCGGTTATGATGGCTGTTACCTGCCTTTCCGAGCAGTCGATTGCTCTTGGCAGCGCACCTGTTGCATTCCCTGATTTTACTGACGGAATGTGGATAGACAGAGAACCGACCAGAAGAGGCATGTTCTGCCTTGACGAAGTTTGTGAAGAATTTTTTGAAGAGATAACCGCCGAATAAATCTCGGTCACAATTCTCAGCGGCTACTTTTCCGTCATAAATGCCAAAAATACTCGCTAATACACAAAGTATTGCCTGCGTTTTTGACTTTTCTGACAAAAATTATCTCGCTGATAATCGCAACCCGATTTAATCAGCGGTTACTAAAAAGGAGATAAATATGAAATACTATATCGGTGTTGACGGCGGCGGAACCAAAACCGCATTTGCCCTATTTGACGAAAATAAAAAAATGCTTGCAAACGTAACCGGACCGGGAAGCAACCATGAAAATATTGATACCGCTTTTGACGGTGCAAGCGATATTATTATGGAAGGTCTTAAGGCTCTTTGCGAAAAAGCGGGAGTTGAGCTTTCAAATGTCAGCTTTACCCTTATGGGTCTTGCCGGCATTGACCATCCTTATCAGTATGATATTATGTGCGGAATGCTTCGTGACAAAGGTCTTTCAAACTTTGAAGTTTTCAATGACGGCTTCATTGTTGTAAAGGCCGGCGCAACGGGCAAGAGTGCAATTGGCTATAACTGCGGCACGGGTGTTTGCTGCAACGGTATTGACCTTGACGGAAAAATGCTTCAGCTTGCAGGTCTTGGTGATTTCTCGGGTGATATCTCGGGCGGCGGTAATATCGTTATAGAAGCTTTCAGACTTGTATATAACGAGCTTTTCCTCGGTCTTGAAAAAACACTCATTACTGAAATGGTTATGAATAAATACGGCTTTAAGGACAGAGGCGAGGTTCTCGGTCTTATTGAAAAAATCGAGGGTGAAAACGGCGGCGAATATATCAAGGATATGGTTGGCTTCTTCTTTGATGCTGCAAAGAAGGGCGATAAGCCTGCCTGCGATTATTGCGAGAGAATGGCAACAAGAGGTGCACAGCTTATTTCGGCACTTGCAAACGAGCTTAATTTTGGCGACGGTGAGGTTGAGGTTGTTCTTTCGGGCTCAATTAACGTTAAGCTTGATAATAAGCTTTATCTTGATATGCTTCTCTCAAAGGCTGAAGAAATGAGCGGCAAGAAGCTCAAGTTCATTAAGCTTGATGCACTTCCCGTAACGGGCTGCATCAATTGGATTATGCAAGATTATGCAAACTGATAAAAGGAGATAGATTACAATGAAAGAAATTAATGTTGCCGTAATCGGTTCGGGCAGCACATATTGCCCTGAGCTTGTTGACGGTTTCCTTAAGGCAAAGGACAGCCTTAAGCTCAAAAAAATATCCTTCATGGATATCGACGAAAGAAAAAGAACAATTGTAGGCGATCTTTGCGTAAGAATGCTTAAGAATGTCGGCGATGACTGCGAGGTTGTTTTTACAGATGACCTTGATACAGCTCTTCAGGGTGCAGATTTTGTTGTTACACAGATTCGTGTAGGTAAGCTTCCCTGCCGTCATCTTGATGAAAGCATTCCCAAGAAATATAACCTCATCGGTCAGGAAACAACAGGTATCGGCGGTTTCTTTAAGGCACAGAGAACAATCCCCGTTATCAAGAATATCTGCGACAGAATTGAAGCTATCTGCCCTGACGCATGGCTTATCAACTTCACAAATCCCTCGGGTATCATCACCGAGTTTATTCTTAACCACACTAACGTAAAGAATATCGGTCTTTGCAATGTTCCCATTGATATGCTTGACGATGTCAAGGAAATTACCGGTGAGGACAGCGAGATTACATATGTAGGTCTTAACCATCTCAGCTGGATTACCTCTGTTAAGAAGAACGGCGAAGAGCTTCTTCCCGGTCTTATCGAAAGCGGATTTTCACCCAAGGTTATGGCAAATATTAAGGATGACGGCTTCTCGATTGACTGCCTTAAGACCGTTCAGGGTCTTCCTTCATCATATCTTCAGTATTATTACTGCCGTGAAGCAAAGCTTGCTCACCAGAGAGAAGACGATAAAACAAGAGCTGAGGTTTGCATGGAAATTGAAGAACAGCTTCTTGAAATGTATCAGAATCAGGAAATCGTTACAAAGCCTGCACTTCTTGATAAGAGAGGCGGTCACAAGTATTCACTTGCAGCTGTTTCGCTTATTGACTCAATCGCAAACGATAAGAAGGATGTTCACGTTGTAAATATCAAGAACAACGGAACTCTTCCTTTCATGGCTGACGATGATATCGTTGAAATCGCAGCTGTTATCGGTGCAGACGGCGCAACACCCGTTCCCGTAACAGAAAAAATCAACGACCATATCGTAGGTCTTATGAGAGTTGTCAAGACATACGAAAAGTATGCGGTTAAGGCAGCTATCACAGGCGATGATGATTATGCAATCAAGGGTCTGCTTGTTCATCCTCTTGTAGGTGACTATGAAAAGACCGTTAAGTGCTTCAATGAGCTTAAGGAAGCTCACAAGGAATTCCTTCCCCAGTACTTTAACAAATAAAAATATTTGCCCGTCGCTTTGACGGGCATTTTTCCTTTGAGGTAGTTATGAAAAAGATAATAAAAATAATTATTCCGTTAGTTATTATAATTGCATTGTTTTTCGCAGTTGAAAAGATAGTCCCCACCATCAGCATTAATTTAAGTGTTTCGGCTTTGACCGAAAGAACCGTTAATCTCACAGCACACAGAGGCCTTTCCAATGTTGCTCCCGAAAATTCCGCACCTGCACTTGAAAAAGCAGGGGAGGCAGGATATTATGCTGCTGAATTTGATGTCGCTCCCACCAAAGACGGAGTATGGATTCTCATGCATGACGATACCGTTGACAGAATGACCGACGGAGAGGGGAATGTGAGTGATTTCACATTTGCCGAAATAATGGAGCTTAAAATTGATAAGGGAAACGGCATAAAAAATTATCCCGATCTTAAAATAACAACTCTTGAAGAGGCACTTGAAATATGTGAAAAATATTCAATGCGTCCTATGGTTGAAGTAAAGGGCGGAGAACCTGATGATATGTCGGCTTTGCTTGAAATTATAAATGGTAAAAATCTTACGGTTGAGCCGCTGATTATTGACTTTGAAAGTGAAAGGCTTTCGGCACTGCGTTCTCTTGATTCGGACATGGAGCTTTGGTATCTTGTTTCAAAAATTAAAGATGAAAGTATTGATTTTGCCGAAGAAAATAACACGGCAATCGCTTTTAACCATAAAAAAATCGTCAATCTTTTCAGGATTGACGATTTTAAGGATAAAGAAATTAAGCTTGCTGCATGGACTGTTGACAGACTTCCTGCAATGGATATCCTTTGCGCATTGGGTGTTGAATATATAACAACAAACAGAATTTTGCCGTAATTATTTTGAAAGAAAGGTCGGATTATCCGTTCTTTCAAGCAGATAATCTATTGAAACATTAAAATAATCGGCAAAGGCAATGAGTGTTTCATAATCTGCCTGTCTTGAGCCTGTTTCATAGCGGCTTATGCTGTTCTGATTCATATTAAGGTCAAGTGCAAGCTTGAGCTGGGAAACACCTCTGCTTATTCTCAATTCTTTCAGCCTCATATTAAACCTCGCTTTTTTTCTTGACATAATTATACCGTTGTGGTATAATTAATATATCCCAATTCGGGATAATCAAAAAAGGAGGAACAACCATGAAAAAACATCTTGTTTCGATTTTATTCGCACTTATTCTCGGAGTGATTTTCTGCATAAGTGCGTCGGCAACCGAAGCGGAAACAACGAAGGCGGAAAAGTGGTACAATGAAGCTCATGCTGTAACAGGTATGGTAATGGATTTTACTGTTGATATTGCCGATACATCAATTACAGAAAGAGTTTATTCAAAGGGTGATAAAGCTGCAGCTGAAATGGATCTTGGCGACAGAACTCTCAGAGTGATTGTTAACAGCAGTGACCTTATTTTATATTCACCCGAAATGCCTCTGTTTCATGTCAGATATAAAGGAATGACCGAAGGCTTGGTAGAAGTGGTACCAGAGGGTATACCTGCCGAATTCAGTCTTGATTATGTTAAGGCTTATGAACACACGGAAGGTGAAAAAACATATTATATTGAAGAATTTACTGATGCCGACGGTGTGATTTACAAGTATTATTTCTTAGGTGATGATCTTATTCTGGTCGACACAGAAATGATTGTTGGCGATGAAACCACTACATCAAGAATGATGATAATTTCCTATGAGGTTGATGATGAAATCTTTGAAGTTCCATGGTATTCAATCAATCTTTATCCGATTGTTATGCTTATAACAATGTTTTCATTAATTTAACATAATCTGCCGACGGAGAGCTTAACCGCTCTCCGTTTTATTGTATAAATTTATTATCTTTAATCCTTTTTCTTTTGCGTATTTAACCGTAAATTCGGTTCCACCGTAAGCACCGTTGAAATAACAAATGCAATAGCTGCTATAGTTTACAAGATATTTATTTCGTTCAATCATGCATGAGTTATTGTAAAACTCGGAAATATAGACTCTTTTATCGCTGTTAGCTTTAATAAAATTATATTTTTCTGTGTCAGTCAAATTCCAATATTTTGTTTGATTTTGGCAAGGATAGACCATAATCAGTTTAATTTGAGGAAAAAACTTTTTTAACTCAATAATTGTTTGAGCTGCAAGCATATCGAAACCGACAGCTCCACCGCAGCCGTAGTATACTACTCCCTTTTTTATAAGCATCTCAATTGTTTTACTCAGTAATTCTTTTATTTGATTTATTTCATTTGCGGGAATTGTTCTGTGTCCGCTGAAACAGCATGTTTTTTCTTTCATATATGCTCTTCTTTATAGACTAATACATTATATGATGTATTAGTCTATATGTAAAGAGAAATAATAAGATACTATCTAATAAAAAAGTATGATATGGAGAAGTATCTTATGATTAGATTTAGAGCATTGGAATTGTTGGAGAAAAAAGGCAAAACAAAATATTGGTTATATAAGCAGCTTGGTATGAGTTATCAAAATTTCAGCCGAATGGTGAATAATGAAACAAAATCAATCAGATATGAAAATATTGAAACTATGTGTTTGTTGTTTAATTGTACACCGAATGAGTTGTTTGAAATAACTGAAGAATAAAAAGCTTTTATAATATTTTGGTGTTGTACTTTTGGTAAAGATATGGTATTATTAACTTGTAATAAATTAAGGAGGATGATTCCAATGGCAAGATTTACTCTCCCCAGAGATCTCTATCACGGCAAGGGTTCTCTTGAGGTACTTAAAACAATTAAAGGCAAAAAGGCAATCGTGTGTGTAGGCGGCGGCTCAATGAAGAAGTTCGGCTTCCTTGATAAGATTGTAGCTTATCTTGAAGAGGCAGGTCTTGAAGTTAAGCTTTTTGAAGGTATCGAACCCGATCCCTCGGTTGATACAGTTATGAAGGGCGCAGCTGTTATGGCTGAATTTGAACCTGACTGGATTGTTGCAGTAGGCGGCGGTTCACCCATTGACGCAGCAAAGGCAATGTGGATTAAGTATGAATATCCCGAAATCACATTTGAGCAGATGTGCGTAGTATTCGGTATTCCCGAGCTTCGCAAGAAGGCTCGCTTTATTGCTATTCCCTCAACATCGGGTACAGCAACTGAAGTTACCGCTTTCTCCGTTATCACAGACTACGAAAAGGGTATCAAATATCCTCTTGCAGACTTTGAAATTACTCCCGATATTGCTATCGTTGATTCAGAGCTTGCAGAAACCATGCCCAAGAAGCTTGTTGCTCACACAGGTATGGACGCGATGACTCATGCAGTTGAGGCTTATGTTTCAACCGCTAACTGCGATTACACAGATCCTCTTGCTCTTCATGCAATCGAAATGATTCAGGAAAACCTTGTTGATTCATATAACGGCGATAACGGCTGCCGTGAAAAGATGCACAATGCACAGTGTCTTGCAGGTATGGCATTCTCGAATGCTCTCCTCGGTATTGTTCACTCAATGGCTCACAAGACCGGCGCAGCTTTCGCTGATTACGGCAACGGTGCTCACATTATCCACGGCGCAGCCAACGCAATGTATCTTCCCAAGGTTATCGAGTTCAATGCAAAGGTTGAATCCGCTGCAAAGCGCTATGCTAAAATTGCAGACAGAATGAACCTTGGCGGCGAAACAGTTGAAGAGAAGGTTCAGCTTCTTATCGCATATCTCCGCGGTATGAACGACAAGCTTAATATTCCCCAGTGCATCAAGAACTACGGCGCAGACAGCTATCCCTGTGAGCAGGGCTTTGTACCCGAGGAAGTATTCCTTGAAAGACTTCCCGAAATTGCAAAGAATGCTATCGGCGATGCTTGCACAGGCTCCAACCCCCGTATCCCCACTCAGGAGGAAATGGAAAAACTCTTCAAGTGCTGCTACTATGACCTTAAGGTTGATTTTTAATTAAAGGTTAGCAACATAACATAACCCCGTACTCTCATTTGAGAATACGGGGTTAACTGTTTCATGAAATTATTTAAGCATCGAGCTTTGATTGATAAGCTGTGTGTTATAGATAAACAGCACATCGCAGTTTTCAAAATCAACATATTCGCCGAGAATCTGCGAGGAGATATATCTTGTATCAACAAGGGTTATTTTGCTGTAGCTGCCCAGAAGCAGGGGAGCAAGCGATGAACCGAAGGAATCGCGGAAAATAATAAGCTCTTTACCGTTTGGATTCATCGGATTTTTAGCCGAAATAACAGGCACCGCACCTGAGAAAAACACATCGTATTTATCGTTGCCGTTCATCTTTTCTTTGTCGTAAACTCCGATATGCTCTTTTTGCGTTTCGTAGTTATAAACAACGGCGGAATCTGTCGCTTCATTTCTTAAGCATATCATTTCGTCGGGATTTAAACCCAAGGCAAGCCTTGAAGAATACACTCCGTTGAAAGCTCCGAGGTTTTCGGCTGTGTATTCATTCATTTCAACAGCTTCAAAACCCATTTTCTCGCTTAATCTGTTGACAACGGCGGAAAGCTTTTCCTGCTTCCAATGGGAATCGGTTTTGTAATAGCTGTCGAGTGTAAGGCAGTCAAAAATATCAATATATTCCATGCCTCGGATATTGCTTTTTAAAATATCCGTCAATTTTTTGTAGTCATATGAGGGATAGCCGTTTTTTTCTGCAAGAAAATAATTTTTGTCGGGTATTACTGAGAAGAAAACACGGGTATTTGCATTTGCAAGATATTTATCATAGATTGCATTAATCTTTTTTGTCGCATTTTCAACCGAGGATTCGCTCAGGCTTTTCTCCATTTCGGAAATATGACCGTCGGCAAAATAGGTGCCGTTGTTATCCTTTTGCTGAAAAATATTAAGCTGAATAGAAGCTTTTATTTCTCTGAATTTATCGCGCAGAGGGAACTGGTCTGTAAGATAATCTTCAACTTCGTCAAAAAATGATTTGTCAATGATACTTTCAACGGAAAAATCGGGAAACTGAGCCGCTTTTCTTCGCTCGGAAACAAGAATTGAAATCGGTTCTCTGAATATGAAGGATGCTCCGATTACAAAAATAAAAGCTGAAAAAAAGGTAATGCATAATATATTCTTGATTTTTTTCATCACATTACCTCCTTAAAATCTGAAATAAAGGAACGGGTTATATGAGCCGTCAATGAGATATGCCGTAACTGCAACCATAACCCCAAAAACAAAAACGGGTTCAAGAACGGTCAGAATTTTATCACCGATATTGTTTTGCCTAATTTTTTCGCAGAGAAGCTTAAGCGCGGGTGTTGCACCGAATGCCGCAACTGCAAGCAGAACGGAATAACTGCCGAGATAATAATCGGTTATGCTGTTGGAAAGGGGATAAGCAGCGGTAAACATACCCTTAAGGTCTTCAAATGCGCCCGTAATACCGTTTGCGTTAAAAATAACAAAGCCGATAAGGACAACAAAAATCAGGTAGATGTGGCTGATGAACTTCGGAACTTTGTCTTTGATTTTCTTCGGAATAAATTTTTCGCAAAGCAAAAGTGCGGCAAAATAAAGACCCCATATTATGAATGTCCAGTCCGCACCGTGCCAGAAGCCTGTGAGAAACCAAACGGTAAGAATATTGAGAAGAAAACGAGTTTTTTTAACTCTGTTTCCGCCCATGGGAATGTAAATATAATCACGGAACCAGCTTCCGAGTGAAATATGCCATCTGCGCCAAAATTCGGTAACTGAAGAAGATACAAACGGATAGCGGAAGTTTTCACAGAATTTAAAGCCCAGTATACTGCCAAGACCTATAGCCATATCGCTGTAGCCCGAGAAATCGAAGTAAATCTGTAGCGCAAAAGCAACAGCATACAGCCAGAAAAACAAGGTTGATTTTTCTTCGATGTCACGGAAAATTTCGCAAAGAGTGCCGAGAGAGTTTGCCATTATGACCTTTTTGCCGAGACCGACAACAAACCTTCTTATTCCGTAAGAGAATTTTTCTGCAGAATGTGTACGGTACTTAAGGTCATGCATAACATCCGTGTAACGTACAATGGGACCTGCAACAAGCTGAGGAAAAAGTGATATATAAAGCGCAAGGCTCAAGGGGTTTTTCTGTGCCGGAGTATCCTTGCGGTAAACGTCAATGTTATAGCTGATAGCCTGGAAGGTGTAAAAGCTTATGCCGATGGGCAGCGCAAGATTTAACAGACCTATATCAGATTTGAAAACGGAATTAACGGTAGTGATAAAGAAATCGGTATATTTAAAGAATAAAAGTGCGGAAAGGATTACAGCGACAGCGGCAACTGTTATTGCAAGCCGCGCTCTACCTTCTGCACGGTCGGTCAGCAGACCGAAAATATAGCTGAATGTTATTACCGCAAGCATAAGCACGAGATATTTCGGCTCACCGTAAAAATAGAAGAAAAGGCTTGATGCCAAAAGCCAGATGTTTTTTGCCTTCATCGGCAGAATATAATATACTCCGATTACTGTTGGCAAAAAGATAAATAAAAATGTTAAGCTTGAAAAAAGCATAATTTCACCTTAATAAAAATGGCGGGAGCAAGCTCCCGCCTGATGTTTTGATTTTCAATTATTCAAGTGTGATGGGATCGCCGAGATGCATTTCATCATCGGGCATTGCAGCGGGCATATCGTCAGCGACGGGTTCACCGTAAGGGATATCCTCCTGAACTTCGCCTGCTTTTGTGAGAGCTTCGGAAACATTGCCTTCGCATACGGTTGAGAAGCCTGCAAGAATGCCGTCAACGATTTCTTCGCTTGACATAATCATCATGATAACATCGCCGCAGTTAACAACAGCAATTTTTTCTGCTGCAACGCAGAGCCACTTTCTGTAGTTAACACCGTTAAGGATTTCATCCTTAAGAGCATCAATGTCAGCACCTTCCTTTGCTTTAACAAGAGCAAGTGAATATGCGATTGAACCGATCATAGGCTCGGAGATAACAGCTCTTTCGATTGCGTCAGCAGAAGCAACGCCGAGGTTGTAGGTAAGACCGTCAACATCGTCAAGAGCAATTTCTGTTGCGGGCATAATTGCCATTTCGTCGGTAACGGTTTCGTTTGCATAGATGCTGTCAGCAATTTCTTCAAGTGTGCCTGTAAGTTCAAAAGCAGGAACTTCGGGTTCGGTATTGCCGCCGCATGCAGCGAGCGAAAGCGCCATTGCAAAAGCAAGGACAAGGCAAAGAATTTTTTTCATTTTTTTACTCCTTTGTGTGTTATATATTATTGCCAAACACCCGAGATAATATCAGATGTTTGTTGCTTCCTTATGTTAAATGTTTTAAATTTGTATGAATGAGTTATTTTACAGCTCGATTTTCCAAAAGGCAACATTCAGGCGCTCATAGGTGTATGTAATATACAGTGAGCCGCTCATGTGTTCTATTGCGGGATAGGAAAATTCGCTGTCCTTCTTTTCTTCTTCAAGAACGAGAACTGTTTCCCAGCTTGCTCCGTTATCTGTTGATTTCTGCAAAGTAAGCGGTGAACGTTCACCCCAATTTTCTTCAACGGGATTTGAAAGAAGATAGAGGTCGCCGTTCGGAGTTTTCACAACATCAAGACCGCTGTTGTTATTCCATAAATCAGTTCTGTATGCCTCACACCAGCTTTCTCCGTAGTCCTCGGAATCGCTTCTGTATGCTCGTCCAACCGATGTTCTCGTAAGCATATGAACCTTACCGGGGGCGGATTCCCAGAGGGTCGGCTGAATCATGGGGATAAGATTTGAAGTGTAGCTGTTCTGTCTGTTGAACATCGGAACAGCTTGTTCGGTTTTAATTTTAGGGGCTTTTCTCCATGTTGCACCGTCATCATCGGAAATATCAACGAAACAGTTCCAACCGTTGTTTTCATATGATGCGGGAGCAAGGATTCTGCCGTTTGAAAGGCGGATACATTTGTTTTTTACGGGACCTCTGCCGTCACTTCTGTCGCCCTTTACAAGCTCTGCAGGCTTTGAAAAGCTTTTTCCGCCATCTGTTGAAATGCTGAAAAATGTGCGCCATGAATGAATTTTTCTGCCTACCTTAAAGAACAGGACTATATCGCCGTTTTCTTTAAGAAAAAGAACGGGGTTCCAATGAGGAATGTTCTTATTGTAGCTTATTGCGGCGGGCTTGCTCCAGCCGTTTTCATCGCGGCGGGCATACCATATGTTAACATCTCCCGTACCCTCTTTGGTTCCGCCGAACCATGCGGAAATTACAGTGCCGTCAGGAAGCGGCAAAACGGTTGAAGCATGGCAGTTGGGAGTGGGCAGGGGATTGCAGATAAATTCTTTAATTGTCGTCATCGCCAATCCTCCACAGTTCAAAATCAGAAGGGTCTGCTCTTTCGATAAGAAGCGGCTTTTTAGGCCTGCGCTTTAACGGGTCATATGCATATTTTCTGCATTTGCCGTCTGTTTCGACAATACCTTTTTTTATGCAGAGCACAGACTTTTCATCGGGAGAAAGTCTTCCGTGTTTGCAGTATTCGCATGCGGCAGGATATTTTTTCTTCTCAAGAAGCTTGCTTTTCATCAGTTCAACATCCTTTCCGATTAATCTTATCATATTTTGTGTTTATTATCAAGGTCTAATATCAATAAAGCCGATAAAAACAGCAGAGAAATTGAAGCAGGTGCGGAAAAAGACCACAGAGCCGCTTCGGGAGTTATGTTAACGATAACCTGCTGCTCGGCAGGGAAAAGCCAAAGGATAAAACTGCATACCGTAAATGCAAGAATTGCGTGGAGAACACGGAAGGCATAAAAAAGAGGAATCCTTATTTTATAATCATTCGCAACGGCAAAAATCTGCATATGAACGCAAAGACCTCCGAAGGCGCATATTGCGCTGATAAACGGAAGTGACATCTCTTTTGATGCATAAATGCAGCCGTTTGTTATTTCAAGCAGACAGATTGCAAATAAACGTATATTTTCATTTTCGGTATGTGCTTCTATAACCGAGGTAAGTCCCGAGAAAAGACACACAAAGGCGCAGGCGGTAAGAAGAGAAATGGTACCTGAGGAAACACTGTTTACCACAGCTTCAGAAAAAGAAACCGGAACAATATTTGCTATCATTTCTTTTTCTGATTTACACGGCAGAAAACGGCTGACAACACCGCAAATTAAAGCGGATATACAGATTGAAGCAAAAATAATTCTTCCTGAGTTTCTCGACAAGAGCATAATGCTTCCGAGTGCATTTATTGCAAAGCCTATACCAGGGTTTATGCAAAACAGCATCAGCTTCTCTGCTTGCTCTTGCGATATTTTTTTTGATGAGCAGAGTGACTGCGCAGCTTTTGCTCCGGAAAGGTAACCGCCAAGCTGACCGAGTACTACAGCCAAAAAGCTTTCGGCAGGTAATCCGAACAAAAAATTTGTTATTACGGAAACAAAGCGGTTGATTTTCGGCGGTAATTCTCCGCTGCCCGCAAGCGAAGCAGCGATGAGAAACGGAAACAATGAAGGAATAACCATCTCGGAGCAGTTTTTAAGTCCCTGTGCAAATCCTCCTTTAAATTCTCCCGAAAAGACAAGCAGAAAAATAAACATTGATATGCCTGCAAAAACAGCAGTATGTTCCTTGTTCTTCAACACACTTCACTCCCTCTTGCGTTCTTTTTGATTTAAAATTAACATATTTATTAAATACAGTTTATTTATATGAATCCGAGGGGAATGTATATGCGAAAAAGAAATTGCCATGACGGCAGAGGAGAAAAAATAATAAATTCAATCAGCAGGAATCTTGATTTGCCTACCGATACTGTTTCGGGATATGCACATATGGAAATTTTGGGCAACCGTGAGGTGATTCTGGAGGGGTGTAAGGGCGTTCTGGAATACAGCGACTGCGTAATTGCCATGAATACGGGAAAGCTTACCGTAAAGCTATGCGGCTGTGATATGACAATAATTTCAATGCAGGGGAGTCAGGCGATAATCAAGGGTGTGATAACCTCTATTGAGTTTTGCAATTAAGGAGGATATATGCTGTTTATTAATTTTGTCAGATTTATTTTCGGATATGTCAGCTTTACGGCAAAAGGCGGATTTCCGGAACGATTTATCAACCTTTGCCGCCTTAAAAAAATTGTTTTATGGGAGCTGAAAAACAGCAATTCGGTAATTAGTGCTTGTACAGACTGTGCAAGCTACAAAAAAATCCGCTCCGTAGCACGCAAATCAGGAATGAGAGTACGTATTCATCGTAAGCACGGTTTTCCGTTTTTTCTTGAACGGCATAAACGAAGGATAGGCGTGATTGCAGGGGCTTTATTTTGTGCTGCTGTTATCTTGGTTTTGTCAACAAGAATCTGGAGCATTGATGTTATCGGGAATGAATGTGTACCTCCCGAAAAAATTATCGAAGTTTTTGAGGAATTAGGAGTGAAAAAAGGAGTTTCAGCATCAAAAATAGACATAAAATCAACCGAATTTGCTGCACTTCAAAGCCTAAATGAGCTTTCCTGGCTCAATATAAATATTTCGGGAAGCAAGGCGGTGATTGAAGTGAGAGAAGCGGTTGAGTCACCTGAAATTGACGAAAACCATGCTCCTGCCGATATTGTAGCTGCAAGAGACGGAATAATTGTAACAATTCGGCCTTTCAACGGTACGGCAGAGCAGGAGATAGGAAATGCCGTGGTGAAAGGAGATTTGCTTATCAGCGGCATTGAGGAAAACGGTGATATGACTGTCAGCTTTTGCAGGGCAAAGGGATATGTTGTTGCCAAAACAAACAGAAGCATTGGTTTCATTCAGCCGAAAAAAATCAAAGCGATAAAGCCGGTTTCGGATAAAAAGCGATTTACAGTTAATTTTCTTTCTTTTAACATACCGCTCGGCAGAATAAATTCGGAAAATTCATATTTTGAAAAAAGCGAAATCATAATTAACGGTGTTACTCTGCCTGCAGGAATTATAAAATGTATAGAAACAATTTATGAGGAAAAAGAAATAATACTTTCGCCCGAAAGACAGAAAATGCTGGGATTTCTGCGTTTTACAGATATATGTGCAGAGGAGTTCCGATATCTTGAGGTTGAAAAAAGTGAAATAACGGTAAGTGATAAAGGTGAATATTCGGGAGAGTTTGTCTGCCTTGAAAATATCGGAAAAGAACATCCCATGCAAATTGAAGAAACGGATAAAACAGAACCCGCAGACTGACAGTCTGCGGGTTCTGAAATTTATTTTTTGAGTCTTATTACATTCCAGCTGAAAGGCTTAAGCTCTGCCTCAAGCTTTGTGCCGTCAATTGAGGGCAAGGGGTTGCCGTGAGGCTTAACCTTTATATTGTCAAAGGTGTTTTCGTCCTTCTTGTCGTAACCGTCCATGGAAATAAACTCAACGGGCTTATAGCCGTCAAAGTCCATGAGATTGACATCGAGAATTACACCCTCGTCAAGGCTCTTATTGACGCAGAAAATTGCCATTTCTTCATTTTCCTCGTCGTAGGTTGCGATTGTTTCAATATAGGGCACATCGGTGAATGCCTTGCAATCGTATTTCGGGCAGTCAACAAGGGGGAGAAGTGCGCTGCCTCTGCCGTAGTTTGAAAGATGCATGAACGGGAAGTATGTAGTTTGCTCAAAAACTCCACCGCCCGTTTTGGTGAAAATGGGAGCGATAACGTTAACAAGCTGAGCAAGGCAGGCAATCTTCACTCTGTCGCAGTGACGAAGAAGAGTGATAAGAAGTGAGCCTACAAGAAGTGCATCCTCAAAGTTGTAAATATCTTCAAGAAGAGCAGGTGCCATGCTCCATTTTTCAAACGGTGCGTTGTTTGAGTGATACCATACATTCCATTCATCGAAGGAAAGGTTAATGGTTTTCTTTGAGCGCTTTCTTGCTTTAACATAGTCGCAGGTGCAGATTACCGAGTAAATAAAATCGTCAACCTCAAGGCTTCTTGCAAGGAAGCTCATAACATCGTCATCGTGGTTGCCGTAATACTGGTGAAGAGAAACATAATCAATGCTGTCATAGGCGATTTCAAGGGTTTCCGCTTCCCATTTGCCGAAGGTACTCATGTTTCTGCTTGATGAGCCGCAAAGAACGGTTTCGATTCCCGGTGAAGTCCATTTCATAAGCTTTGAAGCTTCAAGAGCGGTTCTGCCGTATTCAAATGCGGTTTTTGCACCCATCTGCCAGCCGCCGTCCATTTCGTTGCCGAGACACCAGAGCTTGATGTTGTGAGGCTCTTCAACACCGTGGCTTCTTCTTAAATCTGACCAGTATGAGCCCGACTTATGGTTGCAGTATTCAACAAGGTTTCTTGCCTCATCGGGACCTCTTGTGCCGAGGTTAACCGCCATCATGCATTCTGCATTTGCTTTTTTGCACCACTGCATGAACTCGTTTGTGCCGAAGGTGTTGGGTTCGGTTGTGCCCCATGCAAGGTCAAGTCTTTTGGGTCTGTTTTCAACGGGACCCACACCGTCCTCCCAGTTGTAGCCCGAAACAAAGTTTCCGCCGGGGTAACGCACAACGGGAACATTGAGCTTTTTAACAAGGTCGATAACATCCTGTCTTAATCCGTTTTCATCTGCAGTAGGATGACCGGGATCATATATTCCGCCGTAAACGGCTCTTCCGAGATGCTCTATGAAGGAGCCGTAAATTCGTTTGTCAATATCACCGATTCTGAATTCTTTTGCAAGGGTAATTTTAGCTTTCATATTATCACCTGCTTAATAACATTTTTATTATAATAACATACATTTTATAAAATTAAAAGATGCTTTGCAAGATTTTCTGCAAAGCATCTTTCTCTTTTTAAGTATTAAGTTCCTTAAGCAAATTATTCAGCCTTGGGAGCTTCAACGGGGCAAGCATCTGCACAAGCACCGCATTCGGTGCAAGCATCAGCGTCGATAACGTACTTGCCGTCGCCCTCTGAAATAGCTTCAACGGGGCATTCTGCTGCGCATGCGCCGCAGGAGATGCAATCGTCATTAATGATGTATGCCATTGTGATAATCCTCCTTATCATTTTTTCAACACCATTGTATCACATTATTTAAAAAATGCAAGAGGTTTTTGCTGTAAATTATAAATGTTGAACGAAAATCAGCCTTCTATATCCTTGAGAGCCTCAATTTCTTCCTTTGCAACCTTTATTTTTGCATCACGAACCGTCTTGGTTTCTTTTCTGGAAAAATATTTGGGCGGAGCATCGGGATTGTTATGAAGCTGAACCTTAAGCTTGCCCGTAAGCAGACTGAAATCAACAACCGTTCCTGCACCTTCGGGAGTTTCTACTATTGCGCCGGGCTTAGGTGTAATCTTAAGAAGATATTCATAAGCATCCTGCTCATATTTAAGGCAGCACATAAGTCTGCCGCAAACACCGCTGATTTTAACGGGATTGAGTGAAAGTCCTTGCTCCTTTGCCATTTTGATTGAAACGGGCTGGAACTCACCGAGAAAGCTGCTGCAGCAGAAGGGTCTGCCGCAAATGCCCAGACCACCGAGCATTTTTGATTCATCGCGCACACCGATCTGTCGAAGCTCTATTCTCATTCTGAAAATGCCTGCAAGATCTTTAACCAACTCACGGAAGTCGACTCTGTTTTCTGCCGTGAAATAGAAAAGAACCTTTGTGTCATCAAAAGTGAAGTTAACGTCAACAAGCTTCATTTCAAGACCGTGCTGCTCGATTTTCTGCTGACAGATAACCATTGCCTCACTTTCTCTTTCTCTGTTGATACGCACCTTTTCAATATCATTTTCCGTTGCTGCACGGATAAGCTTTCTCAGGGGCTTAACTATTTCGTCATCGTTGATTTCTCTGTTTTCGAGAGCAACCTCACCGCATTCTATTCCCCGTGCGGTTTCAACAATGACCATGCAGCCCTTTTCAAATTTTTGTCCTTCGGGGTCAAAGTAATAAACCTTGCCCGCCTCTTTAAAACGAACGCCGATAACCTCAGCCATAATAACCTCCGATATATTTTAATTGGTTACTGCTTTGCGAATCTTTGTGCAAAGAGCAGTGACCGTAAGATTATGATTTGCATTAAGACGGATGGAATTCATAATTGCATCCGTGTTTTCTATAAGAGCAAGCAAGGCGCGCCTGCTCAATTTCGGTTCTATTGCGGCGACGGTATCCGAAAACTCGGTTTCTTCATCGCAAGCCGAATATTTCTTTCGCATTGTTTGTGCAAAGATTTCCTGAATAACTGGCAGCGCGGCTTTTAAAAGCTTCGGGTTTTTCTCAAAAACCGCAGCTGCCTTGATGATTTCAATGTCATCGAGTGCTGCAGAAGCAGCGGCTATTCCTTTTGCTGCATTTGCAACCTCTTCCCACGGAATATCCCGTGAGCCTTCTGCCGAGGTTTCACCAAGGTTATAAACTGTTGCACGGGAAAGCACCGTCGGAAGGAATCCCGATTTTGATGAACACAGCAGAATAAAATTGATATATGAAGGCGGTTCCTCGAGTATTTTAAGAATGGCATTTTGACCCTCGTTGCCCATCGTATGGGAATTTTCGAGTATGAAAACCTTTCTTTCAGCCTCGTTCGGAACAATATATGCCTTGTTTCTTATTTCTCTTACGATGTCAACCTTGAAAGCCTTGGGTTTATCCTCAACAGAATAAACAAGTATATCTGCATGGGAATCGGCAAGTGCTTTTCTGCAATCGGTGCAGTTAAAGCACGGAACAATTCCTCCGCCCGAACAAACAAGTGCAGCGGCGGTCTTTTTGGCAAGACTCATGCGTTCCTCCGAAGAACCGCCTTCAATAATAACGGCATGGGGGAATCTTTTTGAGTGCATTGCTGCAGATATTGACTTTTCAACAGAATTGCTTAAATCAAAGCTCTCGGTCAGCATCGGATACTTCCTTTGTTTAAAGTTTTATAAATTTGTCAACGTCCACAACAAAAACCGTTGCACCGCCAACTGTTACTTCAACAGCACGGGAGATGAAGCCCTCGGACATAAAAGAGGGTGAAGGGGTAACCATTTGTGTGCGCTTGCGTGAAAATTCGCTGATGATTTCGATAACATTATCAACATTTTCATCCTCTGTGCCTATAAGCAGAGTGGAGTTGCCCGACCTTAAGAAGCCGCCTGAGGTTGAAAGTCTTGTTGCGCCAAAGCCTTTGTGGGTAAGCTCGTTAAGAACACTGGGACAGTCGTCATTGTTGATAATTGCAACGATAAGCTTCATGTGTCATTTCTCCTTTGGATTGATATGTTTCTTTCTATAACCTTTCGTCCGCGCCATTCATATGCTCTTTCTTCAAGGGAACATCCCTGTGAAATATGAGGAACGGGAGAAGAAAGGAACTCTTCTATTTCGGTCACTGCGGCATTTTGATTCATCGGACAGATATCCTGACAGATATCACAGCCCCATACACAGCCGCATTCTTTCATAAGACGGATTTCTTCTTCGGAAAGCACACCTTTTTTCTGGGTTATTTCCGAAAGACAAATGTTTCGCTCAAAGATGTTTTCTTTTATTGCAGATGAAGGACAGGCTTTGATGCATCTGCCGCATTTTATGCATGATTTTTCTCCATGTTCTTCAAAATCAAGCTCAAGGTCGGTCACAATCTCACCGATAAAAACATATGAACCGTATTTTTCGGTAATCAGCAGGGAGTTCTTTCCTCTCACTCCCAGCCCGGCAAGGCATGCCGCCTTTACCTCGGGAACGGGTGAATTATCGGCAAATGCCGAAAATTCATTTTCGGGAAAAAGCTCTTTGAGCTGCATAACCGCTTTTTCAAGTCTTGAAAGTGCTGTTGTATGGTAATCGGTGACAACGGCATATTTTGAAATGTTCAAATCAATATATTCCGAATCGGAAAGAAGATACGGAAAGCAGGCAACGATAACAGATTTTGCGTTTTCGGGAAGTCTGCTTTTGGCTCTGCATTCTATAAGATTGTCTTTTATTTTATCAAACGGACAAATACCCCACAACGGAGAAATACTGTCCATTATCTTGTTTAAATTCAAATTATCACCCCACAGCCTGAGCGAGTGCAATCATAACGGGTAAAGTGATTATTGAAATAAAGCTGACTACCGCAACCGTCTGGGAAGCTAATCCGGTATTACGGTCATATTTTGCGGCGAACATTACCGTGTTGTTTGCCGTAGGTGCACCTGCTGAAATAGAAAGTGCAACAAGCAGAGTGCCCGAAATTCCGACAAGTCTGAATGCCGTAAGAAGCACAAGCGGAAGAACAATGAGCTTTACAAGCGCAACGGCAAAAATCCGCCAATTCTTAAATATGGTTTTAAAGTTCGTGTTTGCAATATATGTTCCGAAAATCAGCATGGCAACGGGAGTGTTGAGGCTTGCAATGTAATTTATCGGCTTTGCGATAATATCGGGCATATCAACCGAAAGCAGGAAAAGAGGTAGACCGATAATTACCGAAATTACACCGGGATTCAAAATAAGATTTTTTGCGCTGAACTTTACCTTTTCTCCGTCTTTTCCCTTGGTGATTGTATAAATACCGTGAGTAAAGCTGAAAATCTGGAACGAAATAATAACTGCCGAGCAGTAGAATATACCTTCATCGCCGAGAACGGCACCTGCAAGAGGAAGTGCCATATATCCGCAGTTACCGTAAGCGCAGGAATATTTGTAGATACATGCTTCATCTTTGTTACAGCGGTTAAAAACAACCGTTGATATTGCCGCAGAAACAATGTGAAGCACAAAGCCGCAGATTATGGCAATGAAAAGACCCTTTGCCGTATCGGAGCTGTATTCAAGCTTGTAAAAGCTCTCGATTATAACTGCGGGAGTGATGATATAAAAAAGCAGGTCCGTGCAGCTTTTTGCAACCTTTTCTGTATATATTCCGATTTTGTCGGCTATCGCACCGACGGCAACGAGAATATACAGAATGGCTACCTGCTCGCTTGCGATTAAAACATTTTGAAAAAACATTTTTACTCCTCTGTTGAAGCATTTGCCGTTTCAGGTATTTTGACCGTGATTCTTGTAATAACAGCGGAAATGATGAAAAGTGCAATTCCGAAATCGCAGTATTCAGCGGGAGATTGCTCATGGAGAAGGTCTGCATTTCCCGTAATCATAACAATAAAACGCGGAACAAAGCAGATGAGTGCAAGAAGTGCTGCAGGCAGACCGAAAGCTGCTGTTTTCCATTCTTTTTTATCGGCATCAACTCTTGAATTAACCTGAGCAAATGCCATAAAGAACATAATGAGGAACACAAGCATTACCATTTCAAGCATCAAATCCGAAACACGGATGTAGCTGATTGTGCGTGTGAATCTGTATATAAGACGGAAAATGCTCCATACCACGGGTGCAAGAGAAATAAGTCTGTATTCCGAACCGTTGGATTTTCCGCCAAGATAGGATGCTCCGAGTGCAACAAAATAAACAGCAGATAATAATGCAAAAACAGCCTGAAGCATCAAAAGCATATTTGCGGTCTTTTCTTCATCCGCAAAGCTGTTTGAATTTGTTATTTTGACAATAATATCAATGGCATTCATAAGAATACCTGCGGCAGCGGTAAAGGACAGTATTCCCTGACCGGGGCGCTTGATTACCTCAAGAGAATAGTAAAGCTTTTTGCGCTTAAAAAAACCGAGAAGAAGGAATGAGAGTATAGCTGCTCCCACGGTTATTATGAGAAGGTATACACTCCAGTCGTTATTGCTGAAAAAGCCCGTGTCACTTTCAAGAACAGTAAAAAACTGCAGGGTTCTTACGGGCAGAGCAATAATTGCGGCGGCAACAAAAATCAGTATTCCGATGCCGAAACCGCTCTTGGTTATGCTTTTCATTTTTATAATTACCTCTTATCTGTTGTTGATGGGTACATAAATATTTCTTATGTTATTGCTCTTATAAGCAGGACGGATAATCTTACCGCCGGTAACAAGCTCTTCAATTCTGTGAGCCGACCAGCCTGCAATTCTTGCAATTGTAAATATCGGAGTGAAAAGGTCGGGCGGAATATCAAGCATTTTATAAACAAGACCCGAATAAAGGTCAACGTTTGCGCACATTGCCGCCTTTTTCTGCGACTTATGACTGTTGAAGATTTCGGGAGTGAGCTGCTCAATGAGCTTAAGAAGAATAAATTCATCTTCAAATTCGGTGTTAACGGCAAATTCTTCAGCTTTCTGCTTGAGAATTTTTGCTCTCGGGTCGGAAAGAGTATAAACAGCATGACCCATGCCGTAGATAAGTCCCGAGCCGTCGCCTGCTTCCTTACGCATGATTTTGGTGAGGAAATCGGCAACCTGACCTTCGTTTGTAATATCACTGACTCCTGCCTTTATCTGCTCAATCATTTCGGAAACCTTGATGTTTGCACCGCCGTGCTTGGGACCTTTGAGTGAACCGATGCTTGCAGCAGTTGTTGCGTAGGTGTCTGTGCCGCTGGATGTGAGAACTCTTGTTGTGAATGTTGAGTTGTTACCGCCGCCGTGTTCGGCATGAAGCATAAGACAGATATCAAGAAGCTTTGCTTCTCGGTCTGTAAAGGTTTTATCCGCTCTGATTGAACGCAGAATGGTCTGTGCCGTTCTGTGTTCGGGCTTCATCTGGTGGATATACATACTCTTGCGGTAATAATGTCTGCGCTTTACCTGATATGCATAGACCATGATTGCGGGAATCTGCGCAATAAGATGAATGCACTGACGGAGAACGTTTTCAACCGAAATGTCATCGGGGTTATCGTCATATGAATAAAGAGCAAGAACTGCACGTGAAAGCTTGTTCATTATGTTGGGCGAGGGCGCCTTCATAATCATGTCTTCAATGAAATCCTCGGGTAATTCACGGCAAGCCGAAAGAATATCACAGAAATTATCAAGCTGTTCTTTGGTGGGAAGTGAACCGAAAAGAAGAAGGTAAACAACCTCTTCAAATCCGAAACGGTCCTCCGCTATGCAGGCATTTACGATATCTTCCATATCAATGCCTCTGAAACGAAGTCGTCCCTCTCTGGGAATTTTTTCGCCGTCATCTATAAAATAGCCTTCAACGGTACAAACACCGGTAATGCCTGCCATAACACCGGTACCGTCAGCATTTCTCAGACCTCTTTTAACGTTGAAACGTTCAAAATCAGCAGGGTCAATATAGTTATATTTGCGTATTTGATCGCATAAATTTTTAATGTCACGCTCCGCAACGTGAGATTCAATGGTGGACATATTATTCGCCTCCTTCTATAATGCAATATCTCCATCATAAATATAATTAATTTATTATATAATCTATTCTTTTAAAAGTCAAGTAAAGAAAGAATGAACAAAATCTGTATGTAAAGGATGAACAAAATGAGAACTAACCTTATTATTTGTATAATTATTGCTGCTTCCATGATTTTATGCCCTGCCGCTGCATTTGCCGATGGCTTTTTTAAAGAGGATACGCAAAAAGTTATGGGAATGAATACCGATGACAGCGGAGAAGGAAAATATATATCCGTTATGTCCTCGTCAACGGGCAGAACCGAAAAAATAAAGCTGCGTGAATATGTTATAGGCTCTGTGGCGGCGGAAATGCCTGCGCTTTATCACACGGAAGCATTGAAGGCTCAGGCGGTTGCAAGCTATACATATGCAAAAAAGGTAGGGGAACAAAATGAAAAATATAAGGAATCATACCTCGGTGATGCAGATATAACCGACAGCCCCGATACTCATCAGGGTTATATTGACGAGAAGCGCCGCAAGGAAAAATGGGGAGATAATTTTGAAGAGTATGAAAAGAAGATTGAAAATGCGGTTGACGAGGTTTTCGGATATTTTATGACTTATAACGGCGATACCGCACTTGCCGTTTATCACTCAAACAGTGCAGGGAAAACACAAAGCGCCAAAACACTTTGGGGAACTGAAATTCCTTATCTGATAAGTGTTGAAAGTCCGGGTGACAAGCTTTCACCCGATTATATAACTGAGCATAAATTTTCAAAGAGTGACTTTAAGAAGCTTGCCAAAGGCTGCGATATAAGCCTTGACGGCGAAGCGCAGGAGTGGGTAGGTGAGCTTACAAAAGCGGACAGCGGTTATGTGATTTCTGTAAGACTCGGTTCAACCGAGGTGAGTGCTTCAAAATTCAGAGAAGAATTTGGGCTGAAAAGCTGTTGCTTTGATATAGATTACAATGACGGCGAATTTACCGTAACCTGCTGCGGATACGGTCACGGCGCGGGAATGAGCCAGTATGGTGCCGATTATATGGCAAGACAGGGTTGCACATGGCGCGAAATTCTTAAGCATTATTATACGGGAATAGAAATCGAATCGGAATAATTTGATATATACGGCAAATAATAGTAAAAAAACGAAGGCGGAAGATTATGAGAAAAGTTGTTATTACCGCAGACAGCGCAGCAGATTTGCCGAAAAATATTGCTGACTTATACGGTATCGAAGTAATGCCCATGACGGTTATTCTTGACGGAACGGAGAAAAAAGACGGAGTTGGTATAACTGCCGCGGAGATTTTTGATTATGTTGACAGTACGGGAAAAATCCCCAAAACATCTGCCGTGCCTCCTGCGGAATATACAGCTTTTTTTGAAGGCTTCACAAACGAAGAAAAATCAGTTGTGCATCTTTCTTTTTGCTCCGAATTATCCTCAACTTGCCGTAACGCAAAAATGGCGGCAAGCTGCATGGAAAATGTTTATGTTATCGACACAAGAAACCTTGCCGGCGGTATTGGGTTACTTGCCTTAAAGGGCTGCAAAATGAGAGATAGCGGACTGAGCGCAAAGGAAATATACGAAAAACTTTCATTGCTTGTTGATGATGTAAGGGTAAGTTATCTTCTTGACAGCATTGATTTCCTGCGCCGTTCGGGCAGATGCTCTGCCGCAAAAGCATTCGGTGCAAATCTGCTTTCAATAAAGCCCTGCGCGGCAATGGTTAACGGTAAAATTGAAGTTATTAAAAAATATATCGGAAAATCAAAAGCTGTCCGCCTGCAATATGCAAGTGAACAGCTTGAAAATACGGATGAAATTGATTTATCTGCCGCTTTTGTTTATCATTCGGGAGTAGATGCTTCCGAGCTTTCGGAAATTGAAGAAATGTTGAAAAACAAAGGCTTTGAGCAGGTTATAACAGCTTTTACTGGCTGTATGATAAGTCTGCACAGCGGAAGAAAAGCTCTGGGAATTCATTTTCTTAAAAAGTGATTATTTTTCAAGAAAGTTAACGGTAATTTCGCAAAGCTCATCCGCTCTGTTTTCTATGCACTGATGTCCGCCGTCCTCAACAGTATGTGTTGTTGCATCGGGAAAAGCGGAATTCATTTGCTCTTTCATTGCATCATTAAGAATAATGTCCTCGCTTGCCTGGCAGAGAAGCACCGGGCAGGCGATTTTTGATGCGTTTGCAAGATCGGTTGGCTTAACGTTGTACATCATTTCGCACATTCCCGCGCCAAAGCCGTCATATTGTACTGCATCCGCAACACCCCAAACATCGTAGTCCATCGCAAAATCCCAGTCCATTGTTGCAAAAAAGACTATGAGCTTAACGATAAAATCGGCTTTTGTACCGTACTTGAAAAAGGCATTCATAATAAATTTCATGGGGTCGGAAGTGATAAGACCCTCCATGGCTTCGGGAAACTCGCTCTGCGGTGCGGGGCAATAAAGAAGAAGACTTTTTACCGGATTGTCTATTGCGATATTTACCGCAACTCCGCCTCCCATTGAGTGACCTGCAATAATCCATTCGTTCATAGGTGCAATGCTTTTCATAAGCTCTGTAATAAGAATTTCACGGTCAATAACCGTCATATCCTCGGCTTCTCTTGTGCTGTAGCCGAAATTCGGAATATCCGCAAGCACACATTCATAGCCTGCCTCGGAAAGCTTGGCAGCCATGTTGCGCCACGCGTATGTAGAGCAAAGGAAGCCGTGGAGCATCATTATTCTGCCTTTTTGCACTCCTTTTGCAGGGATAACTCTGTAATGAATATCGTAATCGCCGTATTTAAAATATTGGCTGTCCTCATAGGGCTTATAATCGGTGTTTACCGCAAATGCAGAAAAAGAAGTAAAAATAATTGCAAAAACGCAAAGAATACTTATAATTTTTTTCATGATAATATCCTTTCGCAGGTTAATTGTTAAGTGTAAAAAACATATGGATAACCATTGCAATCTCTCTGATGTAAATTCTCGGAATATCGTACCAAACCGTTTTTGCACCTATGTGGGTAACATTTATTCCTGCCGCTTTTGCATACTTTTCCGAGCGGTAAATGTGGAATATGTTGGTTATAATCACGGCGGCATGTTTTTGACCGAATTTTTCATTAAGAATATCGGCGGAAAACTTAAAGTTTTCAACGGTTGTACGGGACTTGTCCTCTTTGATTATCCTGTTTGAGGGGATGCCTTTTGAAACAAGATAATGCTCCATGACAGCTGCCTCGGATGCCTTTGTTTCACTGCCTCTTCCGCCCGAAACAATAATGATCGCATCGGGATTTTTTATATGATATTCAGCCGCCTTGTCAAGGCGGCTTTTAAGCATTCTCGGGAGCTTTTTTCCTTTTATTCCGTAACCGAGAACAATTGCCGCATTCTCATCATATGCTGAATTATCCTTGCTTCCGTAAGACGCAAGAAATGCTGAGAAAACAACAATAAAAGATATTAAAATAACGGTAAATATCATAAATTATGCCTTGCCTGTTGAACCGAATCCGCCTGAGCCTCTTTCTGTTTCGTCAAGCTCTTCCACTTCAACGGGAGTGATGAGGGAAACCGGCATTATAACAAGCTGCGCAATTCTTTCGTCGGGATTTATCGTGTAAGCTTCTTTAAGCTGATTGATAATACCCACGCAGATTTCGCCTCTGTAGTCGCTGTCTATAACTCCTACGGAATTGAGAAGACCTATGCCATGCTTTATCGCAAGACCGCTTCTTGCAAAAACAAATGCACCAAGTTCAGCACTCGGAAGCTCAATTGCAATGCCCGTGGGAATAACAGCCTTTTCTCCGCCTTCAAGGGTAATTGGAGTATCAATGCAGGCATACAAATCCATTCCCGCGCTGCCCGGTGTTGCCCTGAATGGGATTTTTGCATTTTTACGAAGCTTTTTAATCTTGAAACTACTCATTATCTTGCTTTTCTCTCCTTATATCTTTCTTCGGGAGAAATTTTCTTTTCGGGGCAGGGGGTAGGCTCTTTTATCGGATTTACGGGAGCTGCCCAGCGAACCGCATTTATAATAATTCTCTGAACATATTCATTGTGGAAGGTAGGGTTGCTTTCATGACCGGGCTGGAAATAAAAGATTTTACCAAGACCTCTGTTCCAGCAGCAGCCTGAACGGAAAACCTCACCGCCCGCAAACCAACCGAGGAAAACAAGCTCGTCGGGTTCAGGAATATCAAAACGTTCGCCGTACATTTCCTCAACATCAATGCTGAAATGAGGAGGAATGCCTTTGGCGATAGGATGAGCGGGGTTAACGGTCCATATTCTTTCTCTGTCACCGTCTCTCCAGCGGAGATTGCAGGTTGTACCCATGAGCGCTCTGAAAATTTTTGAATGGTGACCCGAATGAAGCACAACAAGCCCCATGCCTGCAAGAACGCGCTTGTGAATTTTTTCAACAAGTTTGTCAGGAACCTTATCATGTGCCATATGACCCCACCAGATAAGGACATCTGTGTTTTCGAGAACTTCGTCGGAAAGTCCGCACTTGCGCTGTGCAAGTGTTGCTGTTTTAACCGAGATATCCTCTTGAGAAGAAAGGAAATTCTTTATGCAGCCGTGAATGCCTGCAGGATAAACACCGGCAACCTCGTTGCTGAGTTTTTCGTGAACACCTTCGTTCCAAACTGTAACATTTATCATATTTTGGTTCTCCTTACCTTAAAATTCATGTTATTATTATACCTTATATTCTTTTGAATTGCAATAGCGGTAAATATTTATACACCACTGATTTGTTAAAGGCTTTCCCATGAATTGCGGCATTTGCAAAATAAATTTATAATTATTTAATTTTACTCTTGCTTTTTTTGACGATAAAAGCGATAATATATAAAACAAACATATAATTTAAAGAAAGGAAGATGTTTTTGGAAGCTATACTTAATTTTGACCTTGCGGCATTCGAGTTTGTAAGAGAAACCTTCTGGAATCCCGTTATGGATACCGTAATGACAGTCTATACCCATCTCGGTGAGGCAGGCATCATCTGGATTCTTCTCGGACTTGTACTTCTTATTTCAAAGAAGTACCGTAAGGCAGGCATGGCAGTTCTTGCCTCTCTTCTTGTTATGGAAATCGTTAACAACGAGGTTCTTAAAACTTTCATTGCCCGTCCCAGACCCTTCATGCAGTTTGCAGACTGGACAAATGCAGACTGGCCAAGAGCATTGCCTGTAAACCTTCTTGATAAGTGGGAAGAGGTTAAGAATATCGGTGACCTTTCGGCAAGATGGGCAGAAGGCTATGTGTGGCCCGCACTTGTTGATTATCCTTCAAGCTGGTCATTCCCCTCAGGTCATACCTCATCCGCTTTTGCAGCTATTATGGGTATGTCGCTCGGAACAAAGAAAGCAAAGTTTATTGTTCCCGGCTTTGTTGCAGCAGCACTTATGGGCTTTACAAGACTTTATCTGCATGTTCACTATGCGACCGATGTTATCGGCGGCGCACTTGTAGGTATTATCTACGGTGTTATCGGTTACTTTATTGCTGTAGGTATTTATAAGCTTATTGTTAAGAAGTTCCCCAAGTTCGCAGGTAAAGAAGCATAAAAAATACAAACGGGTGTACCTTAAGGGTGCACCCGTTTCGTGCTTTTTTAACCCGTATAATATGATAGTACAAAAAAATTAAAAAAATCCCAAAATAAGTATTGATTTTTTTTGCTGAATGTGATAATATACTTTGGCAGTCGGAAATACGATTGTAAAAATTGAATATGCGCTGCTAGCTCAGCTGGATAGAGTGTTTGGCTACGAACCAAAAGGTCAGGGGTTCGAATCCCTTGCAGCGCGCCATACCGAAACTCCTTGTATATCAAGGAGTTTCTGCTTTTTATACCCTTCGAAAAAAGTCTCAAAAACACCGTTTTTCTAACAGATTTCTAACAAGATGTGCTTCAGCTTTTACTGCACAACGTTTTCAAGGCCTATTGAATTCCCGATTGTGTTGCCGTGATCCTTTTTTTCTCTTCATAACGAAGCTGCTTTCCCTTTGTATTTACATACAGTTAAAATATTGACTACATAAACAAAAATAATCCGAAGACTTCACCAATCGGTAAAAGTTTCGGATTATTTGTTTTTTGTTATAACGAAATATTAAAATTCCGTATGCTCATTCGGTAAAATGCAGTATTATGCTGAAAATTTTTCAACAAACTCTATGATAGGTGTATTGTCGTCCAGTCCGTGGGGATGGTGTGCACAGTTTGCTTTGCCGATGGAAACAATTATTCCGCCGTTTTTTCGATAATAATTTTCAAGAACAGCTCCGTTTTCATCATAAGGAACAATGTTATCGGAATCTCCGTACACCAATATAACGGGGATTCTGTTCTCCAGAAGCAATTGCATTTTATCAATGGGATGCTCTCTGTAGCAGATAAGCTGCGACAAATCCATGCCGGTTGCTTCTATAAATTCCGGCAGCATTTCATTATTTGCTTTTCCAAATCCGGCAGGGCACGAAAGGAGATTCATTACCGGCGCATCAAGATAAAGAGCTGAAACACATTCCGGGTATTTTGCCGCGAATTTGCTTGCTATCAGTCCGCCGCAGCTCATGCCGACGGGAACGCATTTTTTATATAAGCCGTATTCTTCCGATAAATATGCGGCAAAATGCTTTTTTAAATCAAGGTCTTCATCAAGACACCAACGGGTAATATTTTTTATAAAGGCAAGATGCCACCCCTTTTTCACCATTTCAATTTCAAATTCCGGAAAAGCGCCGAAATATTCAGTTTTTAACAACCAGTTTTTGTTTTCGTTTGCCTTTTCGGGAAAAACAAGAACAGCTTCTCTTCCTTCAAACAGAAAATCAAGCCGCTTAAAGCCATTCCAGATTGATTCAGTCATCCAACCACCGCCTTTATTGAATTGTTGCTCATTTTTGATATTCTTTATTTATATGTATTTTTCAATAACTTTCTGTAATTCTTCTTTAATAACCTGATGTCCTTCGATAGTGGGATGAATGCCGTCAGCGGTCCAATAACCTGTGTTACCGTCAGCGGATAATTCATCAAATCTTTTTTGAAGCGGAACAAAATCAAAATCATATTTTTCTGAAATCTGCTTTGATATTTCAGCCATTTTTCTTACTTCAGAGTTAAACTCATTCCATAATTTTTCTGTGCAGGAGCCTTTTAAGATAAAAGGTTCTAAAATTATAATTTTAATTTCGGGCAAGCTTTCTTTGATTTCATCGATAAGCATCTCATAAATCATTCTGAATTTTTTCGGGCTGACACCGCAATTCATAGTAAGTTCGTGAGAAACATCGTTGACACCTATGAGAATTGACATATAATCGGGTTTTAAATTTATTATATCTTCCTTAATTCTAGCATAAACATCTGTAATTCTGTCTCCGCTTTTGCCGCGATTGATGAATTGGATTTTATCTTTGTTGTTCTTTTTAAATTCAGAAGCTATAAAAAACGCATATCCGCAGCCTAAGCCGGAATTAACCTGTTCCTCATCATCTCTGTTTGCATCTGTTATTGAATCACCCTGAAACAAAAATGTTTTCATATTTATCTCTCCATATATTTTGCGGACCCTAATATACAGAGTCCGCAATTAAAATTATTTAATAATGAACTGTGAATCAGCGATTTCGGCAATTTCTTCTGCTGTGGTTGCTGTTTTCATCATTTCGGCAACCTTACTTCTTCTTTCGCGAAGTTCGGCATACATAAGCTCACGCTTTTCTGCCGTGATGGGATAGAAAAGCTTGGGAACGATACCGAGAGCACCTGTGATGCGGGGAATACCTGTGCCAAGAGCAAAAATCCACCATTTTGTTCTGTCACTCTGTGTTCCGATAGTAGCACCCTGAACGTAACCTATACCCTTAAGAATGAGGCTGTTGATACTGCCCATAACCGCCATTTGAAGCTTTGCGATTGTTGTTTGTGCAACACCGAGCATAGCTTCTGCACGGTAGCCATTCTTCCATTCGCAGTAGTCCATTGTTTCGTTGCCTATTTCTGCGGGAATAACTCGTCTTAAGCCGTAAACGCACATTTCAAAGATTTCTTCAATACCCATCATTGGCAGAATAATATGCTTTTTCTGGAAGTTGTTATTGATTGAACCTAATCCGAAAACTGTCAACCACAGGAAGTCAGTCCAGGCATCTTCGAAAATCCACAGAGCCTTTGTTGAAAATCTCTTTCTGAGAGGCTCGACGAAGCTGTAGCTGATAAATTTAATCGGAAAGGCAGGAATACCGACAATGGTTTGCCAGGTGATAGAGCCGATAACGTCAATATAGAAGTTCGCTCGGCCTGTGCCGACAGAAAAACCGTTGAAAAAATTTGAAAGCACACAAATAAACATAGGCTTATTTGTGATGATAGCTTTCAACCCCTGAATTACACTCGGTTTCTTAATGGTCTGCGCAACTCTTTCTCTTGTTGTGAGGAAGAAATAAAGGCAGAATACAGCACCGAGAACTGCAAATGAAACACCGAAGGTTGCGAAAAGCTTGGGAAGCTTGATTTTAATCTTGTTGTTGATTACAAGGTCATAGATGATACCGAAAATCTGCCTCGGAACGTCTTCGACGAAATGCGACATCAGATTAGCCGTCGCAATAAGCCTCGAACGGTCTAATGGCTCCGGTGTTATCGTTGAGCCGAAGCCTGAACGGGCAATGCCGGTGAAAGTGTTGGCGGTTTCGGTGATGATTGACATTGCAAAATAGAAAATCCATTTCGGAAGGTAATCTCCCGGTGTATCGGGGAAGATAAAGGGAATCAGCCAATACCATAATCCCAAAATAGTGAGGGGAAACTGAGCGAGAAGAAGATAGGGTCTGAATTTACCCCAACGGGTTCTGGTCTTTTCAACAATAACGCCGATAAACGTATCGTTGAAAGTGTCCCATACAGTTGCAACAATGTTCTGAATTGCAAGATAGCTGAAATCGATTTTAACAACATCATATATGTATCGCTCTTTGAAATCGTTGATATTCAGGCTCTGAGCAGTATCCTCAAGAACATAAGCAACAGTTTCTTTTATGCCGACAAATCGTCTGTTTTTAAGGAGAACGGAATTATCGGTAGTTTCAACAATCTCTCTTTCTGTTGACATAATTTCACCCGACTTTCTGTAATTTTAATAAATAGTTGTTTGAAAATTTTAACGGTTTGTTGCTGCAATGCTGATCAGAACATAGTCTTTGTAGCTGCGTTGTATTCCCACGGAGTAAAGGAATTATGTCTTTTCCTTTTCAAGTCAAGCATTCTTAACGGCTTTCAGCCATTCACCGGCAATAATCATATGACCCGCTATAGTGGGATGAGTTCCGTCCCAGATAAAATATTCAATTCTCGACCTTTCTGCATTTTCTCTGATTTTGTCATAAAGAGGAACAAAAATGCAATTAAATTCCTCGGCAACACTCTTTGCTGCCGCCCTGATTCTTGCGCTTGCCGCCTCACGGTATGCAACAGAATCCTCGGGGTCACTGCTGTCGGGTCTTTGGAAGGGTCCTTCAACTCCGTCGGGATGCGGTGTAAATTTATAGGAACAGTCCGATTTATCAAGCGGGTAATAAAACGGCTCACATACTATGATTTTTATACTGCCAAGCTCATTTCTTGTTTTTTCAAGAATTGCACGGAGATTTGCTTCATAGTGCTGTGCCGCTTCCTCGGGAGTGATTCCGGCAAAATAGCCGTGTCCGCCGTCGTTTGCTCCCACAAGAATGCTTAAGACGGTCGGCTTGTTATCGATAACATCCTCCTGCCATTTTTTAAGAAGTTCCTCTGATCTCTCGCCCGAATAGCCTTTGTTTATGAATTTGGGCATATTTTCCGCATTTTCGAGTGCAAGCTGCGATGCAACTATATACTGATATCCGTGCCCCATAATGTGGTTGCAGTCCATGCACTTGCCACGGTTTCCGTCGGTTATGGAGTCTCCCGAAAACAGCACAACATCATTTTTGTTAAGCTTCATAAAGGAATCCTCACCTTCTTTCTCATCTGTCAGAAGTGTATTACGGATAAAAAATCAAGGCAATTTGTATTTTCTTCTCGCAATTTGTTTTCGTAAATAATTATTTTCTTTGGCATAGTCTGCTGAAAACACAGGAATTACCGCTGTTAAACAATGTAAAAAGCAAGATTTGCCGAGATAATCATTCTCATTGTACTCCTTATATTAAATTTTATCATTTTATATAGGAAAAATAAAGGTCATTATTAGAGGAAAAAGTGTCCTTATTTGCAACAAAAACAGTTGAAAAAGCATCCTGAATAAGATATACTGAATATAATAGGCGGTGATTGTTATGAGAAACGACCTGATAGAAAGACTCATCATACACACGTATGAGAACCCTTCTTTTTTGCTTAAAAACAAAAATGATGATGAGAGAATCATCATTGAGGGCTCCAAGTTAATGAAAAAAGAAAAGCTTATTGCGGTAAGAGCCGATACAAATACTAATCATTTTCCGGAACACAGCCACGATTATGTTGAGATTATTTATATGTATCAAGGAACAAAAACCAATATTATAAACAATGAAACCGTTGTTCTTAATAAGGGAGATATCCTTTTTATGACCCAGAATTGCAGGCAGGAAAACTTGCCCTCAACCGATCAGGATATAGCGGTCAATTTCGTCGTTTTGCCTCATTTCTTTGAGAAAGCTCTTGAAATGTTGAATAGCGAGGAATCATTGTTGCACAGTTTTATAATTCAATGTTTGCGAGGCGATAACGGTAAATCAAGCTATCTTCATTTCAAAGTTTCAGATGTATTGCCTGTGCAGAATCTTGTTGAAAATCTTATCTGGAATTTACTTGATGACCGTCAGGAGCAAAGATATATAAACGAAACAACAATGGGTCTTATTTTGCTTCAGCTTCTCAGTCATATTGATGAGCTTGATTATAACGGTGACGACAGCAGCCTTATATTCCACGTACTGAAATATATTGAGGCGCATTTTGCGGGCGGCAGCCTGACAGAGCTTTCGCAAATGCTTTTTTACGATTTCAATGCACTGTCAAAGCAGATTAAAAAGCTGACCGGCAAAACCTATACGGAGCTTGTGCAGGAAAAGAGAATGTCTCATGCTTGTTTTCTTCTTGAAAGTACAAACCTCGGAATTTCGGAAATTTCGCAGCTTGTAGGTTATGAAAACATCAGCTATTTCCACCGTGTTTTTCGTAAATTCTATAGTATGTCGCCAAAAAAATACAGAGACAAAACGGTACCAAATAAGAAATTGCGGGTGTGATAAAGAAGAATATCAGAT
>JAZPYI010000036.1:0-70230 GCA_045544115.1 Acutalibacteraceae bacterium | reverse complement strand
ATTACAGTAAGACCTTCACCTATTCCATTGACTTTAGAAAAATATGAAACTGCCAAACGCAAAAACCAAACAGACATAACCAAAAAAGCCGAAACAATCATAAGTTTTCTGCTTAACGACAAGGAAAATACTATCTTGTTTTTTTGCTTATGTGCGATGCTCCATCTGTAAACAGCAAAAACAGCAGGCACAGCCCAAATCAAAATAGACATTGCCAATAAAAACCTTATAAAATAAATTTGTAATTCAGTCATATCGTCGCCTCTTTTTTGCAATTTTTCAAAGTCTTACAACTACAATCTTTGTTGTTATGCTAAAAAACTTTCATTTAGAATTTTCTTTAAAATATCAGTTGTAACTCTAAAAACAGACTTTATCTATAATTAGTTTAATCATATTATATATTTACACTTGTTAATCGTCAACATAAAAACAACGCAAAAAATTTTTATCAAACCACAATTTATTGTTATCGCCCCAAAAGAAACCCGACACTTAATCAGCAGGATTTAATTCTCTTTTTCTCTTTCACCGAACTCTTTAATTTAACTCTTTTTCGATAAGCTCCGTTATTCCTTTGATTTCATAATCAGCTATATCCTTTATGGACTGTACGGCATTTTCCATTGCATACGAACGAAATTCGGCTATCATATGTGTATCGTTTATATTATCGCCGACGGTTATCATATCTTCATATCCTGCGCCGATAATTTCAAGCAGATTATAAAGACCTTTCGCTTTGTTCATATCTGCAGAAACAATATCTATGCACCTTCCGTTTTGCAGAGGATTAAGATATTCTCCGAATTTTATCCTTATCTCTTCGGTTACTCTTGCCGCTTCTTCAAAATCAGGAAGTATTGTACTTATCTGGTTAAAAAACAGTATTTCAGGAACGGTCGCAAGAGTAAACTCATCCTCGAGACGTTCGTCATCCCTCTCGTCAATTATACATTTGAAATCCGTATGTACACTCGCCCATTGGCAACCGAAACTCATTATAAAGTCCAGAAGAGGCTTAGCGAGCTTACCGTCACAGCGGGAATCTGCAATAACCGTGCCGTCAGGCTTCAAAATTACCGCACCGTTGGAAGCAAGCAGAAAATCGCATTCGAAATTGTCCTTTTCAAGAATTTTAACCAAATCGGGTGAACCTCTGCCGCTTACAAGTCCGAAAAGATTTCCCGCCCTTCTCCAGCGCCTTATCGCAGCTCTTTTTATATCATCAACACCGCCATAATTCAGAGTGCCGTCATAGTCGCTCGCAATTATTTTCATATGCATCATCCCCTATATAATCTTATAGACGGATTATACCATAAGGTTTCAAAAAAATAAATACAATGCGTTATTTATAGATAATTATTGATTTTATTCCCTGCATACTCTATAATTTGTTTATTGGGAAGAAAGGGGTTTATTATGGCAAACAAAAATTATGAAAAGCTTATAAAGGTCTTGCAGATTGCGGCAGGTATATTCATGGCGGTAATGGTTGTTCTGTGCATATATTTCACTCAGAAATACAACATTAAGGTTTCCAACATACCGGAGCTGAGCAAAAGCCTTACAGGCGGCACACTTGCGCTTGCAATCGGAATAATTGTTTTTTCGGTTGTAAAATCTTTCGCTCTTGTGTTTCCTCCTGCGGTTATTTTCTCGGTATGCGGATACATAATGCCGAATTTTTTGATTGCATTGATTGTTAACATAATTTCCGTTTTTCTCAGCCTTTCAATCCCCTATTTTCTCGGAAGATTTACGGGTGCGGGAATGGTTGAAACACTTAAGGGTAAGTTCAAAGTAATAAAGAAAATAGACGATTTTGCGGGCGCAAACGAAACAGAAATGACCTTTGCGATAAAGCTTTCGGGAATCATGCCCGGCGATTTATCAAGCCTTCTTTTCGGTGCTATGGGTATTTCCTTTAAAAATTACACAATAGGTGCAAACCTTGGAAATCTTCCGCTCGTTATAGTCTATACTTTCTTCGGAATCACACTCAGAAATGTCGGTGAAAAGCCATGGCTTGCAGCAATCCCCGTTGCAGTTATCATCGTTTTCATGCTCATTGCAAGCCTGATTACGAAAAAGCTTATCGAAAAGACGAAGAAAGAAAACAAAAAACAGTAAAATCAAGACGGTGTGCAAAATTGCACACCGTCTTAATTTATGCGTAATTATTTAACCTTAACCTTGTAGCACTTGATTTCAAAGGGCTTAATTTCAAAGCTCATTGTTTTGCCGTCTGCGATATCGGCTGCGACATCTTCTCTTTCAAGAAGGTTGCATTCGGTAATGCTTGCGATTTCAGCAAAGAAATCAACCTTAACAGCCGCTCTTCTGCCTGCCTTTTCAACAAAACGAACGATGTAAGCATCTTCGTCTTCGCACTTCTTAACGGCTTCAAGAGTAACATTCTTGCCGTCAACAGCGATGAATGAACCGCAGTCAGCACCCTTTGCATCCTCTGCAAGCTCAACGGGAAGCATGGGATTGTTAAGCTCAAGACCTCTTACGAGAGTTTCGGCATCCTTCCAGCTGCCTGCATGGGGATAGAGTGAATATGTGAAGTAGTGGTCGCCTCTGTCCGACTTCGGGTCAGGATTCATGGGAGCCTTGAGAAGAGTGATAATCATTCTCTGCTCATTTACTTCGTAGCCGTACTTGCAGTCGTTGAGAATTGAAAGACCGTAATCGTCTTCGGACATATCAATGAAGTTATGTGCGGAAACCTCAAACTTTGCCTTATCATAGGGATTATGACGGTAGTTGGAGCTTTCGATTGTTGCGTAAGCGATATCTCTTGTGAACTTCTGAGCCTTGATATCAACATCAAAACCAACCTTGAGGAGCTTTTCCTGCTCATGCCAGCTGATGAAGGTATCGAAATCGATTCTGTCAAGCTCGTTGTAGAGAATAATATTCTGCTTGAGAGTTGACTTCATGATGTTCTTTGCGATTGTAACGCAGGTGAAAACATCGCCTGAAACAACGGACTCAACCTTGCCTGCTTCTGTTTCAAATTCGCGGTCTGTATATGTTGCGACAATATCCCATGCATCGTACTTGCCGGGAAGGTCCTCATAGATACGGAACACGTTACCCTTGCCTTCGAGAACTTCTCTGTTGTTCTTCTTATCAAAAATTGAAACAAGCTCTGCGGCTGCGTCAAACTTAAGGCTGAAGATTGCATTTTCGATATCTGCGCTTTCAACCGCCTTTGCTTCTGCAACGGGTGCTTCCTTGGCGTAATACACTTTATAACCTACTGCAGGAACATCCTTTGCAACGAAAACAAGAACCTTTGTGCCATCAAGCTTTGTATATGCCTGAACGGGAACCTTGTTGCCTTCTGCATCGTAAATTTCAACATCCTTATAAGGAAGCTCAACCTTTGAGGTTGCAGGAGTTCCGAGTGAGTTGAAGAGAGCAAAGGGCTTGCCGTATTTTGCGCCTGCGCCGATATTGCCTGCGATTGCATTGAGAGCACCGTCACGGACTTCTTCACCGATTTCAATAATATCCTTATAGATATCGCAAAGGTCGCCGAATACTTCGGTAATATGTGAGCCGGGAAGTGAATCATGGAACTGGTTTGTGAGAATCATCTGCCAGCCTTCGTTAAGCTTTTCGAGAGGATACTCATAGCCGTAATTCATTGCGATTGAAGCGAAGATTTCAGCCTGACGGTAGAGATTTTCGCTGTATCTGTTAAGCTTCTTAAGGAGAGCCTTTGTGGTATGAACGCCTCTGTGCTCTTCAAGATAAAGCTCGTCTTTCCATGTGGGAATGTTGGTATCGGTTGCCTTTGCCTTCATTCTTGCAAGTGAATCCTCAATCTTGCTGGGCTTTGTTTCGGGAAGACCGGGAAAGCTCTTATATCTCTTTGCATATTCGAGCATTTCGGTATCAACACCGCCGCCGCCGTCGCCCCAGCCGTAGCAGTACATGGATTCACCGATGGTAGCCTTGTCTGTGTACTTCTTCCAGTTCATCTTGAGGGAGTCTGCCTCAACCGTACCGATAAAGTGAGTGGGAGGAACAATCGAGAATACCTTTGAGCCGTCGGGACCTTCCCACCAGAAGGTGCTGTACTGCCAGGGATTTGTATCGTTCCAGATACCCATCTTGTGAGTTACGAAATACTCAACTCCTGCCTTTTTGAGAATCTGAGGCATAGCATAGCCGTTACCGAATACGTCGGGTACCCAACAGGTTTTGGGAGTGATTCCGAAGGTCTTTTCTGCGTATCTTACACCGTGAAGAAGCTGACGAACAAAGGATTCGCCCGAAACAAGGTTACAGTCAGGCTCAACCCACATTGCGCCGATATATTCCCATCTGCCTTCTTCAATACGTTTTTTAACCTGATTGAAGAGGTTGGGATATCTCTTTTCCATTTCAATATATGTAGGAGCTGTACTCTGCGAGAAAATGAAATCGGGATACTGCTCCATAAGTCTGAGCATTGTTGCATGAGTTCTGCCGAGCTTACGAACATATTCCTTATATGCCCACATGAAAACAATGTCAAGGTGGGAGTTACCGACAAGTGAAAGTGTACCTTCTGTCTTATAGTTGGGGTTATTGTAAACTCTTTCCTTGAGAACCTTCTGTGCTTCAAGAAGGCCTGCCTTAAACTCATCGCCGTCAACATCAAAGTTAACGTGTGTAAATGCTTCTTTGAGAGCTGAGCGGATAAGCTCTGCAAGACCGGTATCGAGAACAGGCATAAAGAGAGCATTGAAAACAGCTTTGAAATCCCAGTAAACCTCTTCGATTACGGGATCAACAACACCGATGAAAGAGCAGGAAAGAGTCTTTACTGTTGATTCGTTTGAATGCCATACATAGTAGGATTCTATATCAATATCGTAATGCTCGCCTGCCTTTGCTTCATTTGAAAGAAGCACACTGTTGCGGAAGGGATCAAGACCCTGATAAGGCTCACCGTTGATTGAAAGAAGAGAGTCACCGCCGAAATAAACATTGAGAGTAACCTTCTTGCCTGCGAATCTTTCGGGCATATCAAAGGAGTTTTTGAAGAATGCACTCCAACCGTTGTTACCCCACTTATCGCCTACATTGAGGTCCTTCCACTCGTCATAAAGATATTCGTAATCGCCTATACCCTTATAAATGCATTCCTTCATCTTCCATGCGGGGAGGGATTCGATATCGGTATAAATTCTCTTTTTGAGGGTCTTAAGCTTAACATTTACAACATCGTCAAACGAAAAGATACCTCTCTGCTTGCCTTTAGTAGCATCGCGCCAGTCATCAACATGAGCATCCATTGCATCAAGTGCTGCGACCGCATCAAAATTTTTGATTTCTGCCAACTTGCATCGTCCTTTCTTTATATAAATGATTAATTTTAACTCATTCATAATACAGTATATCATCATCAGTTTCATATTTCAACATAAAATAAATTATATTTTTAAAAGTTGTCAGGGTCCGCGAAGGCATGGAACCATGCTACGGCAAATCATATTAAATTAAAATATTTTATAGTTTACTTCTTGAATTAAATGTGATAGAATAAATTGAAAATTTATGTCAGAAAGGAATATGGTTATGCTTCTTGACAAAAACATTATCATTCCCGACCTCGGACCGGTCGGCCCCGAGAGCGGTTTTCATCTTCTTGAAACAACGGAGGACGGCAAGTTTGTAACCGGCAAAAACGGTGTTGACTGCATTGTTGCAACGGGCGATAAAAAGGTTGAATTTGTTTCCTTTGGTTCTCACACCCTTGCAGGTGTAAAATCCGCTATTGCATATCCCGTTTATTACCCCGTTTACCCCGTTAAAACAGAGTATCCCCTCAACGCAGTACTTATGGACCTTGACGGCACAACCGTACGCAGCGAGGATTTCTGGATCTGGATTATTCAGATGAGTACGGCAAGCATGCTCGGCAACCCCAAATTCGAGCTTGAGGATGCTGACCTTCCCTTTGTTTCCGGTCACAGTGTTTCAGAGCATCTTCAGTATTGCATAGATAAATACTGCCCCGGAGAATCTCTTGAAAAGGCACGCAATTTCTATTTTGAACATACTCACAGAGAAATGGAAGAAATCATGGCAGGCAGAGGCAAGGACGGCGCATTTACTCCCACAGAGGGTGTTAAAGATTTCCTTCTTGAGCTTAAGGATATGGGAGTTAAAATCGGTCTTGTTACCTCGGGTCTTTATGAAAAGGCATGGCCTGAAATTCTTTCCGCATTCCGTACACTCGGAATGGGCGACCCCAAGGATTTTTACGATGCAATTATTTCGGCGGGCTTTCCCCTTCGCAAGGGCAGCGTAGGCACTCTCGGCGAGCTTTCACCCAAGCCCCATCCGTGGCTCTATTCCGAAACCTCAATTGTAGGTCTTGGCGAAGCTTTTGCAGACAGAAACAGAGTTGTCGGCATTGAGGACAGCGGCGCAGGTGCCTGCTCGGTACGTCTTGCAGGCTATACCACCATCGGTATCTCAGGCGGCAACATTGAATCAAGCGGCACAAAGGCTGTTTGCTCCCACTTCTGCAACAACTTTGCCGAAATCATGAAAATCATTAAAGGATAAGGAGAACAGATATGGATAACAACAAAATTCAGTGTCATTTTATATCCAATACCCACTGGGACAGAGAATGGCGTTTTTCCGCTCGCAGAACGCAGCATATGCTCGGCTACATGGTTGATATGCTTCTCGATATTCTTGATAAGAATCCCGACTATAAGCATTTCCACTTTGACTCGCAGACAATGCCCATTCAGGATTATCTTGAAGTATATCCCGAAAAGAAGGAAAAGCTTAAGAAATATATCTCCGAGGGCAGAATTGCCGTCGGTCCCTGGTTCTGCCTTCCCGATGAATTTACGGTAGGCAGCGAAGCACTTGTCCGCAACCTTCTTCTTGGTCACAAAATGGCAAAGGAAATGGGCGGTGTAAGCAAAACGGGCTACTCACCCTTCGGCTGGGGTCAGATTTCACAGCTTCCCCAGATTTATTCGGGCTTCGGCATCAACTTTGCTTCTTTCTACAGAGGCATTAACACATACAAAGCACCCCGTTCGGAATTTTTCTGGGAAAGCCCCGACGGTTCAAGAATCTGGGCATCACGTCTCGGAAAAAGACCCCGTTACAACATCTGGTATGTAGTTCAGCGCCCCGTATATTTCAACCAGTCCAATGAAAACAACCGCGATATGGTATGGAACGACAACAACGGTGTTTTCAAGCTTATCGACAGAGATTGGAAGCTTGACTATCAGTATACACACCCGTTCTTTGAGTACCACAAAGAAAATATTCAGGCAAGAGCGGAGCAGGCTATTGAAGAGCAGAACAATGACTGGACAACACAGCACCGCTTCTGGTCGGCAGGTCATGACTCCTCATGCCCCGACGCAAGAGAAGTTCAGCTTATCAAGGACCTCAACGATGCGCTTCCCGATGCAGATGTTTTCCACAGCACTCTCAGAGAAATGGAACAGAGTATCATTGATAACTTCGACCCCAACGCACCCGTACTCAAGGGCGAAATGCGTGACCCCTATACCAAAGGCAGTGTAAGCATTCTCTGCGGCTGGATTCTTTCCGCAAGAACATATATCAAGCAGGAAAACTTTGATACAGAGAGAAGACTCATCAACTATGCAGAGCCTTTCGCTGTTTTCGCATCCCTTGCAGGCGCACCTTATCCTCAGAATTTCATTGACCTTTCATATAATTACCTTCTTCAGAACCACGGTCATGACAGCATTGGCTCCTGCGGAAGAGATGTTGTTTATGAGGATGTTATGTCACGTTACAGACAGTCAAGAGAGCTTTCAAACTGCATTTTTGAACGTGCATTCATGGATATCGCAGGCGATATCGACCTTAAGTCCTTCAGCCGTGACGATGCCGCAATCGTTGTTTTCAACCCCGCTCCTTTCAAGAGAAGCGAAACGGTAAACATCCGCGTTGAAATTCCCGCAGAATGGAAAACCGGCACATTTGAAATTGTTGACGAAGACGGCAATGTGCTTAAGTATCAGGTTATTTCCTCAAACGATAACAACGCACAGATTATCCAGAATCCCAACGATACCGCAAACGTTCTTCACACCAAGCAGCGCCTCATCGCAATCGAGGTTTCCGATATCCCCGCAATGGGCTACAAGACCTATAAAATGCGTCCCACATATAATGTCCGTGCAACAACTCCCGTTACCCTTCTTAAAACAAACCAGACTATGGAGAATGAATATCTCCGTGTTACCTTCAACAGCAACGGTACATATAACGTTACCGAAAAAGAAAGCGGCAGAGTTTACGAAAATCTCGGCTTCTTCAAGGACGGCGGCGAAATCGGCAATCCCTGGGAACACTTTGTACCCGAATTTAACGAGATTTTCACAACTCTCGGCGAAAAGGCAACCATCACTCTCCTTCGTGACGGTGAGTTTGAAACCGCATACAAGATTTCAATGCGCTGGATGCTTCCCGAAAAGCGCTCCGCAGACGAAAAATCAAGAAGCGAGCACAAGCTTCCCGTTGATATCGACAGCATCGTTACTCTTCGCAAGGGTGCAAGATTTGTTGAAATCGAAACAACAATCAACAACCGCTGCGAGGACCATTATCTTCAGGTAGGCTTCCCGACCAACATCAAGTCGGAATACTCTTATGCTCAGGGTCAGTTTGACGTTGTTAAGCGCCCTGTTGCAAAGCCTGACTACTCACTCTATGATGAAATACCCATGACTGAGCATCCCATGAATTCCTTTGTTGACCTTACAGACGGCACTAACGGTGCGGCTCTTCTCAACACGGGTCTTAAGGCTTACGAGGCTGCGGATGACGAATGCAACACTCTCTATCTTTCACTCATCCGTGCATATCCTCTCCGCATATGCGTAACTGCAGATATGCAGAATTACAGCGACTGGGATAAGGGCTCGCAGTGCATCGGCATAAATACATTCCGCTATGCATTCATGCCCCACAGAGGCGACTGGGAAGAGGGCAACGTATGGCAGGAAAGCGAGCGCTTCAACCTCTATCTTACAGCCGGTCAGCTTGCTCCCACCGCTCACGGCAAGAATCCCCTTACTCATTCCTTCATTGAGCTTAAGGATGAAAACCTCAATGTCAGCGCAATCAAGAAGAGCGAAGACGGCGAAGGCTATGTTATCAGACTCTTCAACCCCTCTGACAAGGCAATCAAAAACGCAATCCGTCTTAACGGCGGCATAGCTCCCATCGAAAAGGCACAGTCACCCGTTGAAAGACAGGTTGCCGAATTTGAGCTTCCCGCATATTCGGGCAAGAAGTGGAAGGAAATCAAGCTTGTTACTCTTGAAGAGCTTGACGAAGCTCCCCTTACCGTTGATGCAGACGGCTTTGCAGAGTTTGAAATCACCGGCAAAAAGATTCTCACAATTAAGTTCGTGGGATAAAAATCACATAAACCGAAAGGGGCTGTTTTTCAGCCCCTTAACTGTTTGTAAGGCTTTAAATATAACCAAAGCCCTTTGTAACTCCTGCCTTTCATTCACGGCTTCCTCTTGAGGGAGCCGTGAAAACAAATCGCATTTATCAACCAAAATCAAATTTTTGACAAGCTGACTGCTTCACCGTTTGGTGAGGCAGTTTTTTGTTAACCGAAACGGGCAAGCCTCTGCCCCGACATGACAGGAAATGTATGAAATATATAATGCGGATATAATTTACACCTTTGATGATGAAATAATCAATGAATATTATCTGAGCGGTGAATACCCGTATGTGTACCCTGATGAATTTGAAGAAGCTGTTGAAAACGGAGAATACACACCGCAAACTGTCTGGGTAGATGTTAATCAATTGGAAGCAGAAATAATTGCCAAATACGGTGAAGCCGAGCAAACAGAAGCAGTAATAACCGAATAAAACAAAAGGCTTGTATGGGATTGCCCATACAAGCCGATTTTTATCATTTGCAATTTATCTGTTAAGGATAAGCTTTGTGAGTTCAACGGGGTCAACGATTTTGCCGTCTTTATAAACACGCATATTGCCTGAAGCGATTTCGTCAATGAGGATAACCTCGTCATTGTTGTAGCCGAACTCAAACTTGATATCCCAAAGGTCAAGACCGATTGACTTAAGGTCGTCGGCAACAATCTTTGTGATTTTAAGAGTCTGCTCCTTCATGCTTTCAAACATAGCGGGAGTCATGATACCGAGAGCAGCAAGACCTTCGCCTGTTACGAGGGGATCGCCGAGTGCGTCATTCTTGAATGTGCATTCAACATAGCCGCCTTCAAGAACTGTGCCGTCTGCAATATATTCGCCGTATCTGCGGATGAAGCTGCCTGTTGCAACAAGGCGGCAAATAACTTCAAGACCGTGACCGAACACTTTACCGGGAAGAACCTCCATTGTTGCATCGTCAACGTTTGCGCCTACATAGTGAGTCTTGATGCCTGCATTCTTAAGAAGCTCAAAGTAGTGAATGGATGTCTGGAGATTAGCCTTACCGATGCCTTCGATGGTAAGACCGACACTGTTTTCACCGGGATCAAAAACACCGTCTTTGCCTGTGCAGTCGTCCTTGAACTTGAGCATTACGTTGCCGTTGTCAAGTGAATAAACGTCCTTTGTTTTGCCTTCATAAATTTTTTTCATGTGCAACACTCCTTTTGTTTTAAAAACATAAATACTTTAGCACAATTTTTTTGATTTGTATAGATTTTTTGTAAATTTTTTTGCCCTCATGCGCGATTTTTTCAAGTATTACAAAAATCAAAAAAAATCGGGCTTCCAATATATAAAAATTTACTATACGTTTGTTTTTTCGCCCATTATCATTCTGAAAAGAATAACACCGGGACGGGTATCTGCAAGCTTTTTCTTGATTTGCTGTGCTTTGGTGAGCTTTGCGGGAACGGGAAGAGGCTTTCTGAAACGAACCATATCGCCGTCATCGCAGATAAACGGCTGGGTCATGCAGATGCCGCCTTTTCCCTTAAGCTGCGCTCTTACATAGCAGCTGAGCTTATCGCTCTTCTCACGGAGCTTAATTGTTGAAACCAATTCGCCATCGGCTTCTGCAGTAACACTTTCAATGATTTCTCCGTCGGCTATCCATTCGATTGCGTTGCAATTAATGCCCTTGATTGTTATGGTATCCGCATCATCGTCAACGGTAATCTCCGTAACAACGGGAACGGGACCCTCGCCCTTGAAGTCCTCACCAAGCTCATTCTTCGCATAACGTGCAACAGCAAAGAAATTACCGTTTTCCATAGCCTTGCGGAGATTTTCAAGAGAATATTCAGGGAGAATGAAATCCATAAATGCCGTGTCAATTTCACAAACTCTGTGAGCATCGCTGTTGCCGAAGCCCCATACGGTTCTTTCGCCCTCGGGAATAAGGGTTTTAAGAAGCTCATCCCAGAGTATTCTGTCGCTTCTGTTGGGTCTGTCATACATATTGAGAACCTCAATTCCGAGGCAGGACTTATATCTTCTCAGAAGGTCAGCAAAAAACGCAATGTTTTCGGGAACCTTTGCAACACTCGGGTCTTTATATGCCTGAAGCCAGTCGGTGGGGTGATTGATATGAGAAATACCGCCGCTCTCCTCAACAAGCTTTATCGGGGTTTCAAAGTCATTTTCCTTGCCGTACTTTCCCTCGTATGCATCATTGGTAAAATATCCGTTTACATGATTCTTGACCAATGTAAACATATTCAGCTCTATTGCATCGGGAACACACATAAGCCCTCTCTTTTTTGTTCTTGAATTTGCGGGAGTTCTGTATGTACCGTTAAGGAATGCCTTGTACTGCTCGGTTGTGGGGTGACTGCGTTTACCGTGCCAGAGATACTGAAAGGTAAAAAGAGGAATTTTGGAAGGCTCTTTGTCCCACTCCTTGCCGAAAATACCGTGCTCGGCAAAGGCAAGAATATCAAAATCGTTATCATAAAACCCCTCAATCATTTCGGTCATGGTGTAATTTGCATCGCTGTAGGTTGAATGGGTATGAAGATTTGTTTTATAGTGATTTTCGCATTTCGGAATAAGCCCGCTCACATCAGCATAAGGATTTGTAATTTTATAATCAGCCATGATATACCTCCGCTAAATATATTTCCGTTTTAAATTATATCATATTGATGGAAAATATCAAGATAAAATGCATTTGTTGACAGACTAATATAATGTATGGTAATATTTTGATAAGGGAGTGATAAAATGAAGTGCCTTAACTGCGGTACGAGGGTTAAAAAGAGCGAAGAAATATGTCCCGAATGCGGCGCATACATAACCAAGAAAAAGGCTGCCGTCACAACCGAAATCCCGCTCGAAGAGGATATCAATGCCGAAGAGCTTGAAAAAGCGGAGAAATATGTCAGAAACATTGAAAATAACAAACCCGAAAAATACGATTACAAGGACTATCTTCTGTTTCCGTCAATCATCAAAATCGGGGGCGGCATTTTGCTGCTTGCCATTGTGATTTTCTCGTTTGCAGACCGTCCGTATTATATCGGCAGCCGTCGCAAAATATCAAACATAATATGCTTTTTCGCCTCTCTGTTTTCGATATTTTTGGGAGTCGCCACGATTATTCAGGAGAAAAAATGCTTTCTTAACATCACATCGGACCGAGTATGCGGCAGAATCCCCATAGGATTTTTCGACACGGAAGATTTTGATATAAGCATTGATGATATCATAGCCGTCAACGAAACAGGATTTCACACAAGACATTCAAATGCTGAGGTACATATCGTAACGAAAGAAAGGGAATATGTTGTCAAGGGTTCATCCGAAACCATGCTTTCCGATTTCAGCGATAAGCTTAACTATAATATAATTTCAAAGGAGAACAGCCATGAAGATTAAGAACGTAATTTTACTGATTGTTTCTGTTGTATTGATAACTGCATTTTCAATATCCGCATCTGCATCGGAGAGTTCAATAGGTATAATCGGAGGTGCCGACGGACCGACTGCAATTATGGTTTCGGGCGATTTCCCGACCTTCCTCTTTATTGCGCTTGCAATTGCGGTAATTTCTCTTGTTATTGTGTCGATAATTCTTATAAAAAGAAGAAGAAAAAATAAATAGTACATTTTACCAAAAATGACCGTTTTTTACGGTCTTTTTTGTTGCGGTAAATATTGACTTTAAAATGTATTTTGGGTATCATAATAGGGTAAAAATATTATAATGGCGGGAGTTTTGGATATGATGAAAAATACCGAAAAAACCATGGAAAAAATCGTTGCTCTCTGCAAAGGAAGAGGCTTCATTTTTGCAGGCAGCGAAATCTACGGCGGTCTTGCTAACACATGGGACTACGGTCCCCTTGGCGCAAGAATGAAAAACAATGTTAAAGACACCTGGCGCAAGAGATTCATTCAGGAAAGAAAAAACAGCTACGAGGTTGATGCCGATATCCTCATGCATCCCAGAGTTTGGGAAGCAAGCGGTCATGTAGGCAGCTTCTCCGACCCTCTTCTTGACTGCAAGGAATGCAAGATGCGTCACAGAGCGGATAATCTTATCGACGACTTCAATCCCGATGCTCATGCAGACGGCATGACAAAGGAAGAGATGTTTGAGTATATCAAAGCAAACTCAATCCCCTGTCCCCATTGCGGCAAGCATAACTTTACCGACATCAGAGAGTTTAACCTGATGTTCCAGACCTTCAGAGGAGTTACCAACGACAGCAAGAGTGTTATCTATCTCCGTCCTGAAAATGCTCAGGGTGAATATGTTAACTATCTCAACGTTCAGAGAACAATGAGAGCAAAGCTTCCCTTCAGCATCGGTCAGATCGGTAAGGCTTTCAGAAATGAAATCACTCCCGGTAACTTCACCTTCAGAACAATCGAATTTGAACAGATGGAATTCCAGACCTTCTGCAAGGAAGGCACCGACAGCGAGCTTTACGATTACTTCAAGGAATACGGCATGAAGTATTATCAGGACCTCGGCATTAATCCCGAGCATCTCCGCTTCCATGACCATGAAAAGCTTGCTCACTACGCAAAGGCTGCCTGCGACATCGAATTTCTCTTCCCCTTCGGTTGGGGCGAAATCAACGGCACTCACAACAGAACAAACTTTGACCTCACAAGGCATCAGGAATACAGCGGCGCAAAGATGGACTATCTTGACCCCGAAACCAACGAAAAATATATCCCCTTCATCATCGAATCAACCTACGGTCTTGACAGAACCGTTCTCGCTCTTCTCTGCGAGGCATATGACGAAGAGGTTATTGATGCCGAAAAGAACGACACAAGAGTTGTTCTTCACCTCAGCCCCGCAATTGCACCCTATAAGGCAGCGGTTCTTCCTCTTTCAAAGAAGCTTTCACCCGATGCACTCAAGGTTTATGAAAAGCTCCAGAAGAAGTTCATGGTTGACTTTGACGAAACAGGCTCAATCGGTAAGAGATACCGCCGTGAGGATGAAATCGGTACTCCCATCTGCATTACCTTCGACTTTGATTCACTCGAGGATAACTGCGTAACAGTCCGTGACCGTGACACCATGCAGCAGGAGAGAATTTCAATTGATGCTCTTGAAGACTATATCGCTGCACGCATCGGATTTTAATTCAGGTTACAATTATTTCAAATATACAGAAAGGAACATGAGTTTTTATGAAAGTTAATTTCACCGAAACCGTGCTCAGAGATGCTAACCAATCTCTTATCGCAACAAGAATGCCTTTCTCGGATTTCAAGTCCATTCTTGAAAAGCTTGACAAGGCAGGCTACTATTCACTCGAATGCTGGGGCGGCGCAACCTTCGATTCATGCCTGCGTTACCTCAACGAAGATCCTTGGGAAAGACTTCGCAACATCAAGAAGGCTTGCCCCAACACAAAGCTCCAGATGCTCCTGAGAGGTCAGAACCTTCTCGGCTACAAGCACTATCCCGATGATGTTGTACGCGCTTTCATCAGAAAGAGTGTTGAAAACGGCATTGATATCATCAGAATTTTTGACGCACTCAACGACGTTCGCAACATTGAAGTTGCAGTTGACGAAACACTTAAGTGCGGCGCTCACGCATCGGGTACAATCTGCTACACCATCAGCCCCATTCATAACCTTGAAAGCTATGTTAAGCTCGCAAAGGAAATTGAAGCTCTCGGAGTTCAGTCCATCTGCATCAAGGATATGGCAGGCATTATGAGCCCGAAGGAAGGCTATGACCTCGTTAAGGCTCTAAAAGCAAATGTTAAGGTTCCCATTGTTGTTCATACTCATTCAACAACAGGTCTCGGCTTTATGACACTTCTCAAGTGCGTTGAAGCAGGTGCAGACGTTATAGACTCAGCTATTTCCTGCTTCTCAGGCGGCACTTCACAGCCCGCAACCGAAACTCTTGTTTATACTCTTAAGCAGTACGGCTATGAAGTTGACGTTGACGAAAATGTATGCAAGGAAATCAACGATTTCTTCAAGCCCATCCGTGCAAAGGCACTTGAAAGCGGACTTCTCAATCCTGTTGTTATGGGTACACAGACAGATGCTCTTATTTATCAGATTCCCGGCGGCATGCTTTCAAACCTCGTTGCACAGCTCACCGCTCAGAATAAGCTTGATAAGCTTGATGAAGTTCTTCTCGAAACTCCCAGAGTCCGTGAAGACCTCGGCTATCCTCCCCTCGTAACTCCCATGAGCCAGATGGTAGGTGTTCAGGCAACAGCAAACGTTCTTGCAGGCGAAAGATACAAGAACATCTCCAAGGAAGTTAAGAGCTATATCAAGGGCGAATACGGAAAGGCTCCCGGCAAGGTAAGCGAAGAGCTTCAGAAGCTCGTTCTCGGCGAAGAAAAGCCCTTTACCGGAAGATTTGCAGATACTCTTGCACCCGGCATGGAAGAAGCAAAGGCTTATCTCGGCAACAAGGCAACCTGTGAAGAGGATGTTCTTTCATATATCGCATTCCCCACTCAGGCAGAAGCCTTCTTCGAGAAGCGCGAAGCTGACAGAAAGAACACATTCTCATACACTATCACGAGAATTGACTGAGGGTGACGAATATGTTTGCAGATAAAGAAATCCTGACAATGTCGGAAACAATGTTCGTTGCGGTTGCAGGTATCGCAGTTGTTCTTCTTGAACTCGCAATTCTCGCCGTTCTCATTGTTCTCCTTTCAAAAATTTTAAGAGCCGTTGAAGGCAAATTCACTTCATCCGATGAAGAAGTAACAGTTATCGAATCGGCACCCGCCGCACCCGTTGCTGCACCCGCTGCTGCTACTCCCGCACCCGTTGCTTATATGCCCGGACATATTCAACTCATTGATGTTGATGAACCTACAGCAGCGGTTGTTATGGCACTCGTAAGCAATCAGAGCGGTATTCCTCTTGAAAGACTCGCTTTCAAATCAATCAAAGGAATCACAGAGCTTGTTGATGTTGACGAGCGCACAGCCGCAACAATAATGGCAATTGTAAGTAAAGAAAGCGGCATTCCGCTTGACAGACTCAGCTTTAAATCAATCAAAAAAGTGGAGGAATAATTATTATGAAATACGTTGTAAATCTTAACGGTAAAGCCTATGAAGTAGAGGTTGAAGAAACCCAGGCAGTTATTATGAATGTATCTGACGCACCCGTTGCAGCAGCACCCGTTGCACCTGTTGCTGCTCCTGCACCCGTTGCTGCTCCCGCTCCTGCAGCAGCTCCCGCCCCCGCCGCTGCTCCTGCAGCTCCTGCTGCACCCGTTGCAGGCGGAACAAACATCACCGCTCCCATGCCCGGCACTATTCTTTCGGTTAACAAGCCCGCAGGCTCAACCGTTGCAGCAGGCGATGTTATAATCGTTCTTGAAGCTATGAAAATGGAAAATGAAATCGTTGCTCCCTGCGCAGGCACAGTTGCTCAGGTTCTTGTTTCAAAGGGTTCAACCGTTGAAACTGATGCTGTTCTCGCTGTTATCGCATAAGGAGAACCGTTATGGAAATCATCACAGAAATACTGAAAGGAATATGGGAAAGCTCGGGTTTTGCTCTGCTTCAGTGGCAGAACGTAGTTATGATTCTTGTTTCCGTTGTATTCCTTTATCTCGCTATCGTCAAGAAGTTTGAGCCGCTTTTGCTTGTTCCCATCGCATTCGGCATTCTTCTTGCAAATATGCCCGGTGCAGGTCTTATGGATGACCCCACGGGACTTATGGATACATCCAATATCGTCGAAGGCGCACATTGGTATGATTCCGGTGTTTTAAGGCTGATTTACGCAGGTGTTAAGAGTTCAATCTTCCCCTGCCTTATCTTCCTCGGAATCGGCGCAATGACAGACTTCGGTCCTCTTCTTGCAAACCCCGTAAGCCTTCTTCTCGGTGCCGCAGCTCAGCTCGGCATTTACATCGCTTTTGTTATTGCAATTCTCCTCGGCTTTACTCCGCAGGAGGCCGCATCAATCGCTATCATCGGCGGTGCCGACGGCCCTACCGCAATTCTCGTTGCCTCAAAGCTTGCAGGTCATCTGCTCGGACCCATCGCCCTTGCAGCATATTCCTACATGGCACTCATCCCGCTCATTCAGCCGCCTCTCATGAAGCTTCTCACAACGGAGAAGGAAAGAAAGGTTGAAATGAAGCAGCTTCGCACCGTAAGCAAAACAGAGAAGATTATCTTCCCAATTGTTGTTTTCGTTGTTGTTGCTCTTCTTATTCCGGATGCGGCACCCCTTATTGGTATGCTCATGTTCGGTAACCTTCTTAAGGAATGCGGCGTTACCGACAGACTCAGCGAAACCGCACAGAATGCACTCACCAATATCGTCACCATTCTCCTCGGTGTTACCGTTGGTGCAACAACGAACGGCACAGAGTTCTTAAAGCTCGACACCATCAAAATTGTTGTTCTCGGTCTTATTGCTTTTGCATTCTCAACAATCGGCGGTCTGCTTCTCGGCAAGCTTCTCTATCTTGTCACAGGCGGAAAAATCAATCCCCTCATCGGTTCTGCCGGTGTTTCCGCAGTTCCCATGGCTGCCCGTGTTGCTCAGACCGAAGGCAGAAAGTATAACCCCACAAACTTCCTTCTCATGCATGCAATGGGTCCGAACGTTGCGGGTGTTATCGGTTCAGCCGTTGCAGCAGGCTTCCTGCTTATGATGTTCGGCAAATAATATTCAAAAGCTGTCACTTTCGTGGCAGCTTTTTTACTTGTCTTTTTCAACATTATATGCTATGATATTATATTGAAAATCAGGGGGTGATTTGATGTTTGCGAGGATTAACAGCATGGGACTTTTCGGCATCGAAAGCTACATGGTCGGTGTTGAGGTTGATTTCGGTCAGGGCTTGCCGAGAATCGACATAGTAGGTCTGCCCGATGCTTCCGTAAGCGAATCACGCAACAGAGTCCGCTCTGCAATAAAAAACTGCGGCTACTCCTTCCCTCAAAGCAGAGTTACCATCAATCTTTCCCCTGCAGATATAAGAAAAGAAGGTCCTATTTACGACTTGCCGATATTTATTGCGATTTTAAGCGCCAACGAACAGCTAAGAGGCAAAACAGACGACTGCGCTTTCATCGGTGAGCTGTCGCTTGACGGACTTGTGCGTCATGTAAACGGTGCGCTGTCCATGGTTATAAGAGCCAAAAAGAGCGGTATAAAACGGGTTTTCGTGCCGGCGGAAAATGCGCTCGAATGCTCGGTTGTAAACGGCATTGAAATATATGCACTTGAAAACGTAAATCAGGCTGTAAAGCATCTTACGGGCGAGGAGCTGCTCATCCCTGTCAAATACGAGGAGCTTTCTAAAAACGAAAATGCTTTCGGTATGTTCGTTCCCGATTTCAGAGATGTTATGGGGCAGCAGGAAGCAAGGTATGCTTTGGAAATCGCCGCCGCAGGAGGGCATAATATCATCATGGTAGGTCCTCCCGGCTCAGGTAAAAGCATGCTCGCCAAAAGGCTTCCCTCCATTCTTCCCGATATGACTTTTGAGGAAAGTCTTGAAACAACGGAGCTTTATTCCATTGCGGGCGCAATGCCTGAGGGAGTTTCTCTTATCCGTGAAAGGCCGTTCAGGGCGCCCCACCACACGGTATCCCCTGCAGGACTTTCGGGCGGCGGAATAATTCCCAGACCCGGTGAGATTTCTCTTGCACATAACGGTGTTCTTTTTCTTGACGAGCTTCCCGAATTTTCGAGGACTGCCATGGAGGTTCTTCGTCAGCCTATTGAGGACGGCAAGGTTACCATTTCCAGAGCAAATGCTTCACTCACCTATCCATGCTCAACCATGGTTGTTTGCGCAATGAATCCCTGTCCCTGCGGCTTCAAAGGGCATCCCAAAAAGAAATGTACCTGCCCCGATATTGCGGCAAAACGTTATCTTGCCAAGGTATCAGGTCCCCTGCTTGACAGAATGGATATTCACATCGAGGTTCCACCTGTTGATTTTGAAAGTCTTTCAAGTAAGACTCCCTCGGAATGCTCGGCGGATATAAAGAAAAGAGTCAATGCTGCAAGAAAAATTCAGCAGGAACGTCTTGCAGGCTCCGGAATTTCGTGCAACGCAAAAATGACTCCCGAACAGACAAAGAAATTCTGTGTTGCAGAACCCTCGGCAATGGTATTCCTTGAAAACATCTTTGAGAAGCTTGATTTTTCTGCAAGAGCCTATGATAAAATTCTGCGTGTTGCAAGAACGGCGGCAGACCTTGACGGCAGCAAAACCATTGAGGTTTCTCACATCGCCCAAGCAGTTCAATTCAGAAGCCTCGACAGAAAATTTTGGCGCAGATAAAATTCTTCCGATATATTGATAACAGAAGGATATTGTTATATAATAAATTGATAACTTATTTATGGAGAAAAAATGTATGTTAAAGCTTGAAAATGTTTCGTTCAAGGTGGATGTTGACGGCAAAAACCTTGAAATAATAGACAACATTAACATTGAAATTCCCGACGGTGCTTTTACCGTTATTACAGGTCCCAACGGCGGCGGCAAATCAACGCTTGCCCGCCTTATCATGGGCATTGAAAAGCCCACAAGCGGCAAAATCTATTATAATGATACAGATATAACAGATATGTCCGTTACGGAAAGAGCAAAGCTCGGCATAGGCTATGCCTTCCAGCAGCCTCCAAGGTTCAAGGGACTTACTGTACGTCGTCTTCTTTCGCTTGCGGCAGGCTGTGAATTGCCCGTCGATGAATGCTGCGGATATCTCACAAGTGTAGGTCTTTGCTCAAAGGACTACCTCAACCGTGAAATGGACTATTCCCTTTCGGGCGGTGAGGCAAAGAGAATAGAAATTGCAACACTCATGGCACGCAAACTTGACCTTGCGATTTTTGATGAACCCGAGGCAGGCATTGACCTTTGGAGCTTCTCGATGCTTGTCGAATCCTTCAAAGCAATGAGCAAGGGCAGCCACAGAAGCGTTATAATTATTTCCCATCAGGAAAGAATCATGCAGCTTGCGGATAAGATGATTGTTATTGCCGACGGCAAGGTCAGAAGCAGCGGCACGAAGGATGAAATTTTCCCGCAGCTTATGGGCGAATTCAGCGAAAACTGCGGTTTCAGAGGAAAGGAGAATTAATCAATGGAAAAGACAGATATCGGATTGCTCGAATCCATTGCCGACCTCCACGATGTTCCTGCCGGCGCGTATAATATAAGAAAAAACGGCGAGGGTCTTTCAAGGCGCTCCACCGCTAACATTGAAATTGTAACCAAAACGGACAAGCCCGGCATTGATATCATTGTTGCTCCCGGCACAAAAAATGAAAGTGTTCATATTCCCGTTATCATTACCGAAACGGGTGTTGATGACCTTGTTTACAACGATTTCTATATCGGCGATGATGCGGATATCCTTATTGTTGCAGGCTGCGGAATCCACAACAGCGGTGATGAAAAATCGCAGCATGACGGCATCCATACCTTCCATATCGGCAAAAATGCCAAGGTAAAGTATGTTGAAAAGCACTACGGCGAGGGCGACGGCAAGGGCGAGAGAATCCTTAATCCCGTTACCGTTGTTGAACAGGACGAAAATTCCGTTTGCGAAATGGAAATGGTTCAAATAAAGGGCGTTGACTCAACGGTTCGTGACACAAAGGCACATCTCGCCGCAGGTGCAAAGCTCATTATGACCGAGCGCCTTCTCACTCACGGGAATCAGTATGCTCGTTCGGATATGGATGTTTATCTTGACGGCGAGGATGCTTCCTCACAGATTATTTCCCGTTCTGTTGCAAAGGATAATTCAAAGCAGATTTTCCACCCCAACGCAATAGGCAATGCAAAATGCAGAGCTCACGTTCAGTGCGACTCCATTATCATGGACAGTGCAACCGTAAGCTCAATTCCCGCAATCACCGCAAACTCAGCCGATGCGCAGATCGTTCATGAAGCAGCAATCGGCAGAATCAATAACGACCAGCTTATAAAGCTCATGACCTTCGGCATGAATGAGGAAGAAGCCGAAGAGGTTATAATCCAAGGCTTTTTGAAATAGGAGTAAAACATGATTGTTACAGATACCATTAAATATATCGGCGTTAATGACCGCGACATTGATTTGTTTGAAGGTCAGTATGTTGTTGAAAACGGCATGGCATACAATTCTTATGCCGTTATTGACGAAAAAATCGCAATTATGGATACGGTTGATGCTTCCTTCGGCGAGGAATGGCTCGGAAATATCAAAGCCGTTCTCGGAGAAAGGAATCCCGATTATCTCATTGTTCAGCACATGGAACCCGACCATTCGGCAAACATAAGCTTGTTTATGCAGACCTATCCCGATGCACAGATTGTTGCTTCCGCAAAGGCTTTTGTTATGATGAAGCAGTTTTACGGCTCGGATTATGCGGAAAGACAGATCGTTGTCGGTGATGGCTCGTTGCTTTCGCTCGGCAGCCGTGAGCTTAAGTTTTTCACTGCTCCAATGGTACACTGGCCCGAGGTTATTGTTACCTACGACAGCAAGGAAAAGGTTCTTTTCTCGGCTGACGGCTTCGGAAAATTCGGTGCATGGGATACCGATGAGGACTGGGCTTGCGAAGCCCGCCGCTATTATTTCGGAATTGTAGGAAAATACGGCGCACAGGTTCAGGCACTTCTCAAAAAAGCTGCAACTCTTGATATTGAAAAAATCTGTCCCCTTCACGGTCCCGTATTAACCGAGAATCTCGGATACTATATTAACCTTTATGATATCTGGTCATCCTACGGAGTTGAAACCGAGGGTGTTGTTATAGCCTACACTTCCGTTTACGGCAACACCAAGAAGGCAGTTGAGCTTCTTGCTCAAAAGCTCCGCGAAAAAGGATGCCCGAAGGTTGTTGTTAATGACCTTGCCCGCTGTGATATGGCAGAAGCGGTTGAGGATGCCTTCCGTTACGGAAAAATTGTTCTTGCAACCACTACCTATAACGGAGAAATGTTCCCGTTCATGCATGAATTTTTGAAGCATCTTTCCGAAAGATTTTTCCAAAACAAAACTGTAGGATTTATCGAAAACGGAACATGGGCACTCATGGCTGAAAAGTTTATGAGAAGAGCGCTTGAAGGCTGCAAAAATCTTACTTACACCGAAGCTGGTGTTCACATTAAATCAGCAGTTAACGATGCAAACATTGCTGAAATAGAAGCTCTTGCAGAGGAGCTTTGCAAATAAAATGCAAATATCCGAGAAAAACGCACATGATAATAAAAATCAAAGGAGCGTTTTTATGAAGTATATCTGTGATATCTGCGGTTATGTTTATGATGAAAAAATCGGTGACCCCGATAACGGAATACCTGCCGGCACAAAATTCGAGGATATTCCCGATGATTGGGTCTGCCCTCTCTGCGGAGTCGGTACGGACGAATTTTCACCTGCAGAGGATTACGCATAAGCAAAATTTTAAGCCCCCTCAAAAAAGAGGGGGCTTTGGCATTTAATATGAAATTAAATTATGCCTGTTCCTGCTTCTTTGCAAAGCACTCGCTGCAGAAAACAGGTCTGTCCTCACGCGGCTTAAAGGGAACTTTTGCAACTCCACCGCAGGAATCACATGTTGCTTCAAACCATTCGCGCTCACCACGAGCTGCGTTCTTGCGTGCGTCACGGCAAGCCTTGCAGCGCTGGGGCTCGTTTACAAAGCCTTTTTCAGCATAGAATTCCTGTTCGCCGGCTGTGAAAGTGAATTCATTGCCGCATTCCTTACAGATGAGAGTTTTGTCTTCGTACATTGTTTTTAACCTCGCTTGAAAAATATATTTTTTCGCCCTTGGACGGAATTGCACCGCCACCTTTGTTGAACAACGCTCTGCTTTAAGCTACGGGGGCATATCAAATGCTTCTGACGAAGCATTATTTGTTAAGTTTTGCACGCATCTTTTTCCGTATTCTCTGCAAAGCATTGTCTACCGCTTTTTCGCTGCAGCCGAGCCGTGCGGAAATTTCCGAATAGCTGAAGTTGAGAAAACGCAGGATAATAACCTGCCTTTCAAACTCTGAAAGAGTGCTTTCTATAAGACCCGTGATATATTCAAATTCTGCCCTTGAAGAAAGAATCTTTTCAGGGTCAAACTCATCGCCGACCATTTCAGACGCACTGTCCTCAAGCGGGACAGCTTTTGAAAGGGCGGCATTTTTATTATTATAGCTTGCACGAACGGCAGAAATAATTCTGTTGTTGATGCAGGTTTCGGCATAGGCTTTGAATGATGAACCCTTATCGGGGTCAAAGCCCTTTACCGCTTCAAGGAATCCGAGCATACCCTCCTGAGTAAGATCCTCGCCTGCCGTGCGGGCATCCGCATGCGCATAACCCTTTGCTTTGGCAATAGGTGTTAATGCAGAAATCAGAAGAGCCATGGACTCATCATCGCCGTTAGCAGCCAAAACCGCCAACTCCTCGTAAGTCAATGTTTTTTTCTGTTTTCGCACTATAAACTACCTCTCAAAATCCTTGTATGCTATATAATAAGCCAATTTTTGAATTTTGTCAACAACTTTTTTCATTCATTGAAAAATAATTTAGTAAAATGTGACTAAATCCGACAAAATTTCCCGATTAATATGTATGGTCGCAGATTTCTTTGATTTTTCTTTGGAGTGCAAGGAAATCCTCAAGCGCATCGGGCTTCTGGTTGGGGTTTCGCAGAAGTGCTGCAGGATGGAAGGTTCCCATAAAAAGGATGCCGCCTTTTTCTATAAAATCACCATGCTGCTTTGTAACCTTGAAATCCTTTGAGATAAGCCTCTGCGCCGAAATTCTGCCGAGGCACACTATGATTTTCGGACGGATAAGCCTTGTCTGCTCACGCAGCCAATCTATGCATTTATCCTGCTCCTCGGGAAGCGGGTCACGGTTTTTCGGCGGACGGCATTTTACCATATTGGCAATATAGATATTTTTTTTGCGGTCAAGGTCAATCGCTTCAAGATACTTGTCAAGCAGCTTTCCGCCTCTGCCGACAAAAGGCTCACCCTGCAAATCCTCATTTTCGCCCGGTCCCTCGCCGACAAACATTACCTCGGCATTCTCGTTACCTACACCGAAAACAAGGTTTGTTCTTGTTTCGCAAAGAGAGCATTTTCTGCACTCCATGCATTCTGACTTAAGCTGTTCCCAATTATCATACATTGCCTTTTTCGCCCCTTTTCTCAAAAATTTCCTTAGATTTTTCCGCATCCCTTTCTATCTGTGCGGAAAGCATTTCCATGCTGTCAAACTTCACTTCGTCACGCAGATACTGAATAAGTCTTACCTCAATATCCTGCCCGTAGAGGTTGCCGCTGAAGTCAAGAATGCAGGTTTCGCTGCGAAAATCCTCATTTTCAAATGACGGACGCAAACCGATATTCGTAACAGACGGATATTCTTTGTCCTCAACCACAGTGACGGAAGCATAAACTCCCTTTTTAGGCAGAACAAAATTCTTGTCAAAATGCTGATTTATCGTAGGCGCACCGATAAGTCTGCCTCTCTGATGACCGCTGACAACCGTTGATTTATAGCGAAATTCCCTTCCGAGCATGGCATTGGCAAGCGGAATATCGCCGTTTTCAATCGCCCTTCTTATTCTCGTTGAGCTTATGGGTTCACCGTCATAATCAACATGAGGAACGATTTTAAGCATAACACCGTACTCGTTACAAAGCTCGGACAGCAATTCGCAGTCACCCTCGCCGCCCTTTCCGAAGCGGTAATTCCAGCCGCAGCAAACCGCACCTGCATTGAGTGTTCCGATAATAATTTTTTCAAAGAATTCACGGCATGACATATCCTTTATATCTCTAAAAGGTATGATATCTGCCTTTGCCCCTGCATCGGCAATTATTTCATCACGCAGAAAATCCTGCAGAAGCTTGTCAGGTGCTTTCCCCTTAAGAATAAGCATGGGGTGTGTATCGAATAAAAGCACATGAGGAGAAAGCCCGCACTCCCGTTGAAACTCGGCGGTGCAGGCAATAACTGACATATGTCCTCGGTGAAGCCCGTCAAAGCTTCCGAGGGCTACGGCGGTTTTTCTCATCATAGTTAATTACTTCTTCTTAAACTGCTGTTTCATTCTGAGTTCCTTGGAAAGGATTCTCTTACGAAGGCGGAGCGAATCAGGAGTTACCTCGAGAAGCTCATCATCCTTTATAAATTCCATGCACTGTTCAAGGCTCAAAACACTATGTGGGACAAGGCGCAGAGCATCATCGGAGCCTGAGGCACGGGTATTTGTAAGATGCTTCGTTTTGCAAACGTTGCATACTATATCTTCATTCTTGGCACATTCGCCGACTATCATACCTTCATAAACCTCAACACCGGCAGGAATAAAGAGTCTGCCTCTGTCCTGCGTGTTGAAAAGTCCGTAAGCGGTGCTCATTCCGGTTTCATGAACAACAATTGAACCTCTTTCACGGGTCTGAATATCACCCTTATAAGGTGCATAGCCGTCGAAAAGCTGATTCATAATTCCGTTGCCGTTGGTATCCGTAAGAAATTCCGCACGGTAGCCGATAAGTCCTCTTGACGGAATTTTAAATTCAAGGTGGGTTGAACCGCCTTCACGGGCGCCCATATTTTCAAGCTCGCCCTTGCGTGAGCCAAGCTTTTCTATAACTGCACCTACATACTGCTCAGGCACTTCAACAATAAGCAATTCCATAGGCTCCATAAGCTGACCGTCGATTTCTTTAAAGATAACCTTAGGTCTTGAAACCTGAAATTCATAGCCCTGACGGCGCATAGTTTCGATAAGAATTGAAAGATGAAGCTCGCCTCTACCCGAAACCTTAAAGGTGTCGGTTGTTTCGGTTTCTTCAACTCTCATGCTCACATTCGTTTCAACCTCTTTAAAAAGGCGGTCACGGATGTTTCTTGAGGTTACAAACTTGCCTTCCTTACCTGCAAACGGGCTGTCATTAACAATAAAGTTCATCGAAATGGTAGGCTCATCTATCTTTATGAAAGGAAGCGCCTCAACATTTTCGGGGTCGCAGGCAGTTTCGCCGATATTGATTCCCTCAATACCCGAAACGCAGATGATATCGCCCGCTTCAGCTTCGTCACACTCAACTCTTGCAAGACCCTCAAACTGATAAAGCCTTGAAACCTTGACATTCTGAGTTGTGCCGTCTGCCTTGCAGAGAGTAATCTGCTGATTCTTCTTTATTCTGCCCCTCTCAACTCTGCCTACACCGATTCTGCCGACATAGTCATCATAGTCAAGGCTGGAAAAAAGCACCTGCAGGGGTTTATCGGGATCACCCTCGGGGGCATCAATATTTTCAAGAATGGCATCAAACAAGGGCTGCATATCGCCGTCTCTGTTGTTGGGGTCAAGGCTCGAATAGCCGTCCCTTGCACTTGCGTAAACAACGGGAAATTCAAGCTGATCCTCGTCTGCACCAAGGTCAATAAAAAGGTCAAGCACTTCATCAACAACCTCATAAGGTCTTGCGTTGGGACGGTCAATCTTGTTGATAACAACAAGTACCTTCTTTTTAAGATTGAGTGCCTTTTTGAGAACAAATCTCGTCTGGGGCATACAGCCCTCAAAGGCATCAACAAGCAGTAAAACACCGTCAACCATCATAAGGATACGTTCAACCTCGCCGCCGAAATCAGCATGACCCGGAGTATCGACAACATTAATTTTTGTTCCTTTATAATGTACGGAGGTATTTTTTGAAAGGATTGTAATTCCTCTTTCGCGCTCGAGGTCGTTGGAGTCCATAACTCTGTCCGCAACCTGCTCGTTATCACGGAAGGTTCCGCTCTGCTTGAGCATTTCATCAACAAGAGTTGTTTTACCGTGGTCAACGTGAGCGATAATAGCAATATTTCTTAAATCTTTTTTATTGGACAAATGGGGTCACCTGTTTTCCTTAAATAATTGTAAATTTATTCCGCAACTACAAAGCCTTCAGCTTCTCTCTTTGCCTTGAGATCAGAGAGCATTTTTTCCTTATTCTTTCCTGAAATCTTATAGAAGAACATCGGAATTGAGCAGAGAAGCATGCTTAAGCCGGGAAGAAGCGATACGAGAGTGAACATTGAAAATCTCTGATTGAAAGCAACGTCAATTGCAGGCATGATTGCATCCTTTGAAAGCATTGCTGCAGGATCCATATCAATAACCATATAGAGAACAATGATTCCGCAGGTTGAGAATGCGTTGCCGATTTTGTTGATAAAGCCCTGACAAGCCGAGCCGAGACCGTTTTCTCTTACACCCGTTGTAAGCTCCATATAGTCAAGGCTGTCACAAATCATCGCATAAGAAATAACATTGATTACTCCGAGGGGGATTGACTGAATAACAATAAACGGCGCAAGCACATAGATGCTTGAAAGGTTTGTTGCATAACCGATAACCGTTGTAACAACACTTGCCGCAAAGCCCGCAAGGCAGGTTGTGATAACGATTTTCTTATAGTCAAACTTCTTCATAAGCATCGGCATAACGAGGGTTGTGCCGAACATACCGACGATTGTGCAAACCTGGAAAATAGTTTTAACAAGACTTATGCTGTTGAGGATATCCGCCTGAGTAGGATTATCGGGACCTATATAGAAAGAATAACGTGCAACATGAATTGCAGCAGCCTGAACAAGATATCTGCCGCTTGAAAGAATACCCATTATAACAACAAGCATAAGGGGCTTGCAACGGAACATTCTTGAAAGGCTTCCGGGCTGACCGGGAACTTTCTTTTTATTGGGAAGAACAACTCTTTCCTTAATATGGAAATAGCAGTTCACATACATTATTCCGCCGATAACAACTGCAAAAAGAGCAATAAGGAAATATTTTTTCTTCTCAAAATCGAGCGGATTGGGTTCGTTGCCGAATTTTCCGTAAAACGCGTTAAGAATAAGAGGAATTGCAAGGAAAAGCACTTCGGGAAGAGCCGAGCCGATGCTGTTTATAATCTTTGTAAATGAGATAACATCGCTTCTCTCTTTTGAATTGGGAGTAAGCACGTTGGGAATAGTCCAGAACGGAACATCCGCCATTGTGTAAGCCATACCCCAGAGAATATAAACAACCGCAGAGAAAATCATAAGCGGCATCTGCTCCATATCGGGGCTGAGATACATAAGAAGGGTAAGAACGGCAATAATGGGGGTTGCTATAATGATATAAGGCTTCATTCTGCCTTTTTTCATTGTTCTTCTGTCAACAATCATGCCCATCATCGGGTCATTGATTGCGTCCCATACTCTTGCACCAAGCATGAGGATAAGAACAAACATCAGGGGGAGCTGAAGCACATTTACATAATAGTCGCTGATGTAGCTTGACATCATGGCATAAATCATACCCTGACCGCCCGCACCGAGAGCATACATCCACAGCTCTTTTTTGCTGACATATCTTTTGTCTTCCATGGTAACTTTCCTTTCATTATGAATTTATGCGAAATCGCCGTACGGCACATTCATCGCAATCAGAAATTATTTTTTTGCCATTTCTTCACGGAACTTAGCCTGAAGCTTTAAGTAAGTTTCCTCGGGAATATCGGGATTACCCTTTGAATAGCCGGGAATAAACATATCGCCTGCAACCTTGGGATCGGTGCAGCGGGTATCGTTTCTCCACTTATCTCTTTCTTCGGGATTTCTGAGATTGGGGATTTCCATAGGTATTCCGCCCTCAAGCGCCGAGAAATATGCGAACATACCGGGCAGGAACATATCAAGTCCTTCGTATACATCAATGGTATCCGCCTCATTGCCTCTGAGTGCTTCAATTACATTGTGCATGAAATAGTAATCCGCACCGCCGTGACCCGATGCCTCGGCAAAACGAGAAAGATAATCGCCGGTTGAAACCTCTTCGGGCTTTGAATTGTTATCGCCTTCGTTTTCATCGCAGTTTACATAGAGGGTCTGAACATCGTCCTTTTCCGCATCCTCACGGGCGGTTTCCATTCTGCCCTTTGAGCCGTTAATGGAGAACCAGATAGAATGACCCGCACAGCCGATACCGTGAACGCTCTTAAGAACTGCACCGTTTTCGAGAGTTATTATTTCAAGACCTATGGGAGCAGCCTTTGCACCCATACGATACATTCTGTCATTATATGCAACTTCAAAGCCGCTGACCTTAACCGGTCTTAAGCCCGTGATATGAATAAGAGGACCGATTGAGTGAGTGCAGTAATAGAAGGCATGCATAATGGTGCGCCAATGGTCGGGTCTGCCCTGTGTATGCATATGCCAATCAGCCTCGAGATTGTGCATATATTCGCCCTCACCGTATTCAAACTTGCCGAGTACACCTTCATCATAAAGCTCCTTCATCTTTTTGGGCGCAGGCATATAGCAGCAGTTTTCCGCAAAGAAATATTTCTTTCCGCTTCTTTCTACCGCTTCAACAAGCTCAACAGCCTCCTTCATGGTCTGAACAGGAAGCACTTCGCTGATAACGTTGAAGCCCTTATCGAGAGCCTTTACCGCAAAGGGGGCATGCTCTGTTGCATAGTTTGCAAGAACAACAACATCCATATCATGAGTCAGGAACTCATCGTAATTATCATAAAAAGCGATGCCTTCGCCTTCATAATCTTTCTTTGCAAGCTCGAGCATGGGAATATAATTATCGCAGATTGCAACGGTTTTTGCACCCTTAACACTGCGGCAGTATTCAATCATGCTTCTGCCTCTTCCTACGCCGAGAACACCGACCTTGATTGTGGGAGCTCTTTTGATTTTTGCAAAAAATGAGCAATCCTCGTTGACCATATCAAATTCACCGTCAACATCAAGCTCCGCAAGCACCCACTCCCAGCGCTGCTTCATTTTCTCATCATATTCAACGGGAACAAAGCCTGCGGTAAGATAGCTCTTAACAGCACCCATACGCCATTCGTCGGTGGTAAGATAGATATAGTCAACATCCTGCGCAGCAAGCTTTTTGACGCAGACATTGTTGAGATATTTTCCAAGACCCTTGCCGCGGAACTCGGTTCTGATGCCGACCATGTGAAGCTCACCGCAGTTATCCTCGGGATGATAAACGGCGGTTGCGGTACCGATATGCTCGCCCTCATAGTCAAGGAAGAAAACATCGGTTTCCATGTTGATATCATCGTGATAGGTTATACGGCTGTCGAAACGGCTTTCATCGGCATCGTCTGCCTCAAGACCGTTTTTGCAGCATTCAACCCACGGCATTTTGTCGGAGGTATCTTTGTAATTTGAAATTGAATAGCCCTCGGGCAAAGTCAAATCCGCAATCGGAGTGCCCTTAAGCCAGTACATTTTAAGCTGTGCCATAATAATCACCTTTGTTCAATAAATAGTGAATAATGAAGAGTTGATAACCGGTTTTAGCCGTACCCGTTATTCATTCGGTCATAGACAAGTTCTTCATTTCTGCTTTTAACTGTTCACTCAAAAAAGGGACTGTGTTTACAGTCCCTTTTGAATTTATTATTCGCCCTTCATTTCAAGAAGCTTAACTGTTCCGTCATAGGAAGCCTGGCTTACCTTGATTGAATCTGTGATAGCTGCCTTGATATCGTCCTCTGTTGCGCCAAGCTCAACAGCATACTTTCTGTCGATGAAAAGATTGATATCCATGATATCTGCAAGTCCGTCAACATCAATACCGCTTTCGATACCCTTTGCGGCATATTCCTTCTTAACACCGCCAAGACCCATTCTCATCATCCAGGGAGCAACACTGATAATTTTTCTGTTATCGCCCATGCCTCTTGCAGCATAAACAATCTTGAGAAATTCCTTCCATGTCTGGTTATACATGGATATGGGCCATGCCTTTGCGCCCTTTGACTTTTCGGCTGCGCCAACGATAACCTCGCCGACCTGACGAACGGTAAGCATAGCTGTGCCGCCGCCCGGATACATTGTGAACGGAAGCTTATCCATCATCTTTATCTGCTCAATGAGGATAACCCAAACCGGCTTTCTGCCGGGCTGTGTGCCGAAGATGTAGGGAAGCTCAAGAACGGAAACATCGAAGTTTTCATCAGCAAATGAGAAAGCAACCTCTTCCTGGTCGATACGGCTTCTGATATAAGGATGCTTCTCTGTGAGCTTCATGTCGGGTCTTTCCTTTGCAAGATATGCAAAGTATGAACCGAGGATAACAGCATTCTTCATGCCGATTTCCTTGCAAAGGGGAAGGATTCTCTTAAGAGGAGCTATGTTATACTTATAGTATGCATCGTAAACGGGTGCGGGAAATTCAACTCTTTCGTCAATACCTGCTGCAAACACGAAGCAGTCGCAGCCTGCCATAATAGCCTTGATTTCATCATCTGTCTTTTCATAGATATTGCAAAGCTCGATTTCCATTTCCTGGGGAATGGGAGCACCTTCGGGAAGAGGGGGAAGAGCAACACTCTTTACCTGATGACCTCTTTCGATGAAGATTCTTGCAGCTTCGCAGCCGAGAAGACCTGTGCCGCCAATCATGAACACTTTCATTGGATTATTTCCTCCTTAAAAATAGTTGCCAAAATACACATATATAATATATATCCTATTTATAATTAAGTCAAGAAAAAAATTAATTCTTTTTGTCACACATTATCAAGCGAATACGAGAAAAAGTCAAGCGGGAACCAGCTCTGAGCAAAAGCGGGAATATAAAGTCTGTCCTTTGAATAAAGACCGCCAAGGAAGACTATTGCATCTCTGTGGTCAAGCTCGATATCGGCATCGCCCTGTGCTTCGGAAACCTTTACGTCTGCACCGTCAACCGTAACTGCAAGAAATTCGTCGCATTTCATGCCGTGAATGAGTATTTTAAGAGTGCCGGATGTGAGGTTCATCCTCTGCGCCTTGAGAGCAAGGAATGCTTCAATGAAATTTCCGAAATTAAAAATATTAATCATTTCAGGAGTCCCGATTGAATATCCGCCGCAGTTTTTTGCCATGAAATCGCAAAGCTCAGTGTCAAAAGCGGGAAGATTTATCGCAACCCCTTCAAGATTTCCTGTTTCCATGGCGCACAAGATAAGATTAAGCATATCATTTATATCAGCCGCTCTTATTTCGTGGAGATATCTGCCGCCATGCTTTTCAACGGTGAAATATCCCTTGAAATCATCGCCTTCAAATGCCGCATAAGGGATGTTGTTCCACGATTTGAGAATATCAAGATAATTCTCCTCGCTTCTCTCAACATAAAATGGAAGCTCCTCGTGAAGAGCCTTTATTTTTTTGATTATATCCGTATCGTTTTCGGTAATTTTACGGGCGGTAAAGGTTGACTTTCCTACCGTTCCGAGGATTCTCCTGATATTGCCTTTGTCTATCAGAAAACGGTATTCGAGACCGATGGGTTCATAGCCGAAAAAACCGTATCTCTGCCTTTGTCCGCCGAGAAGCGAATAGTCAAAATTCTCTTCACGCATAATATCAAGAGCCATATTCATGGTATCCTTCATGTAGCCCTTGCCTCTGCAATCCTCCGTTACCGCAACATTGCCTATGCCGAGGATTTTGAGCTTTCTTCCTGCCGCAAACGCATTAAGAGGATAAGCACCGACAGCTCCCTTTATTGCCTCACCTTCCATAACAACTACATTGTTATAGGCGGGGCAGGCCTCTTTTTTGTAAAGCTTCGGGAGAAGAGTCATAAACTGCTGGTTATTCGGGTCATCGGTAAAGAAAACGGTATCGAGCATTTTGATAAGCTCATCCGTATATTTTTCGGGACATCTTCCTCTGTATATATTTTCCATAAATTATCATTTCCTTATCTGAGTTTCATAAAATCATTATAATTAAGAATCCTGAAATCCTTATTGCTCTTTGAGGGCCTTGACTTATCCTTTTTGCGACGTTTGAAAAGAAGAATAATAAGAACAATAATAATCACAGCCGCTGCAATTCTGAAAATCCACGAGGAAAAAACAGTCTTTGCCGTGCTTCCGATAAACGCAAAAATTCCGATTTTGGCATCAATATTTGAAACAAGGTCAATTTCCTTTATAACATCGCCCGCATACATTACTCTGCCCTTGCAGATAATGTCACCTTTTTTAACGGGAGCATTTACCGACTCGGGGGCATCAATAAGCTCAACCAAAAGGCTTCCCGAATCCGTACCCTTCGGAACAAGGCTGTAAACCGTTTCGGCGGGAGAAAGAGTTATGTAGTCAACCGACTTTGCATATTTCACGGGAATTTCCCCTACAACACGGGTTGTATCCGCAATCGCAACAAGCTCGATGTTTGAGAAGGTCCATTCAAGCATTTCCTTGCAATCAAGGAAGGCTCCGTTTTCGTTAACTCCGTCATTATCAACATCACTGAAGATGGAATTGAGCGCAACGGCAACATAGTTATAGCCGTCCTTTGCCGCTGCCGCAACAAAGCATCTGCCGGCAGTTGAGGTTGAACCCGTTTTGCCGCCCTTTACATACTTGCAATAATAATCCTTGTATGCACTGTTGAGCATATAATTGGATGAGTGAATGGTTCTTGACTGCTGAAGATTGGTTTCGGGAAGAACATAGCTCTTTTTCGCAACAATTTCCTCAAATGCAGGAAAGGACATCGCATGAGTTATAAACTTTGACATATCGGTTGCGGTAACATACTGATTTTCATGGTCAAGACCGTGGGGATTTTCAAAATGGCTGTTGGTGCAGCCGAGTCTTTCGGCAACCTCATTCATCATCGAGATAAACTTTGCTCTGTCACCGCCCGAAACATAATCCGCAAGTGTTGTTGCAGATTCGTTGGCACTAACAAGCATCAGGCAGCACAGAAGGTCATAAACCGTCATCTGTTCACCCGCCATGATTCCGCCCAGCGAGCTGCCCGTACCGTCAAGCTCCCTTATGCATGACTCGGGTACGGTAACGGTTGCGGTCAAATCCGAGCAGTTTTCAAGAACGACAATTGCGGTTATCACCTTCGTAAGGCTTGCAGGTGCGGTCTGCTTATTGGCATTTTTTGAAAAAATAATCTCTCCGTTATCCGTACTCACAAGCAGAAGGCAGTCCGAATAAAGCTTCATGGACTCCATAACATCGTCATAAGCTGCATTTGCACTTGTAAAGCATAAAGTGCTTGCAAACACAATTGCTGTCAGCAATATACATAATATCTTTTTCATTTCACAACACCATCATAAAAAATTTCGATACCAAACAGTATAACATAAAGATAAATAAAAATAAATACTTTATTTTAATTTTTATTTGGGTAATTTTGTCATTCAACATTCACAAAGTAAGTCTTGATTTTTCTCTCCATATGCAGTATATTTATTTAGATTATGAAAATAAGGAGTGTAGGGAATGGTATATGTAACCGGAGATATGCACGGCGATATTTCCAGATTTGACTCTCCTGCGATAAAACAGCTCAAAAAAGGCGATACTCTTATTGTCTGCGGCGATTTCGGATTTGTATGGGATAACAGTAAAATCGAGCAGAAAATCCTCAAAAAGCTTGCAAACAAAAAATTCAATATATGCTTTATTGACGGAACTCACGAAAATTTTGAGATACTCAATTCTCTCCCCGTTTCGGAATGGAACGGCGGCAAGGTTCATCACCTCGGCGGAAATCTTTACCACCTTATGAGGGGTCAGATTTTTAAAATTGACAACATGACCTTCTTCACAATGGGCGGCGGCGAAAGCCCCGATATTGATATCCGTTTTGAAGAAAACGCATGGTCAAAATATGAATTTCCGAGCCGCGAGGAATTGCTCGAGGGTGCGGCTAATCTTGAAAAGCTCAACTGCCGTGTCGATTACATCATCACCCATGAGCCTCCCGTTAAAATCAAGGGCTTCCTGAAGCTTAAGGACAGTGAAACCGCAAGTGTCACGGGTCTTAACACCTACCTTGAGGAGCTTTCCGAGGCATGTGTTTTCAGGCGCTGGTTCTTCGGTTCAATGCATCTTGACAAATATATTTCAAACTCCCACGTTGCGGTGTTCCAGAATGTTATAAATGCGATAACGGGCGAGGTTCAGAAATGAGTATTACAGCTGTAGCAAATCTTAAATCCTCTCTCGGAAAAGGTGAGGCTTTTCTTATCACTTCAGAGGAAAACATAAGGTACCTCACCGATTTCCCGCATTCCGAGGGCAGAGTTTTCTTAACAGCTGACGAAGCGGTGTTTTTTGTTGACAGCCGATATATCGAAGCTGTGCAAAAAAGTGTAACCTCCTGCGAGGTTGTGCTGTTGACATCCTTTCATAAGCAGCTCGGAGAATACATCGAAAAACTCGGCATAAAAACAGTTCTCACCGAAGCCGAGGGCATAAGTGTTGCAGATTTCAAAGCGCTTTGCAAAAATGTTTCCTGCGAATTCAGAGCGGAAAAAGCGGATGAGCTTCTCACCTGCCTGCGCCGCAAAAAAAGCGAGGATGAAAAAAACAAAGTTCTTGCCGCACAGACAATTGCGGAAAAAGCCTTTGACCATATTCTCAGTTACATCAAAGAAGGTGTTACCGAACGCGAAATTGCCCTTGAGCTTGATTTTTTCATGCTCAGAAACGGAGCAGAATGCGTTTCGTTTGATACAATTGCAGTCAGCGGCAAAAACTCCTCACTTCCCCACGGTGTGCCGAGCGAAAAGAAAATACAAAAAGGTGATTTCATAACCATGGACTACGGTGCGGTTGTCGGCGGTTATCACAGCGACATGACCCGCACGGTAGCGGTAGGTGAAATTTCATCAATACAGGCAGAGGTTTATGAAACCGTTCTTAACGCACAGAAAAAGAGCCTCGAAGTCCTCAAGGCAGGCATTTCTGGCTTTGATGCGGACAAAGCCGCAAGAGATATAATTGAAAATGCAGGCTACGGAAAATTTTTCGGACACGGCACGGGTCACGGTGTCGGTCTGCAAATTCATGAATCACCGAGGCTTTCTCCCAAAAGCGGACATATTCTCGAGGTCGGCGATATTGTGACGGTTGAACCCGGCATTTATCTGCCTGATAAATTCGGAGTGCGCATTGAAGATATGGCATTTATTACCGAAAACGGCTTTGAAAACCTCACAAAATCCCCGAAAAAGCTTATAATTCTTTAATATTAAGTGTTTCTTTAAAAAAAGACTTGAAAAATCATATTGAATAGTATAAAATAGCTGTGAAAACATATAAACATTGTAAGGAGAAATATTTTTATGGTATCAGCAGGCGATTTCAGAAACGGCGTAACCTTTGAAATGGAAGGTCAGGTTTATCAGATTATCGAATTTCAGCACGTTAAGCCCGGTAAAGGCGCTGCTTTTGTAAGAACAAAAATCAGAAACGTTATCGGCGGTGCTGTTGTTGAACGTACTTTCAACCCCACCGACAAGTTCCCCACCGCTTACATTGAGCGTAAAGAAATGGAATATTCATACGAGGACGGCGGTCTTTACTACTTCATGGATCCCGAAACCTACGACATGGTTCCCATCGGTGCAGACACTCTTCCCGAAAACTTCAAGTTTGTTAAGGAAAACGAAACCTGCCGCATTCTTTCATATAAGGGCAGTGTTTTCGGTGTTGAGCCCCCCACAACAGTTACTCTTCAGGTAACAAAGACAGACCCCGGCTTTGCAGGCAACACTGCTACCAACGCAACAAAGCCCGCTACACTTGAAACAGGTGCAGAGGTTAAGGTTCCTCTCTTCATCGACGAGGGCGAAATGATTGTTGTTGACACACGCACAGGCGAATATCTCAGCCGCGGCTAATCAATAAATTTTATTTTTGGAGGACAAAGAAATGACCGTAACAGAAAAGGTTGCATACCTTAAGGGCCTTGCAGAAGGTCTTGCACTTGATGAAAGCAAGCCCGAAACAAAAATTATCAATGCCATGATGGACGTTCTTGATGAGCTCGCTCTTACCGTAAGCGATCTTGAGGACGGCATGGACCTCATTTCCGAACAGCTTGATGCTGTTGACGAGGATCTCGATGAACTTGAAAGCTTCGTTTATGAAGAGCTTGACGATTGCGACTGTGACTGCGATGACTGCTACGATGATGACGAAGAAGAATACTATGACGTAGAATGCCCCTGCGGCGAAATCATCTGCGTTGACAGAGAGATTCTTGAAGAAGGCAGCATTACATGCCCCAATTGCAACGAGCTTCTCGAGTTTGAAATCGAGTGCGATTGCGACGACTGCGAATAATTAAAACACAAAAGCCGCCTTGCATAACGCAGGGCGGTTTTTAGCTTGAGTTTTATTTCCCGTGGGCGAGTTATATTACTTTGCAGCGATAATATGCTTCACAAGTCAGGAGTTACTATGATAAAAAATATTATTTTTGATATGGGCGGTGTGCTCATTGACTATAATCCCGAAAAAACACTTTACGGCTTATTCGACAAAGAAACCGCCGATATTCTTTTGCGTGAAATATTCAGAAACAAAATCTGGTCGGATAAGGACCGCGGAATTATTTTTCCCAAAGAAATAATGGAACAGAAGCGCCATTCGATTCCCGCTGAGGTTTTTGACAAGGTAAGCGAAATGGTTGATAATTTCTATCCCTATATGCCGCCATTTGAAAAAATGTACCACTTTATCAAATCGCTTAAAAATAACGGCTACGGAATATATCTTCTTTCAAATGCTTCATCTGATTTTCATGAGCGCAGAGAGGGCATTCCTGCCCTTTCGCTCTTTGACGGTGTGCTTATTTCAGCCGATTACAAGCTCCTTAAGCCTGAAAAAGAAATATACCTCGCACTCTACGAGAAATTCTCATTAAAGCCCGAGGAATGCTTCTTTATTGATGATGTTCAGGCTAATATCGACGGTGCAAAAGTAACCGGTATGGACGGTCACTGTTATTATCACGGCGATATCGAAATTCTGAAAAAAGATATGATTTCAAAGGGTATTACGGTTTAATCTCTGTTATATGACGTCAGGCGGAAATTCTTGATTTCAACCGTACAGTCATAGTTGCCGTGGATTTCAAAGCCGATGTTTGTTCCTCCGATAAAGAAATCCTCTTTTGAAACCTCCCTGCCGAAAATGTTATCTTTATTTGCGTTCTTTATTGCATCGGTAATATGCTCTGTCAGGTCAACCTCAACATGAACCCATTCATCGGAAACATAAGGCTTGCCGTTTCTGAAAAGTGAACGGCTTTTCAACCCGAAGGTATCTTTTGTTGAAAGGCTGTAAACCATGCAGTTGCTTGCTTCATCGAGCGCCCAGTAGGTATCCTGATAACCCCTGTCATCAAAAAGATTCAGTCCGAACCATATAAAATCGTGCGACTCAATTCCGTTCATATAAAAATATGCAAGAAACTGGGCGGCATTTATGCCGTCTTTGTTTGTTGTGTCGGTAAAATCCGAAATTCTTATATCAAGAGATGCAACGATTCTGTCTGCGGAGCAGTTATAAAATGCTTTATCATGTTCAGACAATGCACCGTAATCGCAAAGCGGTGACTGCTCAAGCAAGAGATGAGGCCATGCGGTATCTCCCGCTGCCTCGCCGTTATAAATATTCGCTGCATTAAGGCGCATGGATACGGATTTTTCCTCGGGATTATAAATAACGGTTTTCGTTGAGCCGTCGGTTATCGTATAAATATCGCTTTCGGCACGGCCTGCCCACAGGCATTTCCCCGAATTCCATTGAGCAATCATCCAATCGGGTGTGCTGTTTTCGTTATAAATAAAATCACCGAGTCTGACCCCCGCACCGTTTTCGGTCTGCTGAGAAACAACAGAAAATCCGTTTTTAAAATCCGTGTCGGCAAAGAGCTGCTTCAATTCATATCCGTTTAATGGAATGTTGAAAGCAGAAGAAATTGCAAGATAAAGCATAAAAAACAAAGATAATATTTTTGCAAACATAATCATCACCGCTTTGATTATAACATCTCCGAAAATAAAATACAATATTATATTGACTACACCAAAATTAAAGTGATATTATATATACAAATAAATATGTAAAGGCATAAGAACATGAATTGTTATTCACAAATCGCAAAAACCGTTCCCGAATTTATGTCGCTTGCCAATGCAATCAGAAAAACCCGTCTCCCCTGCGGAGTTACGGGGCTTTCGCACATACACAAGGCTCATGTTATCGCTTCGATGTGTATGTGTCTTATGCAGAAGGCAATCGTTGTTGTTCCCGATGAGGCAACGGCAACCCGTATGCGGCAGGATTTAGAGGGCTTCGGAGTTAATGCCCTGCACTACCCTGCAAGGGATTTCTCATTTCGTACACTCGAAACCGTTTCAAGAGAATATGAGCATGCCCGCCTGAAAGTACTTGACAAGATGCTTTCGGGCGATTACGACGTGGTTGTGCTCTCTGCGGAAGCATCAATGCAGCTTACCGTTCCCCCTGCCATGCTTATGAACAGCAGCTTTTCTTTGGAGGCGGGCGAGGATTATGACTCCGAGGAGCTTATTCTGAGCCTCATGAGATGCGGATACACCCGCAGCGAACAGGTTGACGGCGCAGGTCAGTTTGCTCTCAGAGGCGGTATTCTCGACTTCTTTCCGCCCGATTCAAAACAGCCCTGCCGTATAGAATTTTGGGGCGATACCGTTGACAGCATATCTTTTTTTGACCCGGAAACACAGCGCAGAACAGACTCCGCCGATGAAATCCGCATAACTCCCGCCCGCGAAATTCTCTGCACTCCCGAAATGCTTACGGCACTTATCGAAAAGCATATTGCAGAAAACAAGATAAAGGGCGAAGCTCTTAAAAATCTCAATGATGATATGGAAAAGATGAACGACGGCATACGTCTTTCATCACTTGATAAATACTTGCCGCTGATATATCCCGACTGCTGCAGCATTTTCGACTATGCGGAAAATGCGTTGCTTTTTGTATGCGAAAGCTTTGCGGTAAAGGATAAATTCGGCAGCGCATCAACCCTTCTTCTTGAAACCGTCAAAGGTCTTTTTCAAGACGGCATTATCTGCAAGGGTCTTGACTGCTACGGCATAAGATTGCACGATTTATTCTCATATTATGAGGATATGGGCGCGGTATATCTTGACAATCTTCCGAGAGGCAGCTTTGATACACCCGTAAAAGAGCTTATCACCTTCACGGCAAAGCAGATAAGCCCCTGGAACGGCACTCTTTCCGCAGTTGTTGACGACCTCAATGCTGTAAGACAAAGGCTCGGTCATTCCTGCGCCGTGCTTGCAGGAACTGACAAAGCGGCAAAAACTCTTGCCGAGGATTTGGAAAACGAGGGTATTCCCGCACTCTTCTGTCCCGTACCGCCTGCCGAATTTCCCCAAAAAACCGTTTGTGTTTTACCCGGCGGATTTTCCGCAGGCTTTGAATATCCCAACGCAAAATTTACCCTTATTACCTACAGAGCAAGAACCGTTTCCAAAAACCGTGTTGTTTCAACCAAAAGAGGTAAAAATGCCTTTAATAATCTTGACGAGCTTCACAGAGGCGAATATGTTGTTCACTCTGCTCACGGTATCGGTATTTTCGAGGGAATACAGACCCTTGAAGCCTCGGGGACAACAAAGGATTACATCAAAATCCGCTATGACAAGGGCGATAACCTTTACGTTCCCGTTACACAGCTTGACCAAGTTTCAAAATATATCGGACCGAAAAATGACGATAAGCCGTTAAAGCTCAACAAGCTCGGCGGCAAGGACTGGCAGAAAACCCGTTCAAGGGTTAAAAGTGCAGTCAAGGACATGGCAAAAGAGCTTATCGAGCTTTATTCAAAGCGCATAAAGCTCAAGGGTCATGCCTTCTCGCAGGATATAGATATGCAGAATGATTTTGAGCGCCGTTTTGAGTTTGTTGAAACGGATGACCAGCTCCGCTGCATTCATGAAATCAAAAAGGATATGGAAAAGCCGTATCCCATGGACAGACTGCTCTGCGGCGATGTAGGCTTCGGCAAAACCGAGGTTGCACTCCGAGCTGTTTTCAAATGCATAGCCGACGGCAAGCAGTGCGCCATCCTTGTTCCCACAACAATACTTGCACTTCAGCATTACCAGACAATTCTCAAGCGATTTGAGGGCTTTCCCATTGAGGCGGGAATGCTTTCCCGCTTCTGCACCAAAAAAGAAATCGAGAAAACTCTTAACGGGCTGCGCAGAGGCTCGGTTGATGTCGTGGTCGGCACTCACAGAATAATTTCAAAGGACGTTCAGTTCCGTGACCTCGGATTGATTATCGTTGATGAGGAACAGCGCTTCGGTGTTGCTCAAAAAGAAAAATTGAAGCAAAATTTCCCAACCGTTGATGTTCTCACCTTAACGGCAACCCCCATTCCGAGAACTCTCAACATGGCTATGACGGGAATCAGGGATATGTCCGTGCTTGAAGAAGCACCGCAGGACAGACTGCCCGTTCAGACTTATGTTATCGAACACAATATGCCCGTTCTTGTTCAGGCAATGGAGCAGGAGCTTCGCAGAGGCGGTCAGGTTTACTATCTTTACAACAGAGTTGAGGATATCGAGAAAAAAGCTGCGGAAATCAAAGCCATGCTGCCCGATGCAAATGTAGGAATAGGTCACGGCAAAATGAGCGAGGATGAACTCAGCGAGGTATGGCGAAGGCTTCTCGAGGGAGAAATAGATATCCTCGTCTGCACAACAATTATCGAAACGGGTGTTGACGTACCCAATGCAAACACTCTTATTATTGAAAATGCGGACAGAATGGGTCTTGCCCAGCTTCACCAGATAAGAGGCAGAGTAGGCAGGTCGTCCCGCCGTGCAAGTGCATATTTCACCTTCACAAGAGGCAAGCAATTGAGCGAAATCGCAACCCGCCGTCTTGATTCTATAAGAGAATTTACAGAATTCGGTTCGGGCTTCCACATCGCCATGCGTGACCTTGAGCTGAGGGGCGCGGGAAATGTTCTCGGTGCCAACCAGCACGGTCACATGGAAACAGTCGGATACGAAATGTATGTAAAGCTCCTCGAACAGGCTATCAGTGAGGAAAAGGGTGAAAAATCCGATGTTCCGGAAAAAGATTGCGTTATCGACCTTCCCATTGATGCGCACATCCCCGAGGACTACATTGAAAGTGTTCCGCAAAGGCTGCAAATTTACCGCAGAATTGCAGATATCAGAAATGATGACGATGCCTCTGATGTTATCGACGAGCTTGTTGACCGCTTCGGTGATCCCCCGCCGTGCGTTGAGGGTCTTATCAGAATAGCCCTTCTTAGAGGCAAAGCAGCTTCCCATGATATCTATGAAATCACTATGCAGGGTGATAAGATTATTTTCAAAATCAATTCGCTCGACATGGAGCTTATCGCACGCACCTCCGCCCATTTCAAGGGCAGGTTCGTTGTAAGTGCAGGCGGAGGCAAGCCTCATATTTCCGTTCGTCTGCTCAAGGGTGAAAACCGTCTGGGACTCATTCAGCGGGTGCTGGAGTATATGGATAAAGACCAATAAAAATATAAAAATATAAGGTATTTACAAATATATTAACATTATGTTAATATCAAATTATAAAATCGAGGAAAGGTCTTGATTGAATGAAAAAAATACTGTGCGTAGTTCTTTCGCTTATAATTGCCGTTTCATCATGTGCGGTTATCGCCTCAGCTTCCGGCGAGGTAAAGGGCGAAATCACGGATTATCCCGTAATCATTGTTCCGGGCTACAGCTCCACCAACCTTTATTACGGTGACAGCCTTGAAACGGGCGAGAGTGTATGGGGACTTGACTGGGACCATGTTCTCGAGCGCGTTTTTGCAAGAATTGCGGAGCTTGGCATAGGTCTTGGCGCTCTTACGGTCGGCAACGCAGAATATATAGCCGATGTTCTTGCCGAAGAAATGACAGCTCTTTTTGAAAAGCTTCGCTGCAATCCCGACGGCACAAGTGCATATGAGCTTCATCAGGACTACACCGAGGCTGCCGATAAAAACAATGCGGTTCTCAACGAACGTTATCCCGACGGAAAATACAGACAGGAAATTGAGATTTCCGATGAAATTGCCGAATATATCGGTCACGAAAACATCTACAACTTCAGCTCCGATTTCAGAATGGGTGCTGAATACTGTGCAGGTCTGCTTGATGAATTTATTCAGTCGGTCAAAAAACACAGCGGAAAGGAAAAGGTTAACATCTTTTCTCTCAGCCACGGCGGTCAGGTTACGGCAACATACCTCAGCCTCTACGGCTATAAGGGCGATGTTGACAATGCCGTTTTAACCGTTCCCGCAATCGGCGGAGCAGGCATTGCTTATGATGCTCTTACGGCAAATGTTGAGTTTGACGAAGAATGTCTTGTACGTTTCATCGAAAACGGAACAATGACCGAAGAAAACTATAACTGGCTTGTCAAGGCAACCCGTCTGGGCTTTATTGACAATCTTCTCAACACTCTTTTCCCCAAGCTCATCCCCACCCTCGGTTACTGGGGAAGCCTTTGGGATTTCATTCCTGCCCATAAATATGAGGATGCCAAAAAGCAGCTTCTCAACAGCGAGGAAAGTGCAAGACTTATAGCAATAAGCGACCGTTACCACTATGAGCTTCTGCCCGCAATGGGTGAAAAGCTATCCGAATGCATTGAAAACGGCATGAACATTTCAATTATTGCAGGCACGGGCGAAAGAATCGTTACGGGCATGAACGAGGATTCCGACGGTATTATCACCACCAATGCTTCAACCGGAGCAACCTGCGCACCCTACGGCATGAGATTTGCCGACGGCTATGTTCAGAAGAATCCCTGCGACGGCAAAAACAAGCTTTCACCCAACATGGAAATTGATGCTTCAACAGCATATCTTCCCGATAACACATGGTTTGTTGACGGCCTTTTCCACGGCATGACATACAAGGACAATTACACAAGAGTTCTTATGATGAATCTGCTTCTGACCGATAACATCACCGATGTTTATTCCGACAAAAACTATCCGCAGTTCAAATATTCCACCAATGCTTCCCATACCGTTCATGCGGCATTCGACGGCTGCGAAGAAGGCTTCCTTACGGGTGAAGCCGAAAAGCTCGTTGTTACCAATGTTTGCAACAACAGCAAGGTAAATATTCTTGCCGTTTACTGTGACGGTACAAAGCTTAAGTTTGATATTCCCGCCTTCAACTGCCTTAAGCCCGGCGAAGCACTTGAAATCCCCTTCTCAGGCGATATTCCCGAAAAATCCGCAAGCGCAGTAAACATAACGGTTTACTACACTATGGACAACATAACTCCCGTAGGCTACAGAACGCAGACCTTCACTCTCAACAACGGCGATGCGGTTGAAAAACAGGAAGGCTATGTAAAAGCAGAGGCAAAAACTCCGCTTGACAATATCCTTTTCGGTGAATTGGGCGCAATACTTCAAAGGCTCGGTCTTAAAGAAATTCTCTCTATGTTTTATACGATTGTTTACTGCATCTGTGAATCTCTCATGATTTTTTAGGAGGTAACCCATGGCTGATTTGAACAGCTCTATCTGCATATCCTCGCTCAATTCAACGGCGGTATCGCTCATAGGCGGCGAGGCTTGCGAAGCAACGGAAAAACCCAATGCGGCAATAGCGGCTCTTGCCGAAAAAAAGCTCGGCAAAAAGCCCGTTGACCGTGTGATTATCTATAATCCCGATGCAGTTGCACTCTGGGTATGGCAGAAATACACATCAAAATTCACATCCGCCATGATATGCTCGGATTTGGCAATGCCCATGCTTTCGGTCATGCCGAGTGTAACCCCCGTCTGCTTCGCTTCAATGTATACGGGTGTGATGCCCGAAATCCACGGCATAAAAAGATACGAAAAACCCGTTTTGAAAACGGAAACCCTCTTTGACCGTTTCATAAAAGCAGGCAAAAAAGCGGCAATCATTTCAACAAAGAATGACAGCATATCAATGATTTTCCTTGAGCGCGAAATGGATTATTTCATATATGATACACCCGAGGAAGTTAACAAAAAAGCTCTTGAAATCATTGACGGGGATAAATATGACCTTGTTGTTATCTACAACGGCGATTATGACGGCACAATGCATAAATTCGGGCCCGAATCCGATGAGGCGCTCGCCCGCCTTGATAAAAACATTGCTTTTTATTCCGAAATGGTTGAAAAAATCAATACAAGACTCAGGGATAAAAATGTTTTCTACGGCTTCTGCCCCGACCACGGCTGCCATGAAATTGACGGTGGCTGCGGCTCTCACGGGCTGGATATGGAAGAGGATATGAACGTTATCCACTTCTACGGAATCAAAACAGCGGAATAAAATTCACACAAAACGGCGGCTGCAATTGCAGTCGCCGTTGTTGTTAACAATCATATTCAAAATGCCAAAGTATAATCACAAAAGAAATTATCTTTTTTTGTTCCTTTCATTTTACAAAAAAGCTATAAATCTTTTCAAAAATCATCTTAAAGAAATTAACTATTCTGTCCCATAAATCAGGTTCTTCATGTATTTCTCCTATGGGTGTTTCGTTGATTTTGCAAGTTCCTTCTGCGATAATCTGTCCCGAATTCACACACTCCGAAATATCAATACTTTCAGAGTAACCGAATATACCTCCTGTGATACCTGCATTTATAGAATTAACCGAGATATCACAATTGTTGATACATCTGTTTATAATTACTCCTGTATCTGCAAATCCGACTATCCCTCCGACATAAGTATATTTAATTACCTCAGGTTTGAAAAAGCTTTCGTCTTTTCCGACAATATCAATTCCCATTTCCGATGTGCAGTCGCTTATCTCGGTTGTTGAATTTCTGTCATCAATATATCCGACTATGCCGCCCGAATAAATATCTCCGCCCGCAACAACATTTATCATTCCGTTTGCTTTGCAGGAATAAACTTTGCTGTCACTACAGTATGCCGCAACAGAACCTATATAATAGACTGAATAGTACGGGAAATCCACATATATTACAGTGTTTTTGAGATTCAGGTTTCCGATTGATGCCGAATTTACAAATCCGAATAAACCCAGATTATTTGTTTCTTCAGTTTCAGAATCAGACTTCAATGACAGGTTGTTTACAGAAAAGCAATTACCGTCTATCTCACCCGTAAAAGGCTCGTCATTTGTTCCAATCGGCACCCAGTTTTCATAAACCGAAAGGTCAATATCGTTCATAAGTATATATTTTCCCGAAAGGTTGTTGCGAATGTTGTTGAAATCCTCGGCGGTGTAAACAGGAATACATCCCTCAGGAATTTCATCAGCCGCAAACGCAACGGTACATATACCCAAAGTCATAATAAAAGCAAGGACAACTGATGTGATTTTTTTGAATGCTTTTTTCATTTTGTGTTATCTCCTAAATTAAAATCCGATAAATGTGCAGATGTTTTCTAGTACTCCCTTGGCAAGCATTATTAACTGTTTAATTACCTTAACAATCCAAAGGTTGTTTAAAAACTCAACAATATCAAGCTTAGACGGTGTGTTGTTTTCATCATTTGTTGTAACGTTTACCGTAATTTCTTTTGCATAATTAGTCGAATATTCAACAGTTATCACTGCCGTGCCTACACCTACGGCAACTATTTTTCCGTTAACATCTGTTTTTGCCACATCTTCGTTTGTTGTATAATATTTCTTTCCGGGTTCTGCAAGATATGCTTCTCCAACCCCAAGCTCAATGCTTTCCTTAACGGTAACCTTCGGCTGATTCTTAAGAACAGGATATCCGTTTTCTTCCATCTCCCATATATTTTCAAAATCAAAGCCAACGAAAGATGTTTGATTTCTCATTTGTTCATCGGATAATTCCTCAAAACTTTTGTATGTAGATTCAAAATCCTCCTCATAATAATCGTCAGGATGAAAACACTCTGCATATCCCACTATTAAATCACTTGTAAGATAATATACATTTTCAATATAAGGGCTTGGCTTACCAACAACAGGAGTGCTTAATCCACCTATTCCGATACTTCCTGATATTGTACCCGAATATCCTATAAAATTATCGGGAAGTATAACTTCTCCGAGATTGTAAGCATTTTTCGTGATAAAAGAAGTACCGGATACACCACCTATAAATGTATTGTCTGTTGAAAAATCAATTGAAACATCGCCTCTGTTATAGCAGTTGTTTATCCGGCTTCCCTCGCCCTTCCCGTCAATTCCTCCAAGCTTGACCTCACAAGCAGGGGTAATTTCTTCGCCTTCAACATTTATTTTACCGAAATTACAGCATTCTGTTTCATTTCCCATTGCAATGCCTGAAATTCCGCCGGCATAAACATACTTTGTTAATGAGGAAACTTTGGCATTTACAGCGGAATAGTTTGAACAATTCTTCAATGTACAAAGCAGATCACTCCTGCCCAGTATTCCGCCTAAAACAGTTGTAAAGAACCCTCCTCCTATTGTTAATTTTCCCGAAACAGCACAATTGGTTATTTCGGACATATAACCGCCACCCGCAATTATTCCAAGATAACATCTTGCAGTTTCAGCGCCTGAATATATGACTTCAAAATTAGAATCGGTTGCAAATATATTGTTTATTTTTGCATTTTTTATGTAGCCGAACAAACCGTAATAATAAGTTGCCGGTTCACTTATATCAATATAAATCATGAGATTTTCAATGCAATATCCGTTACCGTCTATCTCACCTGTAAAAGGCTCGTCGTTCGTTCCAATCGGCACCCAGTTTTCATAAACCGAGAGGTCAATATCGTTCATAAGTATATATTTTCCCGAAAGATTATTGCGAATGTTGTTGAAATCCTCGGCGGTGTAAACAGGAATACAGCCCTCAGGAATTTCATCAGCCGCAAACGCAACGGTGCATATACCCAAGGTCATAATAAAAGCAAGGACAACTGATGTGATTTTTTTGAATGCTTTTTTCATTTTGTGTTATCTCCTTTTATTTTTTGTCGGAATTTAGTTTAATTCGATTTTGGTTTATTTTTCAGATTTTCCGATTCCGGTTATGCTTATCAACCCATCGGATTTACCTCCCTTTGTCAGATTTTTGGGTTTGCAGCTAAATATTTTTTATTTACTTAATTTTGTTTTCATATATATATGAAGAAAATCTGCAAATGTCACGCAAAAAATTTTGAAATTTTTGAGTTTTCTGCATTTTACACAAAATCAAAGCGGTGTTTTTGTAAATAATTACATATAACTTTGCAGAAATATTCTTTTAATATCCAAAGCTTTCGCATATTCAGCAGACTGCCCATATAAAACACAAACTTTTTACTGACGGTAAAAATTTTCATAAATTTTTTGCAGGAATCGACGGATTTATTTCGTATTAATAGATGAAGGGGTGAAAAAGGATGAAAACAATCAGAGAAACAGCTTGTGAAAGAGAAAAGCAAATATTATCTCCTCAAGCGGCACTTTCAGGTGAAAGCATAGGCAGACTGCGCCCCGAAGAGGAATGCCCCGTCAGAACTGCTTTTCAGCGCGACCGTGACAGAATTATTCACTGCAGCTCCTTCCGCCGTCTTAAGCACAAAACGCAGGTTTTCCTCTCCCCCGAAGGCGATTACTACCGCACCCGCCTCACTCACACCCTCGAGGTATCGCAGATTGCAAGAACAATTGCGGGCGCACTTATGCTTAATTGCGACCTTACCGAGGCAATTGCACTCGGTCACGATTTGGGTCATACCCCCTTCGGTCATGCGGGCGAAAGAGCGCTGAATGCGGTTTGTCCCACCGGCTTCAAACACTTCGAGCAGAGCCTCCGTGTTGTTGATACACTTGAAAAGGACGGCAAGGGTCTTAACCTTACCTTTGAGGTGCGCAACGGCATCGAGCGCCATACCAACGGTGAGCAAGCGGCTACCCTTGAGGGCAGAATAGTCCGCCTTGCAGATAAAATCGCTTACATAAATCACGATATCGATGATGCAACAATTGCGGGAATTATGCGTGAGGACGATATTCCCCTTGCCATTCGTCATGAACTCGGCACATCCAAAAGTGCAAGAATCAATACTCTTGTTTTAAGCTGCATTGAAAACAGCGATAACGATATCCGCATGGAAAAAGGCATTCAGCAGGCATTTGATGAGCTTCACAGCTTTATGTTTGCAAAGGTATATACAAACCCTGCCTGCAAGAGCGAGGAGAAAAAAGCTGTTGACCTTATCCAGAAGCTTTATTTCCATTTTGCCAAAAAAGAAGAAAATCTCCCGCCGCAGTTCCATGAAATTGCCGAAAAAGACGGTATCGGAACTGCCGCCTGCGATTTCATTGCGGGAATGACGGACAGATATGCCGTAAGGATATTCAACGAGCTTTATATCCCGAAGGCATGGAGCGAAATCAATGATGCGTTCCTTTAAAATTTTAAGAAAATACGAGTGTGAACAGAGAAAATGAAAATAAAAAAAACGGCAACAGCCGTGCTTTGTGCGGTTCTGCTTTTTGTAAGCGGAATCGTACCGAATGCGTTTGCGAACTGGTATGATGACATCAGCTCGGGAACATATGTTGAAATAAAGGGCAAAAATTTTGTTGCCGACACATTTTACGGTGTTAAGGCTTTATATAACGAAAACGGACCCACTCTTTACTGCAACGAGCTTATAATACGGTTTTACAAGGAGGCCTACGGGCTTGATGTTTCCGCAGGCACTTCGGGAATATCCATGAAAAGCGAGGGTTATAAATTCGTAACTCCGTCAAATCCTAAACCGGGTGATGTTGTTTATGTAAGTGCAGCAATGCGAGGCACATCCGACCATTGGGCAATAGTTAAATATAATAAGGGCGATTATCTTGTTCTTTTTGAGCAGAATGTTGTTAACGGCGGCAAGGCGGGTGTCGAAAGAAAGCTTAAGTATCCCTCAGATTCCTACAAGCTTTATACTCCCGTAAGCACGGGTGATAAGCCCGACCCTGTTTTGAAAGGCTCATCCGGCAATTCTCAGACAACCGAAAAAACCACAGAAAAAACAACGGTAACAACCACTCAAAAGCCTACTGCCGCGACAACTGCCAAACCGACTACAACAACCACAATGCCTGCCACTACCACCACTAAACCCACTACAACAACTACCAAACCCACAACAACAAAGCCGACCACCACAAAACCGGTTACTTCAACAAGAGTTACAACCACGAAACCAACCACAACGAGAGTTACAACAACGGCTGTTACTTCAACAAAACAGACAAGCCTTCCCGTAACGGAAACAACAACCTTTGCAGTAACCTTTCTGAGCATTGAAATAACGGAAAGCTATCATTCAACAATTCGGGAATACACCACACAGGCAATTGAAGAAACCGGCGGTTCACCGACAAGCAAAATCGTTATCGGCTCTGTATGCGGCGCACTTACAATCGGTATTGCAGCACTTGTTGTACTGATAATCAAGAAAAAATAAACAATAAACATCAACAAGAAAGGGGGCGGGCAAATGAGAATAAGCGAAAGATTCATTCAGGAGCTGCAGGATAAAATTGATATTGAACAGGTAATTTCCTCGCATATCAGCCTCAAACGCAGGGGTAAAAACCTTGTGGGACTTTGCCCGTTTCACAATGAAAAAACTCCTTCGTTTACGGTATATCCCGAAAGCCGTTCGTTTTACTGCTTCGGCTGCGGTGCAGGCGGCGATGTAATAAGCTTTGTGCGCAGGATGGACAACCTCGACTATATTGAAGCAGTCAAGGCTGTTGCACAGATGGCGGGAATGTCCATGCCCGAGGACGGGTATGACGATACTCTCTCAAAGCAGCGAACCCGTCTGCTCGAAGCAAACCGTGAGGCTGCAAGATTTTACCATAACTGCCTTATGGATCCCAAAAATAAGGATGCTCTTGATTATTTTCTTAAGAGAGGTCTTTCAATAAATACCATCCGCCGTTTCGGACTTGGCTATGCACCCAATGACTGGCGAGAGTTAATAAATCATCTTAAAAGCAAGGGCTTTAACGAGCATGAGCTTGTACTTGCAAACCTTGCAAGGCGGTCAGATAAAAACGGCAGGGCTAATTATTACGATAACTTCCGCAACCGTGTTATGTTTCCGATAATCGACCTGCGGGGAAATGTTATCGCCTTCGGCGGCAGAGTTATGGACGATTCTAAGCCGAAATACATAAACACCTCGGATACTCTTGTTTATAAGAAGAGCAACGGTGTTTTTGCCATGAATCTTGCCAAAAACAATAACGGCAACAAATTTATTCTTGTTGAAGGATATATGGATGTTATCGCGCTTCATCAGGCAGGATTTACAAATGCAATTGCCTGCCTCGGCACGGCATTTACCAATGAGCAGGCAAATCTTCTTTCACGGTATGCCGAAGAAATCATAATCTGCTACGACAACGACGAGGCGGGAAAAACCGCAACGGCAAGAGCTCTCGGAGTACTTGGAAAAACAGGGCTTAAGCTGCGGGTTGTCCGTATGGCAGGCGGCAAGGATGCCGATGAAATTATAAGAAAGCACGGCAAGGAAAGATTTGCTGACCTTCTTAAAGAAGCCTCCAACAAAACGGAATATAAGCTGCTTGAAGAGAGAAACAAGTATAACCTTGAAACCGATGACGGCAAGCTGCGTTTTCTCATGGCGGCAACTCAGGTACTCGCCTCCTGCGGAAGCATTGAGCAGGATATATACGCAACCCGTCTTTCAAATGAGCTTGGGGTAAGTGTTGAAAGCATAAAGGCGCAATTAAAAACAGCTGCGCTTCGTCAGAAACGAATGGACGAAGCAAAAAAACGCACGGAAACCGCTGAAATGCTCCTTAAGAGCAACGAAGACAAAAACAACCCCGAAAGAGCTAAAAATCTCGGAGCCGCCAAAGCAGAGGAAACACTTATCGCCTCGTTTTTGCGAAACCCCGATTTTTATATTAAACTGAAGGAAAAAATTTCACCCGATGATTTTGTTACCGCTTTCAACCGCAGGATTTTTGAATGCCTTATAAAAGGTCTGAACAGCGGAGCAGAGCCGAGTTTGAGCCTGTTTTCCGCCGATTTTACTCCTGAAGAGATGGATTCGGTAACAAGAATATCGCTTATCGCACCGAACTTAAGCAACACCTTGCATGAATGCGAGGACTGCATAAAAGTTCTTAAAGATACTGCCGCCGCTGCAAAGGTTACGGATGCCGCTTCTTTAAGCGATGAGGAATTTTTGAAATTGTTTGAGAAAAAATAATTTATAGGATGTGATTGTATGGAAGTAAAAGAATTGAAAGCACCGTTTAAAACACTGGTGGAAAAGGGCAAAGCAGCAGGTAAGCTGACAACGCAGGAAATCGACTCCGTTATCATCGAAATGGACCTTGATATTGAAGAGCTTGACAAGCTTTATGAAACACTTGAAGCTCAGAATATCGAGATTGTTGACGACCTTTCGAGTGCGGCAATCGAAAACTTCGATGTTGACCTTCCGAAATCTCTCGATATCGGCGGCAGTGATGACAAGGGCATGACGGTTGATGACCCCGTTAAGGTTTACCTTAAGGAAATCGGCAGAGTTCCCCTTCTTACTCCCGAAGAAGAAATCGAGCTTGCTATCAGAATTTCGGATAATGACCAGCACGCAAAGCAGCGCCTTGCAGAGGCAAACCTTCGCCTTGTTGTAAGTATTGCAAAGAGATATGTAGGCAGAGGAATGCAGTTCCTTGACCTCATTCAGGAGGGCAACCTCGGTCTTATCAAAGCTGTAGATAAGTTTGACTATACAAAAGGCTTCAAGTTCTCAACCTATGCTACATGGTGGATCAGACAGGCTATCACAAGAGCCATTGCCGACCAGGCAAGAACAATCCGTATTCCCGTCCATATGGTTGAAACCATCAACAAGGTTAAAAAGACAAACAGCCAGCTTCTTCACAAGAACGGCAGAGACCCCTCGGCAGAAGAAATCGCCGCAGAACTCGATATGCCTGTTGAAAAGGTTCGCGAAATTATGCGTGTTGCACAGGAACCCGTTTCACTTGAAACACCCATTGGTGAAGAGGAAGACAGCCATCTCGGCGACTTCATTCCCGATGACGATGCTCCCGCACCCGCAGATGCAGCTTCAATGCTCCTTCTTAAAGAACAACTCAACGATGTTCTCAAAACCCTCACTCCGAGAGAAGCAAAGGTTCTTGCTCTTCGCTTCGGTCTTGAGGACGGACATCCCCATACTCTTGAAGAGGTAGGCAGCGAATTTGGCGTTACCCGTGAAAGAATCCGTCAGATTGAGGCAAAGGCTCTCCGCAAGCTTCGCCACCCCAGCAGAAGCAAGCGCCTTAAGGATTTCCTTGATTAATTGAACAAACAAAAACAGGGACTGAAAATTCAGTCCCTGTAATTTTTATATTCAGATAACTTATCTTTGAACTCGACCCGAGCCGTCGCCGCCTGCGAGCTTTTCAACCTCGGCTACACCGATTCTGTTGAAGTCGCCTTCAATCGAATGCTTGAGTGCCGATGCCGCAACCGCAAATTCAATTGCGCTCTGTGTATCCTTGCCTGAAAGAAGTGCATAGATAAGACCGCCGCCGAAGCTGTCGCCTCCGCCTACTCTGTCAACGATATGAAGGTGATATTCCTTTGAGAAGCAATAGTTTTCACCGTCATAGAGCATACCTGCCCAGTCGTTATCACTTGCAGAAATTGATGAACGGAGTGTAATTGCAACCTTTTCAAAGCCGAACTTGTCGGCAAGCTGCTTTGCAACGGATTTATAGCCCTCTTTGTTGAGCTTTCCGCCGTAAATATCGGTGTTCTCAGCTTCAATTCCGAAAACGTCCTTTGCATCTTCCTCATTTGAAATGCAAACATCAACATATTTGCAAAGCTCAGTCATAGCCTCTCTTGCTTCGGCTCTTGTCCAGAGCTTGCCTCTGTAGTTGAGGTCGCAGGAAATTTTGACACCCTTTGCCTTTGCTGCTACGCAAGCCTGCTTACAGATTTCAACGAGATTTGCGCCAAGTGCAGGAGTAATACCCGTGAAATGGAACCAGTCTGCACCTTCAAAAATGCTGTCCCAGTCAAAATCCGAGGGAGCGGCCTCCTGAATTGCGGAATGCGCTCTGTCATAAATACAAACACTGCCTCTCTGTGAAGCGCCTTTTTCAAGGAAATAAATTCCCACTCTGTCGCCGCCTCTTACGATTTTGCTTGTATCAACACCGAAATAACGTAGTGAATTGACCGCCGCCTGACCGATTGCATGAGCAGGAAGCTTTGTTACATAAACGGACTCCATGCCGTAGTTTGCAAGCGAAACGGAAACATTGGCTTCGCCGCCGCCGAAGGTTGCCTGAAGCTGGTCATCCTGAAAGAAACGGTAATATCCGTTAGGTGCAAGGCGAAGCATAATTTCGCCAAAGGTTACTACTTTTGCCATTATCCTCTTGCCTCCTTAACAATTTCAACCGACTTTTTGCAAAGGTCGATGATTTCATCCCACTTCTGATTGTCGATGAGGTCTGCGGTTACCATATATGAGCCGCCGCAGGCTGCGATAACAGGGCATGAAAGATATTCTCCGAGATTCTTAAGCGAAATACCGCCCGTGGGCATAACCTTGAACATAGGGAAGGGTGCGCTCATCGCCTTGATTTTTGAAAGACCGCCGCTCTGCTCTGCAGGGAAGAATTTAAGCACATCAAGACCGAGTCTGTATGCGGTGTGATAGTCTGTGGGAGTTGTGCATCCGGCATAAATGGGGATATTCTTACTCTGACAGTACTTTACGATTTCTTCATCAAGACCGGGAGTCACGATAAACTTTGCACCTGCTTCGATAGCTTCGTCAACCTGCGAGGTTTCAAGAACGGTGCCTGCACCGACAAGCATTTCGGGCACGTTATCGCTCATGAGCTTTATTGCTTTTGCGGCGCCTGCGGCACGGAAGGTTACCTCCGCAACAGGTACACCGCCTTCAACGAGAGCCTTTGCGAGATTGACCGCATCTCTCTCGGGATTGTTGAGTTTAATAACCGGCACAACACCGATTGACATTATTTTTTCTGAAATTGCGTTCATTGTTTTCTCCTTTATTTAACTGCTTTCTCGCAGGCTTCAAAAAGTCCGTTGATATAAGCCACACCAAGCGCACGGTCATAGAGTCCGTATCCGGGCTTGCCGGTTTCGCCCCAAATCATTCTGCCGTGGTCGGGTCTTACATAACCGTCAAAACCGGTTTCAACAAGAGCCTTTGTAATATCATACATATCAAGGCTGCCGCAATCGGAAAGATGTCCGCTTTCCTCAAAGCTGCCGTCAGGCATGATAAGAATATTTCTCATATGCATGAATGCGATTCTGTCCATTGCGCTGTACTTGCGTACCATGGCAACAACATCATTAGAGGATGCACAGCCAAGCGAACCCGTGCAAAGGCAGAGGCTGTTGGCGGGAGAATCAACGATAGCAAGCATTCTGTCAAGATTTTCTTCGTTGGTAATGATTCTGGGAAGTCCGAAAATGGGATACGGGGGATCATCGGGATGAATAGCCATTCTTACTCCGCATTCCTCGGCAACGGGAATAACCTTCTTGAGGAATCTTTCAAGATTTGCCCAGAGTCCTTCCGCACCGATTTCACCGTAAGCGGATATAAGCTCTCTAACCTCGTCCTGAGTATAGCTTGAATCCCAACCGGGAAGATGAATATCATCCTTAAGAGGGTCAAGACCCTTCATCTGCTCCCAATACATAACAAGACTTGTTGAGCCGTCGGGAGCTTCTTTATCAAGCTGAGTGCGTGTCCAGTCAAAAACGGGCATGAAGTTATAAGTAACACACTTAACACCGTATTTTGCACAGCGGCGGATATTTTCGCAATAAACATCAATAAGCTTATCAACCTCACCTCTGCCGAGCTTTATATCCTCATGCACGGGAATTGACTCAACAACATCAAAAACAAGTCCGTTATCGTCGCACTGTTTTTTCATTTTTGCAAGGCTTTCCTCGGGCCACACCTCACCGGGCTTAACATCGTAAACTGCACTTACAATGCTTTTCATATTGGGAATCTGGCGGATATACTGAAGCGATACGGGATCCGACTCTCCGTACCAGCGGAATGACATTTTCATGGGGATTTTCCTCCTGAAATTTTGTGATTATTATTTCTTGTTAATTCTTCCGATATAGCTGAATGCTTCGAGAACTGCAACAACGGAAATAAATCCGCAGGCAATAATAAGTGACCACCTGAGGTCAACAATGCCGTTAATCCAGTTATCAAGTGTTGCTTCGAGGCATACAAGCCAGAGCGCACTTTCGAGTGAAAGAAGGGAAAGAATATGTAAGCCCTTTATTCTCTTTGAGCCTATAAGCGAAACATCAATGGCAATAAATGCGGCAGTCAGTATAAACATCGGCAATATGAATTTTGAGAGCCACATAAAATGCCCCGTTTTATAAACAATAAACATCGTATAGCTGACTATTGCGCCGAAGCAGATGAGTGCCGTAACAAACGGCGGGGTAATTCTGAGAACGGGAAGCACCGCAATAACCCATGTTACGATAAGTGCGCCTACAACATAACCAAACCAATAATCGTATTTATCAAACGCAAGGTCGATTGCCGTGCAAATGGTTGCGGGGAAAACAAGAAGCGCCGTAAACAAAGCCGCATAGCTCTTTGAGCCTTTTCCGGGAGATTTGAATAAGGGAGCCTTCTTTTCAGGTGCGGGGGTAACAACTATGGGATCGCAATCGGGGCAGTTAACAGTACCCTCGGGAAGCGGTTTTCCGCATTTTGAACAATACATTAAGCATTCCTCCTTTTTCTTCATTTTATATTATACTATCAGAATAATCAAAAATCAATATTCAAACAATAAATTGACAAACAATTCACAGTGTTGTAATATAATGTTACAAAAATAAGTAAAGGTGATATATATGGCAATTTTCAGACCCTTCAAGGCTATAAGACCTATCCCCGAATACGCAGACAAGGTTGCAGCGCTTCCCTATGACGTTATGAACAGCGCAGAGGCTGCCGAAATGGTTAAGGGCAATCCCTATTCATTCCTTCATGTTGACAAGGCAGAGATAGATTTGCCTGCAGGCACCGACCTGTATTCCGAGCAGGTTTACCTCAAAGCAAGAGAGAATCTTGATAAGCTTACCAATGACGGAATATGCGCTCAGGATAATGAAAACAAATTTTATATTTACCGTCAGATTATGAACGGCAGAAGCCAGACGGGTCTTGTAGGCTGCGTTTCCATTGACGATTATATCAACTCAATTATCAAAAAACACGAGCTTACGAGAGCCGATAAAGAAGCAGACAGAATAAACCATGTTGACTACTGTGATGCGAATACGGGACCGATTTTCCTCACATACCGTCCGCAAGCTGAAATCGCAAAAGCCGTAAGTGAATGGAAGGAAACTCATGCTCCTGTTTATGATTTTGTGACCGATGACGGAATCACAAATACCGTATGGGTTATCGACTGCCCCGAAACGGTTGAAAAAATTTCAAAGCTGTTTGCGGATGTTGACTATCTTTATATAGCAGACGGTCATCACAGAGCGGCTTCCGCAGTAAAGGTCGGTCTTAAGCGCAGAGAGCAGTATCCCGATTACAACGGCAGCGAGGAATTTAACTTCTTCCTTGCAGTGCTTTTCGACTGCGATGAGCTTGAAATTATGGACTATAATCGTGTTATTAAAGATTTAAACGGCAATACGGAAGAAGAATTCATTGAAAAAATCAGCGATAAATTTACCGTTGAGCTTATCGGTGAAACTGCATACAAGCCTGAAATCGCCCACTCCTTCGGAATGCTTCTCGGCGGTAAGTGGTATAAGCTCACTGCAAAGGAAGGCTCGTTCAATTCCGCTGACCCCGTTGAGGCTCTTGATGTTTCCATTCTTCAAAGCAATCTTATTTCTCCCGTTCTCGGAATTGATGACCCGAGAACAGATAAACGTATTGATTTTGTAGGCGGAATAAGAGGACTCGGCGAGCTTGAACGCAGAGCAAGCGAGGATATGTGTCTTGCATTTTCAATGTATCCCACAACCCTTAAGGAGCTTATGGACATTGCCGATGCAGGTCAGATTATGCCTCCGAAATCAACATGGTTTGAGCCTAAGCTTCTGAGCGGTCTTTTTATACACAAGCTTAAATAATAATCTGTCCTTTCGGGGATAAAATATTCCCGAAAGGATATCTTTATGTAAGGTGAATAAATTATGATAAGAGTAGCTTTTTTTGACACAAAACCATATGACAAAATTTATTTCGATGCTCTCAAAGAAGAATACGGCATTGAAATCGAGTATTTCGAGTCCAAACTGAGTCCACGCACCGCTGTTATGGCAAAGGGCTTCAAGGCGGTTATTGCTTTTGTAAATGACGATGTAGGCAAAGAAACCATAAATGTACTCAAGGAAAACGGAGTTGAAATAATCGCCATGCGCTGTGCAGGCTATAATAACGTTGACCTCTCCGCCGCCAAGGATGTAATGCCGGTTGTGCGTGTACCCGAATATTCTCCCCATGCCGTTGCCGAACACACTCTTGCGCTTCTTCTCACACTTGTAAGAAAAACCCATAAGGCATATATCCGCACAAGGGATTTCAATTTCAGCCTCAACGGATTTGTCGGCTTCGATTTGCACGGTAAAACCCTCGGTGCAATCGGCACAGGTAAAATCGGCATGGCTTTCATTGATATATGCAGGGGCATCGGCATGAATGTTATCGCTTATGATCCGTTTCCCTCTCAGGGCTATCTTGAATATGTTCCGCTTGAAGAGCTATTCCAGCGCGCGGATGTCATTTCGCTTCACTGCCCCCTTACAAGCGACACATATCACATGATAAACAACTATTCAATAAAGCTCATGAAAGAAAAGGTTTTCATCATAAACACATCAAGAGGTGCGCTTATTGATACCGAGGCTCTCATTGACGGAATAAAGAGCGGAAAAATAGGCGGCGCAGGTCTTGACGTTTACGAAGAGGAAAGCGAATTTTTCTACGAGGACTTATCGGAAAGCATACTGAAGGACGATGTTCTTTCGCGCCTGATTATGATGCCTAACGTGCTTGTAACCTCACATCAGGCATTCCTTACCCATGAAGCGCTAAAACGCATTGCGGAAATTACTCTCGGAAATATAAAGAGTCATTTTAACGGTGAAACACTCGAAAACGAAATAGTCGCAAAGAAAAAGATAATTGTATAACCATATCGTTGGGGTCGATGTCTGCATCGACCCTGCGTCAATCCGACATATTGCACAAACAGAAACCTCACACGGTAAATTATTGTATAATATCCGCCAACAATATACAAATATACAAAATCAGCTTGACTTTATGCAGTATTTTCTGTATAATTATGCGTATCTTATCTCCAGAGGTATATAATTATGATTAAAACAAAAATTTTTATAGACGGAAAAGAAGGAACAACGGGTCTGCGTATTTTTCAGCGCATTTCCTCCCGCGAAGATATCGAGCTTATCACCTTAAGCGAAGAAAAGCGCAAGGATACCGAAGCAAGAAAAGAGGCTCTCAACTCCTGCGACATTGCTTTTCTCTGCCTGCCCGATGCAGCAGCAAAAGAGGCTGTTTCGCTCATTGAAAACCCTGATGTTAAAGTTATTGATGCCTCAACCGCGCACCGCACGCTTCCCGAATGGGCTTACGGATTCCCCGAGCTTTCTCCAGCACATCTTGAAAAAATCAAAAATTCCAAACGTGTTGCAGTCCCCGGCTGCCACGCAAGCGGCTTTATCGCCCTTGTTTATCCGCTTGTTGCGGCGGGAATACTTCCTGCTGATGCACTTTTAACCTGCACCTCGGTAACGGGCTACAGCGGCGGCGGCAAAAAAATGATTGCGCAATATGAAAGCGGTTCAAGAGAAGCTTTTCTCAATTCTCCCCGCCAGTACGGCTTAACTCAGGAACATAAGCATCTTAAAGAGATGAAAGCAATAACGGGAATTGAAAATGCTCCCATGTTCAGCCCTATTGTTGCAGATTTTTACAGCGGAATGGCAGTTTCCGTGCCGGTTTTTGCAAAAAACCTTTGCAACGGCAAGGGTATTCGTGATATAATAAATGTTTACAAGGCTGCATATAACTCGGATTTCGTCAAGTATACCGAAAATCTCGGTGATGATGCCATGTTCTGCGCAGAGAGCATGAGCGGAAACGACGGAATGCAGATTTTCGTTCAAGGCAACGAAGAACGAATCCTTCTGCTTGCGCGCTATGATAACCTCGGTAAGGGAGCATCAGGCGCAGCAATCGAATGCATGAATATTCTTATGGGAATTGACCCGAAAACAGGTCTTTCTCTCTGATGAAAGGATACATATTATAATGAAACAGATTTCAGGCGGCATCTGCGCCGCAAAAGGCTTTACCGCAAGCGGTGTTCACTGCGGTATAAGAAAGAATAAAACAAAAAAAGACCTCGCCCTTATTTTCAGCGAAAAAAAGGCAAATGCTGCTTGTGTTTATACAACAAACCTTGTTAAAGGTGCACCCATAACAGTTACCAAGAATAATGTTGCTGACGGCTATGCTCAGGCAGTTATCTGCAACAGCGGCAATGCCAACACCTGCAACGCAAACGGCATTGAAATTGCTGAAGAAATGTGTTCTCTTATCTCAAAAGAGCTTGGCATCGGTGCAAAAGATATCATTGTTGCATCAACGGGTGTTATCGGTCAAACTCTCGATATCACTCCCATTGCAAACGGTATTCCCTCACTTGTAAAGGAGCTTAAAGCAGACAGTGAGGATGCGGCTGCAGCTATTATGACAACCGATACGGTTGAAAAAATCGTTTCCTATTCATTTGAAATCGGCGGTGTTGAATGCAAAATCGGCGGTATTGCAAAGGGTTCGGGCATGATTCATCCCAACATGGCAACCATGCTCGTTTTTGTAACTACAGACTGCGCAATTTCAAGCGAAATGCTTCAAAAGGCACTCAGCGAAGATGTTAAAGATTCGTTCAACATGGTAAGTGTTGACGGGGACACATCAACAAACGATATGGTTTCCGTTATGGCAAACGGTATGGCAGGCAATGCTGAAATTACCGCAGAGGGTGCTGAATTTGATGAATTTTGTAAGGCACTCAATGCTGTTACAACTCACCTTTGCCGCATGATAGCCGGCGACGGCGAGGGCGCTACAAAGCTTCTTGAATGCATCGTAACAGGCGCAAGCTCAAAGGAAACAGCGGTTACGGTTTCAAAATCCGTTATCTGCTCATCACTTTTCAAGGCTGCAATGTTCGGTGCCGATGCAAACTGGGGCAGAGTACTCTGCGCCATCGGCTACAGCGGTGCAGATGTTGACGTTAATAAGGTTGATGTTGCCTTCAAATCGGCGGCAGGCGAAGTAAAGGTCTGCAAAAACGGCGCAGGCATTGATTTTTCGGAGGAAATTGCCAAAGAGGTTCTCACCGAAAAAGAAATTCAGGTTCTTATAGAACTCAACAGCGGCGATGCTTCTGCAACCGCATGGGGCTGCGACCTTACATATGATTATGTTAAAATAAACGGCGACTACAGAACATAAGTATATAATAACGCGAGGTATAACAAAATGGAGCTTACAAATGCAATGAGGGGTCAGGTGCTTGTTGAGGCACTTCCCTACATACAGAAATATTCAAACAAAATTGTTGTTATAAAGTACGGCGGCAATGCCATGATTAACGAAGAACTCAAGGATGCCGTTATGGGCGATATCGCCTTGCTTTCTCAGATTGGCATCAAGGTTGTTCTTGTTCACGGCGGCGGTCCCGAAATCACTGATATGCTCGGAAAAATCGGCAAAAAGAGCGAGTTTGTTGACGGTCTGCGTGTTACCGATAAGGAAACAGCCGATATAGTTCAGATGGTGCTTGCAGGCAAGGTTAACAAGAGCCTTGTTGCGCTTCTCGGAAGACTCGGTTGCAAGGCAATCGGTCTTTGCGGCGCGGATAATCATCTTATCACCGCAGAGGTAAAGGACGAAAGACTCGGTTTCGTCGGCGAAATTACCGACATCAATCCCGAACCTATTCTCGATTTACTTAACATGGGCTATGTTCCCGTTATTTCAACCACGGGCTGCGATAACGACGGCAATGTTTACAACATCAATGCAGATACTGCTGCCGCAAAAATCGCAGGCATTCTCGGCGCTGAAAGCTTTATTTCAATGACCGATATTGCAGGTCTGCTCCGTGATATAAACGATCCCTCTACCCTTATTTCCAAGGTTTCGGTAAGTGAAATTCCCGAGCTTATCAACGAGGGCATTATCTCGGGCGGTATGATTCCGAAAATTGAATGCTGCCGTGAAGCAATCCGCAGAGGAGTCAGAAAAGTATTTATCATTGACGGCAGAGTACCCCATTCTCTTCTTATAGAAATTCTCACAAACGAAGGTCTGGGAACAATGTTTGTTCAGAGCTGAGGTAGTTAAAATGTCAATTTTTGAAAAAGATAAACAGTATATTGCAGGCACATATGCACGTTTTCCCGTTGAGCTTTCAGAGGGCAACGGTGCGTTGCTTTACGATAACAACGAAAAAGAATATATTGATCTCGGAAGCGGTATTGCGGTTAACACCTTCGGTGCAGCTGATGATGAATGGCTTGAGGCAATAACCGTTCAGGCTTCCCTTCTCGGTCACACTTCAAATCTTTATTACACAAAGCCTTGTGCGGACCTTGCTGAAATGCTTTGCGAGAGAACAGGAATGAAGAAGGTTTTCTTCTCAAACTCGGGTGCGGAGGCAAACGAATGCGCCATAAAAACCGCAAGACTTTGGGCACTCAAAAACAAGGGCGAGGGCAATTCAACAATAATCACCCTCAAAAACAGCTTCCACGGCAGAACAATAACAACTCTTGCGGCAACGGGTCAGGACAGCTTCCACACCGATTTCGGACCCTTTACGGAAGGTTTTGTTTATGCCGAAGCAAATAATCTCGACTCTGTAAAGGAGCTTGCGGAAAATAACAACTGCGCCGCAATCATGATGGAAACCATTCAGGGTGAGGGCGGTGTTCTTCCCCTGACAGAGGAATTTGTCAAGGGTGTTTGCGAAATTGCAAAAGAGAAAAATATGCTTGTAATCATTGACGAGGTTCAGACAGGCAACGGCAGAACAGGCAAGCTTTACGGCTATATGAATTACGGTATCACTCCCGATATCGTATCAACCGCAAAGGGTCTTGCAGGCGGTCTGCCTCTCGGCTGCACAATGCTCGGTGAAAAGGTTCAGGATGTTCTCACAGCAGGTACACACGGTTCAACCTTCGGTGGAAATCCCATCTGCTGCGCAGGTGCAATCAGCATTCTTTCGAGAATTACCGACGAGCTTCTTGACGAAGTAAATGAAAAAAGCGAATACATAATTTCAAGGCTCTCACAGTGCAAAAACGTAAAGAGTGTAACAGGCAAGGGTCTTATGCTCGGCATCGAATGCGATAAGCCCGCAAAGGCAGTTATCGCCTCTGCAATGGAAAAGGGTGTTCTTGTTCTCAGCGCAAAAACAAAGGTACGCCTTCTTCCCCCGCTCAACATCCCCTTCTGTCTGCTCGAAATGGCAATTGATAAGCTCATTGAAGCTATCGAAGAATAAATTTAGGAGGTATTCCCATGCAAGCAATCAAAAAGTACATCGCAGAGTTCATCGGCACCTTCGTTCTTGTTCTCTTCGCCTGCGGCACCGCAGCAGTAGTAGGCTGCTCGGCTGAAAAAGGAACAGGCTATCTTCTCACCGCTCTTGCATTCGGTCTTGTTATCGTAGCAATGGCATATTCAATCGGAAACGTTTCAGGCTGCCACATCAACCCCGCAGTTTCAATCGCAATGCTCGTAAGCGGAAAGCTTTCAATCGCTGATTTCATCGGATATGTAATCGCTCAGTTTGCAGGCGCAACAGCAGGTGCAGCAGTTCTTATGGCACTTGTAGGCAAGGAAAGCGGACTCGGCGCAAATGCTCTTTATCAAGACAGCATCGGTCTTTCAATCCTTGTTGAAATCATTCTCACCTTCGTTTTCGTTATCGCAATCCTTGGTGTTACCTCAAAGATTGAAAATTCCTCCGTTGCAGGTATCGTGATCGGTCTTACACTCACACTCGTTCACATCCTCGGAATTTCCTTCACAGGCACTTCCGTTAACCCCGCAAGAAGCTTCGGACCCGCTCTTTTCGTTGGCGGCGACGCACTTGCAAATGTTTGGGTATTCATCGTTGCTCCCCTTATCGGCGGTGTGCTTGCAGCGCTCGTTTATAAGTTCCTTGCAGCAGAGAAGAAATAAAATAAAATCAAAAAAACCAGTCTTTCCTGTATGGAAAGGCTGGTTTTTTATCACTATATAATGGGTATCTCCGTCATACGAAGCTTTGCACAGCCGTAGGGATAAAGCAGAATTTCCTCCGCTTCGCTTATCGCTTCCCTCGATTCGGGAGTTTTTGCGCAGACGGTATCGTAGCCATCCTCATAGCCCCATTCAATCTTTTTGACGGTTGCCTTAACCGTTACCGGCGGTTTTTCCGATGAAAACGGAATATCACCAACCTCGCCCCTCTGAACTCCAAGCTTCTCACCGCAATATGCATAATTCCAATCGGAAACGGGAATAAGCTCATAATCGCAATAAGGGAATTTTCTCACAACACCGTCGCGCTCATATTCGAGCATATTCTTCTCAAATTTAACAGGAACAGCGAAAACAAGTGAACCGCATTTTACCGTATTCAGGTCGTGGGGGCGCTTTTCAAAATGCGGCACAACGTCAAAAGCAATAACAATTTCCTTTTCTTCGCCTGCACCGATTTCAAACGTAAGCATATCTCCTTCTGCCTTTTCGCCGTTAACGGTAAGCTTTTCGGCAAATGACGGAATACGGATTTTAAAAGTAAACCCGTTCTCTGCCTTTACCGTATATTTGAATGTATTTTTAAAAGGATACTCGGTTTCTATTTTTATGTACTTATCCTCAGTTTTAAGCTCTGCCGGAACAGGCACCGCATTGATAACCGTATCATCATTATGCATAAATACGGAAAGAGCAAATTTTGGGAAAGCCTGATTAAAATTAGCCGTGCAGCAGCCGAAATTCGGTTCAAGACCAAAAAGATGTGACTCCTGCCAGTTGGTTCTGAAAATGGGCTTGCCGGGGAATTTGATGCAGGCAATCTGATTGCTCATCTGGTCATACTGATGAGTCCACATATCGTCGCTTATGGTTGCGGGAAGAGCATTAAATGCAAGCATTTCAAGCCTTTCCGCCCATTTTTTATCGCCCGTATACGCATAAAGAATTTCGTAGGAATACATCTGCTCCGCAACAGAACAAAGCTCCGTTCCCTGAATGGGACTTAAGCCCGAAAGGCATTCGTCGCCCGTAAAAAGTCCTACGGGGGTGCCGTTATATTCTTTGAGAATTTCATGGAGCTTTTCGGCATTATCCGTATATTCCTCGCCGAGAATACCGCAGGAAACCGCCTCGCTTTTAAGCATCATACCTATGTTGACGATATGAGTATCAAATCTCCAACGATTGAGAGGTCTTTTCCACAGAGGAATAGCCTCGTTATAATCCATACCCTGCTCCTTAAGGATTTTGGCAAGGTCTTTAAGCCACTCCTCACCGCAATGCTCATACAGGAAATTTATCGCAATAAAGCATTCAAACCATCTTGCGTTACCCCAGTCAAAAAGACGGATTTCTCCGCTTTTAAGCATTTCGTAATAATTTTTCAGAACTTTATAAATAACATCGGGGATTCTTTCATCGCCCGAACACTGATAATAAACCGTCAGGGTTTTTGAAATGAGCTGAACCGCCCATGTATCATAATTTTTGCGCTCTTCATCGGCGCAGGGACAAATCCAGCCGTCGGGCCTTTGAAATGAAATAATTGCATCAATATATTTCTTTGCTCTTGCAATCATATCCTCATTTTCGAGAAGATATGCAAGAGGAATAAAGCCGTCAAGCCAATAGGGAACTCTTTCCCAGCCTTCCTTGTCGCCGCCTATCCATGCGCTGTTCTTGATATCGTTCCACATTTTATCAAGGTTGCCGCTTAAGCCCTCTGCCTGAATTTCAAGCTGTCTTTTAAGCCAGCCAAGGGGTTTTATCTCGTTAGTTGTATAGAAATTCCATTTATTCATAAATTCACCTCGTTTTAAACTTAATGGGTTTTTCGATTGTTGAAAGAGCAAATTCAAGTCCCTTTGATATGAACGGCAAATGCTTGTTGGTTTTTCTGTAAAACTCACTCTGCTCTGCATTCTTTGAAATAAATTCCTTAAAATCGGGAGTACCCCTCATTGTCATTTTCATCGTATCACCCGAAAATTCAAATGTTATTCTCTGTGTTGCGAGAGTGTTGAGAGGCTTCACAACTGCATGAACGGCATTTTTTCTTGCATATGCATATGCCCACACCGTATACGGATATCCTTTTATTGAACAATGGGTAATACGGGGTTTTCCGTCAAGACCGCAGTCAATAACAACTCTGTCTTCTTCCTCAAACCAGCTTATATGTAAAATATTTTCATCAAGCTCAAAGGAAACGCAGTCAAGATTTTTCTTCGGTCTTTTCGCAAAGCTTGAAGTGAGTGAACGGGGAATAAGGCTTGCCGGAAACATGAATTTTGCAATTGCATCCGATGCAGGAGTTATATAAAAGGTTTTCCCTGTAGGAATCGGAGGAAGTGCACAGCATTCAACCGGCTTTTCACATCTTTCCGCAAGATATCCCTCAAGCTTTCTGTTCCATTCCTCCGTTGTTTCTTCTTCAAAAACATTCGGAACAAGAGCTTTTATAAGCTTGTTATGAATAACATCATTAACAACGCAGTTAAGGCTTGCAACAACGGTATCATACTGCGGAAAATATGAAATCTGCTGACCGAACATACCGTTCATGCTGAAAACATCACCCTCAAGCCAGAAAAGATAACCGTAGCCGTCCTCATTTTCTCTGTCAGGCAGGTCAACCTGCTTTTTGGTTGCCTCTTTTGTCCACCATTCGGGAATTATCTGCAATCCGTTATACTTTCCTCCGTTGGCATAGCATCGGCAGATTTTTGCAAGGTCACGCAAAGTAAGATATCCGCCCGTGCCGCCTATGCACTCGCCGATTGAGTTTGTTTCCCATATGGGAGGTTTTATTCCGAGCGGCTCAAAAAGACGGGGTGTGAGATAGTCAACAAGATTCATGCACGATGTTTTCTGAACAATCGCCGCAACCATGTGCGCATCATTGTTGCTGTACAAAAAACCCTTGTCTTTTCTGAACGGAGCTTTCATGAACATTTCGGCATAATTGCCCGTCATATCCTGCAAAAAGCTAAATTCCTTGTTGCTCTGCATAGTTAGAATACTGCGCACGGTCACATTTTCCCATTCATCGCTTTCACAATGTGAATATTCTGGAAAAAGGGGCAGAATTTTTGTGTCGAGTGAAAACAGACCCTCATCAACAGCAAACCCCGCAGCCGTTGCAACAATTGATTTTGTTACCGAAAAAAGTGTGTGCGGTATATCAGCTGAATACGGATATGCATATTCCTCAAAAAGAATTTCACCGCCCTGCTCAATAAGCAAGCCATGATTCTCAATTCCGTATTTTTCAAGCTCCGTGTAAAATTCATAAATCCGCTTTGACGAAAGCTTTGTTGTTATTTTCATTTTTTCACTCCCCTATATAACAATTATATCATTTTATATCAAATAAACAAGAGCAAAAGAAAAAATCCCTGCTCTCAAATGAGAACAGGGATTAGTTTCGTTCTGTGAAAGTAACCGGCGGTCAAGTCGGCGGTATACGGATTGACGAGATGTTTTTAAGCCGATTTGTTCACGAAAGCGCAGGCAATACTTTGTGTATTAACGAGCATTTCGGGGGCATAGCGGCGAAAAACAGCCGTCAAGGCATGTGCCGAAGATTTGAGCGGTGGTTACAAATTTATTTCATTGCCTCTTCAACTGCAACTGCGCAAGCAACTGTCATACCAACCATGGGGTTGTTACCTGCACCGATAAGACCCATCATTTCAACGTGTGCGGGAACTGATGAAGAACCTGCAAACTGTGCGTCTGAGTGCATTCTACCCATTGTATCTGTCATACCGTAGGAAGCGGGACCTGCTGCCATGTTGTCGGGATGAAGTGTACGGCCTGTGCCGCCGCCCGATGCAACTGAGAAATAGTTAACACCGTTTTCGTTGCACCACTTCTTGTAAGTGCCTGCAACGGGATGCTGGAATCTTGTGGGGTTGGTTGAGTTACCTGTGATGGAAACACCAACGTTTTCAAGCTTCATGATAGCAACGCCTTCGGGAACGTTGTCTGCACCGTAGCATCTTACCTTTGCTCTGTCGCCTGTTGAATATGCTTTTTCTTCAACAACGGTAACAGTTTCAGCATAGGGATCAAACTCTGTCTTGCAGTAAGTGAAGCCGTTGATTCTTGAAATAATCATAGCTGCATCCTTGCCGAGACCATTAAGGTTAACACGAAGGGGCTTAACTCTTACCTTGTTTGCGTTAAGAGCAATTTTGATAGCGCCTTCAGCAGCAGCGAAGGATTCGTGACCTGCGAGGAAGCAGAAGCACTCTGTTTCTTCTGAAAGAAGCATCTTGCCGAGGTTACCGTGACCGATACCAACCTTTCTGTTGTCAGCAACGGAACCGGGGATGCAGAAGGACTGAAGACCGATACCGATAGTAGCAGCGGCATCAGCAGCCTTTGTGCAGCCTGTCTTAATAGCGATAGCGCAGCCTACAGTGTAAGCCCAGACAGCATTTTCAAAGCAGATGGGCTGAGTTTCTCTTACTATTTTGTCGCAATCGACACCCTTTGCAAGAGTGATTTCCTTGCATTCTTCGATTGAAGAAATGCCGTATTCTTTAAGACATGCATTGATCTGGTCAATACGTCTTTCGTAGCTTTCAAATAATGCCATTATATTTTCCTCCTCCTGCAATTATTCTTTTCTGGGGTCGATATACTTTGCGGCATCTGCAAATCTGCCGTAAGTACCGATTGCCTTATTGTATGCATCGTTGGGTGTGTCACCCTTCTTGATGAAGTCAGTCATCTTGCCGAGTGAAACAAATTCATAGCCGATAACCTGATTGTCTTCGTCAAGAGCAAGTCTTGTAACATAACCTTCAGCCATTTCAAGATAACGAACACCCTTAACCTTTGTACCGTACATTGTACCAACCTGAGAACGAAGTCCCTTGCCGAGGTCTTCAAGACCTGCGCCAACGGAAAGACCGTCATCCGAGAAAGCAGACTGTGAACGTCCGTAAACAATCTGGAGGAAAAGTTCTCTCATAGCTGTGTTGATAGCATCGCAAACGAGGTCTGTGTTGAGAGCTTCAAGAATGGTCTTTCCGGGAAGAATTTCAGCAGCCATAGCAGCTGAGTGAGTCATACCGGAGCAGCCGATTGTTTCAACAAGAGCTTCTTCGATGATACCGTTTTTAACGTTGAGTGAAAGCTTGCAAGCGCCCTGCTGGGGTGCACACCAGCCAATGCCGTGTGTAAGACCCGAAATGTCTTTAACTTCTTTTGCCTGTGTCCATCTGCCTTCCTGCGGGATGGGTGCGGGACCATGGTAAGCACCTTTTGCAAGAGGACACATTGATTCTACTTCTGCTGAATATTTCATAGTATTCTGCTCCTTTCAAAAAATTTATAAACTAAATTGTTTACATTTTAATGGGATTTTTTACAAAATCCGCAATTGTCAATATTATAACACAAAATCTGCATCATGTCAATAGAACAGTATGCGGTTTTTTTCAAAAACTTTTACA
>JAZPYI010000035.1:0-20051 GCA_045544115.1 Acutalibacteraceae bacterium | reverse complement strand
GTAAGTGGTCTTTCTAAACAAGAAATCACACATATTAATATGATAATTAACGATATAAAGAAATAAAACTCACAAGCAAATTGTTTGCTTGTGAGTTTTTTACTGGGAAATTACCTCGTAACCGTTTTAACCCAGTTGAAGCTGTTGACCTTAACGAGTGCAACGGCACATTTCAATACCTGGTCGGCTTTGAGGCAGGCAAATGTAACAACAACGGGGAATTTGAAAACGAATGCGCTTAACGCACTCAGCGGCAAAACTATAAGCCACATAAAAATAATATCGTTTTTGAGTACAAAAGAGGTTTCGCCGCCTCCTGATACTATTCCGCAAAGAGCAGGAGCTTCATATGCAGTGCCGATAATTGTAACGGCAAGCACCCATATGAATTGGTTGGTGATATCAATTGTTTCGGGCGATGCATTGTAAAAATCAATAATAAGATTTTTGGTAAGTAGCAAAATACCGCTTGAAATTATACCGATTGCAAGGAAAATAAGCTGTAAATTCCTGCTTCTTCTCTTTATTATTTCCATGGGCTTGTTTTCACCTATTGTTTTGCCTATCAGAACGCAGGCAACGTTGCTTGATGCATAGCAGATAACCGTTGCAACCTGAAAAATCGTGGTTGCTATGCTGTTGGCTGCGATTGCGCTTTCAACGAGTCTGCCGATGATAGCGCCCTGAATGCTCATTGCAATTCCCCATGAAACACTGCTCATCATGAGCGGAAGTCCCGTCTTGAAATAATCCTTTACCATCTGCTTATCAACGATAAACAAATCCTTAACCTTTATATTAAGCTTTTTATCAACAAATAAAAGGTAAACAACGGTAACGATAAGTTCTATAAGTCTTGAAAAAAGAGTTGCAAGTGCCGCACCTCTTATTCCCATTTCGGGCGCGCCGAATTTTCCGTAAATGAGTGCGTAGTTAAGAAAAATATTTATTGCGAAGGATGAGAGAGAAACGTAAAAGCCTATTTTTACCGTTTCGACACTTCTCAAAACAGCAAGGATAATCGTTGAAAGAGTAAACATTAAATATGTATGCTTAATAATATCGAGATACATTACAGACTGTTCAATAACAGCCTCTTTATCTGTAAAAAGACGTATAAGTGTTTCAGGTGCAATCGCAGCAAAGGCAAAAATCAGCACGGTGAAAATTATTCCGAGCCATATTGAAACGGCGGAAACCTTATGTATCGGCTTTATTTCTTTTTTACCCCAATACTGCGAAGCGATAACCGCCATGCCGGAAGAAATACCTGATGCCGCCATGTTCAGAAAAAACTGAATGTTGTTGCAGATTCCGACACCGCTGAGTGCTGTTTCGCTGTAAGCACCCATCATAACCGAGTCTGCCAGGTTGACTCCGAAGGTTATAAGATTTTGTCCCGCCATTGTCAAAGTCATAATTATAAATGCTTTATAAAAACTTTTGTCTGAAATTTTCTTTCCCATAATCTCTCTCCAAAAAATAATATAGTAAAGTATATCACCGAAAAAAAAGAAATACAAGAAAAATTAGGGATTTCTTAAGAAAATGCTAAGAAATATATTCTGAATAAGAATAATAACAACACTGTTGGGTGATATAATTCTGTCAGGGACAAAAGATAATATCAAGGAGTGAGAAAATGAACGTTTACGATTTTGATAATACAATTTATAAAGGTGAATCGGGAGTTGACCTGTTTCTGTATTTTTTGAAGCGCGATCCGAAGCTTATAGCCGCTCTTCCGTGGGCAATAAGCTGTATTGCAAGATATAAGGCAACAAAAATGACCCTTGATGAAGCGCTTAACAAGTATGCGGGAGTTATTGAGGGGTATGCGGCAAAAATTGATAATATAGAAGAAAATGTTGTTAAATTCTGGGATAAAAACAGCAAGAAAATCAAGCCTTTTTATTTTGAACAAAGGCAGGAGGATGACATAATTATCTCAGCCTGTGTTGATGTTGTGCTTGAGGAAATCTGCCGCAGAATAGGCATTAAGAATTATGTCGGTTCGGAGGTTGACCTTGAAAAAAGAAAGCTTCTGAATTTCTGCTACAGAGAAAATAAAGTTAAGGTTTTCAAAGAAAAATTCCCCGATGCGGTAATTGATAATTTTTATACCGATTCTTATAATGACCAGCCTATGATTGACCTTGCAAGAAATGCATATCTTGTAAAAGGCGATAAAATGATAAAAATAAAATGATATAACATACCCTCCGTGAAAATCGTTTTTAACGGTTTTACGGAGGGTATGCTGTTATTCAAGTGTGTTTTCCTGATATTTTTCTGCCTGCAGATTGAACATATAGGCATATTTTCCGCCGAGGGCCATCAGTTCATCATGCGAACCGCTTTCAACTATTTCACCGTTTTCAAGCATATAGATTACATCTGCCATAACGGTTGTTGAAAGTCTGTGAGAGATGAAAATAACCGTTTTGTCTGCTGCCGCTCTTGACATAGCTTCGTTAAGAGCATATTCGGAAACGGGATCAAGATTTGCACTGGGTTCATCAAGAATTGCAAACGGGCATTTTTTATAAAATGCTCTTGCAACCGCAACCTTTTGACCTTCTCCGCCCGAGAGTGACAGTCCGCTGTCATCAAATTCACGAAGAAGTATTGTGTCCGTGCCGTTTTTTAGCTCCTTATCAAAGCTGCTTTCTCGGAGTGCGGCAAGAACTCTGTTTTTGTCAGGCTTGTCATTCATCGCAACATTTTCGCCGACGGTTGCGCCGAAAAGTGAGAAATCCTGAAAAACTGCAGCATAGTTTGCATGGTATGACGGTATGTCCCATTCTCTGATGTCCGTTCCGTCAACGGTAATTTTACCCTCTGTTACGTCATAAAGCCTTAAAAGCAGGTTTGTAAGAGTAGTCTTGCCTGCACCGTTATAGCCTACAAGAGCAATTTTTTGGTAAGGCTTAATTTCAAGATTTATATTCTTAAGGGTTGGTTTATCATTGCCAGGATATGTAAATGAAACATTTTCAAGCTTGATTGTGACGGGTTTATCGTATACCTTTTTCAAATCTCCGCCAATGATTTTTTCTTTGGCATTCATGAATTTTCTGAACTTTTCAACGTAAAGACCGCTTTCGCGAAGATTTATCGCAAACCAGCTTGTGAGGTCAAATACACATCGGCTGACCGCATTTGCACCGTTAAAGGTTGCTGCAAAATCGCCGAGAGAAATTTCCTTTGTAACGATTGCCTTGTATCCCATATAAAGAGCTATGCCGAGATAAACAAGAATGGTCATCGGCAGAGCCTCTTGACAGAAATAAAGCTGCCACTGTTTTCTTAAAAACGGAGAAATGGTAACAAGGCGGTCAATGACATTTTTGTTGTATCGTCTTTCAACCATTTCACCTGCGGGGTTAAGTCTTAATTCTTTTGCATAGTCCTGCAAATAGAAAACTCTGCTGAAATAAAGATTTTTTCTGTCGAGCGGAGTCATAACTTCCGTGCGTTTGACGTTAACCTTTGCAATAAGCCTGCCTATGGGTATCATAATTCCGACGCAGAGGAAAATGAAAACAAGGCAGAGTGGGTCAATTGTTGCAATAACCGCGGTTATGGAAATGATTGAGGTGAGAAGTCTTATAATATCCTGCGCATCGGAAAGAACACGGTCAACTCTTTCGTTCATTGAGTTCATTGCAAGAACAAGGTCGTTATAGTATTCGGGATTATCATATGCCTCAAAATCCATTTTTGCAGCTTTTTCGTAAATTTGAGAATAGAGCTTGAAATGGAGTCTTTCACGTTGCTTCGGAAGAAAAATCTCGTAGAATATGGTACTGCCGATTGTTCCGATAATAACTACAGCTGCAAATATCGCACAGGCAACACCTGCTCTGTAGTAATCAACTCCCGAGGTAACAACATCTATTATGTATTTGAGAAGCACAACGTTTGAGAGAATCCACGGAACATTTGTCAGAACATCAAAGAATATGTAAAAGAAAAGAAGCCCCGGTGCGTTTTTGGCGATAAAGCCAAGCATATACAGGTTGTTTTTCAATGTGCCTGAATACTTTTTGCTTGTTTTTTCTTTTTTACTCATGCTCCGTCACCTCCTCCTTATAACCTGATGCCTGAAGGGTGAACATCTCGCTGTATTCTCCGCCGAGTGCCATAAGCTCATCGTGAGTGCCGGATTCTGTGAGTCTGCCTTTGGCAAAAACAAGAATTTTATCCGAACGTGTTGCACTTGAAAGGCGGTGGGAGATATAAAAAACAGTTTTACCTTGAGTACCCTCCATAAGCGAATCATACATTTTGCTTTCCGCAACAGGGTCAAGAGCGGATGAGGGTTCGTCGAGTATCGCAACCTCAAAGTTCTTTGCAAACATTCTTGCGATTGTTACCTTCTGCGATTCACCGCCCGAAAGAAGCGCACCCTTATCATCAAATTCTCTTGTAAGAAGAGTGTTTTCTTTTTCGGGGAGGGTCTGGATTTTGTCGAAAACACCGCTTTGCTTTAATGCCTTGTTTGCACGGGAAAGGTTATCATCGTCAACCTCTTCAATAAGAACATTTTCCGCAACCGTCATTGCAAAAATTCTGTAATCCTGAAAAACACTTGCAAACTTTTTACGGTATTTCAGAAGGTCGTATTCCTTAATGTTGATTCCGTTATAAAGAATTTCGCCTTCGGTAACGTCGTAAAGACGCATGATTAGCTTTGAAAGTGTGGTTTTGCCTGCACCGTTATGACCTACAACGGCAAAGGTTTCGCCTTTGTTGATTTTAAATGAAATATTGCTTAGTGTATTTTTTTCATTACCCTCATAACGGAAGGAAACATTTTTAAATTCAAGGCTTTCAAATTCTGCAGGTTCGATTCCGCCTCCGACAAGCTTGGGTTCGTAGTCAAGAAAATCTCTCATATTCTGAACCCACAAGCAATGCTTTTGCTGCATGGCAAAATAACGGGCAAGTTGATTTAATTTGTTTCTTGTGTTGGTAATTGCCGAAATAAGAACCGAGAAATCCGCAATCTCAAGGTTTTGAAGCACCATAAGTCTGTAGCATCCATAGCCCAGACCGCCGCCTACGGGTATTATTTCTCCAAAAAAGTCTGCAACCGCTTCGTAAAGAGCGATTCTCCAGCCGTATTTTTTGATAACCTCAATATTTTTTTGAACTGCGGAATTGAATCTGTTTTTAACAACGGTAAAAATTCCCGTGGTTTTGATTTCTTTTGCAAAATCCTTTAAAAGAATAGTTCTTCTTGTATAATCTTTCTGTCTTTCAAATGGAGTCATTTCCGTTTCTTTTTCAAGCTCCAGATTGTTTTTCTTGGTTCTCAATGCAATAACAATAATCGGGCAGACTATGAAGAAAAGCAGGAACGGGTCGATTGAAATAAGATAGACAACAAGGAAAACAATGCTGACAACAGAGCCTATTGTCCATGCGGAGCCTTCTATTATTCTCTTAAATCCGCCCTTTTCAACAACCCAGGTTGCTCTGTTGTAATTATCAAAAAACTCGGGATTTTCATAGCAGCCAAGCTCAACCTCCTGAGCTTTTTTGAAAATGAGGCTGTTGATGTAGCTTTCACATTTGATTTCAAATTTTGTTCTGATTGTGTACATATCTATGTATGCGATAAGGTCAACAAAAACCTTGCCGAAAACAATGATGCACATCTTTATCGCAAATTCCTTGAAAGTTCCGTTGCCTTCAATAATTGAAAGTGCCGTTTGCAGAAACATAACACTTATTACAACGGAGTAGTAAACGTTTTCCAAAATATAAGCAAAATAAATTATCAGAAGCGATAAGGGTGCACTTTTCCATGCACATTTCAGCATGAAGGCAGTGTTTTTGAAAATATGCGCCTTTTGCTTTTGTGTTTTATCCTTTTTCATTTCTTCCTCCAAAATTCGCAGATAAAAAAATTTTACTCCACGGAACGGTAATTGTCAAGAAAGTTTATCAGTTGCATTAAATAATTAATTGTTGACATGGATTTGATTTTGTTTTATCCTATATAATATATACTTTATAAATATATTTAGGAGAAAAAACATGAAAAAACCCAATCTTTATTTTGGCGAATTTAAGCAGTATGACAAAATTTTTATCACGGCGGAAAACGGAATTGATGTTGAGAATGTAACCTCAGTTGCATTTGAAGGCGAAACCCTTTATATTGCTCAGCCTGACTGCCTTGTTGAATATTCCGACGGAAAAATCAAGAAGCTTTCAGCAAAGGTCTCAAAGCTTTTTTCAAGGGACGATAAGCTTTATGCGGCAGTTAACAACTCGCTTGCAGAGATTAAAAAGGGAAAAATCAAGAAAATTGCGGATTTTGATTCACCTGTTATTGATATATCTGTTGCTCTCGATAAATCACTCTGGCTCATTACCGAAAAATCTCTTTTCCTCATGGAAAACGGGGAATTTAAGCCGGTAGTGGATCTTCCCGAGCAGACGGTTTGCCTTGCCGCATATGATAATAAGTCTAAATATGCTGAAACGGTATATATCGGATGTGTTGAAGAGGGACTTCTTTCAATGAAGGGTAAGCGCCGCCACTGGGCAGAGCTTACTCCTGATATGTCGGGCGTTTTGAGTAAAAAAATCAATTGTGCCGCAATCGATGGTCTGGGTCATCTCTGGGTAGGCTCCGATGAGGGTCTTAACATCTATGACGGCAGAAATTACTGGTTCAACGGAAACGATTTTTATTCCGTGCCCGACGGTTCGTTCAATGATATGTACTTTGCCGAGGACGGCAAGAAATATTTTGCAACAAATACGGGTCTTATAACCCTTATTGAAGGCAAGATTTCGTATTTTTCATACGGTGTATGGCTTATGCATCCCACGGTAACAAAGCTTGCTGTTTCCGATAAGGGTACAATTGCGGCAGTTACTCCCGAAGGCATCAGCCTTATCACTTCAAAATATATGACCCTTGAAGAAAAGGCAAAGCATTATGATGAGCTTGCAGTTAAGTATTACACAAGAAACGAAGGATATCAGGTTTCAAGAAAGCTCCGTAAATACGGTGATATGGATTCGGGCTGGCTTCCCAACTCCGATAACGACGGCCTTTTTACGGGTCTTTACTGTGCAAGCCAGTGTTTCCGCTATGCTGTAACGGGAAGTGAAGAGGCAAAGGCAAATGCAAAAAAAGCTGTTGAAGCCATGATTAAGCTTACCGAGATCACGGGCAGAAAGGGATTTACTGCACGAGCAACAAGATATTCGTACGAAGAAAATTTCGGTACGGGTAACAGAGAAGAGTGGCATTATTGCGAGAATAATCCCGATTGCGAATGGCTCGGTGAAACCTCGAGTGACGAAATGACGGGTCACTATTTTGCATACGGTATTTATTTTGACCTTGTTGCGGACAAGAAAGAGAAGAAAAAAATTGCAGAGGTTGTAAAGACCATTACAGACCATATCATTGAAAATAATTTCCATCTTACCGATGTTGACGGTATTCCCACAACATGGGCAAACTGGGAACCCGATCTTCTCAACAACGATGACAGATGGTATTTTGAAAGAGGAACAAACTCGCTTGAAATTCTCTCTTTTCTTAAAACTACATATCATGTAACCGGTGATGAGAAATATAACGAAGTATTTAATATGCTCATTAAGAAGCATCACTATGCAATGAACTGTATGCAGTATAAGTGCGAGGACGGTCACGTTGCTCACATCGACGACCAGCTTGACTTTACCAATATTTATCCGCTTATTGTTTATACAGACAGCGCAGCTCAGAACGAAATCTTTAAGATGGGACTTACCCATCATTGGGAATATGAGAGAACAGAACGTTCGCCCATGTTCAATATTGTTTACGGTGCCCTTACAAATAACTGCTGTGATATAGAAAATGCTGCAAAGTCACTTTCCGAAATGAACCTTGATCTTATCAGATGGCCTATATATAACAGTTACAGAAAGGATATTGTGTGGGATACAGAGCAGGAGGAGCTGGGTATTCCTGCGCAGCTCAAATATCCCGTTGAGTATTCTGCAAGGGTTCTTGTTCATTATGACGGCAATCCGTTTGTGTGCGATTCGGGTGCAGAAAAATATGTTGATATTAACAGCAAGACCGTTAACCGCACATCAACACTTCCCGGAACTGCAGGCGCAAACGGTATGAGAGCAATGATGCCCTATATCTATCTTCTTCCTTACTGGATGGGCAGATATCACGGACTTCTCGGCGATTAATTGAATACAGCAGATTTTTGAATAATGGGGTATTAAAATGAAAAGAAATAAATTTTTTGCGGCGATTATTTCTCTTGTTTTTGTATTATCCGCTGTTTTGGGATCGTGTGCTTCGGAAAAACAGCCTGTTTCATCAAATTTTAACGGAACAGCTGTTGATAAAGAAGCAACATATGCCGAGGTCACTTATGTGACGGAGACTGCAACTTCCGATGTATTGAAAGAAACAACAAATAACAGCATAGCTGAAAAGATAACGGATGTTTCTCAAAATGCAGATGAGACTGTTGTCGAAACAACCTTGTCATCTTCATTGCCTTCAAGTATTGAGGAAATAGTTGAATATTTTAATGTAACGGCAAACAAAATAAAGCCTGATGCAAAAAAGGTTGTCAAAAACTATGAAAAGAGAATCGTCAACGAGGATAAGCTTGTTTTTCCGGAGCTGCTTGCATCAGCAGCAAGCGGGTTAATTGAAACGTTTATGAAGGACGATACCGAGCCTATTGTTTATGACACAAGAGAAGAAATAACCAATGAGTTTCTTGTTCCTAATCAAAGCTATGTAAGCAGGCTTAAGCCTGAATGGGTAAAGAGCGCAATCTTCAAGGATAACGGTGAAGATTATATTATAAATATCAAACTTAAGGACGAGAAGAACTCAGTTTCGGGTTCGGGTGTCGGTTCTGTGTGTGATGTTATAGAGGCTCACGAGGTTGCCGAAAAGGTTTCGTTTGTTGAAAAGTTTACAACAGAATATTACAACTGTGAGGTTATTGCGACTGTTGATAAATCAAGCGGAAATATTGTTCATATAAAATATATTGTTTCGGTTGCTCTTGAACTTACGGTCAATATGTTCGGAACTCATGATGTGGCGGCAGGTCTTACATTTGAAAAGGACTACTCAATTATTTATTAATTTTCAAGGAGAAAATATGTCTGCATTATTTCTGACAATAAAAAATGTGTTTCACGGTATTGTTGCGGCCTTTATGCTTATTCCCATTATGCTTACAATGGGTGATGCAGGTGACCCGAACACTCCCGTTGAAGCTTATCCGGACTCAACAAATCCCTATATAACAGAGTATCTTGATCCTGATATTGCAGCCCACCGCTCGGGTGCAGGACTTGCTCCGCAGAATACCCTTATGGCATTTGAAAACATTATTGAGCAGTCGGATACCCTCGGTGTTGATACTCTTGAGTTTGATGTTCAGATTACAAAAGACGGCGAGCTTGTTCTTCTTCATAACCTTACATATGACGATACCTCGAATGCTGTTGAAGCCTTCGGCAGAAAGAATGTTGCGGTATCTTCCGTGACTCTCGAAGAAGCGCAGATACTCAATCTCGGCGAGAATTTCAAATTGAACGGTGAATATCCCTACAGAGGCTTAAGAGGGGATGAGATACCTTATAATCTTAAGGTTGTTACCTGCGATGAAATAATTGATTTCGTTGAGGCGAACAGTAAAGAGAAAAAGTATAATTATGTAATTGAGATTAAGAGCATAGGCATAAACAGCTACAAAGCAGTCGATAAGCTCTATTCAATAATTACCGAGAGAAATCTTGAGGACAGAGTAATCTGGTCAACCTTTGCTCCCGATACTTCATCTTATATGAAGCTTAAGTATCCCGAAATTTCACGCACCGCCGAAGCAATTGAAGCGATTCAATTCTATTTTTATTTCAGAATGGATTGGGATTTGCAGGATGTAAGCCCATCGTATATTGCTTTGCAGATTCCTTACGGTTCAAGTGCGCTTGATAATATCATAAATCTCGGCACGAGAGAAATGCTCAATTATGCCCATAAAAATGATATTGCTGTTCAGTACTGGACAATAAACAGCGAAGAAGAGGTAAAGCTTCTTACCGAAAACGGTGCCGACTGCATTATGACCGATTATCCGCAGATGGCATACGAAACCGTAAAATCATATAAATAATACAAATAACTATAAATAACTATAAATAACTATAAAACCACCGTTTATACTGGAAAATTCAGTATAAGCGGTGGTTTATTTATGTTTGCTGCAGTGCAAACAATCATAAAAATTCGTTCGGAAAATCTCCGAAAACACCAAATTTGGGGATTAGGTAGTGTGACTATGGATAATGTCGGAGGCACTATTATTGCAAGCAGATTAATTCCTCAGATGGGATTAGGTAGCTAAAAACGAAATCAAAAAGGCTTCTTATATTGTATCAATTCCCCAGAGGGGATTGGGTAGGACTAATATGCCAGAGGCAGTAGTCTATTCCAACAGGTATCAATTCCCCGGAGGGGAATAAGTAGCGGTTAAACTTACGGAGAGATATCAGAAGGTGGTAAAGGTATCGATTCCCTAGAAGGGATAAGGTGGTAAAACCGAAGCTGGTTTTGCAGATGCTGCATTGTATCAATTCCCCAAAGGGGATTGGGTAGTAAGCATGAATACGAAACCCTTGTTGCCGTAATTAAGTATCAATTCCCCAGAGGGAATTAGGTAGAGGAAAGACATGGCAATAATAAGCATAATGAAAAGTGTATCAATTCCCCAGAGGGGATTGGGTAGAAAGTAACTTTGCAGGTGAACGGACGGGAGATGACTTTGTATCAATTCCCCGGAGGGGGAATGGGTGGTATGATTTGCCTGTAAGTAATGTTATTACATCAGACAAAAAGACAATGGTATATCAATTCCCCAGATGGGATTAAGTGGTTTTTGATTTTAGGAGAAATTTTTATGAAAAAAAGAAACGTATCAATTCCCCAGAGGGGATTAGGTAGGGTTGAAGAGCCCGAATCCATCGAAGCTGTCACAAAGATCTTGTATTGGGTATCAATTCCCCAGAGGGGATTAGGTAGGATTTCATAAAAAAATACAGGAGGATAAAAAAAGTATCAATTCCCCAGAGGGGATTAGGTAGAACAACATTTAGTTGTGTATTTATAATAGCATACAAGCTCTTGATTGTCAAGAACGATTATTGATGCTATAGGTATAAAATTGTTTAGTCACATACTGTGTTAAAAGAGCAGATTAGCGGAAAAATCAGAGGTTGATTTGAAGCAAAAATCGCTGCAACTAAATTTTTAGAGTTTTCAGCTTTGGCTTTTGCATAAATTGATTAATGCTTTGGGATAATGGCAATAACAAGTTGCTGTTTTTGCTTGATTTTTACAACTTAAATGATATATGAAAATTATTATAATGCGATGAATATAAAATTATTTTATAAGCTCATACATACCGAAGCCTTGTGAGTTTTTTGAACCGAGTCCGGTATTGTAAAGAAAGTTGATTACCTCCGGATTGCCCTTCAAAACGAATCCGGCATACCATGCAATTATATAATGTTTTTTAAAATCGGTTACTTCTTTTTTTAACGGAATTTCTTCTGCTTTTTCAATATCAAGCTTAAAATCGTGTTCGTTTTTGCCGGCACTTAACCATTTTCTCTTTGCGTTATTTATTATAAGCTGATTAAATTCGTCGTCATCGGGAGAAAAATAAATGCGGTTTGTAAAATCTCGTGTAACATAAGCCGTAGCGGGAGCTATCATTTTTATTTTTACTTGCGGCATATATATTGTTTTATTTTTTAAAATACATTTTTCGACGGTCAATGTGTTTCGCCCGATATTAACTTTATTTCCGTGCGCAAAGGCATGAATCAATAGTTGGATTATTGCCGGTTCAAAGGATCTGATTTCAAATGAAATATAGTCGGAAAATATTATTTTTTTATCTCTTACCGAGTAGTTTCCCTTTAAGGGTGAGAATGTAAAAAGCTTAAAGCTTTTATCATCGTTTGTAAACCCACCGTCATGAAGAAACTGTGAGAATTTTTTGTCTGTTTCCAATGCGCGGTAAATCATGCTTTGAATAAAATATCTGTATGCAATCGGCAAAACCGTATTTTCTCCTTTGAAAGTAATATGAAGCTGCATTTAATCACCTTTTAAGATAAAAATTTGAAGGAGCCTATGACAGGGCTGCCGGTCTGTATCAATTCCCTAAAGGGGTTTTGGTAAGGTTGGATTGCTACTAATCGTCTTTGTTAAACATAATAAAGAAATGCAATAAATTTTATTTGGATTAAGACAGCAAATCATTGAACCCATGATATCATCAAAGCTTTTGCTTGTCAAGAAACTGTCTGTGACTTCCTGGGCTTGTTTAAAATTATTTCCTAAAACTCACAAAAATTATAAAAATTTTCGATTGCCTGCGAAATTTGTTTTTTTACTTTGTTATATGTTTTAATGAAGGATTTTTGCGGAAGATTGGTCATTTTAAACAAAGCATTGACAAACTGTATTGTATTATGGTATGTTTTTACTATAAATAATTATAAAGAGGAGGATTGAGAATTTGTACAATTCCAAATTCAGGCGCACGTATTTATTGCGTCAGCACACACCGCTTCTTCATTTTCAGCCCGATCAGCCGCATGCTGCCTTAAGGGCAAGTGAAGTAAAGCCGATGTTGGATAGGTTTATGCAAAAGTTCGTTGAGAAGCACAATCTGAATATTCCAAAGGATTGGTATATTCAGATTCCTGAAGGAAATAGCTATGCAAAGCCTTTTAATTACAAAATGAGCATTAAAACTGACGGAGCTCCTGTTCAAAGTGCTCCTCATAAACTTTATTTCGGTGGTATCGGCGGAAATTCATCTGTTAAAGCACTTACTTTTAAGTGCAAGGATTCTTCCGGAAAAATTATTGACGGTGTAAAGCTTGAAACAATTTGTTTCTGTGAAACAACAGCGAAAAAGTCTGACAGTCTTGCAAATTGCGGCTTGCCCGATGATTTTACACTCAACGATTTTATGAGTTTTGTCATTCCCGCTTTTTTTGCACTTACCTGCTTTGGCACAAGAGCAACAAAGGGCTTCGGAAGCTTTACATTAAGCGGTAAACGCATTGATGCCGGATATTTGCATTATTTTGTTCCCGTGTTTTACAGCATAAGCTATGGTATGGCGATACCAAGTGCGGAAAAAGTGCTTGATGATATTTGGGTGATATCAGGGTTGATGAAATCAGGGTTCAATCTCGGACGTGATTACTATAAAGGCAGAATTTTCAGGTATTTCAAAGAAAGATATCAGCAGGAAATAGGAGGAGACAAAGCTTTTATAAAAAGATCTGTTCTTACAAACGGAGAGGATTTTCGTAAAAACGGAAGCGAGGATTATGTTCAATATAAAAATTTCAGATTTGTAAGAGCTATGTTGGGCTTGCCTCAAGGCTACAGATTCAGAAAGAACCCTAATACCACTACAAGAGAAGGTGCGGTTAAGATTTCGGCAGGCAAGGGAAATAAGGTTGCACGTTTTGCATCTCCCGTTCGTTTTGTTCCAAACGGCGGAATCCTTTATATTATTCCGGAAGATATTCCTGCAGAAATGTATAATGCACAGTTTAATTTTACTTCTCAAGTGCAGTCGGCTACAATAGCTACTCCGTCTGAAAAGGAATTTAATCTTGTTGAATATCTTGATTGGTTTTCAAATGAATTCAATACACAAAAGGATCTGGCAAATTTCAGAAATCCTGCGGTAAGAGTTACATTGGATAAGAGGTTAAGAATAGAAAAATCAAAGGCAGGTGAAAAAAGATGAAAAATTATGCCGCAATTACAATAGGTCCTATTGTAGAAACAATATCTAATGTTTCAACTCCCGGTGCACTTTGGTGTGCAAGCGGAATGTTTTCAAATATCACCGGCAGTTTGTGCGAAAAAATTCTCAAAAAATTTCCGGATGTTAGAATTATATCACCTGCATATAATAAAGCTTTAGAAAACAAAGATATAAAAAACGATGGTATCGGAAGATGGCATGACAGAATATTTTTTTGCACCTCAGTTGATATAGATTTTATCTGTGATATGCTTTCGGAAATAAGCAAGGAAGTCAAAAATGAGCTTGCTGAAAATATTGCAAAGGCTATAGAAGCTTCAAATGTCAACAAAGTCAAAGATTATATTCGAGATTATATTCAAATTAATTGGGTTACCGCTTCATCAGATATTGCTGAGGCTGATGGTAAAAACTGTATTTTGAATTTATCGAAATATCTTGATTCCATGGAATTGTCTGCAAATTTTACATATAACGAAACAGACAGTCCGCTTGCGAAATTATTCAATGGTAAAGCGGAATCGAAAAATCACTTCATCAAAAATTGTTGGTTAATTCCTGAGAATAAAGATGTTCAATTGCTCAATAAAAAAGGAAATATTCGAGATATTTCTGATATCGCCAATCCTCTCAACATAAATGACAGCAAAAAATCTCTTTCATATTTTGCGATTGTTCAATCGGACGGAGACGGCATTGGCAAATGTCTTGAAGGTTGTGAAAAGCCTGATGATGTTGAGGCATTTTCTGATGCCTGTATAAAGTATACCGGAGCTGCCGCGAAGTTAATCGGCGAATATGGTGGTCTTACAGTTTATGCAGGCGGCGATGACTTGCTTTTTATTGCACCTCTTGAAGGCATTAATGGTGGTAATATATTTACATTGTGCAAAAACATTACGAACACCTTTAAAAATTCTTTTGAAGAGTTTAACCAAAAAAGGAATTGCTTTGTGCCGACTCTTTCATTTGGTATATCCGTTAACTTTACTTCATCTCCTTTGTACGAAGCAGTAAAAGAGGTTTTTCTGCTTCTTACTAAAGATGCGAAAAGCGGAGAGAAAAATAAAATTGCACTTTCTTTACATAAACATAGCGGTCAATCTGTGAAGTTTGTTGCGCCAAACCGTTGGGATTATGGTGCGCCTTTATTTGAGCTTGAAAAACTGATTGACAAAAATGCTGAAACAACGAAGGATAATGACGAAACTCTTAAATCGGTGTTATATATGCTTGATACATTCAAAGATTCCTATGAGCTTTGTCGAGAGCGGAACATAGACACAAAGTTTTTCTTTGAGAATACGTTTGATAATGCAGGACAATCCGGAAGCATGGCATATATTAATGCCATCAAAGCATTTGGTGATGTTGTTGCATCTGATAAAAGCTGTAAAGCATACGACATTGAAAAAAATAATGGTGCATTGACTGACAAAGAAACTTGCATACTTAATGCTATGCTTAGATTTGTAAAACTTTATTCCGAAAGAGGTGACGGAAATTGAAAGACTATCTTATAAAATTGACTCCGCTTGAACCTTACTTTTTTGGCGGAGAACAGAATTTTGCTTACGGTCAGGTTGCAAGAGAAGCTAAACAAAGTTATTTTATAAAATCACTTAATGTTCCGTCGCAAACTACACTTCTCGGTGCGCTCAGATATGCAGTGCTTGATGCAGAAAATGCTTTGATAACAGATTACAACGATCCTGAACAAAGAGCTGTATATAACGATCTTGTAGGTGAGAAGAGCTTTTCTTTTAACGAAAACCGCAGTTACGGTAAGATTGATTCTATATCACCTCTTTTTATTGTTGAAGATGGTGATTATTATGTTCCTACTCCCATGAATCATGATGCAGCTAAAGAAACCTATACTCCATTTAATGTTGAAAAATGTACTGGGGTGAAAACCAGTTGCGGTAATGGAATGTATGCAGTTGACTATTCAGCTAAAAACGGCTGCGGCGGAGGTTGGGTTAAGCTTGACTATACTCTAACTGTTTTGTCTGATGAAGAAATGTTTTCCGGTATAGTAAAAGTTGGAATCAATGCTCACAGAATCGATGGCAGCCTTGATAATAAAGAAAGTTTTTTTAAAAAAGAATACAAGACCTTGCTTAAGGGTGATTTTGCTTTTTTTGCAAAGCTTGACTCAACGGTTGGAGATAAACTTTGTGGCGGAATGACTGTTTTTCTCGGTCAGAACAAATCTGCGTTTAAGCTTCATGCGGAACGGAAAGATAATGATTTAACAGATAGAATAACCTCGTCATTTTCAAACAAATCAAGTCGATCTTTTTATTATGCTGCAAGTGATTGCTACATGGAAAATGTTCCGCAGGATATGTTTATTGCAAGATCAATGCTTTTCAGACATCTTACAACAAACACAGACTCTCGCTTCTATTACAGAATTAATAAAAGCGAAAATCTCTACAGGTTAATTAAAGCGGGAGCTGTTTTTTACAGCGACTCCGATGAATTTATCAAAAACGAAAGCTGCTATAAAGCGGGTATGAATACACTTGTTCATATAGGAGGCAAATAATTATGAAAACATATATCTACACATTAAAATGTCTTACCAATCTTCATGTCGGCAATGGAGATGTTAACTATAATGTAATTGACAACGAGGTTGAAAAGGATCCCATAACAAATTACCCGACGATCAACTCCTCCGGTGTTAAGGGCGCTTTAAGACAGTATTTTGAAGAAATGAATGCTGAGTTAACTGCTGTTCTTTTTGGTTCGGCAGCCGGTTCGGCATCGGAAAGCACAAAACCCGGTAAACTTAAAATTATGCAAGCAAATATGCTTGCCAGACCGGTCAGAGTTTCAAAAGGCTCCTCGGCTTATTATATGGCAACAACGAAAACTGCACTCGAATATTTTGTGAAAACATCATTTCAGCTTGCAGGGCTTAAATTTCCTTCTGTTGAATGCATTGATGAAAGTCTTAATTACAGCTCTGCCGATGAAGCGGTAGAACTTGAAGGTTATAAAGTTGAAACTAAGCTTGATGATAACGACATCAAGAAAGCTGTAGGTCAGATTATCGGAGATAAGTTTACCGTTCTTTCTGATTCGTTATTCAGAAGATTTCCGCTTCCTGTTGTTGCGAGAAATTATCTTGATAATGGTATCAGCAAGAATCTTTGGTATGAAGAGCTTGTTCCTCATGAAACTGTTTTTTGGTTTGCAGTTATGGGTGAAGAAGCAGAACTTGAGGCATTCAATGAAGCTGTCGATAAAAATGTTGTTCAGTTTGGCGGAAATGCTTCAATCGGATGCGGACAGTGTCTTATTTCAAAACTGGAGGGTTAATTTATGTCGAAACAGCGAATAGATGAATATTTGCCTTATGCTTATGATGCGTTAAAAGAATGTGGCATTGCGGTGAATAATGAAATAAGCAAAACCTTCAGAGGCCAAATTTCTACCTTTGGTGCTGCAATTACAATGGGCAGTCTTCTTGCTTCGGTTGCTTTTTTCAGCGAGCAAGGTTCTGCTACAACGGAACGTCAGAAACTTATGAAAGCAATTCATTATGTTATTTTTAAAAGCGAGAACAAGGATGTTTCAGAATGCAGCAATAACAGTCTTTTTCTGCTTGTTAAAAATACACAGAAAGATCGTATCGACAGCCTTAAGCAAAACATTCTTGATGCTGCCATTGCAATTAAGCTTGCAATGAATCTTTATAATCTCAAAAATGAAAAATCCGAAAAGAACGGAGGATAATAATGCCCGCAAATAATTTATCATGGTATTTTCACGTTGAATATTTTGACGGAGCTTTTGAAGCTCGCTCCGATATGTCAATGCGGAATGACATTTTGAGAACAGTGAAACCGAAATTTGAAAAAGTCGAAATATCTATTCCCGGAAGCTCCTCGTTTAAGCTTCAGGTTGAATATCCCGGACTCTTGGCTGGTGTTGGATATCCTCATGCCGCGGGGATAAAAGGTGAGATATGTGCCGGTTGTTCACTTGATTATGTTACAGGACTTCCTTATATTCCGGGTTCATCAATTAAGGGACTTCTCCGTTCCGCTTTTAGTCACGCAGACTATATTAGGGAGCTTTTGGAGGATGAGCGCATAGATGTTAAAAAGCTTGAAGCGCAAATTTTTGAAAATTCAGATATATTCATGGATGCTTACCCTGTTGACGGAATGTGTAACGGTGTTCTTGAGATCGAAAATATAACACCTCATCATAGTACCGAGTTGGGAACTCTTGCGGAACCGACTCCTCTTACTTTTGCTAAAGTAAGACCGGATGTGATATATGAATTTCGCTTTGTTTTGAAAGACAGTGATTTAATCAGCGCTGAAAACAAGCTGAAGCTTTTTAAGCAAATCATTCTTGATTTGGGCATAGGTGCTAAAACTAATGTTGGTTTCGGAAGATTTACTGATGAAATCAGAACGGTAACACTTGCTGCTCAGCCTGTACCTGAGGCAAATAAACCTCCGTTAAATAAATATAAAGACGGACAGTGTCGCGGATGCGGAAAGCCCGTTAACAAAATAAATCCCGCAACTCAAAAACCTTACCCCTACTGTTTTGATTGCAATCAGAAGAGGCGAATGCGCTGAGGAGGAAAAGCATGAGCGGATTACCTTTCCAAAAGAAGCCATACAGTTATCACACTTTTATTTTTCCCTTTTTATGGAATGATGGCGGCAAGGTCAGCCGAAAAAAATTTGAAAAGTGTTTAAACAAAAGATTGTGGAAAATTGACTTGTTTGGTGACTACAGAAGCGATGAACCGTCGGTCAACAGCGAAAATTATGCTGCATATCAGTATTTCAATGAGGCGGCTAGAGCTGCAATATATACATTTAAAGATAACGATAAACAGTCAGTGAGGTGCTTCAGATGCTTACCTGATTTGTTTAAGCATAAGGATCATGGGGTGAATTACAGCATCAGAAAAACGGTAAAGGACGAAAACGATAAGGAATGCAGATACGAATACGATCTGCGAGTCAACGGGATACGTTTGAAGCTTTATAATACCGGAATCGGGTTGCTTGTATATGAGCTTGAGAATCTGGATTATAAATCGATTGATGACATTAACAGAATCAATGATTTAGGTCGCAGAATATCCAGACCGTTCTATAATCCTTATGATTCCTCGTGTTCTCTTTGTGCGGACAGTATCTCTGTTTCGGGGAGTATTAACGGAGAAAAAGCATCGTCTTTAATCAGCGGTTTACCTGCTCCGGAAAAACCGAATCAAGCTGAGCTTGCCCGAATAATTACGTTTCTTTTTGAAGATGATGATTATAAGGTAACAATAAACAAAGCGGAAAAAAAGGATAATGAGTTCTATATTGAGCCTATTATTGATGATCGTATGTTTGTTGCCTGCTATATTATAAGCAAGGAATTTACCGATCTGCTTGCAGAAAGAAATGAAAATGGTGAATATCGTTATCTGACGGATGCCGAAACGCAAAGAACTGACGACAAGGAAAATAATGTTTCGCGAAAGCTTTATGAAACGATTTTTGTTGACGGAAACGGTTCAAGCTGTCACAGCAGAAGCATGATGAGGAAAATGCTGGAAGAACACGTATATACACGTTGGCTTGAATTGTATTATGAAGGAAACCTTAGCGGTACGGTTCACGGAATAAGCGAATACAGCTTGGTGTGCATTTCCGCTACAGATGATGTTTCGGTTTTGCCACCCTTCCTTACGCAATATGTTGAAATTGCAATGCTCGTTCTTGCACAGCGCGCATCGCTTCTTGCTTTTGAACGCAGAATAAGTGAGGTTTCAACGAGCAAAAGAGGAGAGAAAGCTCTTCAGGAGAGATATATTGATTTTGATAGCCAATATATGCTTCATGAAGTTACGGCGCAGCAGCAAGGTATCGAAATATATAATATGATTCTCGAAAAGATGTTCATAAAAGAGGAGAAAACCGATGTCGAGAGCCAGATACGTAATCTTTTTGAGCTGAAAAACTTCAAAAACGACAGATGGATGAACGGTATACTTTTTGGTATTGCTGTATTGGGAATATTAGAGATTGTTTCCATTATAGTAGATTGGATATGCTGACTGTTCAAATAAATGTTATCAGCCCCCGATTATTCTGCATTCACACAATAGTCGGGGCCTGATTTTGAAAGATATATAAGTAATAC
>JAZPYI010000034.1:0-53192 GCA_045544115.1 Acutalibacteraceae bacterium | reverse complement strand
GAACTTTTGTCACATAAAAATTTAAAATTCACGCAAAAATTACAAAAAAACTACAAAAAAATAACATATTTTTTTGTTTTTGGTCTTTTCAAAACAGAAATAAGATGTTATAATACTTTGGGTTTTTAATAAAATATCTGTATTTATATAAATTATTAACTATGAAAAGAGGGAGCTTTCTTTGGAGAAATTTATAATCAACGGCGGTATACCCCTTCACGGTGAAGTTGAAATAAGCGGCGCAAAAAATGCTGCTCTTGCAATTATACCTGCCGCAATTCTCTCACAAGATATCTGTGTTATTGAGAATCTCCCCTGCTCAATAAGCGATATCGGCTATATGATGAAAATTCTCAAGCAAATCGGTGCGCAAATCAAAGTTATAAACAAGCACACAATAGAAATAGATTCACGTCATGTCGATTCTTACGTTATTTCTCACGATTTAACCAAGCATCTTCGTGCATCCTATTATTTCATCGGTGCTTTGCTCGGCAGATTCTCCAGAGCAAAGGTTTCCATGCCCGGCGGATGTTATCTCGGACCCAGACCTATCGACCAGCATATCAAAGGCTTTGAGCTTCTCGGTGCGACGGTTTCCGTTGAGGATAACGCAATTGTTGATGCCAAGGCAAACAAACTTATCGGCAGCCCGATTTATCTTGACTTCGCATCTGTAGGTGCAACCGTTAATATTCTTCTTGCTGCAGTAAAGGCAGAGGGTCTTACCGTTATTGAAAATGCTGCAAAAGAGCCTCATATAGTTGACCTTGCAAATTTCCTCAACTCCATGGGTGCGGATATCAGAGGCGCAGGCACGGATATAATCAAGGTCAGAGGGGTTGAACAGCTTCACGGCTGCACATATTCAATAATTCCCGACCAGATTGAAGCGGGCACATATATGGTTGCCGCTGCTGCCACAAAAGGCGATGTCTTAATAAAAAACGTTATTCCCAAGCATCTCGAATCAATTTCAAAGAAGCTTATCGAATGCGGTGCAACGGTTGAAGAATTTGACGATTCGGTAAGAGTCGCTCTTGATACCCGTCCCGGCAAATGTAATATAAAAACAATGCCCCACCCCGGATTTCCCACCGATATGCAGCCTCAGATGGCGGTGCTTCTCGCCCTTGCAGAAGGAACAAGCATCATTTCCGAGGGAATATGGTCCAACCGCTTTAAATATACCGAACAGCTCAACCGTATGGGTGCAAATATAAATGCCGACGGTCAGCTCGCGGTTGTTCAGGGTGTTGAACAGCTTAAGGGCGCTCCCGTAAAAGCAGATGACCTTCGTGCAGGTGCAGCAATGTTGATTGCAGGTCTTGCCGCAAGCGGCACAACAGAGGTTGAGGATATTCTCCATATTGACAGAGGATATGAGGATGTTGTTGAAAAATTCAAAGGGCTCGGTGCCGATATAAAAAGAACATTCTGCCCTGAACCCGATGCACTCACAAATGCAGGTTAATTTCAAAGTATATTAATGTATATATTATAGAATTACAATTTAAACCGCCGTAAACCGTACTCGGGCTGCGGCGGTCTTGTTTTAAGGTAGCGATAATTATGGCAAAGTTTTGTTCTTTATATTCTTCAAGCAGCGGAAACTGCACATACATAGGCTCTTCTCACGGCGGTATCCTTGTTGATATAGGCATAAGCGCAAAAAGAACAGCGGAAGCGCTGAACGAAATAGGTATTGACCCATCATCAATAGGCGCAATATTTATAACCCATGAGCATTGGGATCACATAAACGGTGCAAGGGTTTTTGCACAGCGCCACGGCATTAAAATATATGCTTCAGAGGGTACTCTTGAAGGCATGGAGGAGCTTGGTGCTCTTACCGAAAAGATAACTGCCGAGGTTGTTTCATATAACGGTATCGAAGTCTGCGGTATGCATGTAAAACCGTTTAAAACACCGCATGATACCAAGGAAAGCACCGGCTACAGCATAGTCACACCGGACAGCAAACGCATTACTGTTGCGACGGATATCGGCTGTGTTGATGAATCGGTTATGAATGCAATTTACGGCAGTGACCTCATCTTGCTCGAATCCAATCACGATGTACGAATGCTTCAGAACGGACCGTATCCTTATTTTCTTAAGCAAAGAATCCTTTCGGCTCGTGGACATCTCTCTAATGAATGCTGTGCCGAAACAGCTGTTAAGCTCGTCGAATCAGGTACAACACGGTTTGTTCTCGGTCATTTAAGCAAGGAGAACAACATCCCCTCCCTTGCTTTTGAAACCACCCACGCAGCCATGACAATGGCAGGCGCAAAGGAAAATATAGACTATATTCTGACCGTTGCAGGCGACAGAAACCCTGTTATTGCCCTGTAGCTTCGGTTGGTGCAACGGTTGTTATGTGCCGCATGCTTTCGGGATATGAATCATCAAAAACATCGTAAACCCGTTTATATTCGCCGCTTTCCGCATCCTTTACAACAGTTGATTTATTCTTATTCAGCAATTCAACAAGAGCATACATATCAATCCAGATTTGATTTGTGCCCTCTTTTTGCGTTTCGTTAAAAACAAGCTGCATTCCGAGATGCAAATGCGGAACAGTCATTCCGTTTACATTTTCTTCCGTTGAATATCCCGTCATTCCGAGGTAGCCGATTACCTGACCCGCTCTGACCTTTGAGCCGATTTCAAGCCCCTCTGCATAGGGTTTGTTGCGCCTTAAATGCGCATAATAATACGAGCGCTTTCCGTCAAAGCTTCTTACGGCAATTCTCCAGCCGCCATAACGGTTCCAGCCAATCGCTTCAACGGTTCCGCCCTCTATTGCAACTATCGGAGTGCCGATTGAACCCATCAAATCGTTGCCCAAATGGCGGCGCTTATAACCAAACGAGCGGGAATCACCGAAGTCATCATAATGACTGAACCAAAAGCCCTCGGCAATCGGAGAATAAGCTTTTAAACCGTAGCCCTCAACAACCTTTATTCCTCCTTTCCCGTCAGGTGCGGCTTTGGTATATTCGCCGAGAATCCCCGATAGAACAGCCGAAAAAGCATCCTTGTGAAAACGGTAATATTCGTTGGTTTTCATAAGGTCATCAGGCATCAAATCATCGCCGAGAGCTTCAACTAGCTTATCAAGCTGCGAGCTTTTGTAGGTACTCCATTTCCCGCCGTTTTTGCAGGCAAGATAAGAAAGTGTATCAATCCATGAAAGGTGCCTTTCCGTTCCGTAGGTATCAATATCGAGCTGCATTGCATCGTGCAGAGCAGTATAAGGCACGGAAAAATCGACCCATTTTATATATTTCTCTGTTGTTTCCGTATTGCTGTTTACCGTAACAACCGCATCGGAAATTCTGTGAGTCAACCGCGCCCCGCTCACACAACAGGCAATCATAAACAGGCAGAAAAGCAAAACAATCAGCCTTTCCCTGAGCATTTTCATGCAACCGCTCCCTTCGGTTTATACTCAATACCCTATAAAATATGCAGACAAGGTGGCAACAATGATAAATATAAATATAATCTGTGTAGGAAAACTCAAAGAGGATTATCTTCGCATGGCTTGTGCCGAATATGAAAAAAGACTCGGTGCATTCTGCAAGATGAAAATAACGGAGCTTGCTCCGGCAAGACTTCCCGAAAACCCCAACGAGTCACAGATAGATACCGCACTTGCCGATGAAGGCGAAAGGATTCTGTCAAAAATCTCATCCAATGAAGCGGTTTTTGCCCTTTGCATTGAAGGCAAGGAGCTTTCCTCCGAGGGACTTTCAAAAGAGATAGAAAAATGCGCCGTTTCGGGCTTTGGCTCCCTCTGCTTCATAATCGGAGGCTCTCACGGTCTGTCCCCTGCGGTTAAAAGCAGAGCGAAATTCCGTCTTTCCATGAGTCCCATGACCTTCCCGCACCAGCTTGCAAGGGTCATGCTTCTTGAGCAGATTTACCGTTCGTTTATGATTTCAAGCGGAGGAAAATACCATAAATAAAATTAAACTGCACAAAAAACAGCCTTGTTTTTTGTGAGAATTGCACCGTTTTCGACTTTGAATTTTGTAATTTTGTTCAGTTTACCAAAACTTTGAAAATTTGAAAAATTTAATCAAAAAACTGTTGCATATTTGGCGAAAAATGTATAAAATATATGTTGTCAAAAATTGAATTTAATTTTGGAGGTAATTCACTATGGCAGTTAAAGTTGCAATCAATGGCTTCGGTCGTATCGGTCGTCTTGCATTCCGTCAGATGTTCGGTGCAGAAGGCTACGAAATCGTTGCTATCAACGACCTTACAAATCCCGCTATGCTTGCTCATCTTCTCAAGTATGACACAGCTCAGGGCAGATATGCTCTCGCTGATACAGTAGTTGCAGGCGAAGACAGCATCACAGTTGACGGCAAGGAAATCAAAATCTATGCTAAGGCTAATGCTGCAGAACTTCCCTGGGGCGAAATCGGTGTTGACGTTGTTCTCGAATGCACAGGCTTCTATACCTCAAAGGCTAAGAGCCAGGCTCACATCGACGCAGGTGCAAAGAAGGTTGTTATTTCCGCTCCCGCAGGCAACGACCTTCCCACAATCGTTTACAGTGTTAACGAAAACACTCTTACAGCTGATGACACAATCATCTCCGCTGCTTCCTGCACAACAAACTGCCTTGCTCCCATGGCAAAGGCTCTTAACGATTATGCTCCCATCCAGAGCGGTATCATGACAACAGTTCATGCATACACAGGCGACCAGATGGTTCTTGACGGTCCTCACAGAAAGGGTGACTTCAGAAGAGCAAGAGCTGCTGCTGCTAACATTGTTCCCAACTCAACAGGTGCTGCAAAGGCTATCGGTCTTGTTATCCCCGAGCTCAATGGCAAGCTTATCGGCTCCGCACAGAGAGTTCCCGTTCCCACAGGCTCAACAACAATTCTCGTTGCAGTTGTTAAGGGTGCTGACGTTACTAAGGAAGGCATCAATGCTGCTATGAAGGCTGCTTCCTCAGCTTCCTTCGGTTACACAGAAGAAGAACTCGTTTCCAGCGATATCATCGGTATCACCTACGGTTCACTCTTCGATGCAACTCAGACAATGGTTACAAAGCTTGCTGACGATATGTATCAGGTTCAGGTTGTTTCATGGTATGACAATGAAAACAGCTACACAAGCCAGATGGTTCGTACAATCAAGTACTTCGCAGAGCTTGCATAATTTAAGCTAAACAAATTTTAAGGGTCGGCTAACTACCGACCCTTTTTACTTAACAGGTGAAAATCATGGGACTTAAACGTCTTGACAAATTAATAGCACTTAACTGCAATGTGTCCCGAAAAGACGCACGCAAGCTCATAAAAGATGCCGCCGTTTCTGTAAATTCAAGAGTTTGTCTGCGCGCGGAGGAGCTTGTTGACCCCGAGGTTGATAATATAACTGTAAAGGGATATAACTTTACAGTCAAAGAGCATATTTACATTATGCTCAACAAACCGCAAGGGGTTATCAGCGCAACCACTGACCCCGCAAAGAAAACGGTTATTGACATCATTCCGCCGGAGCTTAAAAGACGCAGCCTTTTTCCGGCAGGCAGACTTGACAGAGATACCGTAGGTCTTTTAATTATAACGGATGACGGCGCTTTTGCCCATAAAATAATGAGTCCTGCGCACCATGTTTTTAAAACATATCAGGCAACTCTTTCCTTTCCGATTGATGAAAATGATATCAGAAAATTAGAGGAAGGAATAACCCTCGGTGACGGCACAGAATGCCTTCCTGCAAAGGTGAAAGCCTTTACAACCTCTGACGGACTGCCCGCCGCTGAAATTAAAATCAGAGAGGGTAAGTACCATCAGGTAAAGCGGATGTTTCATGCTTTAGGTAACAACGTTGAACATCTGCGCAGAATCCGTATAGGCTCGCTTAGGCTTGACACCTCTTTGGAAGAGGGTGAATGCCGCGAAATGACCCCGGAAGAGCTTGAACTTGCATTCATAGATGAATAAAAATAAATTTCAACACATTATTGTTCTCTTTTACGCATAGTTTGATAACAAACTGCTTTAAGAGGTGCAATAATGTGTTTGTTGTTTTAAATACGGTCACTCCCGAAAAGGGCTACATAAACAGAAAAAAACAAGCAAAAAAAATCAAAAAAACTCCTGCTCTTGTTTGCAAAACGGACATGGGTCTGCCATTTTATGTTCTCGAGATTCTTGAAGAAAAAAACGGAATTGATTGGGAGCTTACTGCCGAAAAATGCGGAAGATATGCCTCACGGATAGTTGCTTCACACGGCATTTCACTGCCCGATAATTCGGGTCTTAAAAGATTCATTCCGATTTCAATGAATGCAATCCTTATTTTTAACACAGCATTAAAAGTAATAGAATGCTCAGACTTGCCTGCTGATAAAATATGCATTACACTCACAGACAGAAACGCGGTTATGCCTTCAAGGGTTTGTGAGCTTCTTCCGTTCGCTTCAACCGTAAGGGTAATCACCTCACATCCCGAAAGATTTGCCCGTGCCGAGGCGGATGCTTATGAAAACCACGGCGCATCACTTGTTATCCGCAGCGGATATGAGCCTGCAAAAAGCCCTGAAATTGTCATATGCTGCGACGGTGCGGTTCTTTCCTCAATGAATAACGCAGCAGTTTTCACATCCAAAAGAAAAAACGGCGGCAGGCTTCGCTTCTGTGGCAGCGAAGTTAAGCTTTCGGATTATCACAAAAGCATCATATCTGACAATATTGAATCCGTTGATTTCGCAGGTGCTCTGACAGAGCTTTGCGGAAGTTCCGAATATAAAGCCTGCGGGTTTTCAGTAACGGAAATAAGCTGCACTGAATGCGAAAACAGGCAACCTGAAAAATGTCTGAATTGCTTTGTCGGAAAAATATGTGGCAAAAATTAGCAAAAAAGTGTAACAAAGTTGAAACTTGACATATTAATATATATAATATATAATATTAAAGACTTTAAATATTTTTACCTATTATCATTGCTAAAGGAGATAAATCAAACATGGAAAAAAAGACAGTCTTTACCCGTGAGGATTACAACAAATTGAGCGAAGAACTCAACAGACTCAAAACAGAGGGAAGAGATGATATAGCCGAAAAAATCAAAGAAGCCCGCTCACACGGCGACCTTTCCGAAAATGCTGAGTATGATGAGGCGATGAACGAACAGGCTAAGCTTGAAGCTGAAATTGCAAAGCTCGAAGCAAACCTTCGCAACGCAAAAATCCTTGACGAAACAGAGCTTACAACCGAATTTGTACGCATCGGCTCAAAGGTTAAGCTTTTTGACATGGAGTATGACGAAGAGGTTGAATATAAAATTCTTGGTAAGAGCGACCTCGAAAACGGCATCATCTCCGACCTTTCACCCGTAGGCTCTGCCGTTATGGGCAAAAAGGTAGGCGATATTGCAGAGGTTCAGACTCCCTCGGGCAAGGTTATCAAGATGGAAATCCTCGCAATTTCCAAGTAATAAATTAAAAATATTCGGCGATGGGATTCGGGAGCAAGGCTCCTCCTGTCGCTTTTTGGCATTAAAATTAAGAAAGGAATTTCAAAACCATGGCTGAAGAAAAGATTGTTAATTCCGCTCCCGAAGAGGAGCAGGTTCAAGACACCAATGAACTCAGACAGATAAGAGTTGAAAAGCTCGAAGCACTTCAAGCTTCAGGAAATGACCCGTTTCAGATTACGCTTGCAGAGCAGACCATTCACAACGCAGAGATAGTTGAGCGCTTTGAGGAACTCGAAAACACAGATGTATCAATCTGCGGCAGAATGATGAGCCGCCGTGATATGGGCAAGGCAAACTTCATTGATGTCAGAGATCGCAGCGGAAGAATGCAGGTTTATGTTAAAATCGACGAAATCGGCGAAGATAATTTTGCCGAATTTAAAAAGTGGGATATCGGCGATATCATTGAAGTTAAGGGCTTTGTTTTCAGAACAAGAAGAGGTGAGGTTTCCGTCCATGCAAAGGAAATCAAGCTTCTCACAAAGTCGCTACTTCCCCTTCCCGAAAAATTCCACGGTCTTACAAATACAGACACCCGTTACCGCAGACGTTATCTTGACCTTATCATGAATCCCGATGTTAAGGACACCTTCATCAAACGTTCTCTTATCGTAAGAGAAGTAAGAAACTTCCTTGATTCACAGGGCTTCCTTGAGGTTGAAACACCCGTTCTTGTTTCAAACGCAGGCGGTGCGGCCGCAAGACCCTTTGTGACCCACCACAATGCTCTCAACGAGGATTTCAAACTTCGTATTTCTCTTGAGCTTTATCTTAAAAGACTTATCGTAGGCGGTCTTGAAAAGGTTTATGAAATCGGCAGAGTTTTCAGAAATGAGGGTGTTGATACTCGTCACAATCCCGAGTTTACACTCATGGAAATCTATCAGGCTTATACCGACTACAACGGAATGATGGACCTTACCGAAAATCTTTACCGTACGGTAGCTCAGAATGTTCTCGGCACAACAAAGATTTCCTACAACGGTGTTGAAATGGATCTCGGCAAGCCCTTTGAAAGAATTTCAATGGTTGATGCTGTTAAGAAGTATGCAAATGTTGACTGGAACGAAATCAAGACTCTTGAAGATGCAAGAGCAATTGCAGACAAGCATCATATCGAATATGAAGCTCGTCACGGCAAAGGCGATATCCTTGCAATGTTCTTTGAAGAATATGCTGAGGAGCATCTTATTCAGCCTACATTTGTTATCGACCATCCCATCGAGATTTCTCCCCTTACAAAGAAAAAGCCCGATGACCCCGATTATGTTGAACGTTTTGAGTTCTTCATGAACGGCTGGGAAATGGCAAATGCTTATTCCGAGCTTAACGACCCCATTGATCAGAGAGAACGCTTCAAGGCTCAGGAAGCTCTCCTTGCTCAGGGTGATGAAGAGGCAAATACAACAGACGAAGATTTCCTCATGGCTCTTGAATACGGTATGCCCCCCACAGGCGGCATCGGTTTCGGTATCGACAGAATGTGCATGCTCCTTACCGATTCTCAGGCTATCAGAGATGTTCTTCTCTTCCCGACAATGAAATCAATCGACTGATATGAAAATATCCGTTGCGCTTGCCGCATATAAGGGTGAGCAATATATATCCGAGCAGCTCGATTCCATCCTCGGTCAGCTCGGTGAAAATGATGAACTGATAGTTTCCGACGATTATCCCGAAGGCAAAACCCGTGAAATCGTAATGAATTATCAGTCCCGGGATAAAAGAGTGTGTTATATTGAGGGCGAAGGCAAGGGTGTTGTCAAAAATTTTGAAAATGCCCTGAAAGCCTGCTCGGGAGATGTTATCTTTCTGAGTGACCAGGATGATGTATGGATGCCCGATAAGGTTGAGCTTGTTATGAAAGAATTTTCAAAAGGTGCAGACCTTGTTCTCCATGATGCATCCGTAACGGATTCCTTCCTTAAAATAACCGAACCGTCTTATTTTGCCGTCCACGGCTCAAATGCCTCTTTTTCAGGCAACATCGCAAGAAATTCCTTTGTAGGCTGCTGCATGGCATTCAAAAAGCAGGTTATGCTCGAGTCGCTGCCTTTCCCCGAGGCACTTCCCATGCATGACTGGTGGATTGCTCTTGTTGCGATTAAGAAAAAAAGAAAGGTTGTTCTGCTCTCCGAGCCTCTTATAAAGTGGCGCAGACATTCAGAAACGGTAACAGGCAGAAAAACCTCTCTTTTGCAAAAAATCAAATGGCGGTTTAAGATGCTTTTATCTTTGGCAAGGATAAAATAATTTCCAATATGTGCCTTGGAAAGGATTATAACAAAATGAATATAACCGTTACCGGCTGCATAGTAACCTACAACAACATTGCTACCATCGACAATGCGGTAGGTTCAATTTTAAAATGCACCGAGGTTCCGTTCCGTCTTTATGTTGTTGATAACGGCTCAACAGACGGAACCGTTGAACATATAGAAAAAAATTATCCTGAGGTTACTCTTATCCGAAGCGGCGGAAACATCGGCTTCGGTGCCGGTCATAATCTCATAATGGACAAGCTTGATTCCGATTATCATGTTGTAATAAACCCAGATATCATTGTAAGGGATGATGTTATTGCAAAGCTTGCCGAATTTCTTGAAAACAACAAGGATGTAGGCATGGTTTCACCTGAAATCCGTTTCCCCGACGGAAGACTTCAGATTCTCGGAAAACGCAACCCCTGCCTTAAGTATCTCGTTGCAAGCAGACTCAGGGGCGACGGTGAACCGAGTAAGCTTCTCAAGGAATATGCAATGCTCGACCGTGACCTCTCTCAGACCGTTGATATCGAAAACGCAACAGGCTGCTTTATGTTCATAAGAACAAAGCTGTTTAAGGAAATCGGCGGCTTTGACAAACGGTATTTTATGTATTTCGAGGACAGCGACCTTACCCGCGAGGTAAACTCACGATGCAGGACGGTTTATTATCCTAATGCAACGGTTTATCACGAATGGGGTCGTGAATCCAAAAAGAATTTCAAGCTTAAGCTTGTTCAAATCAACTCCATGCTCAATTATTTTGCAAAATGGGGTTTAAAATAACAGCAGAAACGAGAAAATGATATGAAATATTTTAAAAATTTCTATAAATACAGATATCTGCTTTATGAAATAGTCCGCAAAAACATCAAGCTGCAATACAGAAACTCTGTTCTCGGAATTTTCTGGACCTTCCTGCAGCCGCTTCTCACAACAATAATTCTGGTTGTTGTTTTCGGAGGAGTTTTCGGCGGCAAGCGCGCAGGAGTTGTAAATTATCCCATTTACCTCCTCTGCGGACGACTTATTTTTGAATTTTTCACACAGTCCACAAAGAGGGCAATGCGTTCCATACGAAACAGTGCCTCGGTTATCAAAAAGGTTTATGTTCCGAAGTATATCTATCCCCTCTCCAACATTATCGCAAACTTCGTAACCTTCCTTATTTCCCTCACGGTGCTTGTTTGCTTCATGATTTATTTCTATTTCTTCTCAAACGAGCCGCCTCATATTACTCCGTATATTTTCCTCTCCCCGATTCCGATTTTGATTCTTCTTCTGGTGAGCATCGGGGTAGGTCTTATACTTTCCACCCTTGAGGTTTTCTTTAAGGATGTCGAGTATCTTTACGAAGTGTTCTGCACTCTTCTCTTCTACCTTACTCCGATTTTTTATCAGGTTGAGCAGCTTAATATTCAGAGCAAAATATTCAAAATGGCACTCATGGCAAATCCTCTTTATTCAATTACCCAGATGTTCCGAAGCTGTGTACTTTACGGTGAGATGTTCAACATGAACCATCTGATCTATTCGCTCGCATTCGGAATTGTTACCGTAGCTATAGGACTTTTTGCTTTCTACAAAAAGCAGGACAAATTTATTCTTCATATCTGATGAAAGGAAAGGCTTATGAGCAAACCCGCAATTGTTGTTGAAAATATGAGTATGTTGTTCAACCTCAACAAAGAAAAGGTTGACAATCTCAAGGAATATTTTATAAAGCTTGTTACCAGAAAGCTGCATTTCACCGAATTTTGGGCGCTTCAGGATATCAGCTTTACAGTTGAGAAGGGTGAAAGAGTAGGTGTTCTCGGCTTCAACGGTGCAGGCAAATCAACCCTGCTTAAGGTTATCGCCGGTGTGCTTAAGCCGACCAAGGGAAGTGTTAAGGTTAACGGCATTATCGCTCCAATGCTTGAGCTTGGTGCAGGCTTTGACATGAATTACTCGGGCAAGGAAAATATTTTCCTTTACGGCGCAACCATGGGCTATTCAAGAAAATTCATCGAAGAAAAATATGACGAAATAGTTGAATTTTCCGAACTTAAGGATTTTATTGAGGTTCCCGTCAAAAACTATTCATCGGGAATGCGCGCAAGACTCGGCTTTGCAATTGCAACGGCTGTTGAGCCTGAAATCCTCATTCTCGACGAGGTTTTATCCGTAGGTGACGCAAAGTTCAGACAAAAGAGCGAGGCGAAGGTTCGCTCGATGTTTGATAAAGGAACAACCGTTTTATTCGTTTCCCACAGCACACAGCAGGTGCTTAACATATGCAACAAAGCGATTATTCTTGACCACGGCAAGCTGATTGCGCAGGGCGATGCCAAGGAAATCTGCGCTCAGTATGACCGTATGGTTAAGGGCGGTAAATAAGCAGAAAGGATGAAAAATATGGTTTTTGCAGCTGTATTCGCAGGCGGCATCGGCAGCCGCATGGGCAACTCTGATACTCCAAAGCAGTATCTTGAGCTTGGAACAAAACCCGTCATCATTCATACAATAGAAAAATTTTTTATTAACGATAAAATCGACGAAATCCTCGTTCTCTGCCCTAAGGCATGGATTGCGCACACACAGGATTTAATCAAAAAGCATCTTCCCGAAGGCAAAAAGGTTACCGTTATCGCAGGCGGTGCTTCAAGAAACGGCACTCTTGAAAATGCAATTGATTATATTGAAAAGAATTACGAAACCGATGAAAACACGGTTCTTGTTACACACGATGCGGTAAGACCCTTCCTTACACACAGAATAATTGAGGAAAACGTTGCTGCAGCTCTTGAATACGGTGCTTGCGACACCGTTATTCCCGCTACGGATACTATTGTTGAAAGCCTTGACGGCAAGGTTATTTCATCAATTCCCGAGCGCAGCAAGATGTATCAAGGTCAGACCCCGCAATCCTTCCGTCTTAAGGAGCTTGCAAGAGTTCTTTCAAGTCTTACCGAGGACGAAAAGGCAATTCTTACAGACGCATGCAAAATTTTCTCAATCAAAAACAAAGATGTTTACATGGTTGAGGGCGAAGTATTCAACATTAAAATCACCTATCCGTATGACCTCAAGGTTGCTCATACGCTTTTGAAAGGCAAGGATTCAGATGATTAATTCAGTATACAGGCTGATTGCTCCGGGCATGATTGACGTTGCCTGCACACAGCCCGATATTAAAAACAGTGTTCTTCTGCGCCCCGTTTATCTTTCGGTATGCAAAGCTGACCAGCGCTATTATCTCGGCAACAGAAGCCGTGAGGCTCTTAAGGCAAAGCTTCCCATGGCACTCATTCACGAATGCGTTGCTAAGGTTGTTTTTGACCCGACAGGTAATTTTAAGACAGGTGAAATGGTTGTTCCCGTTCCGAACACTCCCATGGATGAGGATGACATAATTGCCGAAAACTACAGACCCACCAGCCGTTTCTGCTCAAGCGGTTATGACGGCTTTCTCAGGGATTATATTGATATTGCACCCGACAGACTCGTAAGGGTTCCAGACGGTGTTGACCTGCGTATTGCCTCGTTTGCAGAGCTTATCAGTGTTGCCGTTCATGCAGTAACACGTTTTGAAAAATTCGCCCACAAGCGCAAAAACTCAATCGGCATATGGGGTGACGGTAACGTAGGCTTTATCACGGCGCTCATTCTCAAGGCACTTTACCCCGACACGAAGCTTTACGTTTTCGGAACAGTTTACGATAAGCTTGCATATTTCTCGTTTGCAGACGGTGCATATCATGTTGACCATGTGCCTGAGGGTCTTAAAATCGACCATGCATTTGAATGTGTAGGCGGTGAAGGCTCAAGATTTGCAATTGCGCAGATAATTGACCTCATCAACCCCGAAGGCTCTATAGGTCTTATGGGGGTTAGTGAAAGATTTGTTGATATAAACACAAGAATGGTGCTTGAAAAGGGTCTTAATCTCTTTGGTTCAAGCAGAAGCGGTGTTGATGATTTTCAGCGCACAATGGACATTCTTGCAGAAAATCCGAAAATCCCCGCATATCTTGAAAATCTTATTGGCGGTGTTATTGAAGTCAGAACAATTTCCGATATCCATGCCGCATTCGCTCAGGATATAAGCCGCCATTTTGGTAAAACAGTTATCAAATGGGAAAAGTAAATATGAAAATTTCCGTTATTATACCTGCATACAACAGTGAAATGTTCATTGCCGAAACTCTTGACTGTCTTGAAAATCAGACCTTGAAGGATATCCAGATTATCATTGTAAATGACGGTTCAACCGATAAAACGGCAGATATCATTGCAAAGTATGCAAATAAAAACAGCAATGTTCTTTCTCTTTATCAGGAAAATTCGGGCGTTTCAGCAGCAAGAAACAACGGCATAAATCATGCCGAGGGTAAGTACACCCTCTTTCTTGACAGCGATGATGTTTTTACTCCCGAATCACTTGAAAATATTTATAATGCACTTGAAAAGAGCAATGCGGACATGGCGGTCTGCCGTATAATGAGCTTCGGATACGGCGGCTCGCAGATAAATCCGATTACAGATTCGCTTGCAAAAGACGAGCATATAGAATGCTCGGACAAGCGCCTTTTATGGAATTTTCTTATCAGCAATAAGTGCTTCCGAACGGAAATGCTCAAAAGCAGCGAGGTGCGCTTTCCTCCCCTGCGCTACAGCGAGGACGGTGCGTTCACTATGCCGCTTATATATAAGGAAAACCCTAAAATCATCGGTGTTTCCGATGCGATTTTCAAATACCGCCGCCATACACCTAAGGAGGGCTTTTCCGTAAGCCAAAGTGTAAGTTCGGAGCTTGTAAACCACTTTTTGCAATCAATGAACATCGTTTATGAAGCGGCTGAAAAAGCCGGCTTTGATGAGAGCTATCTTCAGGAAATTCTCTGTAAGGCTTATTCCGCTCTGATAAATGAATTTTACCGTATTCTTTGGCGAGCAGACAGCGAAACGGTTGAACTGATAGTTAAAAAATGCGGTGAACTCAAAAACCGCATGGCTGCGGAAACACAGAAAAAATGCGAAAGCTTTCAAAAGGATATCGGTAAAAACATCTATAACAAAAAAGAAATTGCCGAAAATCCGTTTGTAACCGTTATTGCCAAAAACTGTACCGAAGAATTTATCGGCTCGGTTTATGCGCAATCCATGCCCGTTTTTGAGCTTGTAACCACACCAAACAAAGTGCTTCCCGAAGCCGAAAATATCAAGATTCTTTCATCGGAAAACTTTTCCTCTGTGTCAAAAAAAGCAGCAAAAGGAAAAATCATTCTTCGCCTTGACGGCAAAAAAGCTCTTGACAGCAGATTTTTTAAGGTGATTTCACTTCTCAAAAGGTCGCCGAAGTTCGGAATTTTCCCTGACTTCCTCATCTGCTTCGGTGCAAAGTTGTTTTTAAAAATTAAAAGATAACCGTTGGTGTCAGCTTTGAAAAAAATATTTTATTCTCTCTATGCCGTATTTTTTAATATCTGCCGCATTTTCCCCATGAAGAAAAACAGAGTCGCTTTTGTCGCACCTCATAACGGCGGTGAAAAGGATTCCCTTGGGGTTATGCGTTCATATATTGAAAAAAACGGCGGATATGATATTGTGAATATTTCAACAAGGGATTTGCAGCTCGATTTTTCAGGCATCAAACCCCTTGTTATATCCTGCCTCAAAGCGGCGGGATTTTTCACTTTAAAGGCAAAAGCACTCGCAACGGCAAAATATGTTTTTCTCAACGATAATTTCATGCCTATGGCAAATCTGCATTTCAGCTCAGAAGCGGTTATTACTCAGCTGTGGCATGCCGAAGGTGCGTTCAAAAAATTCGGCCTTTCCGCTCCACTTACCGAGGAAGTGGCAAACCGTGAAAGAAAATGCTCCGAAAAGCTTACATATGTTATCTGCTCGTCCAAAAATATTGTTCCGATTTATTCTGAGGCATTCGGCATTGACGAGAGCAAAATCCTCCCCCTTGGTGCGCCGAGGATTGACCTTCTTTTAGCCGAAAGAGATGTTGATGAAATCAGAAAAACATTTGATAATCTTCATCCTGAATGCAAAGGCAAAAAGCTGATTCTTTATGCCCCCACCTTCCGTGAAAACGGTGAAGCTGATAAAAAGCTCCTTGAAAACATTGATATCAAGGCTTTTAATTCTAAGCTCGGCAACGAATACAGCCTGCTCATTAAATTGCATCCGCAGATAAATTCTTCAAAACCCGTCGAGGGTGCGGTTGATGTCACAAAAGGTCACGACATCGGCGATTTGACCCTTATCTGCGATATGCTGATAACGGACTATTCCTCTGCCTGCATGGATTTTGCGCTTCTCTCAAAGCCCTGCATTTTCTTTGCGTTCGACCTTGAGGAATATGAAAAAGAACGTTCCTTTTATTTTGACTATGAAAGCTATGTACCGGGTACAGTTGCAAAAAGCTTTGATGACGTTATAAAAGCAATAGGAAATCCCCGAACGGGCGAAGAAAAGCTCCGCGCATTCAGGGAATTTAATTTTGATTATACGGATTGCAATAACACTCAAAGAATTTATAATAAAATTCTTAAATAAAAAAACAAAACCCGCTGTACGGTGTACAGCGGGAATTTTCTTTTATCAGTCACTTGTATAGGGAAGAAGAGCAATCTGACGTGCACGCTTGATAGCGGTTGTCAGTTCGCGCTGATGCTTAGCGCAAGTGCCGGTAACACGGCGGGGAAGAATCTTTGCTCTGTCTGAAGTGAACTTGTTGAGTTTGTTAACATCCTTGTAATCGATGCATTCAACTTTATCAACGCAGAAAGCGCAAACCTTTCTGCGACCCTTCTTGTTGGGTCTTCTGTCGCTCTTATCGTAAGCCATGGATTAAACCTCCTTTTCAGTTTCAGTTTTGTGCGACCTTAAAACGGAAGGTCGTCTTCGGGGATTTCCTTGAAATCGCCTTCATCGGCAGTTGAATACGAGGGAGCAGGCTGAGCTGCAGCATAGCTGTCTTCTCTTGAATAGGAAGAACCGCTGCCCGATTCACTCTTTGAACCGCAGAAACTTACGTTATCTGCAACAATTTCAACAGCCTTTCTCTTATTACCGTTTTTGTCCTCATACATTCTTGTCTGAATGTAGCCCTGAACAGCAATCATCGAACCCTTGCGGAAATACTTGCAAACGAACTCTGCAGTCTGTCTCCATGCAATAATGTCAATGAAATCTGCCTGACGTTCCTCACCCTGACGGTTAAAACGTCTGTCAACGGCAACTGTGAAGGATGATACGGAAATACCGCTTCCTGTAGTGCGAAGCTCGGGGTCTGCAACAAGTCTGCCCATAATTACGGCATTATTTAACATTTTGCGACCTCCTTAGTTCTTCTTGACAATGAGTGAACGAAGCACACCGTCTGTAATCTTAACAACACGGTCGAGCTCTGCGGGAAATTCAGGTGTTGCCTGATAATTGAAGAGAACGTAGTAGCCCTCTGCTTCGTCGTTGATAAGGTATGCGAGCTTGCGCTTACCCCATTCATCAACGCTCTCAAGAGTGCCGTTAGCTTCAATCATAGCCTTGAATTTCTCCATGAGAGGCTGAACAGCTTCTTCACCGTTGGCAACTGAAAAAACCATCATTGTCTCATAGCTGATGTTTGCTGACATTCTTAAAGCACCTCCTTCTGGTCTTTGGCCACGGTGCATCCGTGGCAAGGAATAAAAATTTGTTTTAATCCTGCTGCGTTGCAACGGTTTATCATTTTAACAGAATAATTACTGCTTGTCAAGTGTTTTCACTTAATTAAGCCGAAAACGAGGCAGAAAAATCCGTAAATCCTTTCAAAAAAGCTTGCATCTTCTTCATATGCAAGATATGTGAAGTCCGTAACCGAACTCTTGTTGGTTGAAAGATTCTCTATTTTGCCCGTACCGTCAAATGCACCTACATCAAGGACAACATTTTCCGGAGTTTCAGCCTTGAAATCCGCTTTAAAATTGGTAAGAGTTGAGTTAAACCCCTTATCTGCCTTAAAGGCGGTATGCTTGTCTTTATCGGGCGAATACCAGAAGCAGAAGCAATTATTATAAATTCCCGCTGCATAGCCCGTTGTTCTGAAGCCTATTGCAAACTGATCGCTGTAGCAATAGTCGAACCAGTTATTACCGCTTTCATCAAGGAAACCGCAGCTGTTCTGATAATCAGTGTAATCCGAATAGTAAAGCGGATGAACGTTGCGAAGCATATTGCCCGAGGATTTGAGATGAACTCCCGTGAAAATATTTCCGATACGGATGTTGGTTATAGTGTTGTCAAAGCCCTCAACGAGAATACCGACCGAATCTGTTTTACCCGTACCGATAATATTGGCACCAAACACATCAACATCCGAGGAACCGTTGTTTGCACCGTACATAATATGAATGCCGATAACGGTGTTTTTGATTGAAACATTCCTTATTGCTGTTTCTCTGCCGCTGTTTACAGAAATTCCGTTTGCAACTCCGCTGCCGTCAATAATTCCGCCCTCAAGAGCATAGTTACTGCCATTGGTATGTGTGTCGTTATAAGGCTCTTTTCCGCCAAGCTGAATAACAGCTTCACCCTTCTGCCAGTCACCCGATGCTTTAATCACGGCAAAATCCGAAAGCTCAAGAGATACACTGCTGCGGGGATTGGCGGGAGTTAAAATCGGTTCAGATACAAGATACTCTCCGTCAGGAAAATAAATCGTTCTGTTGGGATTCGAGTCAATAATATTCTGAATTTTCCTCGCAACATCCTCTCCGGAATTTTCCGTAACATAATCCGTTACGATTATATAATTTTTATCCGCCGCATTTGCAAATACCGATAACTGAAAAACAGATAAAAGCATAATAACAGCAAGTAAAACCGAAAAAACTTTTTTCATAATACCACCAACCTTTTTCTTAATTATAACATTATTTTCACAAAACGCAACATCAAGATTGCTCTTGCAGAAATTAATATATAAAGGTATAATATATAAATACGGAGGTGACCCCGATGAATGAAAGACTGCCCTATCTGCGCAAAAAATCCATGAGCCTGCCCCTTACTCCCGGGGTATACCTAATGAAAAACAAAAAGGGCGAAATAATATATGTAGGCAAAGCAAAAGCACTCAAAAACCGAGTAAGCTCCTACTTCGGCTCTCAGAATAACCACACCGTAAAGGTGCGTAAAATGGTTGAAAACGTTGAAGATTTTGACTATATTATGTGCGACAGCGAGTTTGAGGCTCTTATCCTCGAATGCTCTCTGATTAAACAGCATTCACCTAAGTACAATATTCTTCTTAAAGACGATAAAGGTTATCATTATATAAAAATCACCTCAAACGGCTGGAAAAACATTCTTGCCGTAAAACAGAGGCTCGATGACGGTGCGGAATATATCGGCCCCTATACAAATTCATACGGAATTACAAATGCAATCGAAGAGGCAAAAAAAATATTTCTTCTTCCTCAATGCTCAAAAGTATTCCCGAGAGATTACAATAAAAGCCGACCCTGTCTGAATTTCTTCATCGGTCAATGCTCCGCTCCGTGTGCAGGAAAGACTACTGAAAAAGCACATAACGAAGCGATTGAACAGGCATTGGATTTTATAATAAACGGCTCCGGTAAGGCTATAGACGCACTCACCGAAAAGATGCTTGAAGCTTCGGAAAACCTTGAGTTTGAAAAGGCTGCAAAAATCAGAGATAAAATAAATGCAATAAAAAAAATAACCGAAAAGCAGAGGGTTGTTGCGGCTTCGGTTGAAGAGCAGGATGTTTTTGCGATTGTATGCTCCGAAAACAAGGCTTGCCTTTCGGTTATACGTTTCAAAGATTCTCGGCTTTACGATACCGAGCATTTCATTATTGATACCCCTGAAAATCTGCCCGAAGCAAGGCATGAATTGATAAGAAGTTATTATTCAATGCGTGACTTTGTCCCCAGAAGAATCGCCATTGACGGCGAGGTTTCGGACAGCGAGGTGCTCTGCGAATGGCTTTCCTCACTTGCAAAACGCAAAGTAAATATAGCTCTGCCGCAAAGAGGCGAGCAGCATTCACTCATAGAAATGTGCCGTTCTAACGCAGCGCAGAAGCTTGGAATATATCTCGGCAAAACAGGCAAAACCACTGCAGCTCTTGATGAGCTTGCAACCCTGTTGGGTCTTAAATCAACACCGGAATTTATCGAATCATACGATATATCACACACTGCAGGCAGCGAAAACGTTGCCGGTATGGTTGTTTTCAAGAGCGGCTTGCCATACAAAAAAGCTTACCGCCGATTTGCAATCAAGGGCTTTTCCGGTCAGGATGACTATGCCTCAATGGCAGAGGTTATCGAAAGACGCATACTGCGTTATTTCGAGGAAAAGGATTCGGGAGAAGGCTTCGGCAGGCTCCCTGACCTGATTTTGCTTGACGGCGGCAGCGGTCAGGTTAATGCGGTAAAACCCATACTGGATAAGTATAACCTTAACATTCCTCTTTTCGGCATGGTCAAGGATTCACATCACCGCACAAGAGCAATCGCCTGCTCGGGCGATGAGCTGTCACTCACTTCAAAAAGGGCAGCATTCACACTCGTTTCCACCATTCAGGAGGAGGTTCACCGTTATTCAATTGAATATCACAGAAGCCGCAGAAAGAAGACTTCTCTTTCTTCAACACTCACATCAATTGAAGGAATCGGCGAAAACAGATGCAAAGCACTTCTGAAGCATTTCAAAACAGTCAAAGCCGTATCTCAGGCAAGCGAAGAGGAGCTTGCCTCAGTAAAAGGAATGAACAAAAATGCCGCAAAAGCGGTTTTTGAAGCCTTTCACGGTCAAAATACAGACAAAGATGATTGATTTTGTAACTTTTTTTCCTTTTATTAACATTTTATCTTGACATTACATTATAAATAATGAGATAATATATTGATAATAGTTTTGTTTGCAGAGTTTTTTATGCACACACAAAGCTATACCTGCGGAGGATTTACATGAGAGTAATTACAGGTTCGGCAAGAGGAATGACCCTCAGAACACTTGAAGGCGACAACGTAAGACCTACTACAGACAAGGTCAAGGAAGCCGTTTTCAGTGCAATTCAGTTTGAAATTGAAGGCAGACGCATTCTTGATTTGTTTGCAGGCTCGGGTCAGCTCGGAATTGAGGCACTCAGCAGAGGCGCAGAAAGTGCGGTTTTTGTTGATTCGGATAAAAATGCCGTTAAAATTATCAAGGAAAACCTTGCCAAAACAAAGCTTGATTCCGCCGCATCGGTTGCACAAACCGACTCAATCGCATTCCTCACCATGACCGACAAAATTTTTGATGTTGCTTTTCTCGACCCTCCTTACGGAAAAGGTCTGCTTCAGAAGGCACTCTCCAAAATCAGCGGTCATATTTCTGAAGGCGGCATCGTAATTTGCGAACACCCCTTCGGAGAGGAACTTGAGGAAGAAATCGACGGTCTTGTTAAACAAAAAGAATACAAGTACAGCAAGGTTGCCGTAACTCTTTACCGAAAGGTATGATATTATGAAAATCGCAATTTGTCCCGGCAGCTTTGACCCGGTAACGATAGGTCATGTTGATATTATCCACCGTGCGGCAAAGCTTTTTGATAAGGTTATTGTTGTTGTGATGATTAACTATCACAAGCCGGACGGTTATTTTACCGTCGAAGAAAGGGTTGAGCTTTTAAAGCGCAGCCTTACCGACATAGATAACATTGAAATTGAAACGTACGGCGGTCTGCTTGCGGAATATGCAAACAAAAAAGGGGCATGTGCCGTTGTAAAGGGTCTGCGTGCGGTATCGGACTTTGAATATGAATTTCAGCAGGCATTGACCAATAAAAAGCTTAATCCCGAGCTTGAAACGGTATTCCTCACCGCCAATGCGGAAAATATGTATCTTTCATCCAGCGTAGTTAAGCAGGTTTGCGAATTCGGCGGAGATATCAGCGAATTTGTTCCCGCAGAAGTATGCGATGACATTATAAAAAGAATAAAAGAAAGGAACAGGTTTTCAAAATGAACATCGAAAATTTACTTGACCAGATCGAAGATATTTTAGAGGCAGGTTCAAAGGTTCCTCTGTCAAATAAAACAGGTGTTGATGCAAACGCAATAAGAACGATTATTGAAGATATCAGACTTAACCTTCCGAATGAAATCACTCAGGCAAGAGCTATTGTTGCAGACAGAAACAACCTTCTTGTTAAAGCTAAAAACGAAGCTGTTGCTGCCGTAACAGGCGCACAGGAAAAGTCAAGAGCCCTTATTTCAACTGCAGAAGATAAGGTAAGAGCCCTTGTTCTTAAAACAGAGGATTATTCAAAAAGCAAGGTTGCAGAGGCTGAAGCTCAGGCAAAGCAGATAGTTAATACAGCCAACGAGGATGCAAAAATTATCAGAGCAAATGCTCAGCTTGAAGCAGCAGCCATGGTTGACAGCAGCGAAATCGTTGTGCAGTCAAAGGCAACTGCCGAATCAATTTCCCTTGCCGCTCAGGAAGAAGCCGCTTCAACAATCGCCGGCGCAAAGGCTCAGGCAGAAAACATTGTTAACGCAGCAACAGAGCAGGCTGAAAGAACCATCGAAGATGCAAGACGTCGCTCCGATGAAGCTATTGATAAGGCAAACAAGTGGTCTGCAGAAATCAGAATGGCAGCAGGCGATTTTGTTGAAGATATCATGAAAACTGCCGATGAAGCAGTTATGTCAAGCCTTGAAAGAATCCAGACCGCAAGAGGCAATATCAGAAACGTCATCGGCAAAATTGACCCTCCCGAGGCAGAATAAAAATAAAAGCCCTCTGTCCAAAAACAGAGGGCATAAATGTGTAAATTATTCTTGAACCTCATCTATTATTTCGATATCCTCATTAAAGATTTCCTCGGCAGCTTTCATAATTTCCGCTTTACGGATACTGCCGCGGTAATATTCAAGAAGAGTCTTTTCTGCATTTGTTATCACCTGTGTTTCTCTTCCCGAAACAGGTGAGCTTGCAGCGGCAACCGCAGAAGGCTCCTGCGTAAAAAACGGACTGAGGAAATCATCAAGGGAAGTATTATAAAGAGCCGAAAGCTTTATTATTACATCAAGCTCAGGTATTCTCATTGTTTCGTATTTCGCATAGGTTGACCTTGCGATTCCGAGATATTCGGCAACCCTCTGCTGTGTCATTCGGTTCGATTTTCTGTAAATCTTAAGGATAGCACCCATTGATTCGGTATCAACCGCAGAAAATTTTTTCATCTGACTTCCCCCTTTCATCATATTAAAAGTATACAGTCAATCAAAAGCAATTTCAGGGATTGTTCCGAATAGTCACATTTACGGATGCAAATCCTTTACAAGGGAGTATTAAAATGTCAAACGGTATTTTTGAAAAAACAAAATATTTTATTATTGATATGGACGGAACCTTTTACCTTGACGGCAACATCATTGAAGGCTCAAAGGATTTTATCGAAAAGGTAAGAGAAAGCGGCCGAGATTTCTATTTCTTTACAAACAACTCATCGAACAATGTTGAGGTTTGCCGTGCCAAACTTGAAAAAATGGGCTTTCCCGTTGATGAAAACCGAGTAATAATTTCATCTCATGTTGCTGCTGATTATCTCAACAAAAACTATGCCGGAAAGAAGGTTTTCCTTCTCGGCAACGAAAGACTTACGGGTGATTTTGAGGCTGCGGGAATTAATCTCGTTTCTGAAAATCCCGACATCGTTGTTCTCGGATTCGACACCACTCTCACCTATCAGAAAATGTGGGATGCCGTTCGCTTCATTGACGGCGGCGCAGTTTATCTTGCAACCCACCCCGACCTTAACTGCCCCACCGCAGACGGTTATATGCCCGATACCGGTTCAATGATTGAGCTTTTTGCAGCTTCAACGGGCAAAAGACCTGTTGTTCTCGGAAAGCCTATGACTGCAACCGTTGATTACATCACCGAAATGCTCGGCTGCGAAAGAGATGAGCTTGCGTTTGTCGGTGACAGACTTGCAACCGATATTGCAATCGGAGCAAATCACGGCATTCCCTGCGCTCTTGTTTACAGCGGTGTAACAACCCCGGAAGAATATGCAAATTCAGATATAAAAGCAAGTGTTGCCGTTGAAAATCTCAAGGCACTTGCCGAGTATCTTTAATATAAACAGAGCATTATTTTCAACGTCAGTTCGTAACCTTCCTGACGGGCATCTGCTCGGTGCCGAACAAAACTAAAGGCGCTGCACGGCAGCAAAGGAGCATCAAAATGAATAAGAAAAAAATCACCGTCATGGCGCATGGTGCCATGATAGCGGCAATCTATGCCGCAGCAACCTATTTATGTGCGGTTTTCGCAATCGCTTACGGCAATATTCAGTTCCGCCTATCCGAGGCGCTGACTATTCTCTCCGTATTCACCCCTGCCGCAATTCCCGGTCTGACGGTCGGATGTATAATCGCCAACCTTTCAAGTCCATTCGGAATATGGGACATTGTTTTCGGTTCTCTCGCAACACTTCTTGCGGCGATAACCGCCCGTGCATTGAGAAACATCAAATTCAAGGGCTTCCCTGTTCTCTCACTTATTATGCCCGTTATTTTTAACGCACTCATAGTCGGCGCTGAATTAACATTCCTTCTTCCGACGGATAAGACAAAGCTTGCAACATTTATAATTTATGCACTCGAGGTTGCTGCAGGTGAGCTTACAGTCTGCATTGCAGGCGGAATCCCGCTTTATTATGCGGTGAGAAAAACAAAGATTTTTGACAGATTATAATATCATTCCCCCCGTTTACCAAAACGGGGGGTTTTTTCCTGTAATTATAGGTCAATTTCACCCTAATGTCAATAGGTCTATCTGACATAATTATTAATGGGTGATATTATGAGCCGTCTGAAAGATTTAAGAAAAGAAAAAGGATTAACTCAGATTCAAATGCAATTTTTGACCGGAATTGATCAAAGTGACTATTCAAAAATCGAAAGCGGAAAAAGATACTTTACTTTTGAACAATGCAAGAGAATTGCGCTCGCTCTTGATACCAGCATGGACTATCTTGCCGAATTAACAGACGAAAAGAAACCGTATAAGAGAAAATAGTTTTCAAGTGCCGATTTTGTCGGCACTTTTTTGTTGTAACGATTATTTCTACATCATAAACCATTTTGGTTTATATGTCAATATACCACTTTGGTTTGTCTATAATATTGATATAAAAATTACGGAGTATATCAATATGTACAGACGAATCAGAGAATTGCGTGAAGACAGCGATTTGCTTCAAAAAGATATAGCTGAAATCCTCAACTGCACACAAGTCGCATATTCAAGATACGAATTGGGGCAAAGAGATGTGCCGTCAGAGGTTCTCATTATTCTTTCAAAACATTATAATACAAGTGTAGATTATATTTTAGGATTAACAGATGAAAAGAAACCGTATAAGAGGAAATGAAAAAACCTCCGAAGCCAATGCTTCGGAGGTTTGATTGTTATATTCAGTTCTTTTCAACACCGAGAGTAACCTTCTCGCCGTTGATATCCCAATCCTTGGAATAGGAGCCGCCTGCTGCCGTAAGAATATCGGTTGCAAGAACATCATGCTTGATTGTATCAGCATTTCCGCCAAAGATTTTTTCAATCTTTTCGTTGCCGCTTACATAAATCTTAATGGTGTCCATAACCTCAAAGCCGGCATCCTTACGCATGGTCTGAATCTTGGAGATAAGCTCTCTTACAAAGCCTTCTTCAATAAGCTCATCGGTAAGATTTGTATCGAGAACAACGGTAACACCGTTGCCGCTTTCTGCATGATAGCCTTCCTTCTGAACGGTTTCGATAAGAAGGTCTTCAACGGCAAGTGAAATTTCCGTACCGTCTGCGGTAAATGTAATTGCGCCCTTTTCGTCAAGCTCTGCCTTTGCAGCCGAGCCGTCAAGAGATGCAAGATGATTTCTGATAGCACCGAGAAGCTTGCCGTACTTGGGTCCGAGAGTCTTGAGCTGAGGCTTAAAGCTGTATGAAACATATCCTGAGGAATCGGTTACGAACTCAAGAGATTTAACATTAAGCTCTTCCTCGATGATTTCGCAAAATTCTCTGCCGAGAGCCTTTGCGGCGGTAGCAAAAATCTTGCCGAGAGGCTGTCTGTTCTTGATGTTGGCGGTGTTTCTTGCTGCACGTCCGAGAACAACAATGTTAAGAACCTCATCCATTGATGCTTCAAGGTCTGCATCAACAAGCTTTGCATCCGAAACGGGATAATCGCAAAGGTGAACACTGATGGGAGCATTCTTATCTACGTTGCAAACAAGATTGCGGTAAATATCCTCTGCCATGAAGGGAATCATGGGAGCTGCAAGCTTAACGACAGTTACGAGTGCAGTATAAAGGGTCATGTAAGCATTAATCTTATCCTGCTCAAGTCCCTGCGCCCAGAAACGTTCTCTGCCGCGGCGGACATACCAGTTACTCATATCATCAACGAAGCTCTGAAGTGCCTTTGCGGCTTCAGGAATAGCATAGCTGTCAAGATAACCGTCAACGGTATCAATAAGAGTGTTGAGCTTTGAAAGAAGCCACTTATCCATGATGGAAAGCTTATCGTATTCAAGCTCATGCTCTGCGGGATTGAACTTATCAATATTCGCATAAAGAACATAGAATGCGTAGGTATTCCAAAGAGTACCCATAAACTTGCGCTTGCCTTCAACAACAGCATTATCATGGAAACGGTTGGGAAGCCAAGGTGCGGAGTTGGTGTAGAAATACCAACGGATAGCATCTGCGCCGTGCTTTGCAAGAGCATCAAACGGGTCAACAGCATTGCCCTTGGATTTTGACATCTTCTGACCGTTTTCGTCCTGAACAAGACCGAGAACAATAACGTTCTTATACGGGGACTTATCAAAGAGAAGGGTCGAAATTGCCATAAGTGAATAGAACCAACCTCTTGTCTGGTCAACAGCCTCAGAGATGAACTCTGCAGGGAACTGCTGCTCAAAGAGGTCCTTGTTTTCAAACGGATAATGATGCTGTGCAAAGGGCATTGCGCCTGAATCGTACCAGCAGTCAATAACCTCGGGAACTCTCTTCATTTTGCCGCCGCACTTTTCGCACTTGATGGTTACATCATCAATGAACGGACGGTGAAGCTCGATATCGTCGGGACAGTTGCTGCTCATTGACTTAAGCTCTTCAATTGAACCGATTGAATGTCTGTGACCGCATTCGCATTCCCAGATGTTGAGGGGTGTGCCCCAGTAACGGTTACGGCTGATACCCCAGTCCTGAATATTTTCAAGCCAGTCACCGAATCTGCCCTTGCCGATGCTTTCGGGAATCCAGTTAACGGTGTTGTTATTCTTAACAAGATTATCCTTAACGGCTGTCATCTTAATGAACCAGGATTCTCTTGCATAGTAGATAAGCGGAGTATCGCATCTCCAGCAGAAGGGATAGTCATGCTCAAACTTGGGAGCAGAGAAAAGCTTTCCTTCGCTGTCAAGGTCAACAAGAATCTTGGGGTCTGCATCCTTAACGAACATACCTGCATAAGGAGTTTCTTCCGTCATATTACCCTTGCCGTCAACAAACTGAACAAAGGGAAGGTCATAACTTCTGCCGACCTTTGCGTCGTCCTCACCGAAAGCGGGAGCAATATGAACGATACCCGTACCGTCAGACATGGTAACATAATTATCAACGGTTACAAAGTGAGCCTTTTTATTCTGCTTCTTTGCTGTTTCGCCTGCGCAGGCAAAAAGAGGCTCATATTCTTTGTATTCAAGGTCTGTACCCTTATAGGTTTCAAGGATTTCATAGGCTGCAATTCCGTTTTCCTTGTCGCCGAGTGAACCGAGAACATTATCAAGCAGCGCCTTTGCCATGTAGTAAGTATAACCGTCTGCTGCCTTAACCTTGCAGTAGGTTTCCTCGGGATTTACGCAGAGTGCGCAGTTTGAAGGAAGAGTCCAGGGAGTGGTTGTCCATGCAAGGAAGTATGCATCTTCACCTGCAACCTTAAATCTTACAACTGCCGAACGTTCTTTTACTGCCTTATAGCCCTGTGCAACCTCGTGAGATGAAAGAGGAGTTCCGCAGCGGGGGCAGTAAGGAACAATCTTGAAGCCCTTATAAAGAAGACCCTTGTTCCAGATTTCCTTAAGTGACCACCAGATTGATTCGATATAGCTGTTATGATAAGTAACATAAGGGTCATCCATGTCTGCCCAGAAGCCGACCGTTCCGGAGAAGTCCTCCCACATACCCTTATATTTCCATACACTTTCCTTACATCTTCCGATAAACGGCTCAAGACCGTAGCTTTCAATCTGTTCCTTGCCGTTGATGCCGAGTTCCTTTTCAATTTCAAGCTCAACGGGAAGACCGTGGGTATCCCAACCCGCTTTTCTGGGAACCATATAGCCCTTCATTGTGCGGTATCTGGGAATCATATCCTTGATAACACGGGTCAGAACATGACCGATATGAGGCTTACCGTTAGCGGTGGGGGGACCGTCGTAGAAAGTATAAGTCGGGCAGCCTTTTCTTTCTTCAATGCTCTTCTCGAAAATCTTATTTTCTTTCCAGAAATCAAGCACTGCTTTTTCTCTGGTAACGAAATCGAAATTCGATGAAACTTTTTCGTACATTCTGCATTCCTCCGATTTATTTGGAATCATATGCGGCTGAAAAATGACCGCAAAAAATCTATTTTACATACTGAAAAAGTATAGCACACGATTTCGGCATTGTCAACATTTACAAAGATTATAATTAATATATAATACTGTATCTTGCATATTTTTCAAAAGTGTGCTATCATAGTTGTATATATGCTTAAAGTGGGTGATTGTTTGAAAATCGTAAGAGCAATTCTTTTTTATCTGTGGCAGTTTACATATGCAATCGTTCAGAACCTCCTCGGTCTTGTAATGCTTGCGATACACAAATCAAAGGGCGCAAAAAGTGAATGGTATCACAATGCGCTGATCACTTATATTGACAAGAAAAACTTCGGCGGTGTTTCGCTCGGAATGTTCATTTTTATCAATAAAAACAGAGATGGCGATCAGCTTCATGACACCAAAATTCATGAATACGGTCATACCGTTCAGTCACTGATTCTCGGTCCTCTTTGGCTGTTTGTTATAGCACTTCCCTCGGTTATCTGGTGCAACACTCCATATTTTGTGAAAATGCGCAAAGAAAAGGGTGTTTCATATTACAGAGCATACTGTGAAGGCTGGTCAAACGAATGCGGCGCATGGGCAACCAAAGAGCGCTTCATCACGCCCGAGCTTATCAACAGAGGCAAATACGGCAAGCCGATGTATCCTAACCGAAACAGTCGTAAAGACATCAAAGGCAGAAGGAGAAGCAAATAATGGAAAAGAAATATCTTAAGACAAGCGAAATAGCTTCGTTTGCGACCTCAGCATTCGGCAGAAGCATGATATATACCCTTATGTCAACATATCTGCTGATTTTCTATACGGATGCTGCCGGTATTCAGGCAACCCACGCAGGCTGGATTATATTCGGCGCAAGAATCTTTGATGCAGCAAACGACCCCATAATGGGAATGATTGCCGACAGAACAAATACCAAGTTCGGCAAGCTGCGTCCCTATCTTCTTTTCTCACCCTTCCTTATCATGGCATCAACCATAGCGCTTTTCACCGTTCCCGGCTTTCAGAGCTACGGTGCAAAGGTTGCTTATGCCGCAATCACTTATATCATCTGGGGTATTTGCTTTACGATTCAGGATGTTCCGTTCTGGGGACTGAGTGCCGTTGTTACTCCCCTCGAAAACGAACGAAACAAATTTCTTTCAATTGCAAGAATAGGAAGCACCGTCGGCGGAATCATGCCCACAGTTCTTATTCCCGTACTCCGCACATCCTCTCTCGGCATCACAAAAGGTTATTTTGTCGGCGGACTTATTTTCGGTGTTGTCGGTTCAATGATTTCACTTCTCGCATTCTTCGGAACAAAGGAAAAGGTTGAACAGCCTCCCAAGGACAAGGTGACGGTAAAAGAAGTTGTTTCGGCATACACAAAGAATAAACCTCTGCTTCTTCTTATCGCATCAAGCATTCTCGGCTCGGCAATGCTTATGGCACAGACCTCGGGTTCATATATCGCAACATATCTCATTCAGGATTCCGGAATCATCCCTCACGGCTCGGTTCAGGTTGTTATGACCGTTGCAATCGGTGCCGGAATGATGATAGCAATGCTCGTTATGCCCATGCTTCGCAAAAAGTTTTCATTAAAGCAGATTTATATCGGTTCGGCTCTTTTTGGAGCGGTTCTTCATGTTATTCTCTATTTCATGGGCTACGGCAATTTCTATGCTCTTCTTGCAGTGCTTGCCGTTGTCGGTCTTCCTTTGGGAATTTTCAATGTTATAACCTATGCAATGGTCGGCGACAGTGTTGATTATCTTGAATGGAAAACAGGCAGACGCTCAGAAGGCATCTGCTTTGCATCACAGACCTTTATCAGCAAGCTCACCGCAGGTATTTCAACCCTCATCACAAGCTTTGTGCTTGAAGCCTATAATTACGTTGAACCCATCAAGGCTAAAAATGATTTCGGTGTAACAATTGAGCTTGCGCAGGCTCAGTCGGACGAAACACTCAGGGGTATGTTCATAATGATTTCAATCATACCGGCTGTCAGCCTTGCCTTGTGTGCAATTCCGATGTTCTTCAATGATTACACAGGCAAAAAGAAAGATAAGATAATAAAAGAGCTTCAGGAACGCAGGGAGAATACAAATGTCAATGCATAACGAATTTGATGCCTTTTCACAGGGAGTTGAGCTTGGCGGCTTAAGAAGCAAAACCCAGATTAAGCTTCTTATAAATTATGTTGTTGCGAACATAAAAGAACCGATAAGCTCATCAATAATTATTGAAGCCTTACAGCTTCACGGGCTTGCGAATTATTTTGAGGTCACTCAGGCAATTGATGATCTCATTGAAAACGGTAACCTTTCAGAAGCGAACGGAATGCTGTATATTACACCGAAAGGTTTACTTTCCATTGACGAGCTTTCCGAGGAATTGCCCAATTCCGTCAAGGAAACCGCACTCGCCGATGTAATGAAGCTTATGCTTCTTGAAAAACGCGAAAACGAAAACACGGTTGATATCAAAAAGGGCGAAAACGGCTACTTTGTAACCTTCAGGGTCATGCATAAGGATATACCGCTTATGGAGCTGACCGTTTATGCCGCAGACTTTGAGCAGGCAGAGCAGCTTAAGGGCAATTTTCTCAATGACCCCGCCCATGTTTATTCCACCGTTGCGGCATCTTTGTTTATATAGGAGTAATATTATGCTTGAAAATCTTAAACAGAAAGTATACGAAGCAAATCTTAAGCTCGTTGAATATAAGCTCGTGCTTTTCACATGGGGAAACGTTTCCGAAATTGACAGAGAAAGCGGTCTTGTTGTAATCAAGCCCTCGGGAGTTGATTACGATAAAATGACTCCGGATGATATGGTTGTTATGAATCTTAACGGCGAAAAGGTTGAGGGCAGACTCAACCCCTCCTCCGATACACCGACACATCTTGAGCTTTACCGCCGTTTCCCGGAAATCGGAGGTGTTGCACATACGCATTCAACCTTTGCTGTTTCCTTTGCTCAGGCGGCAAGCGATATTCCTTGCTACGGCACAACACATGCCGATTTTGCATTCGGCGCCGTGCCTTGTACAAGAGATTTGACCAAGGAAGAGATTGAAGGCGAATATGAGCTTAATACAGGCAAGGTGATTGCCGAAACCTTTGAATGCGGCAATATTGACTGCAACGCAGTGCCGGCTGTGCTTGTTCATTCTCACGGACCATTTACATGGGGCAAGAACGGCATGGAGGCTGCAAAAAACTCGGCAATTCTTGAAGAGGTTGCAAAAATGGCATATCTGAGCAAAACTCTTGAAGCCAAACCCGCAAGCGAGGATATCCGCAAAAAGCATTATTACAGAAAGCACGGTGCAGGTGCATATTACGGTCAGAAATAATTTCTTGACATAAGCCTGCAATATGTATAGAATAAAAATAATGATTTAAAAAGGTGTGGTATTATGGCAAGATGTCCCAAGTGTGACCGAAAGCTTCATATATGGAACGTTAAAGCGGAGTGTCCCGACTGCGGTGTTAACATCGCAAATTATGACTGGGAAAACCGCCTTGAACAGGATGCCATAGAGGCTGAAATAGCTTTTGCAAAGCTTCACGAAACTTTAAAACGATTCAAATATTCATTTGTCGGAACAAAGCTGAGAATTGCAAGAATCCCTATTAGTGTTCTTCCTCTTTTCTCATTCCTTCTCCCCCTTGGCACTCTCTCGGTTTCAATTCCGTTTTTTGAGGATACATTTTCACTCAACGCAATTACAATAGTCATGAACATACTCAATTTTGACATTCTCGGAATTTTCAAGGCACCTTCCTCGGAAATAATCGGAGAAGCGGCGCTTATGTTCATGCTCTCGCTTCTGTTTGTTGTTCTCAGCGCACTCTCGCTGCTTGTCAGCCTTGTTTTCCTGCTTCTTAATTTCAAAAAATTCAACAGCCTCGGTCTTTGCATTACGAATTTTGTTGCAAGCATGATGATGTTTGCAAGCGCATTCTGCTTCAACACTCTTTCGGGAATGATGGCAGCAAGCACATTTGCAGATGCAGTAAGCTGCGCTCCGAGCTGGGGCATTTTTGTAAGCGGTATGCTTTTCCTTGCCTCCTCAATAACAAACTTTATTGTTTCTCGCCAAAAAGTTATTCTTCCCGAAGAAGACACAAAGGAAGAGGCAGCGGAAAAGGAAACGGTAAATGCATAAATAATACTTTAATTGTTAAAGCGGCTCGATTTTCCGAGCCGCTTTTTGTTGTATTTATATATTGTCTTTTTTTGCCGTATATGATATAATACAGCGAAAATTCGGTTAATTGGTGATTTTATGCAATACTATATCGGGCAAATTCTCGGTCTTATTGTTACGGCAGGTGCAATTCTGACTCTCCAGCTCAAGAACAAAAAGCAGATGCTCACGGTATCGGCAGTTGTAAATGTGCTTGCAGCGCTGAATATTTTGCTTCTTGATAATTTCAGCTCGGGAGTTATAATAAATTTTGTTGCTGTTTTACAGATAATCGTTACCCTTTGGCATGAGAAAAAAGGCACGGAGATTTCCCTTGCCGAAAAGATAATTTTCCTTGTGCTTTACGTTGTCGGCGGTGCGCTCGGCTTTGAAAAAGGAATAGATATTCTTTCAATTGTCGCTGCCGTACTTTATATGCTGGCAATGTTTCAAAAGAAAGAACAGCATATCAGGCTGTTTTTGCTCGGCAACATGGCAACCTGGACTGTTTATCATACCGTGCTCGGTTCAACCGCAGTTTTTGCACAGATAGCGGGCATAATCTCCTCGCTCATCGCACTTTACCGTTACAGAAAAAACAAATGAACCGTTTTATTTCGGATAAATATAATGTTAGTAATTGAACAGCTTTGATTTTTTAAGAAGGTATGTAAGATGATTTGTAACACAATTCTTGAGGCAATGGGTAATACCCCGATTATAAAGCTCCGTAACATGACAGATGCCGATTCAGCGGAAATTCTTGTTAAATTTGAAGGCTTGAATGTCGGCGGGTCGATTAAAACACGCACGGCACTCAACATGATAGAGGATGCCGAAAAGAAAGGTCTTTTAAGCTCGGATTCAATTATCGTTGAACCCACAAGCGGAAATCAGGGCATAGGTCTTGCTCTCGTAGGTGCGGTAAAGGGTTATAAGGTCAGAATTATAATGCCCGACTCCGTAAGCGAGGAGCGCAGAAAGCTTGTTGAGCATTACGGTGCAGAGGTTATTCTTATTCACGATGACGGCAACATAGGTCTTTGCATTGAAAAATGCCTTGAGCTTGCTCTGAAAATTAAAGAAGAAAACCCCGATGTTTTTGTTCCCCAACAGTTTGAAAACCCTGCCAACCTCGAAATTCAGCGCATAGGCACGGGAAAAGAAATACTTGAGCAGATCGGAAAGCCCATTCACGGCTTTTGCTCGGGCATAGGCACGGGCGGCACAATTACGGGCATAGGCGAGGTGCTTAAAGAAGCCAATCCCGATATGACAATATGGGCGGTTGAACCCGAAAATGCAGCTATTCTTTCAGGCGGCTCAATCGGCACCCATGTGCAGATGGGGATAGGGGACGGAATCATCCCCGCCATTCTCAACTGTGAAATATTTGATGAGGTATGCATAATCAAAGACGGTGAGGCTCTGCAGGCATCCAAAGACCTTGCATCAAAGGAAGGCATAATGTGCGGCATAAGCAGCGGAACAAACGTTGCGGCGGCAATGAAGCTTGCCAAAAAGCTCGGCAAAGGCAAAACGGTCGTTACCGTTCTTCCCGACACGGCAGAAAGATACTTCTCAACACCGCTTTTTGAATAAAATATAATGTATAGCAGGGATTTTCCCTGCTGTTTGATAATAATCAAGGCTTGTACGGAACAAATCCATACAAGCCTTGTTGCTTATTCGGTTGTTTCTGTTTGTTGCTGTACTGTTGTTGCTGTTGAGGTAATGTTTTCATCCGAAAGAAAATTTTTGAGAAACTCCTGATCCATAGATTCAGGCATAGGCTGTTCTACGGGAACTTCTACAAAATCAGGAGTTTGTGTTTCATAGGTTCCGTTGGCAACTGCCTCCTCGTATTCATCTTCAAATAAATACGGGTAATCCGGGGTCAGATAATATTCGTTTATAAGTTCATTATCGAAAGTATAAATTATATCAGCATTATAAACTTCATCATCTTCTTGGTTTGCATAGTCTTTCGGATTCATTACAGGTGTACCGTCAAGAAGATATTTTATTCTCCATGCATATTCAAGATTTGCCCTGTCAAAATCCTCTCTTGATATATTGAAATCATGTATAAAATTAATCATCATCATAACATGAGTTTCTTCTGGGTCAGGTTGAGTTTTTTCCCATTCGTTGTAAACATCTCTACCTACGAGATATATAAAAGGTGCAGGTACTATGTAGTAGTTATGTCTGTAATATTCCACCTCAATGACTCCATCACCGGTTGCATTTATAATTTCGGTATGTGAGATAGTATTTGTTTTAATTGCAATGGTTTGAACTTCAGATGTTTTTTGCTCTGTAACAGACAATGTTTGTGATAGATTATCTGTTGTTGTTTCGTCTTTCTGTGTAACAGGTTTCTTTCCGCAAGCAGATGTGCTGATTATAATGCAAATTAAAACAAATAATGATATTATTCTTTTCATATTTTAACCCTCTGTTATATTGGTGGCTGTTTCTGTTTGTTGCTGTACTGTTGTTGCTGTTGAGGTGACATCTTCAACTTTACGGTTTGATGATTCCGGCCAAGGTCTTTCTTCAGGCACTTTGATAAAATCGGTAGTTTGGGTTTGGTATGTTCCGTTGGCAACCGCATCCTCATACTCATCTTTAAACAGATACGGATAATCGGGTGTCAGATAATATTCGTTTATAAGTTCATTGTTAAAAGTATAAATTATATCTGCATTATAAACTTCTTCGTCCTCCTGATTTGCAAAATCCTTGGGGTTCATTACAGGTGTACCGTCAAGAAGATATTTTATTCTCCATGCATATTCGAGATTTGCCTTGTCAAAATCCTCTCTTGATATGTTGAAATCACGAATAAAATTCACCATCAGCATTACATTTGTTTCGTCAGGGTCGGGCTGAGCATCTCTCCACTCAAAAAATGTTTCTCTGCCAACAAGATATATAAACGGTGCTGCTATACTGTAATATCTGTGTCGATAGTATTTCACTTCTATAACACCGTCGCCGGTTGCGTTATTGACAGTGGTTTCCGAAACGGTTGTTTTGGGAGTTTCTTCGGCTTGAGTTTCCGATTCGAGAACGGTTTGATTGTCGATATTAAGTGCTTGTGAAACACTTTCGGTTGTTATTGTTGTTTCTTCTTGTGTAACAGGTTTCTTTCCGCAAGCAGATGTGCTGATTATAATGCAAATTAAAACAAATAATGATATTATTCTTTTCATATTTTAACCCTCTGTTTTAATGATGATTTGACAAATGATTGTTAATAATTTCAATACATTCTTCACAAAAAGCGGATGTTATTTTTTTTTGAAAACCTTCATTTATTCATCATTCCGTAAAGTCAAAAAATCTCATACAACATTTGAAACAAACCTATTATTGTTGAGGGTAAACACAAATATCCATAAGAAAGATATGTTTTTCCTTCATTCAAATATAAGCCCGCTTTTTTAATTCCATATTTTTCTACCGCAGCATATTCTGCTTCAATAACATTCTCACCATTTACATAGTATTCATCTTCAAGCAATACGATTTTATCTGTAACAGTTGTTCCGTCGCTATATTTCAATTCAATCTTAATGCCTTCGGGCGATTTGGGGGATTGTCTGAAAGATATGCGGTTTCTCAACGGAATTTGAACAATTTTTGCATCAACCAAATATGCAGACTCACTTTCAATTTTTGTTTCGTTCGCAAAAGCGATATTGCATATCATAAAGCAAGAAAATAAGGCGAGAATAACAGATGTTATTTTTTTGAGTATGTTTTTCATTTTAATTTACCTCCGATTTTTCATCTTGGTGTTTGAGCCTTTATTGAAAGTTTTTATCATCCCATCGGAATCGCCCTCTTTCGCCAAATAATTATGAAATTAAAGCTTATGATGCTTATTCAATTTTTGTTTTCATAATATATATGATGAAAATCGACGAATGTCACGCAAATAATTTTGCAAATTTTCAAGTTTCTGCGTTTTGCACAAAATTATCCTTGTGTTTTTGTGCAAGATTTTATGTTTTTTGTCACAACGGGACAAGAGGCTCGCTCCTGCCGGTTAACAAAAAACTGCTTCACCAAACGGTGAAGCAGTCATTTTTTATATTATAACAATTTCTTGCGGAGAACTTCGGAACTCTCTGCACTTAAATAAGCAGGAGGAATATCAAACATCGTTTTGCAGCCTATCATGCCCTCGTTCTTCATGCGGTATGCCGCTCTTGCGCAGGCGGCAATAACACTTGCGGTAAATTCGGGGTTTGAATCAAGCTTAAGGCTGTATTCGATAACATGGCTGTTTTCGTCATTCCAACCGCTCTTGCCCGTTCTGATAACAAATCCGCCGTGAGGAATACCGCTGTGGTCACGGTCAAGCTCTTCCTTTGAAATAAAATGAACTATGGTGTTGTAGTCCGAAAAATAGTTCGGCATATTAACGATTTCACTCTCAATTTTTGCCTTATCAGCGCCTTCTTCGGCAACAACAAAGCATTCTCTTATATGCTTGTCACGGACAGAAAGCTCGGGGTTTGAACCGCTTCTTACGGCTTCAAGAGCTTCTCCAACGGGAATTGTATACTGCTTTGCATCGGAAACTCCGTCAATTCTTCTGATTGCATCGGAATGACCCTGACTTACACCCTTGCCCCAGAAGGTATAATCCTTTCCGTCGGGAAGAATTGCGTTTGCATAAAGACGGCTGAGTGAAAACATACCGGGATCCCATCCGCATGAGATTACGGCAATGTTATTGCCATCCTTTGCAGCAGCATCAACCGCCGCAAAATGCTCGGGGATTTTTGCGTGAGTATCAAAGCTGTCAACAACAGTGAAGCTCTTTGCATATTCGGGTGTCTGCACGGGAAGGTCTGTTGCGCTGCCGCCGCAGAGAATAAGAACATCAATTTTATCCGTGAAGTTCATAACTTCATCTGCCGAATAAACCTTTGCCGTTTCGGTAAGAATTTTAACTGTTTCAGGATTTCTGCGCGAAAAAACCGCAACAAGCTCAAGGTCACTGTTCTTTTTAACGGCGCACTCAATGCCTCTGCCGAGGTTTCCGTAGCCCATAATTCCTATGCGAATGCTCATTTCCATACACTCCTTCTGTAAGCGAAAATATATTCTCGCTATGTATGATTTGCAATTATAACACAGTTTTTCAAAAATTGATATAAATAACCCCAAAATTTTTTGTACGGGAAGATAAAAATTTTATGCTGAAAAGGGGTGAAATTTCGTGCAAAGTGTGATATATTTATAATGTATAACTATGTTTAAAGAAACGGAGAGATTTTTTTGGCAAAAACTCTTGTTTTAACCGAAAAACCGTCTGTTGCGAGGGATATTGCCCGAGTACTCGGATGCAAGAAAAACGGCAACGGCTGCATAATCGGAGATAAATATATCATTACCTGGGCATTGGGTCATCTTGTAACTCTTGCTGACCCCGAAGCCTACGACAATAAATACAAAACCTGGCGCATGGAGGATTTACCCATGCTGCCAAAAAACATGAAGCTTGTTGTTATCGGTCAGACCTCAAAACAGTTTAAGGCTGTCAGCGCACTTCTCGGCAGCAATGAGGTTGACAAGGTTGTTATCGCAACTGATGCGGGGCGAGAAGGTGAATTGGTTGCCCGCTGGATAATCAAAAAAGCCAACTGCAGAAAGCCCATGCTGCGCCTTTGGATTTCTTCACAGACCGATAAAGCAATAAAAGAAGGCTTTGCCGCCCTCAAGCCCGCCTCGCAGTATGACAATCTTTATAAAAGTGCACAATGCAGAGCCGAAGCTGACTGGCTCATCGGTCTTAACGTAAGCCGAGCGCTCACCTGCAAGCACAATGCACAGCTTTCAGCAGGCAGAGTTCAGACTCCGACCCTTGCAATGATAGTAAAGCGCGAGGAAGAAATCCTCAAATTCCGACCCAAGGATTATTTCACCGTAAAAGCTGATTTTGACGGCTTTTCGGCTGTTTATAAGGATTCCCGTAATCAGGCAAGGTTCTTTGATGCCGCTGCAGCTCAAGCGGTTGCGGATGCGGTAAAGGGTCAGAGAGGTACTCTTTCCGAGGTTAAAAAAACATATAAATTCAAGGCGCCTCCCGCTGCCTATGATCTCACAGAGCTTCAAAGGGATGCCAACAAAAAATACGGCTATTCCGCAAAACAAACACTCTCGCTGATGCAGAGCCTTTACGAAACGCACAAGCTTCTCACCTATCCGAGAACTGATTCGAGATATATTACAAAGGATGTTGCGGCAACCCTTCCCGAAAGACTGCGCGCAATTGCCATAGGTCCGTATAAGGATGCGGCAAATGCCGTTTTGCGCTCAAAGCCGATTCAGACAAAATATATCGTCAACGACGCAAAGGTTACCGACCACCATGCAATCATCCCCACGGAGCAATATGTTGACCTCAACAAGCTCACCCGTGAGGAAAGACACATCTACGATTTGGTTGTTCGCCGTTTTCTTGCAGTTTTAAGCTCGCCGTTTGAGTATGATGAAATGCATGTTGCGGTTACAATCGGCAAGCATAAATTCTACACAAAGGGTCAGGCGGTAAAATCCGCCGGTTGGAAAGCTCTCTATGATTCATCGCTGACCGATGAGGACGACGGTGACGATGATGTTGTTTCCCAGCAGTTACCCGCTCTTTCACAAGGGATGTCTGTTTTACCGAAGAATGTCAGAATTGTTGCAGGCAAAACAACTCCTCCGTCAAGATACACCGAGGCAACTCTTCTTACAGCCATGGAAAATCCGACAGGTCAGGTTGACGACGGCTCGCTTAAGGATGCTCTTAAAACAGCCGGCGGTCTCGGCACTCCTGCCACAAGAGCGGATATAATCGAAAAGCTTTTTGATTCGTTCTGTGTTGAACGCAGAGGCAAGGAAATATTCCCCACCTCAAAAGGTAAGCAGCTCATTGAGATAGTACCGCCTGATTTGAAGTCTGCTGAGCTTACTGCAAGATGGGAGCAAAAACTCTCTCTTATTGCCAAAGGAAGTGCAGACGATAAGAAATTCCTTGAGGAAATGCGTTCATATGCAACCGCACTTGTTTCATCGGTAAAAGCAAGCGATGCGAAATACAGACACGATAACATGACCCGCGATGTATGTCCCGAATGCGGCAAATACCTGCTTGAGGTCAACGGCAAAAAGGGCAAAATGCTCGTTTGCCAGGACAGAGAGTGCGGCTACCGTAAGAGTATTTCCGTTGTAACCAATGCAAGATGTCCCGAATGCCATAAAAAGCTTGAAATGCGAGGCGAGGGCGATAAAAAAGCATTTTTCTGTGTGTGCGGCTACAGAGAAAAGCTCACCGATTTTGAAAAGAGAAAAGAAAGCTCAGGTGCAGGCAAAAGGGATGTTGCAAAGTATATGCAGCAGCAGTCAAAGCAAAAAACCGCAAGCAATCCGCTTGCCGACCAGCTTGCAAAATGGATGGAGGAAAACAAATGAAGCATTTTCTCTCTTTAGCATTAGCTTTAATAATGATATTCTCACTTGCCTCATGCTCCGACGACGGAACGGGCGGGTCGATATCCTATGCTCTTGATGCCTCCCCTTCAACCCTTGACCCGCAGTATGCAGGCGATACCTCTGCACAGATTGTTATAAACAATGTTTTTGAAGGTCTTGTTCGCCTTTCCGAAAACGGCGAGGTGATTCCGGGAATCGCAGAAACATGGAATATTTCTCCCGACGGACTGACATATACATTTAAGCTTAAGCAGGGAACCAAATGGAAGTGTCCCACAGTTATAAAAAAAGAATTTGGTGAAGAGTTTTACAACAAATTCAACGTTGCACCCGTAACCGCTCACGATTTTGTTTTTGCAATGCAGAGAGCAGTTTCACCCGAAATAAACTCCTCTCTTGCGCACAGACTTTTTGCGATAGTCAACGCAACAGAAATATACTCCGGAAGCCTTGATGCTTCAATGCTCGGTGTTACTGCACCCGATGACCATACTCTCATCGTTAACCTGCGCGAGCCGTGCGATGATATGCTTGAAAGATTCAGCGAGGGTGTTTTCATGCCCTGCAACAAGGAATTTTACAATGCCATGAACGGCAGATACGGTCTTACCTATAAGCATATTCTCTGCAACGGACCGTTTTATATCACCGCATGGGATTCATCGTCACAGCTTATCATAAGAAAAAACAACGAATATCTCCGACCTGATGATGTTATACCCGCATCGGTTTCTTTCAGCTTCTCTTCCGATTTGAAAAACATTGTCAACAAGCTTGAAGTGCAATCATTAAATGCCGCTGTTTTGCCGCCCGACTGCAAAACACCCGAAGGAACGGTTGTTACCAAAGAAAGCGAAAATTCAGTTTACGGCTTCATTTTCAACTGCTCGGATTCAAGCCTTAAAAACGTAAATATCCGCAAGGCACTTTGCGCATCAATCAACAGAAGCCTTTTTGAGTTTGATGCCGTAAACGGAACTCCGCAGACGGGCTTTGTTCCGAAAAGCTGCTCGGCAGGAAGTCTGAACTACAGAGCGGCGGTCGGTTCGCAGACACCCGAAATTGTCTATGACAAGGACTCCGCTTCCGTACTTTGGCAAACGGGCTTGAGTGAGCTTGCAGCAAACAAAATAAACCTTACGGTTCTCTGCCCCGAAGCACTCGATTCCGCCGTACGCAGACAGCTCCAGATTTGGCAACAGGTAATGGGCATAAGCATTGCCGTTACAATAGAAAACGCAACAGCAGATGAAATCACAAATGCAGTTTCAAGCGGCAATTATCAGATTGCACTCTCGGGAATAGAATCCGAGGATGAAAGTGCCGTTGACTTCTTTGCCTCTCTCGAGGACGGCGGGGTATTCAGATTCAAGTCCGAAGAATACGGCTTGATTATAGACCGTCTTCTTAAGGTCGAGGGGGACAGCGAGCTTTTGGGCGGCTGTTTCACCGCTGAAAACTTCATTCTCCAGCAAGGAATCTGCTATCCTCTCTGCTCACGTTCGAGCCGATTTGTCACCTCGGAGGACGTTGAAGGGATAACAATTCTCAACTCCGAAAGCACGGTTTCATTCATTGGTGCAAAGAGGTATGACTGATGAAATCGGGCAAGAAAATATTGATTATCTCATGGGCAGCGGTTCTGCTTTGCATGGCGGTAATATTCATTTTATCCGCCCAGACGGGTGATGAATCGCAGTCGTTAAGCGATGAATTTATAATTATCTTCGGTTTGAAATTAAGCAGCGATTTCATAAGAACCTGCGCACATTTTCTCGAATATGCGGGTCTTTCCGTGCTTGTGTTCAATGCACTTTACCGCACATTCGGATATTTCAGACCATTTATTTCCGTTATTATTTCGGCTTTGTATGCCGTCAGCGATGAATTTCACCAGCTTTTCGTTGAGGGGCGCGCATGCCAGATATCGGATATCATAATTGACAGTATGGGTGCAGCGGCGGGAATCGCTGTGCTAACAGCTTTGATTTTTATTTTCCGAAAAATAAAAAGGAGGAAACAAGCATGACAGAGAGCGAAAAAATTCTTGCGGCAGGCTGTGCCGCAGGTGCCGCAGCGGCAGCTGTACCTGCTGTTTACGGCTACATGAAGGCTACCGCACCCCGTCCGATAACCGACGAAGATTTTCTTCATACCGAAAACGGCAGCTTTGTTTCCGAATGCGGCGCACACTTCACTCTGCGCGGAATAAATCTTAATGACGACCTTTTTTATTTCACAAAAGCAGACCTTGATGAAAATTCACGCAGTTACGATGTTTTTGCTTCACTTGAGAGCCGTTTCGGTCGTTACGGTGCAAAAGAGCTTGTGCGCAAATACAATGAAGCCTTTATCTCCCCTGCCGATTTGAAATATATCAGAAAGCTTGGCGCAAACTGTGTCAGAATCCCCCTTCGCTACAGATATCTTTACCGTAAGGAAAACTGCAAGGGCGATATTGATTTTGACAGACTTGATTTTCTTGTTGAAAAATGCAAAAAACTCGGACTTTATGTCATATTCGACCTTCATTCCGCGCCCGGTTTCCAAAACAGCAGCTCATCCTGCGCTACCGATGAAGAAAGCATCCTTTTCAATTCGGGAAAAGACGGCTTTGAAACACGAAATGCTGTCATCAGACTTTGGACACAGATTGCCGTACACTATAAGGATGAACCCACAGTTGCAGCTTACGATTTGCTTAACCGTCCTCTGCATTTCGTTGCAGACTGGGATAAAAAGCTTGATACTCTTCATAAATTCTACAGAAGAATATATAAAGCGATAAGAAATGTCGGCGATAAACACATTATCATCATTCAGTCACCCTTTGATACCGACACTCTGCCGCCCGAAAACGAATATCATGCCGATAACATTGCTTACGGACTTTATTCGCATTTCAGAACCACCTTTGAAACGGATGCACTTGTTAACGGTATTCGCTCGCTGAAAAACAGAAACGTACCGTTCATAATTTGCAAAATCCGTTCGGAGGAAAATCTTGATTATTCGCTCACCGCACTCAACGACGCGGGTGCATCATGGCTTATAGGCGATTTCAAGGGCTGCGGAGATAATTCCGGATATCTTTTCAGCGGTAACATCTCCCCTGCCGACCTAACCTATGACAGCTACGATACAATAGGTGAAAAGTGGTCAAAGCCGCTTGCAACGAAAAACTTCACGGAAAATAAGGAAACCGCAAAAATTCTGAAAAGAGCATATAAATACGGTAATATTTTTCCGGAGCTTCCGTCTGCAGAAAAAGGCAAGTTCAAAATCAAAGTTAAATTCGGTTTTAATGTTGTTAAGGGAATTAACAAACCTGCAGTCGACACCGAATAACAGCACATTCCATAAGAAATCAGCATATTTTTATAAAAATTATTGCAAAATGCATTAATATATTGTAAAATGCTATTAACAATCCACGCAAGGAGGGTTTTTATGCCTACAACTAACATCACAAAGATTAAAACCAAGAGAAATAACCTTTTTCTCCGTGTTGCTCAGGGGCATTTTGCAACAAGCCATTCTCACAGCAACTATTATATCGACGTTGCAGCTCAGAAGTCCAGACTTTCCGAGGCTAAGGCTGTTGCTCAGGAACTCTGCGCACACTATAATTACAAGGTTAAAATTGTAGACACTATTCTCTGCCTTGACGGCACAGAGGTAATCGGTGCATGCCTTGCCGATGAGCTTACCAAAAGCAACCTTATGAACATAAATGCTCACCAGACCATTTATGTTGTAACCCCCGAAATAACCAACGGTTCACAGCTTATGTTCAGAGATAACATCGTTCCCATGATAAATGGCAAGCACGTTCTTGTTCTTGCAGTTTCGGTTGCTACCGGTGCCACGGCAAAAGCGGCAGTTGAGGCTGTTAAGTATTACGGTGGCGAAGTGGTCGGTATAGCTTCAATTTTTGCAACCGCAGAGGAATGCGACGGTTACACCGTTAATTCCGTTTTCAACCCCAATGATTTGGAAGGCTATTTTACTTGCCCGTCCCATGAATGCCCGCTGTGCAAAGGGGGCAAAAAGCTTGATGCTCTTATCAATTGCCACGGCTTTTCAAAGCTGTAAATCAAACTGAATATTCAAAAGCGGTTGCTTCATAACAGAAATGAAACAACCGCTTTATTTTATTTGCATATATCAACCCATTTTTTAAATTCCGATGCCTTTTCAAGCTCTGCTATTGTTAATTTCACGGCACTGTTGGAGCTGCCGCAAGCAGGGTAAACAATATCGAATCGCTTAAGTGAATCATCAAGATAAACCTCAACATTCTCATTTATTCCGAACGGACACACCCCTCCGACAGCATGACCCGTCATCTCCTCAACGTTTTCAAACGGTATCATTTTCGCCTTTGTGTGATATTCCGCTCTGTACTTTGCGTTGTCAATTTTAACATCACCCGCAACAACAACCACTATGGGATTCCCGTCAACAATAAATGAAAGGGTTTTTGCAATTTCGCCCTCGGTGCAGTTCACTGCCCTTGCAGCCTCACCAACCGTTGCGGAAGAAACATCAAATTCCATAACCAGATTATCCATTCCGTATTTTTTAAGATGCTCTTTTGCTTTTGTAAATGCCATAATCATGCCTCCATAGGTTTTCTGTTTAATTTATACCATAATAAATCCCAAAAGTAAACAATCCCAATCAAAATGCAATATTTTTTGCTTGTTATAACCTGCCGCGACCTGATTTTTTTCGACTTATTGACATCGGGGTTCCGCAGATTTATAATTATTCTATCCGAAAATGAAAAGGAGAAATAAAAATGCTGACATTGGAAAGAGCCAAAGAGCTTCTTGCAACAACCACAACCGAGCCTCATCTTATTCTGCATGCCAAAAATGTTATGGTTGCCATGGGCGGACTTGCAGAGCATTTCGGTGAGGAAAAAGAACATTGGATGGCAATAGGCTATCTGCACGATTATGACTATGAGCAGTATCCCGAAGAGCATCTTGATCACACCGCAGAGCCTCTCAAAAATGCAGGTGTTTCGGATGAAGAAATCCGTGCAATACTTGCCCACGGATACTCAATCATAAATGACGTTGAGCCTATAACAAATATGGAAAAGTCGCTTTTCACCGTTGACGAGCTTACGGGTATTATTCAGGCAGCTGCAAGAATGCGTCCCGCAGGCATCACGGATATGGAAATCTCAAGCTTTATGAAAAAGTTCAAGGACAAAAAATTTGCCGCAAAATGCAACCGCGAGCTGATTAAACAGGGCTGCGAAATGCTCGGCATGGAAGTTAAAGAAGTTGCGGCAATCTGCATTGAAGCTATGAAAGGATATGCCGATGAGCTTCAGATCGGAGTTAAAGAATGAATACGTTTGAAAATCTTTTCAGCAGAAGGTCAATCCGAACATATAACGGGGAAAACATAACAGATGCAGAACTGGAGCAGATTCTTAAAGCCGCATATGCTTCACCCGTCGGCAGAGCGCTTTTTGATACTCTGAACTTAACGGTTATAAGCAACCATAATTATCTGAACAAGTGGGAGGACTATTGCGATAGAGAAAGCGGTCACAGACCATTCTACGGTGCGCCGACGGTTATTCTCGTTTCATCGCTTATCCCGTCGACAGACCTCAAAAGCATCAATGTAAACTTCTCAAATGCTGCAATTCTCGTTCAGAATATGGCAATCGCCGCAACCGAACTCGGCATAGGCTCCTGCCATATATGGGGTGCAGTCAGGTTTCTCAATGATAATGAGGAGCTTCTGAAGGAACTCAACCTCCCCGAAGGAATGGTTCCTTGCTGTGCAATAATTCTCGGCCACACGGACGAAAACTATGAACTGCGTGATATCCCGAAAAACAAAATCAAAACAAATTTTATTAAATAATTAAAAGGCTGAATAATGACCCAAGTTGTACTGTCCGTACATCTTGGGTCATTACAGCATATAGCAACCTCTTTTTTCTTAATCATCGACAAAATATTCGGCATTTTTTCTGAACTTTTGTTGATTTGTTGACAGTGAAAACAGCCCGTGATATGATATAATTTACTTGGATAAATAAGCATTTGCAGAGGTAATTATATGGCGATAACAATAAACATTTACTATTCAGGCACAAACGGAAATGCAAAAAAATTTGCAGAAGAAATGATTTCAAGCGGAATTGTTGATGAAATCCGTGCCGAAGAAGGTAACCTGAAATATGAATACTTTTTTCCTATGAACGACAGTGAAATCGTTCTTTTGATTGACAGTTGGGAAAATCAGCAGACACTCGACTTACACCACGAGTCACCGATGATGTCAAAAATCATCTGTTTGCGTGAAAAGTATAATTTAAGCATGAAGGTTGAACGGTATGTTACCAATGAATCAGGTATGCCTGATAAGGATAAAGAGTTTATAAAAGAGTAAGAAAAGCTTACAAATCGTCAACACAGCCGTTGTGTTTGACAAACAGCAATTCAGAACATAAGAAGGTTTATTTATGGCAAGTTTTCTTTTAATCGTTATTTATATTGCATTTATCGGTCTTGGTCTGCCGGACTCGTTATTCGGAACGGCATGGCCTGCAATTTACTCTGATTTTAATCTCCCGATTTCATACGGCAGCTTCATCTCTTCAACAGTCGCTTGCGGAACTATTGTTTCAAGCCTTGTCAGTGCCCGTCTAATTCACAAATTCGGTACAAGCAAGGTGTCGGCATTCAGCACTCTGCTGACCGCAACAGCATTGATTGGTTTCTCATTCTCGCCGAATATATGGTTTATGATGCTGCTTGCCGTTCCGCTTGGTCTTGGCGCAGGTGCAATTGACGTGGCTCTGAACAATTATGTCGCATTGCATTATTCGGCAAAGCAGATGAATTTCCTTCATTGCTTTTACGGCATAGGAGTTTCCGTCAGCCCTTATGTTCTGTCATTGGTCATCAGCGGCGAAAACGGATGGAGAAACGGTTATCGAATTGCTTTTCTTATTCAGATTGCAATCAGTATTCTGATGTTCGTTTCGCTGCCCGTTTGGAAAAAGGTCAGCAAAGCAGAAAGTACGGGCGAAACAAACGAAGCAAAAGCACTCACCATCCGTGAAACTCTGCGGATACCGGGTGTTAAGTTGATGTGTGCATTGTTCTTCCTGACCTGTGCTATCGAATGCAGCTGCAGCGGTTGGGGCAGCACTTATCTTGTTGAATATAAGAATATGACAACCGAACAAGCTGCAAGCACAATACTTTTCTATTTTGTAGGTATGGCAATGGGAAGATTCTTATCGGGCATAATTGCAGATAAATTGCATAGCTGGAAAATCATTGCTATTGGTGAATGTGTTCTCGGTGTTGCGGTTTTCCTGCTCGCAATTCCCGGTCCTTCAATACTTGGGGCTGTGGCATTTTTTATGATCGGATTAGGCAACGGTCCCTTGTTCCCGAATTTCAATTATCTTGCACCTGAAAGCTTCGGTCAGGACGTTTCCGAATCCGTTATCAGTCTGCAAATGGCATCCGCCTATGTAGGAATCCTTTTCGGACCCCTGATTTGCGGTTTGTTGGGACAGAATTTAGGAATGTTTATTTTCCCGATTTATGTTATTATTGCCTTTGTTGCAATGGCGTTTATAACCTTTTCGGCGCAAAGATTGTTAAAAAAGAAATGCAAACAATAGTCAAACAAGAATTTGCGGAGGCGTTTCAGCAAATTGAAAACGAAAAATCTCGCAACATTTTATGCCGTTCTTGCGGCGGCACTTTATGCAATAAATGTTCCTCTTTCAAAAATATTGCTCAACCATATTGAACCTACGATGATGGCAGCATTCTTATATCTCGGAGCAGGTATAGGCTTATTTCTCTACGGTTTAATCGAAAAGGCAACGGGCAAAGAGGTTAAAAGAGAGCCTTTAACTAAAAAAGAGTTACCCTATACCGTTGCAATGGTTGTGCTTGATATTGCGGCACCGATACTGCTTATGTTCGGTATCACAATGACTAACTCTGCAAATGTTTCGCTTCTCAATAACTTTGAAATTGTTGCAACGTCAATTATTGCCCTTGTGATTTTCAAAGAGGTTGTTTCCAAAAGGCTTTGGATTGCAATTTTGCTTGTAACCATTGCAAGTGCAATACTGACCTTTGAGGGCGAAAGTTCGTTTGTGTTTAACAAAGGTTCGCTGTTCGTTCTCGGTGCATGCCTTTGCTGGGGATTTGAAAACAACTGCACAAAAATGATAAGCAACAAGAGTTCGATTGAAATTGTTGTTATCAAAGGAACTTTTTCGGGGCTCGGCAGTCTGATAGTTGCACTTTTAATCGGAGAAAAAATTCCGTCTGTGAAATGGATTCTTTGCGTAATTCTTTTAGGCTTTGTGGCTTACGGATTGAGCATTCATTTTTATATTATGGCTCAGAAGAATCTCGGCGCTGCAAAAACAAGCGCATATTATTCAGTCGCTCCGTTTCTCGGTGTTATTTTCAGTTTGATTATTCTGAACGAAAGACCTTCAATTTCAGTTTTACGTTGCATTGGCGATTATGATTATCAGCACCGTTATTATGGTAAAAGATACAATCAGCCTGCAGCATACACACGAGCACGAACACATCCATACTCACGAACACAGCCACGGAGATATTGTTCATACTCACGAGCATAAACACGTTCATACGCATCTTCACACTCACGGCAGTGACAGCGAAAATCACACACATAAGCACGAGCTTACAAATCATCAACACAGTCATTGTGTTTCATAAATAAGGATTTGACGGATGAAAGCTATGATTAATGCTAACGAATACGGTTTTTTGCCTGAAAACAACGCATATAAAAACTCCGAAGCTCTTCAAAAAGCGATTGACAGCGGCGGAGTAATTGAAATTATCGCTTCGGGCATTTATAAAATTTCCGAGCAAATTGAAATCGGTGATAACACAAAGCTTGTGTTCCGTGAAGGAGTTATTCTTCAGCGTGAAGCGAGTGTGACCGGTATTAACGGCAATGCATTTATCAATAAAGGTGCGCTTAACGGCAAATACAACCGTAATATCGAAATTATCGGATTGCATCTTGAATGTAACGGCATTGAAAGCAATGACTTTGGTGTTGACAGCCGTATTGCGGGCTTGCGTGCACAGGTTGCAATGATTTATGTCGAAAACTTAAAAATTGATAAATTTGAGTGCCACGGATTGCTTGAAAAGGATTATGCAATTCAGGTCAGCGCATTCAGAAACATCGTTCTTAATGATTTATATATAACGGGAAACAAAGACGGGGTTCATCTCGGTTGGGGCGACGGATTTGTTATCAGTAACGGCAAGTTCCGCACGTTCGATGACCCGATTGCTCTCAATGCTTTTGATTATGCCACCTCAAACACTCACATAGGCTGGATTGAAAACGGAATAATCGAAAACTGCGTCGATTTGGACGATAATACAACAACAGGATTTTTCTGCAGAATTCTTGGCGGTGCCTGGTGCAGATGGCACAAAGGTATGCAGGTTCAGCACTCGGATACCGTTGCGGTTAACGGCAAAACATACCGTGTTCTGATGAACCCGAAAGACGGAAAGCTTTACACTTCCCAAACTCCGCCTTGTCACCAAAAAGGAATTATGGAATATGACGGCATTAACTGGGTTGTTGTGCGCAATACGGAAGAATTGAACTGCGGTTGCCGCAACATAATAATACGAAATTGTATACTTCAGAAAAAGCGTGGCACAGGAATTGCGATAAGTCTTAATTACGACACCTATGCACGAAGCTGTTATCCCGGCTGTGTTTGCGTTCCTCAAAGCGGAATCACACTTGATAACATCGTTCTTGAAAATGATGTGGACATTCTGTTACATTCAACTTATCCTTCGGAGAACATATCGCTTAAAAACATGGATTTAAAAAACTCAAAGCTTTGCTTTGATACCGTATCGCAAGCATACGATGTAATCTATCCTGAGGTTAAGATAAATACAGAAAATGTTGTTTTTAATGACAATGCTATACAAGCCAACCCGAAGCATCCGATAAAAATATGTTTTATAAAATAAGAATTGCTCTTGTATCAGAAGAAAGGAACTGAATCTATGTTAAAAACAGTTGATTTTTATTATTTCAGCCCAACGGGAGGCACTGAAAAAGCAGGAAAAGCCATTGCATCTGCCGTTGCTGAAACGGTTAATGCAATCGATCTTTCGAATAAAGTTGTCAGAAATTCTTCTTCGGATGTGATAGTTGTGGCAGCTCCCGTGTTCAGCGGAAGAATCCCCGCAATCGTGGCTGACAAAATTGCAGAGTTTAACGGCGAGGGAAAGAAAGCGATTACGGCTGTTGTTTACGGAGTCAGAGCTTATGAGGATGCCTTGCTTGAACTGAACAACATTATGAAAAACAGCGGCTTTGAGGTGATTGCATCTGCAGCTTTGGTCGCACAGCATTCCATTGTTCCCGAAGTCGGTGCGGGCAGACCCGATCAGGCAGATTTTGAAGAAATACAGCAATTTGCAAAGAATATTTTGAATGCAATTGAAGACGGCAAAACGGGTGCTATAACCGTTCCCGGAAACTATCCGTATAAGGAAGTCAAAAAAGGCTCGTCTACACCAATATCGCTCGCAGCCTGCAACGGTTGCGGTCATTGCGCTTCTGTATGCCCCACCGAAGCTGTCACAGTAATGGATAAAGATGTTTTAACCGATGTTGATAAATGTATAATGTGTATGGCTTGCGTTGCCAAATGCCCTGCACAGTCCCGTGTTTTACCGCCTCCGATTCAGGAAGGATTAACGCAGAAATTAAGCATATTCAAAGACATACATAGGGAAAACGAGTTTTATATATAATTACTGCTTGTTCCGATGAATTTCAATCTGTAACACATTAAAAATTTTATTAGATAAAAAACGTATAAACACAGAAAACGGATTGTTTTTCTGTGTTTTTTTCTTAATTATTGACATTTTGATTTTGGAATTATTCTTAAAAAATGAACCCTTGGAACCGCTCTGATTCCAAGGGTTTTCGATAATCCCCATTCGGGAAAAATTATCTCTTTGAGAACTTGAGTGTGATTAAAGCATCTTGTTTTTGCTTGTCATAACCTGCCGTAATCTGTAAAATCGCTCGGATTGACGTTGACAAACGGTCAAAAAGTCAATAAAAAGGCATTTGCCGTAACTTGCCGCAGTTTGTAACCGACCCAGAAAAAGCTCAAATATCTCGACTTGTTGACAAAATATTGACATTTTATTTCCCTTTCAAATAACGTTTCATCAGAAAAGTACAGAAATAGGGAAAGGTTGTGATTCTATCCGAGAAGCCTATGTTCCCGCCGGTCAGCTTGATGCCGCTTCGGATATCCGTGTATTTGTCACTTTCGATAAGTGTACGCAAGGACTTTGATTTCCCGTTTGCCGCTTTAACCTCAACAGGAATAAGCTCATCTGCAGTTCTGACGAAGAAGTCTTCTTCAAGGGTTGAGTCCTCACGCTTATAATAATACAAGTTCAGGCCGCTCTTTTTGAATGCTTCAGCAACCATATTTTCGTATAATGCACCCTTATAGACTCCGAGATTTTTGTTAGCACGCAAATCATCCTGAGCCTCTTCATCAAGCATTGCAACAAGCAGCCCGGTGTCTCCGAAATAGAGTTTATATTTTGTTTCGTCATAGTTTCCGGTGAGAGGCAGTTCAGGGAAGTTCAGGCAATAGCAGATGTTAATCATACCTGCATCGCAAAGCCATTCAATGCAACCTCTGTAGTCTTTGAATCTGGCACCGGATGCAACCTTGGAAATCTGAAACTTCTTATTATCCTTTGCAAGCTGAGGCGGAATCTGATTGAATACGTTCAGAATTCGTGTCTGATCCATTCCTTCGGCATATTTTCGGATATCTTCTTTATAGTCGGCTATGAGCTGACGTTGAACATCAAGAGAGCCTTCAAACGTGCCTTTAGCAATGTATTCTCTGACAACTGCAGGCATACCGCCGAGAATACTGAAATCCAGAAACAGAGAATTGCACACACTGAGCTCAAGCTCATTGAATGGTGTCAGGGTTTTCATATGATTCAGCAGATTTTCGGTGAAATCATCGCCATATCCCTTTGCCCATGAAAATTCCTCAAAATCAAGCGAATACATTTCATAGTCTGTTTTGTAGCCAACACTGTTGCTTTCGATTTTGCGATAGTTGATTCCAAGCATAGAACCGCTGCATATAACGTCAAACCTGCCATCAATTTTAAAGAACTTCAAGGCAGTAGAGATTTCAGGAAATTCCTGCAACTCGTCAAAAAAAATCAGGGTATTGCCTTCCTCAAATCTTTTTGAAGGATCAAGCAAAGAAATGTTTTTGATAATGTCGTCGGCTTTATACCCGTCCGAAATAATCATTTTATATTTAGGTTCTTCAACAAAGTTAATCTCAATCAGATTCTTATAGTTTGCTTTTGCGAAAGTTCTTATCGACTCGGTTTTTCCCACCTGTCGGGGACCTTTGATGATCAGCGGCTTTTTGTCAGGATTATTTTTCCATTCTGAAAGGAAAATGTCAACTTTTCGTTTTAAATAAGCCATATTATCCTCCGAATAAGATATTTACAGTAACATTATACACATAATTCGGCTGAAAAGTCAATGAAATTGCAAAAAAACGAGCGAATAATTCACGAAATTCACAAAAAGATGAGCGAATAATTCCGAAAACACGCAAAAACATGAGGCAACGCGAATGTTGACATCGGGTTCTGACAGAATTATAATTATCCTATACAGAAATAAAGGAGAAAAGCTATGAATACATTTGATAATCTTTTCAGCAGAAGATCAATTCGTACATATAACGGCAAAAACATAACGGAATCCGAACTAAATCTGATTCTCAAAGCAGCTTACGCATCACCTGTCGGCAGAGCACTTTTTGACACGCTGAACATTACGGTTATCAGCAACCGTGAGTTTCTGAACAAGTGGGAAGACTACTGCGAAAGCCAGACCGAACACAGACCTTTCTACGGCGCACCGACTGTTATT
>JAZPYI010000033.1:0-4728 GCA_045544115.1 Acutalibacteraceae bacterium | reverse complement strand
ATGGATAAACTCCTGCTGTGTGATCGACAAAATATGCGTCAAAGCCGTGCTTTTTGATTTCCTCTTCAGAAAGATTTCTTGTCAGCTGATATACAATTGCACCTATCATTTCGAGGTGCGAAAGTTCTTCAGTACCTACATTGGAAGTGAAATGGTCCCTTTTGCAGTTTAAATTCCACTCAATCGGCAGAGGAAAGAGCCGAACCTACAAAACCACCTCAATTGATGCAGAAAGCACCGATAAGAGGTGGTTCAGTATTTTTGTAAGGGTAATTTGACAAATTGGAATTTGTCTATTTAAATTCTAAATAATTTTGTCTGATTATTTTTATAATTCCGAACCAACCTCATAAATTCTATTCAGAAGTTACTTCACAATACTTGCCGATGATGAACCTTGTTTTCGGGTATCGCAGTTTCCTTCCGTGAGCGGTTATACCTTCAAGTTCAACCTGAACTGTATTTGTGCTGCTGTCAGTACCTGCAATTTTCGGTTTCATATATGAAGTGTAAGAAATGTTCTTGAATATTATGTTTTTAATCTCAAAAGTCTCCGCTTGTTCATCATAAATCTTCACAAGTATCGGTCTGCCTTCGTCACGGAATATCTCAATATTTTCAAAAAGTATGCCGTCAATACTGCCGTTGGTCTGTTCCGCCACAACGACAAGCGAGCCTATTCTGTCGTTATCCCATATACCGTCACGGTAAATCACGGCGCAGTCACGGAAGGTGACATCTGAAATCTTTTTGTTGACTTCGCCTGTAATACCAAAGCATCTCGCATATCCGCCCCAGGCAATACACTTTGTGAACGTGATGTTCCTGCTGTCCATTGTACCGCCGAGAGCCTTTACCTCAAAGGTATCGTCCGCCACCCTTGCGAAACAGTTATCAACGGTAACGTTGTGACTGTTACAGATTGCAAAGCCGTCGCAGTTACCGCGGTTGCCGATTATATCTACGTTGTCAATGTTGACGTCAGTACAGCAATAAGAGATAAACGACCATTCGGGAGAATTTATGATTTTTATATCTCTAACGTTTACGTTGTTGCAGTTAGTGAAAACAACGCCCCTTCTCTCTCGTCTGTCAAGTCGGGTCATATCTATTATGCCTCTGCCTGCAAGGGTTATATTGTTGCAGTTGTAAAAATTAATAAAAGGATACCTTGTAAGTCCTATAGCATTATCTCCGGGTGCGGTAGGTTCCCAATATTTGTTTTCATCCTCGGCACAGTCGATATCGTAAAGATGGTTCGCAAGTACGTAAGCACCTTCACGAAGATAAATAACCAGATTGTTGTGTGCAACAATATTGACATAGTCATATTGATATATGCCTTTATCAAGAACCCAAACGTTATCCTCGCCGTATTTCTCTATGTATTCCGCAATTTCTTTATCTTCATCAATTTTTTCGCGCACCGTAAGAGTGTAGCCGTAATATTGATTTGCGTCGTTAAAAAGGAAGGTGTAAATTCCGGTTTTATTGATTGATGCTGTTACTGTGTTGTTTTTACACTGCGCCTTTACACCGTGTGCTTCGGGCAACACAATGGCATTTTTTAGCTTGACGTCAGCACCGGTTATCTCAATGTTGAATGAAAAATCTTCGCTTGAATCAACATAGATTTCAGAGAAGGAGTGAAGTGTACCCGTATCGTCAACACGTATGAAAACTACCGAAGCATAAACGGGGATTTCTTTTCCGCTTACCTTTGCTGTGTAGTAAGGAGAAACTGTTATGCCGTTAATATCTTCATATCCGCCCGATTGAACATATTCGGGCAGCTCAGCTGAAGCTCTGCTGACAAGCTCCTGCTCGGTAAGACCCGCTTCTTCAAGTGTGACAATTGCATCATCAGGATACTGAAGAAAAGAAAAATCAAAATTTTCGCTTTCGGGATAAACAGTAGCGGGAAAAAACAGATTTGAGCAGAAAATTGAAACGGTTGTGAAAATTGTAATTACAAATTTTATTATTGCTTGCATTTTATTGTCTCCTTGAAAAACTTTTTTGTATTTTTGCTCGCATACATTTACTTTCTGAATAAAGTTTAAAAATTTTTCCATTTATGCAACAATAAAATTATATCATATATTTTTTTAAATTTCTACAGTATGTTTGACATAATCATAAATGAGAATTATAATTATTGCATCATAACTTTTTATTAACAAATCGGAGCTGATAAGATGAAAAAACTTTTTTCTTTATTTCTTTGCATCTTAATTGCAATCAATACGGTTGTTCCGTGCTTTGCGATTGATGAAGCAAACGCACCGCAGATTATCGAAACCGTGTATCCGACGGATGATGTTGTGATAGCTGATATTGTTATCAATGCCGATTCAAGCGGCGAAAGGGATGTTACTGCGATTATTCAGCAGGCGATTGATAGCTGTGCAGCAAACGGCGGCGGCACGGTCTGGCTTCCTGCCGGCAGATACAGAGTGACGGGCAATATTTATATCCGTCAGTTTGTGACGCTGATGGGCGATTATCAGGACCCCGATGACGGAACGGACTACGGAACAATAATCATTGCCGACGTTGAAAGCAGCGACAAGATGAATCCCGCTTTGTTTACTGTCGGCGCAAGTGCAGGTGCAGTGGGTCTCACCGTCTGGTATCCCGAACAAAATATAGAATGTGTCAAACCTTATTCTTTTACTTTTTATGTTGTCGGCAATGAGGATTATATGCTCTCAACAATCAAGAACTGTACCCTCATCAATTCCTACAGAGGAATCGGTGCAAGTGCCGAATGTGAAAACGGAATTTATGAGTGCCACGAAATGCTGACGATTGAAAACGTAAAAGGAACCTGCCTTTATCAGGGCCTGAATGCTCATAATTCAGCCGATGTTGATACCGTTAAAACTCTTTATATATCAAACGAATATTGGTGCGGAGCGGGCGAGGAGTTTAATGCTCCCGAAAGGCAGAAGCTTGATGAATATACACGCAAAAACGGCTGCGGTCTTGTGATAGGTGACCTTGAATGGCCCGAATTTGCCGATGTCAGAATCTCCGATATGTTTTACGGAATGTTTGTCAAAGAAGGCACTCGATACACCTTCAGCGGAGAATTTACCGATTTATATATAACCGATTGTGATTACGGTATTTATATTCCTGAAGGCAACATAATTTCAAGAAAATATTCCTGGGGTACAGGCATAAGCAACGGTGTTATCAAAGGCAGCAAATGTGCAATATATGACCCCGGTGAAAACGCAATGATTCTGACAAACGTGAAAACCGAAGGCAAAATTAAGGGCAAAAATATCCGTATCTATAATGCAGATACAAGCGCATACATGCCCGATTACGAGCATAAGCACACAAAGCCTGCCGAAGTTTTGTATGTAGTATCAGCTGATAAAACAGGTAAAACCGATGCATCCGTTGCGGTTCAGAATAAGCTTAATAAAGCGGCAGAAACGGGTGGAATAGTTTATCTGCCTGCCGGTCTTTACCGCTTTGAAAATCCCGTAACTGTTCCTTCAGGTGTTGAATTCAGAGGTTCATCATCGGTTGCAACCCGTTGCCAGAGGGAGAACAGCAGCGGAACACTCATTCTTTCATATTACGGTTTCGGAGCATCGGATAAACCGCTTATCACGTTAGGCGGCAATGCTTCGGGCATAAGCGGAATCAGAGTTGATTATCCTCTTAACAATCCCGTTGACGGCAGCGGAAAATATATGAAAACCTCGCCCGTTATTTACAGCGAATATGATGACGTATATATTATCAACTGTGCATTAACCCTTGCAAGCTGCGGAATAAAGCTTCAGAATTCCGACGGTGCTTTTATAAAAAAAGTAATTGGCTGCTGTTATGAATCTATGTTTGATTTATTTGGTTGCAATGAAACCTTTATTGAGGGCTGCCTGCAAAATGCAAACACTCTGCCGAGAAACGGCTATGCAAAGCTCGGTATACCCCGTCTTACAGAGGATAAATTATTTGATTATGTTTTCATCCCCATAACAAGAATTCACACCGATTATATCAGGCTCAATTCCTGCAACGGCATTACCGTATTCAACACGTTTATTTACGGCGGAAAATCCTTTTTGAATTCTGTTGACAGCAATGCTGTATTTGTCAACACGGGTCACGACGGTTCATCAAAAACAGAGCCTGCTCTTATTATGTCGGGCGGTGAAATCACTTTCCTCAATTTCATGCGTTCAACCTCCGACGGGCAGCAGGGATATTATTTCTATTCAATTGAAAACGGCACAAGGTTCAAATCATATACCAGCCAGGCGGTTGATATGGCATATTGCGAGCATCCCGTAATTGAAAACATAAAACTTAATGAGCTCGATAAAAGTGAATGGATTTATGCTATTCTGCAACCTTTTTACAGATTAATTGCATTCTTTGGAAATTTATATATGGATAATCAATAACAGTAAACAAGGTGATTCAATGAGCAAATATTACAAATCCAAAAGCATAAAAATTGAATCAACGGGAAAGAAAATCGAACTGCTGATTTTTCAGCCGACTCTGAATGCCAAACCTCAAAACAAGACACCTGCAATTTTATGGATTCACGGCGGAGGTTACATAACGGGTATGGCAAGAATGATTTATATGTCACGAGCCATTGACCTTGTCAAAAAGTACGGTGCGGTTGTTGTAACTCCCGAATACAGACTTTCAAACGAAGCACCATATCCCGCCGCATTGGAAGATTGCTATGCC
>JAZPYI010000032.1:0-11370 GCA_045544115.1 Acutalibacteraceae bacterium | reverse complement strand
TATGGAAGAACCGTGTATATAACTGTTTCTTTTACAGATAATAGTTAAAAAGGTTCTTCTTCAATCCTCTTACCTCTTATTCATGAAAATTAAATTTTGTTTATAGTCAATTTAACCAAAACAAATTTTTTTGATTGCTCTTACTTTGGATGACAAGCCGAATTATTTATAAAAGCAGCAAAACTGCGGTTGAAAATGTTGACGAAGCAAAGTTTTATGATATAATATTTAGTGTGCTAACAAGAAAATTTCAACGTGGGAGATTTATAATATGTACGTAAAAGATGTAACTGTTCAGAATCAGGTTGGACTTCATGCTCGCCCTGCAACTTTCTTTATTCAGAAAGCAAATGAATTTAAGTCATCAATCTGGGTTGAAAAGGAAGAGCGCAGAGTTAATGCCAAGAGCCTTCTCGGTGTGCTTTCACTCGGAATTATGGGTGGCACAAACATCCGTGTTATCGCAGGCGGTCCCGATGAAGAGCAGGCTGTTGATGAGCTTGTAAAGCTTGTTGAATCAGGCTTCGCTGAATAATTTAAAATTGAAAGCAACAGACCGAAAAGCTTAAAGCTTTTCGGTCTGTATTATTATATCACAATCGGATTCAATATCAAACTCATAAAAATATTTGTTTTCAAGCGGTATCCATTTTGTCTTAAACACTTCGAGTGCTTCCTCACCGTTTCTTTCAAGAATCCTGCAAAGCCTCGTTTTATAATCTGCTTTTACAAATATTTTAAAATCATAATCAACGGCAATTCGGGGATGAAGTGCATAAGAACCCTCAATAATAACAGGTTTATCCGGCAGAATCTCTTTGAAATCCGTAAAAGCTCCCTGCTTACAGTTAAATACCCTGTAGCCGAATTTCAAGCCGTTTATGAGACCTGATACCACCTCGCTGTTAAAACGTTCGTAATGCACATTTCCACCAGCCTGTGAGAGTCTTTCTTCCGTTCGCATATCGGGAGGCAGAAAAAAATCGTCCATATGAATAACCTGCATATCAAATTTTTCAGCAAGACTTGCCGCAACAGTTGTTTTTCCCGATGCACAATAACCGTCTATAGCGATAATTACATTCTTTTTTTCTGTTAAAAGCTGTGATATATAATTTAATATTTTTTCCATAGTCCACCTGATTGAGAAAGCCCCGACTTTAAGTCGGGGCTTATATGTTTATTCTTTTGTGTCAACACCTGCTGATTCGTTAAATTCATTAACCTCTGCAGCAATCGCCTTACGTCTTTCACGGAGTTCCATATACATTCTTTCTCTCTTTTCACCCTGAAGGTCATAGAAGAGCTGAGGAACAATGCTGAGAATACCAGTGATAACAGGAAGAAGAGTACACATAAAGAAGAGAGCATAACGTGCCTCGGGAGTCTGTGCACCCTGATTCTTTGTGTTATCGTATCCGAATGCCTTGAAGAGAAGGGGCTGAATAACACCTTTAACACTGTTAACCATCTTTGTGATAAGACCCTTTGCAACACCGGTCATACCTTCGGAACGGAAGCCGTTCTTCCACTCGCCGTAGTCGATAGCTTCGTTTCTCATTTCTTCGGGAATAACCTTTCTGATACCCCAGAAGAACATCCAGATGGTTTCACGAAGCATGAATGCAGGAATCATAACAGCAAGGCTTTCATAGCCCTTCTTTCCGCCGACATTAATAAACTTACCGGCAGCATAAACGCCGAGCATCAGAACGCTGTCAACATGTGAACCTGCAATCCAAAGAGCTTTTGTTGAGAACTTGGAACGTGCCCAGGGAACATAGGAGTAAGAGATGGGCGAAACAACCGCACCGGGAATGCCAACGATTGTTGACATTGATGCAAGGTTAAGAACTTCGATGTAGTAAAGATTTGTGCCCGAGTTGAGGCTGAATGCACCGAGGAACTCGGAAAGCGTGATAAGAAGAAGCGGTTTGTTGGTGATAACAGATTTGATACCGCCGAACACACTGGGACGATCAATCGTCTGCATAACTCTTTCTTTTGCAACAAATGCATAGAACAGAGCAAAAAGACCTGATACAACTGCAGTAATTACACCGCCGAGGACAAACATTCTGTTGTAACCAGCCTGATACATATCGGGGTTGGTAAGCTCAAGTGCCTGCTTTGCGGGACTGTTGATATAGATGTCAATCAAAAGACCCATAAGGATTTCGGGAGCTTTTTCTACGAAGCCCGAAAGAAGGTTTGCCGAAGTAATGAGTCTTGTTCGGTCGATAATATTCGGGGTAATAGTTGATGTCATACCCTGACGGACAATCGCAATAAGCGAACTCGCAAGATTTGAGAAAATCTGTAATATCAGATAGATAGCAAACCTCGGAATATTGGAACCGATACCTTCCGTGCCCATAAAAATAGGCAATGCCCAATAAACAACGGTAAGGAAAACACCGGGAATAGCATAAACTACAAGCCACGGCTTGAATTTACCCCATCTCGTGCGGGTTTTGTCAACGATTGTTGCAAGGAAAAGGTCGTTGATAATATCCCATACACTGATAATACCGTTTGTAACCGACTGAAGAACAAGGTCGATTTTGAGGATGTTCATCTTGAAAACATCATCATACTTACCGATATTAAAGCTTTGAGCTATGTCATCGAGTATGTATGCAAAGGTTTCTTTTGAGCCGACATAACGCCTGTCCTTGGGGACAGCGCTCGGTGCCTTCTCTTCAACCCTTGCGGTTGATTCAGATGCCATATAATCTCTCCTTATCTTTATAAATTATCTTTAATATATTAACATACACTTAATACTTTTTCAATACCGCAATATTTTTTTGTGAATTACACACAGTAAACCGCCTTTGTTTTTGTTTATAAAGACAACAAAAAACGGAGCAGGCATAAAAACCTGCTCCTGAAAAATTCAAAAACGGATTATACTTTGAAATTAACCGCCTGATCACCCTTTTCGTCGGTACCGAATTCATAGTCCTTGCCGGGAAGAATTGCATTGAGAATGATACCTACAAGTGCACCGACAGCAAGACCTGAAAGACTGATTGTTACAGAGCCGACGGGAATCTGGATTGCGCCTGCATAGTTGATACCGATTGAAAGAACAAGAATAAGCGCTGCAATAATAACATTTCTTGTATTTTCAAAGTTAACCTTATTTTCAACAACATTTCTTACACCGACTGCGGAAATCATACCGTAAAGAACAAGTGAAGCACCGCCGATTGTTGCCGTAGGCATAAGGCTTACGAGAGCTGCAAACTTGGGTGAGAAAGAAACAAGAACTGCAAGATATGCTGCAATTCTTACAACCTTGGGATCAAATACCTTTGAGAGTGAAAGAACGCCTGTGTTTTCGCCGTAGGTTGTATTTGCGGGAGCACCGAAGAGAGAAGCAAGAATTGTTGCGAGACCGTCACCGAGGAGTGTTCTGTGGAGACCGGGGTCTGCAATGTAGTTCTTCTTACAAGTAGAGCTGATAGCGGAGATGTCGCCGATATGCTCAACCATAGTTGCAAGAGCGATAGGCATGATTGTGATGACTGCGGAAACAAGAAGATTCTTGTCAAAATCACTTGCAAACATACCGAAAACAGTATCCTTCATCTGGAAGGGAAGACCAACCCAGTCAGCTGTTTTGAAAGCTTCAAGCTTTGCGGGATCAAGAGTTTCCATAACACCCGTGAAATGAAGAATAACCGCAACAAGCGATGAACCGAGAACACCGAGCATAATGGGGATAATCTTAATCATACCCTTGCCCCAGATGTTGCAGACAATGATAATTGCGATTGCAACAACAGCTACAAGCCAGTTTGCCTGACAGTTGCTGATTGCACTTGAAGAAAGAGTCAGACCGATAGCTATGATAATGGGACCTGTTACGATGGGCGGGAAGAATTTCATAACCTTCTTTGCACCAAAAGCTTTGATGAGAGCCGCAAGAACGAGATAAAGAAGTCCTGCACAGGCAACACCGAAGCAGGCATAGGGAAGAAGGCTGTAATCGTTGATTGCGTTTCCTGCTTCATCCGTTCCGATAGCGGTAATTGCCGCATAACCGCCGATGAATGCGAATGATGAACCGAGAAATGCAGGAACTTTGCCTTTTGTAAGAAAATGGAAAAGAAGAGTACCGAGACCCGCGAAAAGCAATGTTGCCGAAACACTCAAGCCTGTAAGGGCAGGAACAAGCACTGTTGCACCGAACATGGCAAACATATGCTGAACACCGAGCAGACCCATTTTGGGATAACCGAGCTGTTTTGCATCATAGATGCCTTCGCCGAGATCAAATTTTTTCTTTGACATTTTTTCAACCTCCGATTTTTTATTTTAACCAATAAATATTGATTTTCAACAAAACTCTATCATATTATGAACAGTTTGTAAAGACTTTTTCGGCATTAAACCGGTCGATTTCTTTTATATTAATCCACAGCTTCCAGAAGAATAAGCTCCGAAGAAAGCGAGGCGGGAATATATATATTAATTCCCTTAGTCATAAGTTCATATCCGTTCGCAATAAAGCTTGCTTCGCTGTTATCGAGTGTTATTTTATATTTGAAACCTGCGTTGATGCCTCGGGGAACAACAGTAAATTTATCGGATTTTGCATTTGTCATTGTAAAAGCCGATATTGCGCCGTATTTTCCGTCAGGTGAAGATATCTCAAGAACGGAAAAACCGTTTTCAAGTGTTTTTGATGTTTCGGGAGTATGGTGATATATTTTCGACTCAGGCAGAAATTTTCTGATAAAATTCTTATATATCTCTATGCTGTGACGGATAAAATCCATCTGAACGGAATTGATTTTTGCTGCAGCGGGAGATATAACATTGAGTGACATATGAGTAAGCATACAGTTTCTCATATGAAAGTCAAGAGAACCGAATTCATGGCATCCCATTCCCGCAAAAAGGCGGTCAACTCTTTCAGGCGGCAACGCAATGGTCATGCCGTTTGTTACCGCTGCGGAGCGAGGCGGCTTCTGCCAGTCGGATACCCATGAATGATTAAAATTCTTCATCATCCCGAGGTCCGTGCGTGCGCCTCCGCCGGCACAGTTTTCAAATATTACCTCGGGGAAACGGCGCTTAAGCCTCTGATACATCGAATAAACCGCCCGTATATGACGTACAGAAGTGCATTCTCCGTTTCTCACGGTAAAATAATCCCTGAAAGAAACATTGTGGTCAACACGGAGCAAATCAAGCTTATATTCCGTAATAATGCGCACAAGCTCGTTTTCAGCCCATTCAGCAACCTCGGGAATGCTGAAATCAATAAGATTTGAACTTTTGTTGCCGATTATCGTTTCCGAGCGCCATTCGGGATGCTTTTCAAACATTTCGCTTCTGTCGCCGAGGGTTTCTATATCAACCCAAAGACCAAACTTCATTCCCCTTGCATGGCAGTAATCTCTCACTTCGCCGATACCGTTCGGATATCTGTCGGGGTTGGGTATGTTTGTACCGTTATAATTGCCCCAACGGTTTTCCTCATTCGGCGGGCATTCCCAGCCTGCGTCAACTATGAATATTTCCGCACCCATTTCAGCCAGTTGGTCAATGAACTTCTTTGATGTTTCAACCGACATATCGTGTTCTGCGCCCATACCTGCGCCTACATAGCACCGTGACGGGTCGGCAGCGGGTGAATTGAGAACGGATTTTCTGATGTGTAAATTCATTTCATTGACCGCTTCATCAAGACCGCCTGAAATAATTCCGAAATGAACCTCGGGCGAAACAAAGGTTTCTTTCGGTTTAATAACAACCATCGGGCTGTGCGAAGTGATTTCAGCCTTAAAAGCAAGAGCACTGAAATTCCTTTCGGTTGATGCATTCAGGTCAACAGAAAAGCGGCAGCCACCGCTCCATCCGATTTGATAAAAATATATTTTACCCGTAACATTATTGCGAAGAAAATATACGGGATGACCGAATCTGTCGCGTCCGAAGCGATAATTGACACAATGATTGCCGGGAGTTACGTCATGCCACGCAAACTCTCCCTCTCTGCCCCAGTTATCGTTATCAAAATATCCTGCGGAATAGAGCTTGTTCACATCATTATCGGCGGTTAGCTGCGCTCTTTCCATTGTTTCAAGTCCGCCTGAAATCAGAGAAAGACGGTTTAAATTCAGAGGCTTTTCGGAAAGATTCTCTATCTCAATAAAACGGGTAAGCATCTGCGTACCGTCAAGATTGGTATGGACATTGATTCTTACAGGTTTTATTTCACTTTCAAGAGTCAATATTGCCTGAACAGAGTTTTCGGTTTTCAGACTTTGAAAATCAATGAATTTCAAGCCGTAATCAATGCACTGACCGTCAATTTCGATATTGAATGACGACGGCTCATGAAAATGCAAAGGGTTGATCCTTGTCGGGTAGTTTGAAAGAACATCAAGCGGATACCCCGCTGCATTGCTGCCCGAAGCCAGAAGAATGCCTTTTTCAAAAGTTTCCTCATAAACCGCAAGTCCGCTTCTGTAGCTGAAAACAGATTTTTCACCCGATTTATAATACACATCAAAAAATTCACTCATTTCTTTCAGCGCCTTTCATTTAGATATATTTATTGTAATTTTTTTACCCGTTTTTGTCAATGAAAAAAGGACTGCTTCAATGAAACAGTCCTTTGCCATTACCAATTATACATCTGCTCGGGATTTTTAAATATATCCTCAAGTCTGTTGATAAAGGGAACAAGGTCGCCGAAATCACAGGCTCTGTGGTCAAAAACAAGGTCGATGGGCATTTCGTTTCCTACAACGATGATGTCATTACCGTTTTCATCCTGCTTGACAACAGGCTTCTTGTTTACTGCGCCGATGCAAGCAACAAAAACCTGGGGAGGAATGATTGAAAGAAGAGCAACTCTGCCGGGGATTCCTCTTGTAACCGAACCGATGTTTGAAACGGTAACGGTACCCTGCTCGATGTCATACTTCGTGAGTCTGTCCTTTTCAGGAATGGCATTATATGCCTTCTTTGCCTTGCCAGAAAGTGTCTTCACTCTGTGCTTACCTGTTTTTGAACCGATAAGGCGCTGAAGAACATTAATGATTCTGCCCTTCTTGAGCTTCTTTATTGTGTCATGCATCGAAACGGAGAACATAACCTCGTTAAGGTCTGTATTGCCGATTCTTCTGCCTACATCTGCTATGTATTCGGTAAGCTCAACAAGGTTCTTGTTGCCGATATCATGAAGATTAATGGTCATCATTTCGCCGTTGGGAAGAATCCATGTCATAGAAACATGAATTTCATCAAACTCAGTGATCTTGCCTCTTACAAGCTTGCGGTTGAAGTCGATATGAGCATTGAGGCAGGGTGCTGCCTTGAATGCTTCGGAAAGTGCTTTGAGCATGATTGTGTTAACGGTAATTTTAACAGGAAACTTACCTGATTCGTTGAGTTCCTTAACAACCTCTAAAAATCTTGAAACCTCAGGCTCATAAATATATGAAATATGAGGAATGGTTTCCCAGCTTTCGGAAGTCATATTGGCAACTATTTTGCGCTGTATTCCAAAATGTGTTTCTTTTGTAACTTTCATTTCTGTGTCCTCCTCGGATACAAATTTATACATGACAATATTATCATACACTTATTTGTTTATTTTTCCGAATAAGAATTAATATAAAATTAATAAAGAATTGTATTTTTTTGTCTTTTTACTTCACAAAGTCAGTTTAATGTGATAAAATATTGTGACTAAATTTTAAGGAATCAAAAAAATGAAGAAACTTCTTATTTATCTTAAGGGCAGCAGACTGCAATGTGTGCTTGCACCTATGTTTAAAATGTTTGAAGCCATACTTGAGCTTTTTGTACCGCTTGTTGTGGCATCGATCATTGATAAGGGCATCGGAAACTCCGATGAGCCTTATATAATTAAAATGTGCGTTCTGCTTATTCTGTTGGGTGCGGTAGGTCTTGCATTCTCAATTACGGCACAGTATTTTTCCGCCAAGGCATCAACCGCTTTTGTGAAAAGACTCAAGCATGCTCTTTTTGCTCATATCGGCAGACTATCCCACGAAAAGCTTGATAAGGTCGGCACCTCAACACTCATCACCCGCATGACAAGTGATATGGACAGTGTGCAGAGCGGTTTAAATCTTACCCTTCGCCTGCTTCTCCGCTCTCCGTTTGTTGTTATCGGTGCAATGGTTATGGCCTTTACGGTTGACATTAAATCCGCATTAACCTTTGCGGTTGTAATCCCGGCGCTTTCAATTGTTGTTTTCGGAATAATGCTTTTTTGCATTCCGCTTTATAAAAAGGTTCGTGTCGCACTTGATAAGGTGCTTTGCACCGCAAGAGAAAATCTTACGGGGGCAAGGGTTATAAGGGCATTCTGTAAGGAGGATGAACAAATTGAAGAGTTTAAAGAACGCAACGATGCATTAACGGTAATGCAGGAGTATACAGGCAGAATTTCCGCTCTTATGAATCCCCTCACCTGCGTTATAATCAATATCGGAATTGCCGTTTTGATTTATGTCGGAGCAATCCGCGTTGAAACGGGAATAATTACGCAGGGCGCAGTTGTTGCACTTTATAACTATATGTCACAGATTCTTGTTGAGCTTGTAAAATTTGCAAACCTCATCATCAGCATCACAAAATCCGTTGCGTGCGCAGGCAGAATAAGTGCCGTGCTCGACCTTGAAACGGAAGACGGAAACAAGGGCGATTCAAATATTAATGGAAACAGCCGCAATATTGTTGAATTTAAAAATGTTTCATTTGCTTATTCCGGTGCAGGTGAAAATTCACTTGAAAACATAAGCTTTTCAGTTAAAAAGGGTGAAACCGTCGGAATAATCGGTTCAACGGGTTCGGGAAAAACAACTCTTGTTAATCTCATTCCCGCTTTTTACAGAGCAACCTCAGGTCAAGTATTTGTCGGCGGTTCCGATGTGAACGATATTCCGCTCGAGGAGCTTCGAGAAAAAATTGCTGTAGTTCCTCAGAAATCGGTACTTTTTAAAGGAACAGTAAGAAGCAATATGCTTTGGGGCAATCCTGAGGCAAGCGACGAAGAAATCGGCAACGCATTGAAGCTTGCACAGGCGGCAGATTTTATTGCTGAAAAGCAAGGACTTGATACACCCGTTGAGCAAGGCGGAAGAAATTTCTCAGGCGGTCAGAGGCAGAGGCTTTCCGTTGCCCGTGCTCTTATAAAGAAGTCCGATATTCTTATTCTTGATGACAGTTCAAGCGCTCTTGATTACGCAACCGATGCCGCAATGCGCCGTGCAATTGCTGAAAATCAGGGTGATAAGGCTGTATTCATTGTTTCACAAAGAACCTCTTCAATCATGTATGCCGATAAAATTATCGTACTTGATGACGGAATTGCATCAGTCGGCACACATAAAGAGCTTCTTGAAAACAATGCTGTTTACAGAGAAATACACCTCTCACAGTTTGATGAGGAGGAGAGCGCATGAAAAAGAAATTGAATAAGGACACTCTCAAAAAAGTGCTTTTCTATGTAGGCAAATATAAAATACATCTTTTTATTTCAATCATTCTTGCCGCCGCAAGTGTTGCGTCAAGTCTCTATATTCCCGTGCTTGCAGGTAAAGCAATTGATGAAATCGTTGCACCGGGCAAGGTTAATTTTGATGCACTTCTCCCGTTTCTTTACCGAATAGGCATCCTTGCACTTGCAACGGGACTTGCACAATGGATAATGAATACTCTCAATAACCGCATAACCTTCAGGGTTGTAAGAGATATCCGAAATGCTGCCATGGAGAAAGTACAGATTTTGCCCTTAAGCTATATAGACTCAAAGCCTTCTGGAGATACGGTAAGCCGCATAATTTCCGATGCTGACCAGTTTGCAGACGGTCTTCTCATGGGATTTACGCAGTTTTTTACGGGAGTTATCACAATTTTCGGCACTCTCGGTTTTATGCTGTCGATAAACTATAAAATTGCAATAGTTGTGGTTATCCTTACTCCCCTTTCGCTTTTTGTTGCAAGATTTATCGCAAAGAGAACTTTCTCAATGTTTCAGCTTCAGTCAAAAACAAGAGGCGAACAGACCGCATTTATTGAAGAAGCCATCGGTAACGGTAAGCTTGTAACCGCTTTTTCGAGAGAAGAAAAAACTCTTGAGGAATTTGATGAAATCAACGAAAGATATGAAAAATATTCATGCAGGGCAATATTCTTTTCATCCCTTACAAATCCCTCAACCCGTTTTGTAAACAGTGTTGTTTATGCAGCGGTAGGTCTTACTGGTGCATTGGCTGCGGTAAACGGCGCAATTACCGTAGGAGGTCTTTCCTGCTTCCTCAGCTACGCAAATCAATACACAAAGCCGTTCAATGAAATTTCAGGTGTAATTGCGGAATTGCAAAACGCACTTGCCTGCGCCGAAAGACTTTTTGAGCTTGTTGAGCAAAAGCCGCAGATTCCCGACTGCGAAAATGCTCATGTATTTACCGATGTTGAGGGCAATGTAACTCTTGACAACGTTGCATTCTCTTACTCAAAAGACAAGGAACTTATCAAAAACCTCAGTCTTTCCGTTAAAAAGGGCAACAGGATTGCAATAGTTGGTCCTACAGGCTGCGGAAAAACAACTCTTGTCAATTTGCTTATGCGGTTTTATGATGTTGACGAAGGAAAAATCAGCATTGACGGCATTGATATCAATTCATCCACAAGAGAAAGCCTGCGAAAAAGCTACGGCATGGTCTTGCAGGATACATGGCTTAAGGACGGCACCGTTCGTGATAATATAGCAATAGGCAAGCCTGATGCATCAGATGAAGAAATAGTTGCAGCTGCAAAAGCATCTCATGCTCACAGCTTTATAAAGCGACTGCCCAACGGATACGATACAGCTATTTCAGATGAAGCCTCGGGACTTTCACAGGGTCAGAAACAGCTTCTCTGCATTGCAAGAGTTATGCTCTGCCTGCCGCCCATGCTTATTCTTGACGAAGCAACCTCCTCCATCGACACAAGAACGGAAATCCGTATTCAGAAAGCATTTTCAACAATGATGGAGGGAAGAACAAGCTTCATTGTTGCTCACAGACTTTCAACCATCAAAAATGCGGATGTTATTCTCGTTATGAAAAACGGAAACATCGTTGAGCAAGGCAGTCATGCTGAGCTGATTGAAAAACAAGGGTTTTATTACGAACTCTATAACAGCAGAACGGATACCGCAGTTTAAATATCAGGGGTTGATTCAATATGAACTGCCCCAAATTGTGCGGACAGTACAAAAAAGACCCTATGGCAGAAATATTTAATTAAGCGACATACTGACTTCGTTTTTCAAGCGGAGTCAGTTTTGTTTTTAATTGGATTCTTTCGTTGTTGTAGAAATGTATG
>JAZPYI010000031.1:0-10042 GCA_045544115.1 Acutalibacteraceae bacterium | reverse complement strand
TTATTATTAATAAAATCAAGTTTGAAAACTTAAAAATTATGAAGAAAATACTTCCATTACAATATAAACAAAAGCTATAGGCAACAAAAAGAAAACTGACTTCGTCAGAAAAACGAAATCAGTTTATACGACTTTAACTCTTAAATATATTTTAAACGGACAATACTAAATGACGTAAATATAACCCATGAATTTATATCCGGTGAGATAATTTGAGCTGTTGTTGTTTATTGTTCTGGTATTAAAGTTCACACCTCTCCAATGTGATTCAGAGATAAGAACAGTACCGTTATTGTTAATTCTTTCAACAACTGCAACATGACCCGTACTGGTTCCGTTTTTGCTCCAGCAAGCAATTGCACCTAATCTTGGTGTCGAACCGTAGGAGTAATAACCGTTATTCTTGTTGTAATTATACCATGCACCTGCGCTGTTGGGGCAAAGATTGGGCTTCTTGCCTGATATCTCATACGCACGTCCGTATGCATAAGCTGTGCAGTTGGGCATACCGTATCCGCTGCTATAGAAGATATTCTTGCTTGAGTAGTAATATCCGTTTGATTTAGAAGGAGCGGTTGTTCTGGGAGAATAGCTTGTGTTTGAGGTTGTTGCTTTGGTTGTTGTTGTCTTATTGAGGCAGTATTTGTTGTAATCAGACCTATTGCACCATGCAATTCTAAATGCTCCGTTTGATGTAGGATACATAATTTGATACTTGCTTCCCTCAGTTGCGATGAGATATACCGTATCATTCTTATCTACATAATAGCTTTTGGAATTAGCTGTGTTGCTGCGGATTGAACAATAGAATCTTCCCGAAGCTTTCTTTGCAGTATGGTTTCCGTTGTTTTTTGTTATAGCTGAAAGAGGTATGTATGCTTTGACTCTTCCATTCGATGTCGGATAACTGACATATGCGTAATAGGTTTTCTTGCTGTTCTGACCGACATTGTAGACGAAAATTTCATCATTTCTGTTATCAATATAGGATGATGAGGATTTGCCGTATGTTGTTGTACCGCGTGTAGTGAGGTTTTTGTTCGTGTAGGGAATAGTTTTTCCTGATGAAGAAACTGTGTAAGTTTTTGCATATGCAGAAGAGGATGCCAATTTGTTAAATGCCGTGACTTTTGCCGCGCTTGCCGATGTGGTAAGTAACATCATTGAACTGAGAACCGTCAGGATTGCCATGAGGATTGAAATTGTCTTTTTCATGTTTTTTCTCCTTAAAAAATGTTTTTATTTAAAATTTAACAAGATTATTGAAATCCTGTTTCAATTTTTCTCTCTTGTATAATAAAACAGAACTCTCCTGCTTTTTTCGCGAAGAAAAGTCAAAATTTTCCCAAAAAATTTAAAGAAAAAGCGGAGTTAAACTGTAAAAATATAATAATACATTTCACTTAAAGACTCCACAGCACTTTGTGTGAAAATTATTTGAGTTTTTTAACATAAAGTGCAATTTGCGAAAATAAATAACGGTGTTCGACTATTAATATCAAACACCGTTAAGTATCATTTGCCCACCTGATTTTTATTCTTTAATGCTGTCGACCTTCATTATAATATTGCCTTCTTTGAAATAAAATCTGAGATTAATTATTGCTTTATCTGACAGTCTGCGGTTTTTGCAGAGATAATTTCTCCACAATGCAGTGAAAAGAGTTCGGGGATTGCTTACAAATTCCGGGCGAAAGACAGTCATGTCGCCGTGTTCTTCCATATCTCTGTAAGGCTTGAACACATCAAGGCTATCGTATTCTTTTCGGGAAGGAAATCTGTAAACATCGTTATCACAGGGACAAAGGAGCTTGTTAAGCAGATGATGCTCAAGCTCGGCAGGAAGCTTTCTGTCAACGAAGCAATCCTTCATCGAGCATTCAAAAAATGAGTCTGCGGTTTCAATAAACGAACGGTAATGCTTTTCCTGAAAATGAACCTTCGCTGCTATTTCTTCTTTGGTAAAGAACTTTCCCCCGGGTGCGGCAACAAGCTTATCTTCGGTATCGTTTTCTCTGTGAACAATGCCGATTATTTTTGCCGTATATTTGCCAATCGGTTCATCGACACCGAGAAGGTAAACATCAAGCTCCTCGCCGTCACCGCCGATAACTCCGGGAATAAAGCCGTAATTTACGGGGTATGTGAGAGTATATTTCTCTTTTTCATGAACACAACCGAGAGGTCTGTCCATAAGAATATCAACAGTTTTGCCGAGATATGAACGGACAAGCTTTTTTCTTTTAAGAAACTTTGGATTATCGTTCTTGGTGCGGAATTTACACTCGGAAAATTCATACGCATAATCGTCAAACACAACCCTTATACTCGGTCTGCGGCTGTAGTCATATATATCGCGAAAAAGAATTACCGCACAGCCGCCACGTTCATGCCAGATAACTTCATCAGCAAAGCACTCTTCCTCTTCGGGACCTATATAGGTTGAACCGACATATCTGCAGGTCGGTGTGTCATGCACATCATCCTCCGGAGATTTTTCAAAAACAACATATGCTGCACCGTAAACGGCAAGAATATGCTCACCCGTACCCGATTCACTCCACAGCTCAACCTTTTCGGGATTCTGAATAAATTTTTTCAAAGCAAACTCGGCTTCTTCCTCGTTTTTTATATTTATCAAAATGGTCTCTTTAATCATTTTCTTCATCTCCTATTCTTTCTACCTCATAATACAAGGCTTTAAATTTCCCGTCAAGCAGAGCTTTATCTTCATGGAAATGACCGAAAAACCACTTTTTGAAGTCACAGGCATACTCAACCCATTCAAGGTAGCCCGTAAGCTCCATATCATGAAAATCGGGATAATAACCGAGAAGTCTGATTATCAACATCGGAGCAGTATGGGTAATAATGTAGTCAAACTTCTTATCATTTCTGAATATTGTGTCGGATGCCACCTTGTATTCTTCATTGGTCGGTATTTCGGCATCCCAGTAGCTGATATCCTTCTGTCGCATAGCGCGGTCAATTGAATATGCTCCTCCCATAGCCAAAAATTTTTTGCCTTCAATCGTGAAGCACTGACCTCTCATAAGATGAAATATATTTTTTCGGATACGGTGAACCTTTCCGCCGTTCCATTCTTCAATGGGATATCTGAAAATCGCATTGAAATTTTCGTGATTGCCGTCAACAAAAAGTATTTTGTACGGCTTATTTTCTAGTAGGTCAAGCTGCTCTTTTTCTCGTTCGTCATCAAAGAATATGAACCCAAAATCACCGCAGACTATGAGATAATCATTCTCATTCCATTCGGACTCGTTCGGAAGAAACACATCCGAAAATCGGTTTATATCACCATGCGTATCACCTGTTATGTAAATCAAAGCAATCAGTCCTTTCTGTCAACTTCAACTATACCGAGAAGCCTGAACACTGTTTTTTCCGTCCTTATAGGTTCCATGCCGTATTCGTTATACTCATAAACAGAATAGACAATCTCAAGCTTCATTCTGACCGTTCCGCTTACCTTGTGAATGCCGTATTTTTCAATAAATTCGGTAAGCTCTTCGCCGCACATATATACGGAAATGAAGTCATAATCTTTTTCAGTATCGTCTGTAATTTTACCGTTGATTCTGACTGTATCACCGGGAATCATGTTGACTGCTTCGGCTTCCGTGATATCCACACTGTAAGCATTCGCCTCATTAAATATGATTTCTGCTTCAAACTGTGTTCCGTTATAAAATGCGGGGCGAAGTGACATTACTTTAAATTCTTCAAATGCTGTTTTCATGTTTTTTCTCCTTATTTATTGTATAGTTTTATACCACATCGTCAAGATATTTTTCAACCTGCGCAAAATAAAAAGCCGCCCTTTCTTCTCCATACTTGCGGCTGTCAACCTCAACCAACTGGCTCTCATAGGCATCAAAGCCGTCTATGGAAGCATACTGATAGTCATCAAGGCTTTCGTAGTATCTTCTTACATCATTGAATATTTCAAGCTGCTGATGCTCTTTATCAAGTGAAAGATATGCATCAACAACATCGTGCTGATAAGCATGCCTTAATTCGTGACAAAGTGTTTCGACGCATTGATATGCCGTTTCATCTTCAATGATTTGCTCATTAATTCTGACCCTATGTGTACTGTAATCATAGCTGCCGTATGTGCTACTGCCAAGTGCCTCAACACACACATTGATTTCATGGCATATTCCAAGCTGTACTTTTTCGACATTGGCAAGAGTCTGAAGAGCATCCACTTTTTCATCAAACGACAGGGTATTCCAAACCGAATCATCAATCACCGATATTTCAGGCATATTATCCGACAACATCTCATACTTGTTTTCATTAACTTCGGCAATCGGCTTAACTGCAGGTATAACAGACGGTGCATTGAAAGCATACAGTGCAAAAGCATAAACAAGAAGAGCAGAGAAGCATACTGCCGAAATACTTTTTGCTCCGTTTATGCAGTTAAATATTCTGCGTTTATAAACTTTAATAATCCCATTAATACTATCCGGCTTTACCTTCCTGAGCATAACCAAAAGACAATATGCACCGCTGAGAATAATAGCAATAAGCTCAACAGCACCGATAAGATAATAATGCTCATCGTATGTCATGAGTGTATATATTTCAAAAGGAAGAACCGTGCTTGTAAAAAGTGAAAGGTAATTGCGGCGGCGCTTATATGTAAGCAGATATGTAACCGTGAGAGAAACTGCCCATATTATCCAGAGGACAACTTTTGATTCATTGTAAGTCGAAAGAAAAAGGCAGCGGAATATGGTGCTGCGGTAGATAATCATGGCATAAACCGAGCAGACAACCGTAAAGAAAAAATAGATTTTGGGCGGTATCTTGTTAATGTTTCTCATTTTTGCACTTCCTTTATATTTATCGTTTGCCGTTGTAATCATTGTAATATTTTCCAAGCTTCTCTTTCTGAATTTATTTCTTATTCTTTACTGTTTACCTCACGGAGGAGTAACCTTTGTTCCGCATATAACCCAAAACATGGAAATGCCTATCGCCACAGCTTCATCGGGAAATATGTCATATCGTCGGTGAAAATAACAATGCTACTGACGGGTCATACATCATATTTTCTTTTATATAATTAAAAGCATTTTTTAAAGCTTGTACCTCCGCCGTCAAAGAATCCGAACCGACCTTCAAGCTCTCTATTTAACATATCAAGTGCAGACTCTATATTACTAAACGCATTATTAGTCATTTTTTCGCAAATTAATGTTTTTCAATAGTTTAAAACCGGAAATACCAAGAGATTTGGGGTATTGAAAATAACTTTGGAGATTTTGATTGATTCTTTATATTGACCATGATTACACAGAAATTGAGTGTCTGTTCATAAAATAAGACCTTATCAAATTAAATCTTGCGTGATATAATTACAACAGAAGCTTAAAGAAAAAATATCAAGCCGCCCGATTGCTCGGACGGCTTTTGTTGTAAACATTATTCACCAAAAACTTCTTTTATCGCTTCAAGATAGCCGTAACCGTAGAGGTCATCGGGCTGAAGATAGCTTGTTTCTGTCCATTCGTTCCAGCTGTTTACCGTAATAAACGGGGCTTTCATAATGCCGTTTTCAAGCGCCGAATCTGCAAAATCCTTTATTCTTTCGCAGGCAGTCTTGAAATTTTCGGGTGTATTGTTTTCCACAACTCCGGGAATAAATTTATTGAATCTCATGTTGTTATCCCAACCAACCGAAATATTCGGATAAAAGGGAACATTGAGTTTCTTTGTTTCCTTTTCAATTTCACCAATGTATCTGTCCGTAATCTCGGTATAATCGCCGTCAAAATCCGTTGAACAGCCCCAGTTATAGCTCGTTACCGAATCCACACCGAGAAAACGGTACATCTCTGCAGAGTCAACACCTTTATTGATGTCGGAATCATCAAGCCAGTTGAAAACACGGTTGCGCCAATGAACAACCTGAAAATGCAGTCCGTCAAAGCCCGCCTCAACGGTTTTTCTGCGGAATTCATCAATGCCTTTTCGGCATTTGTCGCTCGTGCCGAAAGAACGGATAAAGTTGTCTATGTCAAAAATCATGTAAACGGGGCAACCGTCAATCATATAATAATTCTCACGGCTGAAGTATTTTTCAATCGTTCTGTCACAGATGTTTGAAAAAATCTCGGGAGTAACAACACCGCTCCAGATAACAGTTGAAAGGTCGTTGTCGGAATTACGTTTATCCCAGAGATGGGTTGCATCGTGGTTTGCCCACATAAGACAGAATTTCATATCCGTATTGTTGCGTGCCTTGAGAAACCCGTCATTAATGCAGTTTTCGAGAAACGGACGGTTATCGTACCAATACCAGTCATAGATAAAAACGTTCACTCCGTACGAAACGGCACAGTCAATCTGCATTTCCATAACACGGCTGTCGGCTTCGTTAACGTAACCCCAAGTCGGTATTCTCGGCCATCGGCAGCCCTTGTAGCCTTTGTCGGTCATCGCTTTTACCGTCTGCCATTCGCCGTAGCCTTCGGGCCAGAAAATGCGTGTGCGAGGCTCATCGCCCGTATATGACGGCCATATAAATGCAGCTATATCGTATTTCATATTCTTGCCTCCGTTTCGTAACAGTCTGTTATCATATTAATACTCCGTGGTTTAGTAAAGCAGAAAAATTTTAATACTTTATTATTGCTTTTGTATCACGGACTTTCAGCGCTTCTTTCAAATCTGTTGTTGAGAATTCGGCAGGAAATCCATTATGATCATTTACGACCAGAATTGACGGGTTGTTTACATATTTAAAATGTAAATGCCAAGACCATTGATCTCCTCCGTCATGCCATGTGACTGTTATTTTATCGTTTAAAGTTCCCGAATCAATTTTCACTTTATCGCAATAGGTCTCACCATTACCGTCTGTAAACCAATATACATAACCTTCGCCGAAATCTATAATCCAATAAATATCATAAGCTCCGCCAGAGTTTTTATAAGAATAAACACCGGTGTTGCCTTTTTTAGCTGTTTCATAATCGTTTGTTGAATAATAAACAGCTCTCGGCTTTTCTGTAACAACTGTTGTTGCACGTTCTGTTGGTTTTTGAGTTGTTGTTGCAGTTTTCTTTGTTGTTTCAGCAATTGTTGTGGTTGTGCTTTTGATCGTGGTTTCAGGTATAACAGTGTTTTCGGCGGTTGTTTCAGTTTCTGTTGCTTTTTGAATTAATAAAATATCACAATCAATCATCCATGACCCTAAAAACTTATAAGGTTCTTCGGTTATCTGACATATAACAATATCACCTTGTTTAACATCACACTCTGTTTCCGAGATGAAATTCAAGTGTTCTCCTGCCCATAAGTTTATACCGAAAGCGGAATCCGGTTTGTATTCGTTCAGTTCGAATTTAACAACTTTGCCTTCAACTTCTTCATCACTATTAAGAGCATACTCAAACGATTCGGCATCGGAATAATCAAGGGAATAAGACGATTTTATATAAATTTCAATTCTATTAAAACCTAAATACCGCAAGGTTATTTCTTGTCCGTTGCTGTTTTCAGCACTGTAGTAATTTTCAGACTTGCTATGATTTAATTTAAATCCCTTAACCTGACATTCTTTTATATAACTATTGAAGTCATCAACACTCATATTACCAACATGAACATTGAATGATTCGCTGTTATCATATATGATTCTACCGATACTGGATTTGGGAGACGGAAGTATAACCGCTAAGCCGTATTCAGGCCATTCAAATTCTTCCATTTTTTCGGGAGCATCAAGATGAATCCAAAAATCTTCGTTACCCTTTACCAAACGAACTTGATAACCCTCATTGTTATATGCCACATAAGTTGTGGGACTTTTCTCTGACTCAATAGTAAATCCTATTTTTTGACATTTAGCAACGTAATTTTTGTAATCACTTTCATCAAACTCATAAAGAGTAATACTCAGAGCAGTATCTAAATCCACTCCAACATCACCTAATGTTGAAATAGGTTCTGGAATGATTTCTCCAAGTTGTAAATCTGACCATACTATTTCAACTTTCGGCTCCTCCGAAGGTTTGCTGGAAGTTTTAAAATAAGGAATAATTAACACAAACGCAAGAACAGCGCAAAGTATACGCATTCCATTTTTCTTTTCTTTTACTATCTGGGCTCCCATAAGCCATGACAACATTGCTGATACAATCATTGCTACGGCAACCAAGCCACCAAAAATATTACCATTTCCAAAGCTTATCAAGCAGAAAAGCACACTGATGACAGCCCAAACAATTAATGCCTTGCTTAATTTACTTTTCTTAAATTTGGCAATCTCATCGGTTTTTTGTTGAGCTTTTTCTTGTTCGATTTTATGTCTTAAATATTCAGATTCGGCTTCTCTTTTGCCTTTTTCAACTTCAACATAAGCACGGTTTTTATTTTTTTCTATTCTTAATGCATCACTTTCATTGAGCAACTCCGCAACTGAAAACGAGGTGTCACAATACTCACAAGTAACGGTTTCCTGAAAGTCACCTATTTTAAGCTGTGCACCGCAAGAGGAGCAGTTTAATGTTTGAACTTTTTGTTCATCCATAGTCAATCTTCCTTTCCTTTTACTTCTGCTTATATTAAAATTCCGTCACAATGGTCAACTTCGTGCTGAATTATCTGTGCGGGGAAGCCTATAAAAGTTTTGATACGGGTCTGAAATTCAGCCGTCTGCCACTGCACTTTTATAGTCTGATAACGTTTACACTTTCGGGGCCCGCCGAGCAGAGAAAGACAGCCTTCTTCTGCATCGTAGGGTCCCGATTTTTTTATGATTTCGGGATTGAACATAACCATATATGTGCCGTCATTATCAAAAGCAATAATGCGTTTGCACATGCCGATCATATTCGCCGCCATACCTACACAGCCGTCTTTGTGGGCGGTGAAAGTATCGAGCAAATCCTGTGCCACCTGCAAATCTTCTTTTGTTGCAACGTCCGATTTCCTCGCAAGCAAAATTGGGTCATGGATGAGTTCTTTTATCATAACAAGCCTCGTTTGAGTTTTATAAAGTACAAATAACAAAACCAGTGTAACATATTTGCGGAAGGTTGGCAATAATTATCAAATTAAATACAAAAAGTGAATTGCTGTTTTCAGCAAAACGATTGACTTCCATAGAGGGGAATGATATAATCAGCTAACAATTTAAAATAGAAAGGTGAAAATATTATGGCAGAAATTTATCTTGATGAAGAACAGATTCTGAAAAACTTTGCAGCCAAACTTGATGACTCTGTTTTTTCATCTTTGACAGACTCATTCCTTGAAGATGCGGTGTTATTGGATAATGGAGACGGAACAACAAATATAGCAATCGCATTAAGCTCAGATTATTTCCAACGCTCAGCTTCAGGTGAATTTGATGAGGTAAATCAGTATCTTTCTGAACTTTGCATTAATATTGAAAACAGCGATTTAAGAGATCAGCTGATAAACGAATTTGAGCTTGATCGTGACTACATAGAATCCGAGATATAATATTTGAAAGAGAAATGCTAATGTTGTGTTTCTCTTTTTTTTCAAGTATAAATCTCCTCCCAAAGCAGATAATAACATCAAGATTGGTCTGAAAAAGGAGAAAGATATAAAATAAAAGCCACAGGTATTGTAAGAAGAATCGACGACCTCGGAAGGGTCGTCATCCCCAAGGAAATCCGCCGCACCTTGCGTATCCGCGAAGGCGACCCGTTACACAGAAAACTACATTTCCGCTATGTTGAATTTAGAGAAGCGGCTTGACTGAAACCCTTACATATCAACGGTTTCAGGCATTTTACCGTTCATTTCCGCAAGGGTATAATTATGTTTATCAATTGATATGAGACAACAAAATATCGTTTAATCCAGAAATATAAAAGAGCCTACTGATTTCTTGAACCGGTCCAGTAAAAACGGACAATGAAAAAAAGAGCCTCCTATGGTAGAATTAAAGAAACTACCATAGGAGGTTTTGTTATGCCCCGAAGCTATCGGCACATAAAAGATTATGAGAAAGAAATTCTTGAATTAAGAA
>JAZPYI010000030.1:0-18527 GCA_045544115.1 Acutalibacteraceae bacterium | reverse complement strand
ATGTAATGATTTTCATTTTTCGGCTTATCGAAGGTGTTACCGGTTAAAACCAGCTTTCCGTGAACATATTCATGCGAGTTTTCATTCATCACCTTCGGAGTATAGCGGATAACGGGAGCATTTTTCCACATTTCGGCATATTCACAACCGCTTACATGATTATTGCGAAAAACTATTTCTTTTGTATAGCCTGACTCAAACCAAAAATTGCAATCATCTTCAATCAAAAGTGCGGGACCCCAGAGGTTTTTAAAACAATTGTTTTCAATTATTACATTGCCTCTTGTTGTGCAGAGTATTCCCCTACCGGAGGTCAGACCGAAATCACAGTTGACAACATGAAGGTCGGGTGTCCATGTTGCATTTTCAACAACATCCTTTTCAAACTCAATTCCGTCGGGAATATTGTCAACACAAAGCAGTATATCCGTATCATTAAGCTTTTTATAATCAATTACAGTTGCACTCGCATACGGAATAAGGGTATTCCATTTTATAAAATCAAGCTTGTCACCTTTTTCAAATGCCTGAAAGCCCCATGATTCATCATGCATAAAACGAACGGTAAGAGTGTTTTCTTTTTTATCAGACCCAAATATACGCAGATGTGTACCGTGAACATTGACATAATCATCCTGCGCGCCCCATGCCTTACATGAGTCGATAACAAGCTTCCCCTTGCAACCCGAAAACTGGAAGAAATCTGCCGTACTCGCGATTGTTCTCCCGTCCTTCGGAGTAAAATCACAGTTTTTGTATGTAACGTTTTCACAAAACTGAGAAACCATTCCCAATCCGTGCATAAATTTTATGCTAAGATTTTCAAAATGAAGATTTTTACATCTGTTGAAATAAGCACCCGTTTGGTCGCGTGTAATATTTCTTGTTTGAAAAATGCATCCCTCTGCAAAATCGGCATCCTTGTTTTTAAGCCAGACCTTTAAGGTTAAATCATCAATTTGTTCAATTTTTTCAAACTCAAGATCATCACGTCTGAAATCACGGCATTGTTCTTTAACGGGGTCGCAAACTTTGATATGTCTGCGATTCCCGATATAGCTGTCTTCCCAGTAAGGCAAACCTTTATCGCTGTTTTCGCCCTGCCAAATAAGATTATTGCCTTCAACCCTGAAAAGGCAGTCAGGATTAATTTCTATAATACAGACACCGTTTTCATTGGATATAACCTTAAATTCAGACATAGTGGGACATGCATAGTCAACCATAAGATTTTTAACGGTAATATTTTCGCAGTTATCAAACAAAAACGGAGTCATTTTTCCGTGAACAATAACAGAAGCCCCGTTTCCGTCTATCGTGATATTTTTTTTGCTTTTCAAAAACATTGCCGTACGGCGAAAACCGTTTGGATTTTCATGTCTTTTTGCCGTATTGGTGCAATAATATCCTTCAAGCTCATAAGAATCTTCATGCTTGATATGATAGACTTTATCTTTTGACAAGGTAAGAGTATCGCCGTTTGAGATATTATAAAACAGTTTACAAAGTTCATTCAGATTATTCATAATAATTATCCTAACAAAACATCAGTTGCAAGCATTACACAAAAGCCTACAAGAAGTGCATAGGTTGCGCCTCTTTCGTTGCCGTGATGTGTTTCGGGAATCATTTCATCGCTGATAACATAAAGCATTGTGCCGCCTGCAAAAGCAAGTGCATAGGGAAGAATTGCCGATGCAATACTGACAGCAAAATATCCGATAAGTGTACCAATAACTTCAACAACACCTGTCAACATAGCAAGAAGAAAGGTTCTTCTCGGTTTCACTCCAGCCGTAAGCATCGGAGAAATAATAACCATACCTTCGGGAATATTCTGTAAAGCAATACCTCCGGCAATAATAAGTGCCTGAGAATTATCTCCTGACCCAAAACCGACACCCGCGGCAATACCTTCGGGCAGATTATGAATTGCAATTGCTGTTACAAACAATAACACCTTGCTCAAATTTGCATTGTTATGAGGCTCAATATCTGAGCCTGCAAGTCGGTGAAGGTGAGGAACAAGCTTATCAATGAGATTAAGACAAACTGCACCTGCAAAAATTCCGACTATTGTTTTAACAAGTCCGAACTTTCCGCCGTATTCAAGCGACGGCACTATAAGACCGAGTACCGCCGCAGCAAGCATTACACCTGCAGCAAAAGAAAGAACGATATCGGAAAATTTATGTGAAATTCCTTTAAATATAAATCCTATAAGCGCACCGATAACCGTTGCACCACCGACTCCGAGAGCGGTAAGCAAAACAAGCTGCACGGCTAATCCCCCCTTTTTAAAAAGCCATAAGAACACTTGCAACAAACGATACCGCAGCTGCTATGTATTCTTTAGGAGTTATTTTCTCCTTGCGTATTGCAGAAATAAGTGTAGAGAAAAGCATAACTCCGCCCGTTACAAGCGGATATTGCACCGATGCGGGCAGATGTGACAATGATATAAGCAAAAACAGATTTCCGACACCATTAAACACACCATAGCCAGAGGCATAAAGCAACTCTCTGCCCTTGATAAGAGGTATTTTTCTGTACTTAACAAGAAGCCATGCGGCACAAATAATAACAGTAAAAATACTCATAAGCATCATAAATCCCGAGCTGTCGCTATGCTCAAGCTCAGACGACTGATGTATTTTTGAAATAACACCGGCCATACCGTTAAGAATAAAAACAGCCATATAATAAATGATTGCTCTTTTATCCTGTTTGCCTTTCTTTATATTAAGGAGAACAGATACAACAATCAGAAAACAGCAGATTATTTTAAACAGAGTGAGTTCTTCATTGTAAAACCCGACTCCGAGTACAAAAGGCAGAAGCATACCGCCGAGCATTGAAAAAACTGAATACACCGAAAGATTTGCAACAGCAAAAGCCTTCATACTGAAAACCGTCATTGCAATTCCCGAAAAAGCATATATAACAGCCATAACAATACTGAATGTGGTTATTTTAACCTTAAAGCCACTGATCACAAGCATAATGAAGATAATTACAATGCTCTTGTAAAGAGAAAATTCAAGAGCAGATTTCAGGCTTTCTCCCCTGCTCTGCTCGAATCGTTGATTAAAAAGAAACTGAAGTGAAAACAGAATTACCGCTGATACCACAAGAAAATAATACATATTATTTTGCCTTATACGGAACAAATACTGCTTTGAAAGCCTTCAAAACATTAGCTTAAAGCTGTTAATACATGTCCCGCTCCCATCATTTTAAATTAACACCGTAAACAATTCCGAAAAATCTCCTTGACAATGCTGCTATATATATTAGCACGGCTTACCGGTTTTTTCAAGACCAATGATTTGTTCAATTATATAATTATTTTACAAAAATTATCTGCAATCATTATCGGAGAAAATTAATTACGAATAATAAAATTGCCGTTGTTACGAGTGCAAACTCGGATATAGGAATACCGTCTGTGTGTTAAGTGATACAAAGGTGCGGTAATAAAAATTAAAGAGCTGTCCAACCAAGGCAGCTCTTTGTGTTTTGCATAATGTTTTTATTCCGTAATCATCGCTATTCCTTTTTTTAATGTTTCCAAATCCAGCAAACCGTTCTGATATGCGATTAAATTACCCTTTTTATCAATAAAAAATGTTGTAGGAAAACTTCTGACATAGTAATTGTTAACAGCATCATATTGAGTATCAAAGAAAATATCAAAATCATATCCTTGATTTTCGTAATATTCTTTTGCCGATTCAACCGTTTCCTGTATGCCGTCCGTAGCATTAACCATTAAAAACACTACATTCGGATAAGCTTTATATGCTTCATTAAAATCAGGCATCTCAACCTTACAGTAATGACACCATGTAGCCCAAAAATTCAAAACTATCGGTTTTCCTTCATAATCAGACAGTTTCACTTCGTTGCCGTCATAGTCAAGCACGGTAAAATTCGGAGCCTTGCTGACATTTTCATCCGATGCTTCACTTTGTGATTCTGCTTTTTCAGTCAAAGGCTCACTACCGTAATCTTTGCTCAGTTTATTATAGAGAACTGATGCGCCCGCAATAATCCCTGCAAGAACTGCCAGACCAACAATTAATTTTATAATTTTTTTCATAAACTTCCTCCTATGAAAGAAGAGTCAATAATCTGCCGAAAAGACCGGTTGCCATAAGGATTCCCACCGTTATAAGCAAAATTCCGCTGACAGTATTTACAATGCTATAATGTTTTTTAATAAATGAGAATGCACCCTTCAATTTATCAATAAGTAATGCGCTGACAAAAAAAGGTATTCCGAGTCCCAATGAATAAAGGAAAAGCATTATTACACCTTGTACAATGTTACTGCGGCTTGCAGCAAGCATAAGTGCCGAGCCTAAAAATGCTCCGACACAAGGGGTCCAGCCTACAGAAAAAACTATACCGAAAAGAACCGATGAAAAGAAATTCAAATTATCTGTTTTAGAAAATTTACTTCCTTTGAAAATGTTAAAATTAAATATGCCGATAAAATTCAGGCCAAAAAACACAACAATAAGACCGGTTATAACATTTACAACCGTATTATATTCAATCAGCAATCTGCCGAATGTTCCCGCAAGCGCACCCATGAGGACAAATATAACGGTAAAGCCCGTGATAAAACCGAGTGCGTTTATTATAACTTTTTTTGTGCTTTTTTCGCCTCCGCCTGCAAAATAAGAAATATAGAGCGGCAGCATAGGTAAAAGACACGGTGAAATAAATGTTATGATTCCTTCTAAAAAAGAAATAAAATATTGCATTATTATCCCCTTTTAATCAGTTGAAATTTGCAAGATATTCTTCGGCATGGTGTACAGCAACCGCACCGTCGCCAACCGCTGTAACAACCTGACGAAGCTCTTTTGTACGAACATCCCCAACCGCATAGACTCCATCTGTATTTGTTTTTACGGATTCATCCGCAACAATATAATTATTCTTATCAAGCTCAACGGAACCTGACAAAAATTCCGTAACCGGCTTTCTGCCTATACTCACAAAAACGCCGTCACATAAAAGCTCCGTTTCAAACTCCGTCTGAGTATTCTTAATCTTTATACCCTTTAATCTTCCGTCAACAATAAATTCCGAAACCGTAGTGTTCCACAGCAATTCAACATTATCTGCATTCATAAGCGGCTCATGATATATCTTTGATGCTCTTAATGAATCTCTGCGATGAACAACATAGACCTTTGAAGCAAGGTTTGAAAGGTACAGTGCATCAGCTGCAGCCGAATTACCGCCGCCTACAACAACAACCGTTTTATCTTTATAAAACCTTCCGTCACAATGAGCACAATAGTGAATACCCTTACCAACCAAATCTTTTTCACCATTCAGACCCAGCTCACGAGGATTTGCTCCGGTAGATATCACGACTGTTTTGGCAAGATAAATCCCGTTTGTCGTTTCCACCTTTTTTATCCTATCTGAAAAATCAACCGCAACTGCCTCGGTATATTCGGTTTTTGCACCAAATCGCTCTGCGCCTTGCTGCATCTTCATGCCAAGAGTAAAGCCGTCAATACCATCCTCAAAGCCGGGATAATTGTCGATATCCCCCGTCAAAGCCATCTGACCGCCAGGTGACAGCTTTTCCAATAAAACGGTATCAAAACCTGCCCGAGCCGCATAAAGCGCTGCCGTATAACCTGCAGGACCGCCTCCGATAATTACCATATCATAAATGTGTTCCATAACAAACCTCCCGATACTCGGTTGACATATATCATAAACCGCGATAAAATTATATTATATTTATCTCACTTATTAAAGGAGAAAGAAAAATGGAATGTGCAATGTTTGAATCGGTATATAAAAAAATATTTCCGTTCTGGAATGAGATTTCCGACAAAGACAGAGAGCATCTGTGCAAACACTCCACAGCAGTAAAATATCCGAAAGGAGCAAAAGTACATGACAGCTCTGAATGTTCAGGAGTATTTTTCATACGTTCGGGATGTCTGCGTGTTTATATTATGTCTGAAGAAGGAAAGGACATCACTCTTTACCGCTTGCATGCAGGAGATATGTGTATGCTTTCCGCATCCTGTGTGTTGCAGACAGTAACCTTTGATGTGTTTATTGATGCTGAGGAAGACAGCGAATGCTATGTTGTCAGCGGTCCTGCATTCGCAGCAATATCCGAACGATGCCCCAACATCAAAATCTTTTCTCTTGAATTGGCAATCAGCAAATTTTCGGATGTGATGTGGGTTATGCAGCAAATACTCTTTATGAGCATTGATAAAAGACTTGCCATTTTTCTCTACGATGAATCCGCAAGGATAAAATCGGATACCATCGCATTGACTCACGAGCAAATCGCTAAGTATATGGGATCTGCCCGTGAGGTTGTTTCAAGAATGCTTAAATATTTTGCTAACGAAGGAATTGTTGAAGTATCTCGCAAAGGAGTTAAAATAATTGACAAAAAGCGCCTTCGTGAATTAACCCTCTAACATTGCAAGAATCTGCGGCTTGGGTCTTGCACCCGCTGCCTGATTGATGATTTTGCCGTCTTTCATTACAACAAGTGTCGGGATACTCACAACTCCAAATTCACTTGAAAGCTCAGGCTCATCATCAACATTGATTTTCCCGACGAGAATGTCGCCTCGTTCTTTTGCAATTTCATCAACGATGGGTGAAACCATACGGCATGGGCCGCACCAATCGGCATAAAAATCAAGAAGGACAAGCTTTTCGCTGTTTTTTATTGAATCGAAATTATTTTTATTAACGTTGAGTACTGACATATTCATTACTTCCTTTCTTTAGTTTGTGTTTTTATTATAGCCGACAATTCAAGGATTTTCTGTGACTAAATCACAATTTATGAAAACAAATTATAATAAATTTATCATTTATTGATTTAATTTAATTCTTATGTTACAATCATTACATAAAAAACAGGACGGTGAAAGCTTATGAAAAACAGCAAAACAAAAACCATAATCGAATCCATAATAACCACAGTATTTATGGGGCTTCTTGTTTATGCCGCTTATTCATTATGGTACATATTCTACGGAACCGAAAGCGGTTTTGATATTCACCTGTATACTGTTCTTTCGGGTTCGGCATTAGGTTGGTTCTTACTTCTTTTTGTTCAGACCATATTTAAAAGTTCAGGTTGGATTAAAAAGCTTATTGCATTTTTAGCGGGTAATGCTCTGTTTCAGGGTTTGATCTGGGGTATTAATGCAAAAATCAACCCTGACTGCATCGACAACGATGATGTTGTTATTAAAACTTTCACCGTTACATTCGCTTTGTCGGCAGTTTTACTTCTTATTACTTTTATTTTAAGAGCAAAAAACAAATACAAATTATTAAATATCATTTTGGCGATTATTTATTTCGTTGTTTCTTGCGGCGGACTTTATGTTGTAAATGAAGAAAACATAAAAGCTCTTACATACAAAAAGAATATCCGCTTTGAAACGATAAGTGCTGATGAAATGATGCTTAGTGATACTGAAAAAGAACGATGCGCTGATTGGTTCAACGATAATTTTTTTGCAGAAAACGGTGAATATCCTTTCACATTCAAAGTTGACGGTGAGAAATTTAATCCTGCAGACTGGGAAATAACCTCTTCTCTCGTCACGGATATTGAAGAGAAAAATGTATACAGAGGTGGCATAACAAAGGAAATTGTTTTCGTAAACAAAACCAAGAGTCTTGAGGTCAGAGTTGAGGCAACTGCATTTGAAGAGAACGCAACCTGTCAATGGACTGTTTACATTAAAAACACAGGAAACAAAAATTCGGGTGTTATCAGTGATTTCTATGCCCTTGATTCAGCTTTCCGGACAGGAAAATCCGAGCTTTATTATTCAATGGGAAGCAATACCGCCGCAAGCGATTTTTCTCTTATCAGAAAGAATTTATCCTTCATTGAAAGAAAATTATCAGGAACTGAAGGCAAGCCTACCGAAGCATATCTCCCCTATTTCAATATCTGCGGCGAGAATTACGGAATGATTCTCGGCATCGGATGGACAGGTCAGTGGGCTGCGACCTTATCCGAAACCAAAGGGAACACCGCTGTCACTGTAAAACAGGAATATTTTGATGCATACCTTCTCCCCGGCGAGGAAGTGCGTTCACCGCTTGTTTCGGTCAGCTTTTACGAAAACAGCAATCCCCTCAAGGGCTTCAATCTTTTCAGGAAATGGGTCACCGATTGCGTTTATCCTGAAAGCATAACACAAAACAAATACACTGTTATGGAAATTGCGGGTCCTATGTCAACAAGAACCTCCGATGAAATCATTGAAATTCTTGACAGCTTGGATAAGTCTGTTTTCGAGAATACAGATGCGTTCTGGATGGATGCCGGATGGTACAAATACAACGAAGGCTGGCATGACGGTGTAGGCAACTGGACAGTTGATACTTCAAGATATGATAATGGAATTGTTGAGCTTTCATCATATGCAAAAGAAAAAGGACTTGGTCATGTTCTTTGGTATGAACCTGAAAGAGTTTATCCCGGCACACATTTCCATAACGAAGGTTCTCAGCATGAGGAATGGCTTATTACAGTCGATGGCGAAGACAATATAATGTGGAACCTCGCAAATGAAGATGCCCTTGATTTTTATTGTGACTATCTTCTTAAATCTATGACAGAAAACGGCATCACAGTTTACCGTCAGGATTTCAACTTTGCTCCGCTGAAATTCTGGCAGAAGGCAGATAAAGAATATTACGGCGGGAGAACGGGTATATGTGAAAATCATTATGTGACAAATCTCTACAAATATCTTGATTATCTCTGCGAAAACATTGACGGACTTATAATCGACAACTGTGCTTCCGGCGGAAAACGCCTTGATCTCGAAATGACCTTCCGAAGCATACCCTTCTGGAGAAGCGATTATAACTGTTCTTACCATGATGACCTTTTCGATGCAACCCAGTCGCACACCTACGGCATTTCCTTCTGGCTGCCTATAAACGGTTCCGCACAATATATGATGAATGAATATTCCGCAAGATCAGCTATAATGCCGCTTATGCTTATGGACTTCTTTGCACATTCCAACCCTGATTTCAGCTACCATAATGAACAAAGAGAATTAATGGGAGAAAGATATTATCCCCTTGATTTCGGCAGCTTTGATAAGGATAAGATGCTTGCCATGCAATACTCTGATGATGATGCACTTTCGGGGACTGCATTAATTTACAAAAGAGCTGATGTTAAGGATACCGAATATACCGTTAAACTTAACGGACTTATTCCCTCACAGTCTTATAATATTTATGACATTGACTATCCCGAAAAAGTTTACGGTATGACAGGTGAAGAGCTTATGAACGAGGGTATAACTCTTACTCTTCCCGAAGGAGAAAAGGCTGTAATCCTGATGTATAATGCTCATTAAAAACCAAAGACATATTCAAATCCGATTATAACATCATCAGTAAGCACCGCAAAAGCAAGGCACTTTTGCGGTGCTTATCAAAAACGATGATTTTCCTTTCTCAAAACAATAAAATTTATGGCTGAATATAAAATACCAACGGAGGACAAGAGAAAATGAAGCCCGTCAGTTTTTATCTTTTAACGGATACGCATTATTTTGAAAACAAATTAGGTGCAGAAGGCAAAGCTTTTGAAGAATATATGCAATGTGAGCAATATTTTTTAAAGGAAAGCAGTGCAATTGTAAAATCCACATTTGCACATATAAGTGAGGACAAAGAAACCGATATTGTCATCATTCCGGGGGACCTTACAAAGAACGGTGAAAAAGAAAGCCATAAAAGCTTCATAAAAGAGCTTTATAAACTCAAAGAATGCGGAAAGAAGATTTTTGTTATAACCGCAGGTCACGATTATAATGATTGGTCTTATGCCTATAAAAATGATGAACGCATTCAGGTTGAGGGAACAGACTTTAGTGAGCTTTGCGATATGTACCGTGACTTCGGCTATGGAGATGCAATAGCCATTGATAAAGAAACGCATTCTTATGCGGCTGAAATAACAGAAGGTATAAGGATGCTTGCCATATGCTGTGACAGCTTAAATCAGCCAAAAGGAGCTATGGATAACAGACTAATGGCTTGGGCAAAGGAACAGGCAGATAAAGCCAAGAAAGACGGCTGCTCTGTTTTTGCAATATGTCATTACCCCATAATTCCGCCCGTTCCGGCTTTTGATTTGGTCGGAGATGCAAAAATCAAAGACTGGCGAAAGATTGCATCCTTCCTTGCTGACAACGGTATTGAACTCATTTTAACCGGACACATGCATATTCAAAGCATAAATGAGTATTACAGCAACAAGGGTAACAGACTTATTGATATATGCACATCCTGCCTCACGGGAAGTCCTGCAAAATACAGAAAAATCACGGTAGACGAAAACTCAGTGTTGAAAGTTGAAACAATTAACGTTGAAGATTTCGGTATAAATATGAACGGACTTGCAACACAGGAATATTTTGACAAGCAGTTTTCCGATGCTATTATTGCACGCATTTGCAAGGCACTCAGCGGAGGCAACGGAATTATCAAGCTTTTTAAAAGCTTTGTCAGAAAGCATTTTGAGAAAGTTTCGGTCGGAACAATTTCCCGTTTACTTTTTATAAAAACAGATAAATCTCTAAAAAACAAAAAGCTGTCGGAGCTTATCGGAGAAATCGGTGTGGAAATTTTTTCAGGTGACGGAGTTCATGTTGAAGGTACACCTGTTTACAATTCAATTTCAAACCTATTAAAAAGGTTTTCATTTTTAATTAAAAAGATTGAGCCTAAGCTTGAAAAAGACGGCATTAAGGTCGACCTAAAAAATATGATTCTCGGTACAATCGGAAACAACAAAGGATTTTCGGATAACAATGCCGAATTTACACTTAAATAAAGCCCAAAACAGACCTCTCGATTTTTTCGGGAGGTTTTTCTTTCGGAATTATGACAAGCATTTCATTCAGCAGTTGCAAAAAAAATTATCATGAATTATAATAAAATCAACAATGCCGATTTTCAGAGGTGGGATGCTTATGACACATTCAGAATTGCTCAATTATTGCCTTTCAAAAAACGGAGCATATATCGACCACCCCTTTGGTCCTGAAAGTGATATAATTAAAGTTGAAGGAAAAATTTTTGCTCAGCTTTTTGTGCTTAGAGGAAAAGAAAGCACAACTTTGAATTGTGAACGCATAACAGGCGATTTTTACAGGCGCTTATTTCCCGATATAATTGTGAGAGGCTATCATTGTCCGGCTGTACAACAACCGTATTTTAACACCTTTCCCATTGATGCTGTTCCCGATGAACTGATTATTGAAATGGTAAATCACAGTTATATGACAGTTGTCGGGAAGCTTCCAAAATACAAACAAAACAGATTGATACGGAGTGACAAAAATGAATTTTGACATAAACAAATTAGAATGGACGAGGAAACCTGCATCGTTTTCCGTCACCGACAAAAAAATTGAAATCGTGACCGCTCCCCATACCGACCTATGGCAGAGGACATACTATCATTTCAGAAATGACAATGCACCCGTTTTACAGATGGAAACGGATGAAAAATTTTTCTCGTTTATTGTAAAAACCAAATTTGAAAGCAAACACAGATTTGACCAGTGCGGAATTGTTATGTATCTTGATTCAGACAACTGGATAAAAGGTTCAATTGAATATGAAAATGAAAAATTTCAGCATCTGGGAAGTGTTGTAACTAACAAAGGTTATTCCGATTGGGCTACAACAGAGATTGATGCCGATATAAAATCAATGTGGTACAGATTCAGCCGCAGAGAAGATGACTATTGCATTGAATGCTCGGAAGACGGTGTTATTTTCAAACAGATGCGGGTATGTCATATGTGGAACGGCAGCGGAAAAATCCGCTTTGGAATTTATGCCTGCAGCCCGGAAAATTCGTCATTCAAAGCAACTTTCACCAATATGGAAATTACAGAATGTAAGTGGTCAGCACATGACGGTCAACAGCCTGACGAACAATAAACAAGCAATTAATTATAAAAAAAAGATACGAAGTTTTCCGGAGATTTTATGGTTATTTTATTGGTTGTAATATATATTGCATTTATTGGTCTTGGAATTCCCGATTCTCTCATCGGCTCTGCCTGGCCTGCTATTCATACGGAAATGAATGTTCCCGTTGAAGCGGTGAGTTTTCTTACACTTTTGATTTCCGGTTGCACAGTACTATCAAGTATGTTCAGCGCAGGTATTCTTAACAAATTGGGAACTGCAAAAGTTACAGCTTTCAGTACAGCTTTAACCGCAGCAGCTTTGCTCGGGTTCTCTGCGGCTCCGTCTTTTTGGTTTATGATACCGTTAGCTGTTGTTCTCGGACTTGGTGCCGGTGCGATTGATTCCGGACTTAATAATTATGTAGCAATTAACTGCAAAGCAAGCCATATGAATTTCCTTCATTGCTTCTATGGTGTTGGAGTAACCCTCAGCCCTTATCTTATGTCACAAGCATTAAGCACTGCAGGCTGGCGCGGCGGTTATCGCTATGCTTTTTATGTACAGTCATTTATTGCATTATTACTGATTGTATCCCTTCCCCTGTGGAAAAAAAGCGCATCAACTAAACAAGCTGATGAGGATAAGTTTGTAAACCTCACTCTTTTACAGATGGCAAAAATACCGGAGGTACGGCAGGTATGGATTATCATGCTTGCAACAAACGCAATTGAATATGCCTGCGGAATTTGGGGCAGTACATATCTTGTTACAGAAAAAGGATTTCAGGCAAAACACGGTGCGCTTGCTCTGACAATATATTATGCCGGAATGTCTGTCGGACGTTTTGTTTCCGGTTTGTTTTCCGATAAAATCAGCACATGGAAACGTATCGGTATCGGTTCAGCAATTCTTGCTCCTGCCATTGCAATTATGCTTCTTCCCCTGCCCGGTGCAGTTACCGTTGTCGGTTTGTTCTTTGTTGGTTTGGGTAACGGATCTATCTATCCAAATATGATACACCTTACACCGCACAACTTCGGCAAAGAAGCATCACAGTCAATTATGGGTTCGCAGATAGCATTTGCTTACATCGGTGTTATGCTGGCTCCTCCTATGGTCAGTCTGATAAGCAGACTGTTTGGCATAAAAGTATATCCTATTCTGCTTGCTGCTCTCTATGTGATAATGATTACAGCATTGAAAAGCTTTATAAATCGGTTAAAAAAGCAGGACAGATTCAATACAAGTGTCTGAGTACGCAAGGAAGGTTGAGTAATGAAAAGCAATCATAAATTCGATATAAACAGTTTTGTCGCTCCGGATGTTTCATATGCCCCTGTGTATGTTTGGGTATGGAATGACGTCTGTACTTTTGATATTATAGATATTCAGCTTACCGAAATGCAGAATCTTGGCATACGGGCATTTTATATTCTTCCCGAACCGATGAATTTCCGACCTGACAGTATGCCCACAAATCTCACCCCCGACTATCTTTCAAAGGAATATTTTGATTTGTGCGCCTATGCCGTTGAAAAAGGAAAAAACCTTGGTATGCAGTGTTGGATTTATGATGAAGGCGGTTGGCCTTCGGGCGGCGCCTGCGGAAAAGTTCTGCAGGATCATCCGGAATTTGCCCGACAGGTGCTGAAAGTTTATGATCGCTCATTTTCTGCAGGTGATGTGTATAAAAAGACATCACCCAATGTTATTGCAGCTTTTATGCAGAACAATGAGATGATAGAAGAAGAATATAAATTCAATTCGGATACTGTTGTAAACGAGTATGTAATTGAAAAAGAAATTTGCGGAAATGCGGATTATCCCGATTTGCTTTGTAAAGATGCAACCGAATATTTCATCGAAATTACTCACGAAAAATATGCCTCCTCAAATAAAAATTCACTCGGTAAAAATGTTACAGCCGTATTTACAGATGAACCTAAAGCGCCCTTCCGAACATTCGGAAAAGAGCTTGCAGAAAAATATGAAGCAATGTACGGTGAATCAATTTTACCGCATCTGCCGCTGATTGCACAAAGAGAAGAAATAACAGAAAAAAACATTAACATATTGTACCGTTGGTACGATCTGTGCAGCAGGATGTTCTGTGATAACTTCCTTCTCCCGTGCAAAAAATGGGCAAACAATCACGGTATGGCATTCACGGGTCATATGGATAAGGATCACGACCCTCTTGGATGTGTTCGAGGCGGCGGAAACTTCAATCTGATGCGTGCTCTGCGTTGTTTTGATATTCCGGGAATTGATGTTATATGGCGTCAGCTCTACCCCGAAAACAAAACAACAACCCAAAACGATTTGAATGCTTACAACGGTTTTTTTCCAAGATATGCTTCATCTGCTGCATCGCAAAACGGAACAAAGGCTGCAATGTCTGAAATCTTCGGTGTAGCAGGACCCGGACTGACTTATGATATTATGCGCTATACCGTAGGATATCTGGCTGTGCGCGGAATAAACATCTTTAATCCGTTTAATTTTCCCCTCGGACGCAAGGGTGCCTATCTCGCACAGGAACTGCCGATTTTTACGGTAAATCAGATTTTTTACCGTTATCTCCGTCAGTTTAACCGTTATATAGAACGTCTGTCATATGTATACACTATCGGAGAACGTGTCTGCGAAACAGGTCTGTATTATCCGGTTCGGGATTTTCAGGGCAGACTGAAAGCAGATATTACGGCAAAAGCATTTGATAATCTTGGCAGAACCCTTGAAGATATGATGGTGGATTTTGATATTATTGACGATGATATTATTCAAGCTGCAGAAGGAACAGATGACGGCTGTATATGTATCGGAAGTGCTGTATACCGACATATCATTATCCCTGAGAATGCTTATATTCCGCAAGAAACTCAAATAATACTGAATCGTTTCATCAAAGGCGGCGGCAGAGTTTCACACAATCCTTTAAATCTTAAACCGATAATTCAAATTGAAGGTATCGGATTAAGAGCAATGCACAGAAAGTCTGAAAACGCAGAAATGTTCTTCCTATTTCGCGAAGCCGGTGAAAACGAAGATTATCGTATTCAACTGCCCTCATCGAGCGGTTATCTGCTTGATTTGGTAAACGGTTCATTACAGCATCTTCAAACTGAAAACGGCATTCTGCACCTCTCTCTTGCAATTGGTGAAACAGCTGTAATATTGTTGACAGACGAAACAATGAATGCTGAAAGCCAAAAGGATTTCAGAATAAAATTCGATATTTCTAACGAGTTTCTGTTCAGCAAAGAGCTTGAGCTTACATGTGATGAAAACGGATTTGATAATATAAAGCATTCCGAAAAAGCAGTTCCGATAAGCCTTGGTGATTGGGCATATCATGTTGGCAGTGCGTACTCAGGAAGCTGTGTTTATGAAACAACATTTACACTCCCCGCCGAAAAAATCGGAAAAGAAGGAAAACTCGATCTTGGAGATGTGCATTTCACGGCTTGTGCATATCTTAACGGTCAGCCTTTGGGAACAGCTTTAATGCCCCCGTACAAAATAAAAATACCTGCCGGTGTACTGGATAAGAACAACAGGCTGAAAGTAGTTGTAACCAACACATCTGCAAACTGGTATATTCACACCGATTACTTTGACAAGTTGGAAACAAAAAAATTATCCCCATATTTTGATGGAGAAAAAGTTTTTGCTGAAGACTTTGTTTCAGGCGGACTGTACGGTCCTGTTGCATTGTATACAGAATAGGGTTAATAATCGTTTACTGCAAAAGGCAAATATTTGATTTAACAAAAGCAACCATTAAAACATGGTATTTTGGGGATAAAAAGATAGTTTAAAATTCCTTCTCTTACATTAAACAAAAATACTGTTGTTTACAATATATTTGTATGATAAAATTGATTTATATTACCTAAGCTTCGTACATAAGGTAATAAGCCAAGTTAATTATTATTTTATAGCATATTATTGATGTATTACAAAATTAAAGGAGGCTATCGTATGGCAGAAACAAAAACAATGCAAGAAAAAAGCAATACAAATCAAAGTGTTTCAGCAAGTCTTATGTCAAACAACAGACGGTATGTCGGCTCAAAAGAATCATTGGCATATGTTGTTTACGATATTTCTCAAAGCTACAACATAAATAAATATCAGGATATTTTCATAACCGATGTTGTTAAAATCGGGCTTAGCTTTCAGACGATAGTCACTTTCGTTATCGGTATCTGGGATGTTATAAACGATGTGTTCCTTGCTGCTATCGTTGATAAAACACGAACAAGATTCGGAAAATTCAGACCGTGGCTTTTTATTTGCTCGGGACCCGGCTATCTTTTGTCACTCGTATATTGGCTTTTGCCCATTATATTTGCCGCTACCGACCCTTACCATGCAGGTAAGCTTGCATTTTATATGATTTTTCAGCTGATAAGCAACCTTAACGGTTCACTCGCAACCATTTCAAGAACAGGTATGCTTTCAACCATAACACCTAACGTTATTGAGAGAACAAGGCTTATCACACAGGCAAGTCTTTTTTCCGGTTTTATTGAAAAATGGCCCGAGATATTTATGGGACTTCTCATTGACCTTATCAATCACGGCACTCTCAAAATACAGATGAGAACTCTTTATGTTACGGCGGGCATTTTCACATCAACGGTTGCTGCTGCAATGGGACTTTTCTTTGTTTTTACCGCTAAAGAAAGAGTTGCTCAGAGAGTTGAAAAACCAAGTGTTATTCAGGGAATCAAATCAATCATGAATAATAAGCCGTTGCTGATTCTTACAATCACCGATTTTCTCACTGCATTCGGTATGAATTCAGGCACTAATTATTACTACATAAATGTTCTCGGTCTTGCTTCCATGACAACAATAGTAGGCATTCCGGGCGCGTTTGTTTCACCCACCAGTTATGCGTTTGTAACAAAAGCAAGAGAGAGATTTTCAACAAGAGCTCTCTGGATCTTCAGTTCTCACTTCGGTGATTTCCTTATGATTTTTGTTTACCTTATCGGCTCGATTAATAAGAACTACAAAAAGCTTGCGGTTATGATACCCGCATTTATGATAAGAGAAACGATATGGATGACTTGTTGGGGACTTATGAATGTTATCCCCGAAGAAATGCGTAACGAAACCATTGACTACGGTGAATGGAAAAACGGCTACAGAACAGAAGGCATGACGGGCGTTGCCAAGGATCTTGCAAAAAAACTTGTCGGAACTCTCGGAGCATCCATAAAAGCCTTTATTTTAAGCAAAATCGGTTACGTTGAAGGTGCAGGATACGGCAATCAGACCGAACGAACAGAATATCTTCTCTTTATGATGTGTACGTTGCTCCCTACAGTTACAAGTGTTTTTGGTCTGATACCAAAATTCTTCTACGATCTTTCCGGTGATAAGAAGGAAAGAATGTATCAGGAACTTGCGGAACGACGCAGAAACATTATTAACCAAATGAATGAAATCAATACAGAAAAGAATAATGATAGTCAGACTCAGTAAAACCCCTAATCCCCGATAACGTACTCAAAGGAAAAGAACACAAACCACTCGGTAAATACGGCAGAATGAGAAAAGATTATCTCAAAAATCACCGTCCCGCACTCTGGAACCGATTCGTTTTAGGAGACACGCTCGATGACCACCTTCAAGAAATTGATTTCAAAGCTCAGACTCGCTTTGATACTCTTCTTCCCCTCTACCGTGAAAGATACAGTGTGACAGAAGAACTCAAAGCAACCGACCAGATGGAATGGATAAGAAGAATGAATAATATCATCAGTGCCATCGAAGAAATCATTCTCAACGAAATAGTTTACAGATAAAATTAAGGCAGGGAGCAATCCCTGCCTTTGCTTTAACTCAATTACTGTCAAGACACAGATTGAATGCTTTTATGAAATCAGCATCATTCTGTGGCGTTCTCTTTGGGGGACCTTTTGTTCTGTTGCCTGCCATACGCTCTTTCTTGCCGATATAACGGGTAAAAAGCAGGTTTTCGATATTCGTATCAGAATATATCAGACCATTCTGATTAAGCGCTTTACCGCCTTTTCCGAGAACAAGAGCTGCAAGACCGTAATCCTGAGTAATGATAACATCACCCTTTTCAGTCAGATTTGCAATCTTGCAGTCAGTTGAATCGGCACCCTTGTCAACGATAACAGTAACAGCACCGTCTTTCTGAATGAAATGAGTGTTGTCACAGACAATTATACACTCAAGATTGCGTTCTTTGGCTATGCCAACGGCAATATCAACCACCGGACACGCATCCGCATCAATAATAATTTTCATCGTTATATAAATTTAATATTACATATCTATTTCAGTACACAATTATCCCAATTTCCAGCACTATAACACGTACCCTCAAACGTTATCTCATCGCCAACATTTATATTAATCAAAGAATCCTTTTGTGATTTATCAAAAGATGCATAAAAGAAAACAATTGTATTGCCTACTCTTTTCTCCAAAGTAATATTAATGCTTTCATCGAAATTAAGCAATCCACCACCGTTATTTATTGCGTTAACTGT
>JAZPYI010000029.1:0-7674 GCA_045544115.1 Acutalibacteraceae bacterium | reverse complement strand
AAATTAATGATGAAAGAGAAAAAACAATAATTATTATGCGATATGGTCTTTACGGAACCGAAGCTTATACTCAGAAACAAATAGCAAAAAGACTTAATATTTCTCGTTCGTATGTAAGCAGAATCGAGAAAAAGATTATTGAAAAACTCAGAAAAAGACTTCTTGAATAAACATTAATTCAAAAGTGAATCCAACACAAGCATAATACAAAAACCTGCAATCAATGCATATGTCGTACTCTGATTTTTTGAATTTTGGTGTGCTTCAGGGATCATATCACTGCAAATAACATATATCATTGTTCCTCCAGCAAACGCAAGTGCAAACGGCAAAATACGATTTGAAACAGAAACAGCAAAATAACCGAACATGGTTCCGATAACTTCGATTATTCCCGTAAAAACGGCAATAAAAAGTGTTTTGAATCGACTTATTCCAACCGAAAGCATCGGCGCAATTATGACCATTCCTTCAGGAATATTTTGTAATGCAATACTGCCTGCAATTGTTAAAGCATCGGCTGTATTACCCGTTCCGAAACCCACCCCGGCTGCAATACCTTCCGGTAAATTATGAATTGCTATTGCTGCAACAAAAATAAGAACCTTATGGACTTGTTCATTTTTTTCAGACTTTGAAAATCTATCTTTACCTGCCAAAACTGTTAGTTTATTAACAATTATATCAAGTAAATTAACACATAAAGCGCCGCATATAACTCCCGAAACAGAAACAGCTGTTCGATAATTTCCTCCATATTCAAGCGAAGGTACAATCAAATTAAAAACTGAAGTGGCAAGCATTACACCCGCAGCAACGGACAATACCATACATCCGAATCTCTGACTTGAATTTTTAAATATGAATCCCAATAATGCACCGATAACAGTAGCTCCTCCTACTCCTGCTGCGGTAATTAAAACAATATGCATTTTATGCACCTACTTATTGATTTTACTTTATAATATGTAATCTACATATTTCATGTTACTTATTCCGGTTAGTGCATTGCAATAATTAAATTACTATGATATAATCCAAAAAATATTTTTGAGGTATTGTTATGGGAAGTTATGTTAAATATAAAGATTCTACCCTTTCCCCTGAGGAACTAACCGAAGACCTGCTTTCAAGAATGACACTTCACGGAATATGTGGAACTATAGGCACAATTTTACCGATACCGACTGCATGAGCTGCATCATTTGAACCAGGATAACACTTATAATTCATGCCGCTCTTCTTCGGGAGATTTAAAGCTAAACAAGGACATTATTCTTGAATAGTCCTTACGAAAACCAACCTCGAATCCGAGGTTGGTTTTTCCATTAAATATAAATTGGCTGAATTTGTTTGCCGTCTATTGCATTATATACCGTATCAATTGTCTTTGTAAAATCAGCAACAACGGAACGAGGCTTGTTCAATGCATCATCCTGACGCATTGGAACAAAATAAATATTTTTATAATTAAGAAGATGTCCTATATTTTTAGCTGCGCCGGAAAGGGCATCGTTAGTTGATACAGCAATGACAAGCGGTTTTTCGTTACGAAGATGAGCCTTTGCAGCAAGTGTAACAGGTGTATCTGTTATACCGTTTGCAAGCTTTGCAAGAGTATTACCGGTACACGGTTCAACTACCAGAATGTCAAGCAACTTTTTGGGACCGATAGGTTCAGCATCAGCTAAAGTTGAAATTATTTTGTTTTCACAAATCCCTTCAATTTTTTCTATAAAATCCTGTGCTTTTCCGAATCTTGTATCTGTAGAATATGCATTGAATGACATAATAGGAATAATATTTGCTCCTGAATTTTTAATTCTTTCAATTTCATTTATTGCCTTAGTGAATGTACAAAATGATCCGCAAAGAGCAAAACCGACAGTTAACTTATCCATAGATTTTCCTCCTTTAAAATATTGATTATTGCTTCGGCAATTATTTTTCCTGCCGTTTTGGGTGCAACCTTACCCGGAAGTGACGGACATTGAATTGCGTTAATTCCAAGCTCATAAGCTGCTGCAAAATCCGTGCCGAACGGTGCTGATGCGACATCAATTATAAGACAATCGGATTTTACATTTTCGAGAATTTTTCTGTCAATAACAAGTGAGGGAACGGTATTTATAATAATATCATATTCATTTGAATATTTATGAAAATCGGATATTAAACAGCTTTTATTTTTTCTTATTTCGGCACCGGCAAGATCACCTTGTTTTCTCGCACAAACCGTAACATCAGCTCCGATTGAAGTTAAAATATCTGCTGTAATTCTGCCGACTCTTCCGTATCCGAAAACTGCACATTTACTTGAGTAAATTGTATAATCAATGTTGTCTATCATTGCTTTTAAAATTCCTTGCACCGTCGGAACGGTATTCTTTACCGTAACATCTTCTCTTTTAAAATAATCGAAATATTTAATACCCTTTTTGTTTAATTTTGCTTCTGCTGTCTTATTAATTAACCCTGCAAAAACAACACATTCACAATTTATCATTGAGAAAATATCATCTAAAGTCTCTTTTATCGGTACAGTCGAGGTTATATATTTACCGTCTTTTGAAATCGGAAGAGGAAGTATAATCGCATCGGCATCTTTAAGTACCGACTTAATATCATTTACACACTTTCTGTTTTTGGGAATTATGCCGTAAACAGACACATCAAGTCCTGATTTTTCGAGATAATCTGCAGTATAAAGCTGGCGGTTATCTCCTCCGATGATAACAATATTATATTTTTTTTGCAAAATTTACACCTCCCTGTGCTTTTGCTACTATCATTTTATGTGTGTATATTTAAGCTGTTCGGAAAAATATATTAAAGTTTGTTAAGTTTTACTTTATTTTTCTCATAAGATGTATTATAATATTTAAAGAAATAACCAAAGGAGAATTTTATGTTTGAAATAGATGAATTATTAAAAAAAGTTAAACGTATTCATTTTATCGGAATAGGCGGCTCCGGAATGTGTCCCCTTGCAGAGATTCTTCATAAAGAAGGATATCTGTTGAGCGGTTCGGATAATAATGAAACCGATACACTTGCAAGAATCCGTTCATTGGGTATACCCGTAACTCTCGGACAAAAAGCAGATAACATAAACGGAGCGGAAATGATTGTGTATACAGCAGCACTTCTTCCCGATAATCCCGAATTAATCGCTGCCAAAGCATCCGGAATCCCGACATTTGAAAGAAGCAAGCTTCTCGGAGCTATTACCAGAATTTATCCCAACAGCATTTGTATAAGCGGTACTCACGGCAAAACAACTGCCTGCTCAATGTTGACGCAAGTTCTGATCGAAGCAGACTTTGACCCGACAGCTGTCATCGGCGGTAAACTTCCTTTGACCGGTTCAAACGGCATGGTAGGTCACAGTGAGCACATGGTCTGCGAGGCTTGTGAATTTGTTGATACTTTTCTTGATTTATCACCGGATATTGCTGTTATTCTTAATGTTGACGAAGACCATCTTGATTACTTTAAAACATTTGATAACCTGAAGAAGTCATTTACTAAGTTCGCTTCAATGGCAACAAAAATGATTATATATAACGGTGATGACTTAAATACAACAGAAACCGTTGTTCCTGCTGTTGATATTTGCAAAAAGCATGTTATAACCTTCGGCTTAAATGACAACAACAGTTACAGAGCAACTAATATTGAACTTAAAAATGAGTTTGCATCATTTGATTTAATCAGATACGGTGAAAAGCTTGGTAAAGTAACACTAGGCATTCCCGGCAAACATCATGTATATAATGCGCTGGCTGTAATTGCCTCGGCCATGGAATCAGGTGTAAGCTTTGAACAGTGTGTTAAAGGAATTTCCGATTTTCACGGTGCAGGCAGACGTTTTGAAATTCTTGCACAGATAAACGGAATAACAATTGCCGATGATTATGCTCATCATCCTAAAGAGCTTGAAGTAACCCTTGAAACAGCCATGAAAATGGGTTACAACAGAGTTTGGGCAGTTTTCCAGCCTTTTACCTATTCCAGAACATCAATACTATTCGATGAATTTGTCCGTGTTCTTAAAATTCCTGACAAATGTATCATGACAGAAATTATGGGATCCAGAGAAGTTAACACTTATAATATTTACACCTCACAGCTTGCAGAAAAAATTCCGGGAAGTGTATGGTTTAACTCTTTTGATGAAGTTGCCGAATATGCCGTCAAAAATGCCGAAAGCGGCGATTTAATTATCACTCTGGGCTGTGGAGATATTTATAAAGCCGCAAAAATTATGATTAATAATTTAAAGGAGAAACAATAATATGAAATATAATATTAATAAAACAAACTTCAATGACTTTTCCGTTTTTGAAATTAATAAGCTTGAAGGCAGAGGCTATGCCATACCCTATTCATCGGTAGAAACTCTCAAGAAGACTTCTATAAAAAAAGAAAGAACATCATCAGATATTGTTCATGTTCTTTCCGGTAAATGGCAGTTCAAGTATTATGAAAGCAACAAAAATCTTCCGGATATTCTTGATACAGAAACAGTTGCTTTTGATACTGTAAAAATCCCCTCAACATGGCAAAGAACAGGCTACGATGCTCCGGCTTACATCAACTGCCCTTATGCATTCGATGACAAACCGCCCTATGTTCCCTATGAACAGCCAGTGGGTGTATACAGAAAAGTATTTAATATTTCATCACTTAACAAAACATATATCATTTCCTTCCTTGGTGTTATTTCTTGCATTGATCTTTATATTAACGGTCAGTTTGTCGGTTATAGTGAAGGTGCACACAACACAGCCGAATTTGATTTGACAAAATACATTGTCGAAGGAGAAAATGAGCTTGTTGCTGTTGTTCACAAGTGGTCAAACGGCACCTTCCTTGAGTGCCAGGATATGTTCAGAGAAAACGGCATTTTCAGAGATGTTCTTCTTTATGAAATGCCCGAAACTTATCTGTACGATGTTTACTTAAGAACAAAAGAAACCTCTAAAGGTTGGAATCTTGATATTAATGTTGCAATCAACGGTAAACCCGATGGTCTGTGCGCTTATGCTGAAATTTATTATAAACATAAGCTTATAGCAGAAAAATGCATTCCTGCTGAAAGTAACTGTGTAATCAGCTTTAAAAATCTTGATGTAAAAACATGGAATGCAGAAATTCCCGAAGTATATACAGCATATGTAAGCCTTTATAACGGTGAAGATGAAATAATGACACAGCGTAATTATTTTGGCTTTAAAACCGTAAAAATCAAAAAAGATATTTTCACTGTCAATGGCAAAAAAATAAAAATAAAAGGTGTTAACCATCATGATACGCATTACAAAAACGGTTATGTCATGAGCTTTGATGATCTTGAAAAGAATATTAAACTCATGAAATCACTCAATGTTAATGCTGTAAGAACATCTCACTATCCTCCTGATGCAATGTTTATTGCCCTTTGTGATATATACGGTCTTTATGTAATTGATGAAGCTGATATAGAAACACATGGCTGTGGCTGTGATCCTCACAATAACATCGACCTTATAAGCCATGATATTAAATGGGCACCCAGATACCTTGACAGAGTAAAGAGAATGTACCTTCGCGACCGCAGCCGCACAGGCATCATCATGTGGTCACTCGGTAACGAAGCCGGCGGATATTCATGCCAGGATGTATGCTATGAATATCTTCATGATATATGCCCCGAAATCCCCGTTCATTATGAAGGTGTTGTACGCAACGAAAGACATTCATATGATGTAGTATCTGAGATGTATACAGACCACAAGGATGTCGAAAAAACAGGAAAGCATACAAGAGGAAAAAAATATACTCCCAAGCCTTTCTTCCTTTGTGAATATGCTCATGCAATGGGTGTTGGTCCCGGCGGACTTGAAGAATACTGGGATATTTTCTATAAGTATGAAAATCTTATGGGCGGTTGCATTTGGGAATGGGCAGATCATTCTGTATATCATCCTAACGGTAAGATAAAGTTTACTTACGGCGGCGATCACGGTGAATGGAGACATGACGGCTGTTTCTGCGTCGACGGTCTTGTTTATCCCGACAGAACCCTTCATACAGGCGCAAAAGAAATGAAGAACGTTTACAGACCTGTAAGAGCAGTTTATAATGACGGAACACTTACATTTAAAAATACAAACCGTTTCAGAAATACATCTTATATAACAGCTGTATGGGAACTTGTTAAAAACGGAAACATTCTTCTTGCCGCAGACGAAATAATTCTTGATATTGATGCAGAATGCGAAAAGGAGTTTAATCTTGATATCAAGCTTCCAAAAGAGAAATGCGACTGTCATCTTAATATTTATTATTATGACGGAGACAATGAAATTGCATTTGAGCAGAAGATTCTTAAAGAAGAATATAAGTCCGAAAAATCAAAATCCGATTATAAGATAAATGTAAACACAAATGAAAAATCAAGTGTTATCTCTTTTGAAAATGGCTCCGTTACCTTCTCAAATGAAAGCGGCATGATTGAAAGCTATTTTGTAAACGGCAAGGAGCTTATTAACGATTCACCCGCTTTTGCCAAAGGCTTTATTCCCAATATTTACAGAGCATACCTTGATAATGATACTCATTACCGTGACAAATGGATTAATGCGGGATATGACGATTATAAGTGCATCTGCACCGATTTTGAGGTTGAAATCAAAAAAGATAAGGCTGAAATAGAAATTGAGTATAAGCTTAAAAGCAAAAAATCACTGCTTCCTCTCGGTAAGGTTGAAACAGAGTATAAAATCTATGGTAACGGAACAATTAAGGTTGAAGCAAAATTCAAGCCTGTTGCAAAGAAAAGACTTGCAGCGCATATGCCGAGATTCGGCCTCATGCTTGAGATGCCTAAAGAATTCAGAAATATCGAATACTACGGCATGGGTCCTGACGAAAATCTCTGCGATCTTTATGCACAGTCAATGGTTGGTATCTATGAAACAACCGTTGATGACATGTATGAACCCTATATTAGACCTCAGGATTCAGGCAACAGAACCAACGTAAGATATCTTGCAATAACAGATAATGACGGTGATGGAATTAAGTTTGCGTTTGATGAAAAATACTTCAATTTTAATGTCAGACCCTATTCTCAGCTTCTTCTTCAAAACGCAAAACACAGAGAAGATCTTCATGATGAAAATACAGTTGTTATTAATATCGATGGTTTTACAAGAGGCACAGGTACTGCAAGCTGCGGACCTGACATACTTCCTCAGTTTGAGGTTGACGGCAGCGACGAACTCAAATTTGAGTTTTACATGATGCCCTTTAAAAAATAATATTTATTAAAAGTTAAAGCATATCTCCGTAAAAGGGATATGCTTTAACTATTGGATATTTGCTTGACAAATAAAGACATTCGTGATAATATCAAATGCGGTAAATGCACCTGTGGCGGAATTGGCAGACGCGCCAGATTTAGGATCTGGTATCTTTGATGTGCAGGTTCAAGCCCTGTCAGGTGCACCAAAAATAAAAACCGAACCAATTATCGTTTTGATAAGCGGTTCGGTTTTTTTAATATGATAAATATTTATTCAACACAGTAAATTCCCGAAGATACAAGCTTGAAATATCATCTCTCATAATAGGATATTGACCGAATATTTTAAGAGCATTATCAATTTCAACCCACACAGGTTTCAT
>JAZPYI010000028.1:0-155794 GCA_045544115.1 Acutalibacteraceae bacterium | reverse complement strand
AAAACTATACAGATTATGAATTCTGTTACTACATATGGGCAGAAAACAATATAAAGGCTCGATTCAAGTCTGAGTTGTTCAGTGAAATATCGGATGTTGAATTTGAAGGATATATGTTACCTGCTCCCAAAAAATGGGATGAATATCTTAAGAGAGTATACGGAGATTATATGACTCCTCCGCCGCCTGAAAAGAGAAATGGCGGATGTCATACTATTTCGATTATAGATTTAAAAAAAGAGTATAAATATTATGTGAAAAACTCTAATATGAAATGATGGTTTGAATATGACAAGAGGCTTTGTAACTTTGGCAACGGGAAGTGAAAAATATTATAAAATGGCAGTCAATATGCTTCGTTCCTTCCGTTTCCATAACCCCGAAACCAAAATGGCAATTCTTTGTGACAAAGAGAATGAATATACTGCCGAATTTGATGATGCGGTTGTACTTGATAATGTTTTCGGTTCTTATAAAGACAAGTTCCGTCTGCTCGTTGATTCTCCGTATGATGAAAGCATTTTTATTGAACCCGATTGCTTTGTTTACAGAAATCTTGATTTCTTTTGGGAGATACTGTCTGCAGAATCGGATTTTTCAAGCTTCGGTTGGAATGATTCACCGCTGAATATATGGTTCAAATCCGAAGAGTCACAGGCTGAAATCAAAAAACATCTTCCCGATATCAAAGCCTTTCCGTTGTTCAATCCGGGCTACTTTTTTATCCGCAAAGGAGAAAAATGCAAAAAAATGTACCGTGATTGTTTGAATATTGCAGATTACATAATGAATAATCCGGTGTTAAAAAATGATGTCGGACTTCTTTGTAACGGTAAGCTTCGTGACGATCCTGTATTAAGCCTCGCAATGGAGAATAACGGTTTTGTATGTAATGCAAAGCCCAAGGTCGGAAAGTGCATTTCTTTACCTTCAAAATGTCATATTGATACCATTGATTTTGAAAACGGATTACTTGATGTTACCGATAAAAGCGGCAAAGAATTTAAGAATTGCTCAATTCTTCATTTTTCATCAAGAAGAGTTTTTGAAGACGGTCTTTATCTGTGGCAGAACAACATTATAAAGCTTGTTTGCAACGGAAAGAAAGGCATTTTACATAAAATAGCTGAAAGTAAGCTCGCTCTTGTTTTTTGTAATGTTTATATGAAGCTGAAAACGGTAGTAAAAAGATTTGTGAAATAAATAACGGCATCTCCGTCAGTCGGAGATGCCGTTTGCTGTTGTTAAATCTTCCAAGAATATTTTCCGCCGCTGAGTGTTTCTGTTACTTCTTTTTTATCTGTACGAAGAATCAATTCGGCGGTTGCTCCTTCGGGTATTTCCGTTTCAACATTAAATTGACCGTCATCGTTTTTACACCATTTAATATGAAGATTTCCGAGCGGTGTTTCAATTGATGAGTTTGCAAATTCTAGTCCGCACATAAGCTCGGGCTTCAAAGTGAATGAACGGAAACCGTTGCGGACATTTCTTATACCTGCAATGTGAGTGAAAAGAGCTTCATCGTATGTTGCAAGAAAATAATGGTCTTGTGAACGGGTGGTTTTTTCCCATGATTCCCATGCACTGTCGGCACCGCATTCAATCCAGAATCCCCAGCTCGGATATGTTGTTTGTGTCAGCACCTTGTAAGCGATATCGCCATATCCGTTATCGAACAGTACGGGCAGAACAAATCTCGTTCCCGTACAGCCCGTATCAAGATGATATTCCTTGTCGGAAATATCCTTTGCTAGATTTTCAAGAACAGCCTTTTTGTGTTCTTCGGGAACCAATCCGAAGGCAAGGGGGAGAAGGTTTGAGGTTTGTCTGTATTTTGTGCGTACTCCGAGTTCTCTCCAGAATGTTGTCTGATATACTCCTTTTTCGGCAATGAAAAACTTTTCATTGAATGCTTTATATATATTTCTTCTTGCCGATTTATATGCTTCGATATCCTCTGTTTTTTCAAGCTTTTCGGCAATATATATCATGGATTCGAGCATGCGGTAAATGAATGCTGTGCAGCAGATTTCCGCACCTTCGGAGGGGTCAGGGAAAATCTCGGCATTTTCATCTCCGGCGGGGGAAAGCCAGTCAGAAAGACCTCTCGTACCCCATGTCCAATCAAGAGCTTCAAGCTCTTTGATATCCTTTAACGCAAATTCTCTAAGATTCGGATATATCTCATTTGCATATTCAATGTTGTTGTAAAAATCAAGCAGTGCTTCAATTCCGAAAACATATACCGTGTTCCATACGGGTGAATTTCCGATACCCCAATCAGCGGTGGGTACTATTACGGGAACGGAGCCGTATTCATTGAAGCAATCGTTCATGATGTCAACAAAGCTTTTCAGATATTTACTCATGTCATAATTATATGTCATTGTTCTTAATGCGCAGTTTGCATCGCCGAGCCAGCCGTTTTTCTCCCATACGGGAGTATCTGTGGGCTTGCTTTGAAAATTGTTGAGCAAAGTGCGCTGCATAAGTGCATGAAGCTTGTTGATAAGTTCATCAGAGCATGAAAAATCCGATACGGATTTAACATCATTTGCAACACGGAATATTTTTATGTTTTCATTTGTGATTTTACACGGACAGCCGTCAATTTGGATGTATTTGAATCCTTTGTAGCTGTATTTCGGCTCAAAAACATTCTCTTTGCAACCTGCGATAAAGTTATCCTGCTGAATGTAGCAGTCCTGCCACCATTCTGCATTGTGGCCCTCGTCTATGCCTATTTTCTGAACGAAACCATCGTTTTTAAGTTTTTCGCCGTATGTAACGGTAATTTTTGTTCCTTCAGGAATATCAACGGAAATTTTTGCCCATCCCGTAATCATTTCAGGTGCGGTGATAATGTAGCTTCCGTTTGGCATAAGCTTTATTTCTTTTGGCTCAAATTCGCCGATTCTTTTTATATAAGGCATATCCTGAAGCTTTAGCTTTCCTGCCGGTGCATCAACATGAATTGCGTTGTGCCAGGTGTATTCCGTGCGCCTTAAATCGTGAGTTTCGCCATAATAAATGCTGTTTGTAATAACCGGGCCGTCAAGAGTTACAAGCCATGATTCGTCGGTTGCTATTGTTTGTGACGTGCCGTCGTTATATGTAATTGTAAGATCGGCGATAAGCTTAGGTGCAGATCTCCACGATGCCTCCGCCCATTTCCATACATTGGTTGTTTCGTTGAAAAAATAGTTGCCGAGTTCAACGGTTATTTCATTGTTGCCGTTTTTGATTAATGAGGTAATATCAAATTCTCTGTAAGTAACGGTCTTACTGTACTGTGTATGTGCAGGGTTCAATACTGAGTCGTCGGGGAGATTACCGTTTATTTTTAACTCGAAAAGACCGAGTCCGCATATCTTTATTATCACATTTGAAATATTGTTTGATACCGTGAAATTTTTTTTGAATATAGGAGCATATCTGTCTTCAATCGTCATTTTAGCTCCGATCCATTTGCCTTTCCAATTATAGTTACTCATATTACTCCTCTTTTCTTTTGCAATATGCTTTCAGTATAACCTTTAAAGATTACAACAGTCAAGATTTAATTGACAATTAAAAATAATTGGTGTAATCTTATAATGGATAAATTTATAAAGGAGACATATCCGTGCTTGCAAAAATCACATCTTTTTTTATGTCGATTATAATGTTCTTTGCAGAATTATTGGGGGTGCCTGTAATGAGTTGTGAAAACTATTCTTATTACAATCTTTCATACGGTGAGCATGAACGTCATGTGCTTGACCTTTGCATACCGAGAGATACCGAAGAAACCGGTCTTGTGCTGTACATCCACGGTGGTGCATGGGTTGCCGGCGATAAGGATATGTACCGTGATACAATAAAGGAAATCAGCGAAAAATTCGGTGTTGCCTGTGCTGCAATGAATTACAGATACATCTGCGATACCGTTGATATCAACGATATCATGGATGATATTGATTCGGCAATGATTTGCATCAAAGAAAAGGGCGAAAAGCTTGGTATCAATATTAACCGTTCGATTCTCACGGGTGGTTCTGCGGGTGCCAACCTTTCTTTGCTTTATGCATATTCAAGAGTCAACAACTCTGCAATTCCTCCGGTTGCCGTTATGAGTGATTGCGGACCGACAGACCTTACGGATGATTATTATTTCTATAATCCCGAACTCGGAAAGGGGAACGGTTTGGGTGACGAAGCGGCAATTTCACAGCTTCTTTCATGGGCTTGCGGAAAGAAAATTACCTATGAAACAAGAGGCGAGGCAATTGATGAAATAAAGAAAGTTTCACCTCTTTATTATGTTGATGAAAATACCGTGCCTACCATCATTAACCACGGTATGGTTGATGATATTGTGCCGTTCCGAAATGCCGTTGCACTTGATGCAAAGCTTACGGAATGCGGTGTCGAACACTATTTTAATATCTATCCCAATTCAGGGCACGGTCTTGAGAAAGACCCCGAATGTTCACAGAATGCACAACAGCTTTTTTATGAGTTTATCGAAAAATATCTTTGATGCCCGAAACATTGACATATGATATTGCATGAGAATATAATAAAAATCAATTGATCACAAAATGAGGAATTATTATGAATATTTTTACAGATAAAACCCTTCTTATAACAGGCGGTACGGGCAGCTTCGGCAATGCAGTTCTTAACCGTTTTCTTACCACCGATATCGGTGAAATCCGCATTCTTTCCCGAGATGAAAAGAAACAGGATGATATGCGCCATGAATATCAGCTCAAATATCCCGAGCATTCTTCAAAAATAAAGTTTTACATAGGCGATGTGCGCGATTACAATTCAATTTCAGGTGCTTTCAGAGGCGTTGATTATGTTTTTCATGCAGCGGCTTTGAAGCAGGTGCCTTCATGTGAATTTTATCCGATGGAGGCTGTTAAAACCAATGTTGTCGGCTCTGATAACGTTATAACCGCCTGCGTTGAGAACAAGATTAAAAAGGCGATTTTTCTTTCAACGGATAAGGCTGCATATCCCATTAATGCAATGGGTATGAGCAAGGCGATGATGGAGAAAAACGTTGTTGCAAGGTCACGTCAGATGCTCGAGGGAGATCCTGTTCTTTGTCTTACAAGATACGGTAATGTTATGGCATCAAGGGGATCTGTTATTCCTCTTTTTTGTGACCAGATTGCAGAGGGTAAAACCCTTACCGTAACAAATCCCGATATGACAAGATTCATGATGACTCTTGATGATGCGGTAACACTCGTTCTCTATGCGTTTGAACATGGTGAGCAGGGAGATTTGTTTGTTCAGAAGGCTCCCGCAGCAACAATTGAAACCCTCGCAAAGGCTGTTCTTGAGCTTAAAGGCTCTGATGTCGGTTATACCTGCATAGGCAGCCGTCACGGCGAAAAGCTCTATGAGGTTCTTGTTACAACTGAGGAAATGATTCGCTCCGAGGATCTTCCCGGATTCTACAGAATCAAAGCCGATAACCGTAATCTTAACTATGATAACTATTTTAAAAACGGAAACAAAAAGCTTGAACTCGATGTGCAGTATACTTCTCATAATACAGAGCGCCTTTCCGTTGAAGAAATGAAGGCTTTGCTTCTTAAACTTAAACTGTTTGGTGGTAAATATTAATATGAAAATTCTTGTAACGGGCTCTGCGGGCTTTGTGGGCAGGAATCTTTGCGCCGCACTGAAAAATATTCGTGACGGCAAGGACAGAACACATCCCGAGCTTGAAATAACCGATATTTTTGAATATGATATCAATAGTGACCCGGCGCTTCTTGACGGTTATTGCAGACAGGCGAACTTTGTTTTTAACCTTGCCGGTGTAAACAGACCCTTGGATGCGAAGGAATTTATGCAGGGAAACCGCGACTTTCCCCGTATGCTTATTGAACTGTTTAAAAAGCACGGAAATGCTTGCCCTGTTATGCTTGCAAGCTCCGTTCAGGCAACTCTTGAGGGAAGATATGCCGACGGGGAATACGGAAAAAGTAAGCTTGCAGGTGAAAATATTTTCTTTGAATACGGTGAGGAAACGGGTGCGAAAATCCTTGTGTACAGATTCCCTAACCTATTCGGAAAATGGTGCAGACCAAACTATAACAGCGCTGTTGCAACCTTCTGCAATAACATTGCAAACGATTTGCCTATAACCGTAAATAACCCTGCTGTCGAGCTTGAGCTTTTGTATATTGATGACCTTGTTGACGAGATGATCTGCGCTCTTGAAGGCGGGGAACACCGTTGCCGTTTTGAAGGCATTAATGCTGTTATCTGCGATGACGGAAAGTTCTGTGCAGCACCTGTTACCCACAAGGTAACTCTCGGCGAAATAACCGATGCATTGTATGAATTTCATGCTCAGCCGGACTCGCTTTTAATGCCTGAAATTCCCGAAAACTCCTTCAAAAAGAAGCTTTACTCTACTTATCTTTCTTATCTTCCAAAGGATAAAATTTCCTTTCCTCTTAAGATGAATGTTGATAGCAGAGGGAGTTTTACCGAGCTTTTGAAAACAGCAGGCTGCGGTCAGTTTTCGGTCAATATTTCAAAGCCCGGTATTACCAAAGGAGAGCATTGGCACAACACAAAATGGGAGTTTTTTATAGTTGTTTCCGGAAAAGGACTTATTCAGATGCGAAAAATCGGTACCGATGAGGTGCTGAATTTTGAGGTTAGTGGCGAAAAAATTGAGGCAATTCATATGCTTCCGGGCTATACCCATAATATCATCAATCTTTCCGAAACGCAGGACCTTGTTACCGTAATGTGGGCTAATGAATGCTTCAACCCCGATAAGCCCGATACATTTTTTGAAAAGGTTGAAATTCAATAAACGAAATGAGATTTTGCTATGAATATTAAGCTGGATTATTCCGATATAAAATTCAAAAATAACGGTAAGCTGAAGCTTTTGATTATTGTAGGCACCCGCCCCGAAATCATAAGGCTTTCCGAGGTTATAAAGAAATGCAGAGAGTATTTTGACTGTATTCTTGCCCATACGGGCCAAAATTACGATTACAATCTCAACGGTGTATTTTTTAAGGATTTGAGCCTTGATGCACCCGAGGTATATATGGATGCCGTCGGCGATGATTTGGGTGCAACCGTCGGCAATATTATCAACTGTTCATATAAGCTTATGTGTGAAACAAAGCCCGATGCGCTTCTTATTCTCGGTGATACAAATTCATGTCTTTCCGCGATTTCGGCAAAGCGACTTCATATTCCTGTTTTTCATATGGAGGCGGGCAACAGATGCAAGGATGAATGCCTTCCGGAGGAAACCAACAGACGCATTGTTGATATAATCGCAGATGTAAATATGGCTTATTCTGAGCATGCGAGAAGATATCTCCTTGCCTGCGGCTGCGCACCGGAAAGAACCTATGTTACAGGATCTCCCATGGCGGAGGTTCTTGCTGCAAATTATGAGTCGATTCTCGCTTCCGATATACTCAATAAATTAGGTCTTGAAAAGAAAAAATACATCCTTCTCTCGGCTCACCGTGAGGAGAATATTGATACGGAAAAAAACTTTGTTTCACTTTTTACCGCACTCAATAAAATAGCTGAAAAATATGATGTTCCCGTGCTGTATTCATGCCATCCGAGAAGCCGCAAAAGGCTTGAAACAAGCGGATTTGAGCTTGATAAACGCATCATAATGCATGAGCCTCTCGGCTTCCATGACTATAACTGCTTGCAGATGAATGCACTTGCTGTTATTTCGGACAGCGGAACTCTGCCCGAAGAAAGTGAGTTCTTCTCGTCGGTCGGTCACGATTTTCCTGCTGTATGCATAAGAACATCAACCGAAAGACCCGAGGCTCTTGACCGAGCAGGTTTTATTCTTGCGGGTATTGATGAAAAATCTCTTCTTCAGGCAACCGATACCGCAATCGGTCTTTGTGAAAACGGCGATTTCGGAACCCGCGTTCCCGATTATGCCGATAAGAATGTTTCCACCAAGGTTGTTAAGATAATTCAGGGATATACGGGTATTGTCGATAAAATGGTCTGGAGAAAATTTTAAAAGGGGAGGAACACCATGTCCGAAAGAACCTATTGTGTAAAAGCCAAGTACATCATGCGTGAAATTGCAGGAGAATATCTTGCAATTCCTCTGGGAGCGGAAGGGGAGAATACCTCTCGGATTGTCGTATTGAATCCGGTCAGCAAGCTTCTGTGGGAAACACTTCAAAAAGAGGTTACTCTTAGTGAGCTTGTTGAGAAGGTTACGGCATCATTTGATGTTTCGAGGGAAGAAGCCGAAGCCGATACAAAGGACTTCCTTTTTGAACTCATTCAGCTTGGTTTTTTGAATTAAAAATTCTGAAACGGCAAATTGTGCTTGTTGTGCAACTTGCCGTTTTTTCTATGTGTATACAAGACATTTTGTTGCAAAAATGTTTGACTTTCATGTTGACAAGCGCATTATTATGTAATATAATATTACGGAATAAAAATGGAGCAGTGTTGTATGGAAAAATATTATTCTTTTTGTGAATGTAATATATGCATTGATGCTCCGTTGTTTTTTCACGAAAATGAAGAGTGGAAACGGTTTGAAAAACAGATGCACGAATCCGATATTCTTATTCGCTGCAAAAGGTGTTCGGAATTGCCTGAACCCGAAGGTGATTATCTCGGGAAAAGCGGTGATGTTATTGCTTATTCAAACGGCAGCCGTATTTACCGTCATGCAAAAATGGGTACGGAAAACGGCGCGGTTACTCTTTATGATTATGCAAATCCTTCTGTGAGTGAAACGTATATAGCCGAAAAGAATTATCACATTATGACAGATTCGCGCCTGATGTGGAGTTCGGTTTCGATTCCGCAAATTATGCTTGCTGAAAATGTTCTGTTTTTTCACTCCTCGTTTATTGAGTATAAGGGTAGGGGAATACTTTTTTCCGCTCCCTGCGGAACAGGAAAAAGCACGCAGGCTGCCTTGTGGGAAAAACACCGTGATGCTGAAATCATCAACGGCGATAAGACGGGTGTTGTGATTAAAAACAACACAGCTTATGCCTGCGGAATACCCATTTGCGGAACAAGCGGAATTTGCAAAAACAAAACTCTTCCCCTCGGTGCAATAATTCTTCTCGGTCAGGCGAAACAAAATACCGTAACCCGTATCGGTGGAGTTGAAGCCATCAGCGGCTTACTCGGCAATGTCTATCTTGATTTTCTCGTTCCCGAGGAACGCATCATGTGCATAGACTTGCTTGAAAAGCTTGTTGCAAACATTCCTGTTTACAGAATGTGGTGTACTCCCGATGAAAATGCGGTTATCGCACTTGAAAATGCTTTGATAGAGGGAGGCTTGTCTGATGAATGAATATGATGTTCTGATTAACAGCCTTTTTGCCAAAGCGGAATTGCAGGGGATTCCTCTCTCGGGAGCTTTTGAGCTTACCTCGCGCTGCACTCTTGATTGCAAGATGTGTTATATACATCACCATGAGCATGACCGTGAAGCCATAAACGGAGAAAAGGACACAGCATGGTGGAGCGATCTGGCAAAACAGGCGGCAAAAGCAGGAACTCTTCCTGTTCTTCTGACGGGCGGCGAACCGATGATAAGGCGGGATTTTGAGGAGATTTATCTTGCGTGCAAAAATTCGGGCTTGCTTGTTTCGGTGAATACCAACGGCACTTTGATAAATTCCGAAAAACTTCGTTTTTTCAAAGAAAATCCTCCGCAGAAGCTTAATGTAACACTTTACGGCACTTCAAAAGAAACCTATGCAGCCCTTTGCGGAAACGGCGATATATACGAAACCGTGGTTGAAGCGATAAGGAAGCTCAAGGAAGAAAATATCAACGTTAAACTCAACTATACCGTAACCCCGCAGAATATATCGGATGCTCCTGATGCTCTTGATTTCGCAAAGGAATTGCAGATTCCAATTCAGCCCGTTACTTATATGTTCCCGCCCGTACGTACTCAATGCGGCGAAATGCCCGAAAGACTTACCCCGCAGGAAGCGGCAAAGGCGCATTTTGAGTGGCAGAAAAAACTTTTGGGTGACGGCTTTGCGGATTATCTCAAAAACAAAAGCACGGCTCCTCCGCCGTATGCCGATATCGGCGAATGCGGAGAGCGGATAAACTGCCGTGCAGGGTCAACAACCTTCTGGATAACCTGGAAAGGTGAAATGACACCGTGCGGAATGATGAACGAACCCTCCGTGCCTGTTGAAGATTTCAACGATGCTTGGAAAAAAATAAGGGCAATACGAAAAGAAATTTTTCTTCCTTCGGAATGTACAGGCTGTGAATTTCGCAGGGAATGCGATATGTGTGCAGCGGTTGCCTATGCCGAAACGGGAAATTTTAACGGTAAACCCGATTATGTTTGCCGAAAGGCACATGAATACAGCAGACTTTGTAAAGATTATTTAACCCCAAGGCAATAATTATCCAAAAAACAATTGGATTTTTAAAATAGATAACACATGAAATTGGAGGTAATTTTATGAAAAAAATTGTCAAACCATTAATTACCGTACTGTTGGTGGTTGCATTGCTTGTTCCTACCGTTGCAATGCTTTACTCATCGGCGGCAGAAAGTTACCCCGTTGAGCTTGCTTTCAACAACATCTTTGTGTTTGAAGCATGGGCAAACAATGATTTGTCATCTACTGTTATAGCTGACGGTGTTCCCAATAAAGGCGGTACTTTGGAAACGGATATACAAAACGGCAGCTTTACGCTTACCAAAACCGATATGGATGCAGGTGAAATTTACACTGCTTTTTCAATGGGTACGGAAAGCGCTACTCAGAACAGTAACTATTACACAATGCCTGTTAAACCGAATACTACCTACACATTCTCCTATAATGTTGATGGTAATATCTATCTTTTCACTCCTTTTGTCTTTATGTATACTGACGAGGGATTGTTTGCGGGTCTTGATACAATGGTTTCCTACGGAACTCCCGGATACGGAAATAACAGCTTTAAATTTACCACCCCTGCCAATGTTACCGGTATCCAGATTCGTTTTACAATCGGTGATGATAAAAACGAAGGAAATACATCACAGTCTTCCGTTTACGCAACTGTTAAAGATATTGCGATTTTTGAGAGTGATCTTCTTGAATATTTCAACCTGTTCAGTCTTGAGGACTGGGCGAATAACGAGAAGTCTTCTGCTGCTGGTATGGGTACCGGTACTATAGAAACCGATTTGTCATCCGGCACCATCAAGCTCACAACAGAAGCTACTGCAAGCAATACTTTTCTTACCGGTTTCGGTATAGATGCAAACGCAAGCAACGATGCTTATTACACAATAGATGTTCAGGGAAGCACAAGCTATACGTTAACCTACAGCATTGGTGATAACAATTTGCCCGGTGCTATACATAGCCAGCCCTACATCGTTGAAATGGATTCGGACGGCAAGATGGTAACCTGGTACAACTATGAAACTCCCCAGTTGACCGGCAATAGAAAAGAATTTACCACACAGGCAAACACCGCTCGTGTTCAGGTTGTATTCAGTGCCATTAATAATACTGAGGCAGTATCCCGATACTGTGTCATAGAAGATATCGGACTTTACAAAACCGATATGTTAGCAACATCTGTTTCTTTCTCGGAGATTACAGGACACACACACCGTGAGGATTATACCTATGCAGATGACGGCACAACATACGGTGAGCTTCCCGTTCCCACAAATGTTCCTGACGGCTATGTTTTTGCCGGTTGGTACACCGATACAAACGGTGACGGTATGCGCATTGATGCCGACACGGAGATTTCCTACAGAAGCTATACCGTTTATCCCAAGTATGAACCTGCAGTAGATTCTCTTACGGTTATTGAAAATCCCGTTAAGACAAATTATACCGTTGGTGAAAAGCTTAACACGGCAGGACTTGTTCTTCAGGCAACAATTAACGGTCAGGACGGTGCGTCCGATACCACATTCAATATTACTTCGGGTTATTATTGCACTCCCGAATATCTGACCGCAGAGGGAACACAGACCGTTACCGCTCACTACGGTGGCAAAACAGCTACATTTACGGTTAATGTAAGCCCCTATAATGAAACAAACATTACTGTTAACGGTGCTTCACACCCTGTTAAGATAGCTAATAACAACTATACTCTTGACTACAGCACAACTCCTTTTAACCGCTATGAATTGACATATTACTCTGATTCTTATGTCAAGGGTGTTATCACCATGGATGCTGACACCGAAGTTTTCTTCCTTGAACCCTCCGACAACGGACGTTTCGCTTCTTACATTGACAGCTTCCTCAGAGGTGTTAACCATTATTCCGTTGTTTCGATTGAATTTACTTGCCTTGATAAAGACTTTGGCAATTTTGAGTTATATTCGGTAACAACAATTGCCGCTCCGGTTCCGTCTAACACGACTCAGTATTATGAGAATACCGATATCGGTTATAAAGTCGGTATATCCCTTGACTTTGGCGGTGTTGTTTCTGAAATTTATGACCTTGATGACCCTGTTGTTTCCCGTATTTATAATATTGACGGTGAACAAATTACAAAGGTTGACTATGAAAGCAAGTTAGATGAGAATTACGGTACAAATTATATTTCGCAAAGCGATAGTGTTAACCTTATCAATACCAACGATAAAGGCCGTTATCTTCAGCAGTCATATTACGGTACAAATCAGCCTCCCTATGAGATGGGTGACTATAATGGTGTTCCCTGGAACTACAACCCCGTTCAGGGCGGTAACCTTAATATTTTTAATACCGAAACAGGCGAAATTGCCAAAGGCGGCGAAGCAAGTAAGGTTATTGACTACAGAATCACAGACACAGAGATTTATGTTAAAACCCGTCCTCTTGACTGGGGTAAAAACTCCGTTGACTATCCCGACAGCTATGTAACAGATTCTTACATGGAAGCATGGTATGTTTTTGAGGACGGAATGATTAAAACATATTGCCGTTTTGTGGATTTTTCGGGTTACCCCTCAAACACAACAACTCAGGAATTACCCGCATTTTATACAATCGAGCCTCTTAATAACTTCGTTTATTATGCAGGCGGCGAAGCTTGGGACGATGCTACCAACACCAGAAATAATGTAACAGAGCCTGACTTCTGGGGTGTGCTTCCCAGCTATAATCAGTATAACCCCAACGGAGAAGTTGACGTTGACGTTGACTGTAACGAAAACTGGGCTGCATTCACAGCCAGCTCTGATGAAGACAGCTTCGGTATCGGTGTTTACTCCGCAGGTGTTACCGATTTCCATTACGGTGTGTTCCCTGCAAAATATGAAGAAAACCAGTATAAAGCAGCAGGCGAACAGGATGCTACTGTAGACGGCGGTTATGTGGCTGCTCTCAAGGCAGGCACACAGAATTCTTACACACATGTAGAGAATGACAGACATGCCGTAACTCTTACTCCTCACGAAGAAAGCCCCACTTCATATATTGCTCCCGTAGGCGAAATGACATTTGAAAGCTACAAACCCATTACCTATTCATTCTATGTTTCAACAGGTAAAGAAGCAGAGATCCGCGAGGACTTCAGATTTGCTGTTGAAAAAGATAACGCAGCTGAAAGTGCCGAAACTGAGATCGCAGTTCCCGAAACTGTTTATATGACCCCCGCGGACGGCGCTTCAAAAATCGGTCAGTACTATGTAAACAACAAATTGGATTTAACTAACGGTTATGAAGTTATAACTGTTGCTGAATCTGACGATAAAATGTATCTCGGTTTACATGTTGACAAAGCTGAATCCTTCACAGTTAACATCACAAATGTTACAAGCACCGGCGGAGAAATTTATCTCGGCAGCGCTGACGGCGAAACGAACTATGACGGTCAGACACTCTATTTTGACCAGAGCGGAACATATATAGTTGACGAAACATACGGCTTGCATTTCTCGGGAGAGGGTCTTGAACCCGGCGAGAAAACCACCGCAAAGTGGGAAATTGCAGTTACCCTTGAAGACGGCTCAACAGTAAACTACACAGCATATTCCGTTCTTTATGCACCCGGACGCACCGTCGGTGCCGTTGCGGAAGCACGTCAGGTTGATAATTCTCAAAACGAAATTTCTTCGTGGATAACGGGTGCCAACGGAGTTGACCACACTAAGCAGGCACCTTTAGGTTCCTTACATGCCGACTATCGTGATTCTGGTTACTTTAAATCTGATCCTTTGGTAAACACCACTCCACCTACAGGTGGCTCAGGCGAAACTTCAAGTGACTATATAAATGTAGGCGGCAGCACAGATGATTATTATGTTATGCAGACTGCAACCAACGGTCATGACGGTTCAAGAGCGCAGAGTTACCTCGGATTGTTGACGGTTGATAAATCCCGTTATTCAAACACAAACCAGATTCCGAATCTTGAAATCGGTTTCGATGCTTTGAGAATCGGCGACTGGACAAAAGACTCGTTAACGACATATAAAGCTTATTATACTTTAGGTACGAGTGAATCCTTTACATCCACAGATCTTAAAGCCACACCCAGCGGTTGGACTGAATTTATTAATGCTAAAGAATATGCAGATTCCAATACTATCCCTGACAGAAAAACAGTTGTTCCTGCATACGATGTTTCAGAAATTGACGGTAAATATATTCACGCATTGAATCAGGGTGCTTCTGTTCAGGATTTGATTGCAACCAGATATTCAACAGCAGGTACATCCGTTCTTTGCTCCGTAACCGATAAGAGCGCTCTTCGTGATGCGGTGCTTAACGGCTATTCTCAGCCTGAAGATGATCCTGATTTCATCAAGGAACTTGAAGAGGCAGCAACCGTTCTCGGTGATCCCTCTACAACTCAGGAGCAGATCGACGAAGCAACAAAAGATCTTAATAATGCCATTGAAAGCTTGGTTGAAACCTTCTATGCATTGAAATACGATAATCTTTTCAGCGCTTATGAGTTCTCACAGTATCCCAACAGCATGACAGTTGTTTCAGACAGAGGAACGGTTTCTTACAAAGACGGTACTCTTACAGTTGTGAATGACACTATCACCGGCGGCGAAGCATACACCAACTATGGTTCATCAAGCGGTTACTATTTAATCGGCTTGAACCCCAATACAGAGTATGTATTTGAATATGATGTAACAACAACCGTAAAATCCCAGGTGTTTATGTTCTTCTATAACAGCAGCGGCGGCAATTCAGAAGCTCCGACCAATATGTCTATCAAGACAAATAACGGTGATTGGGCATCGAAAACTGAGTCAAACGCATGGTGGGGTAATTACGGCAACGCAGGTACATACCACTATGTAATCAAGTTTACTACCGGTGCTACCACTACTCAGGCAAGCTTCCGTTTCGGTAATACTACAAACGATCCCTGCGAATCAACTTTCTCCAACATCAAGCTTATTGATGCAGCGCACTATTATGCAGACGTTGAATATGCTAAAACTGAAGATGTTTATCTTGAATATGCTTCTTACGGTACTCTTCCGACTCTTACCAGAACCGGCTATACCTTCGGCGGTTGGGTTGATGCAGACGGAAATACGGTAACAGGTGCAAATATTGCAACAGAGCATAAATCAATCTACTCAGTATGGACCGATATCAGCTACACAATCGTTTATAACTCAAACGGCGGTTCAGGTTCAATTGCAAGCAAGACAGTTAAGTACACAGAAGATGTTACCCTCGCTTCGAGCGGCTTCACAAAATCCGGCAAAAACCTTCTCGGTTGGTCAACAGATTCCGGTGCAACAACCGTGGAATATATGCTCGGTCAGACCGTAAACAAGCTTACCGATGTAAAGGGCGGCACAGTAACTCTTTATGCTGTTTGGGGCAATTCGATCATGAATGTAACTTTCGATAACATTGTCGATATGAATGCATGGCAAAATTCTGCTGCATTCAAAGGCAACGCAAATGTTTCAGAAGTTACAAACACCGGCTTCTCTGTTTCAAACACAGCTAACGGAAGTGAAAAAACAGTAGAATCAACCTACTTCGCAGTTGAACCCGGTAAGCAGTATAAGGTTGATATTGATATCACAGGCGACAGCTGGGATGTTTACTTCTTCTTCTGTAATACAAATGGTGATTGGATCGACTTTACGGACAGCGGAAACAGATACTCATATGGTGGCGGCGGCAATGCTTCTCAGATATTTACCGCACCCAACAAGAGTGAAGTAGTCAAGGCTAAGATTCGTGTTGATGCTAACGAGAAAACTACTGACCACACCGTTAACTTTGAAAACATTCGTGTTTATGAATATGACGGTATTTCACCCATTGAGGTTGAACCCTCAAATGCCTTTATTTCAGCTGACAGCAAGTTCGGCACTCTTCCCACTCCCACTAAGGAAGGCTTCACCTTCCTCGGCTGGTATGATGAGAGCGACACTCTGATAACTGCCGATTCAATTGTTCCCAATGATTCCGATTATCTTGTTCCTCTTACTTCTAAGTGGCAGCTTGCCGATACAGCTCTTGATGCAGATACTCCTGTTATCGACTTCGGTACTCCCATTTCAATCTCAGCTGTTTCAAACGATACAATATTCAATAAGGCTGCAACTGCTTACAGTGCAACCGCAAATATTGTAGGTGTTTCAACAGACGGCAGCACATATTCATCATCTGTTAACGGCAGCTACGGTACATTTAAGGTTGAAAACGGCAATGTTGTTTATACTCCCACAACCGTAATCAACGGCATTGAAACCGTTTATTACCATGCTCAGCTCGATGCAGTTGATACAACCGTTGTAAAGAATCAGATTAAGGTTGTTCCCGCTTCAAATGTTCTCTATGAAGAAAATGTGTTCACCACCGTTGCCTCCAATAATGCTGACTGGTCAACTGTCGGCACTGCAGGAACAGGTGCGCAGGATGCTTCAACCGTTGATGATTGTTACGGTTATGACGAAACCTATAACAAGATTTCCGACTATTCCAACGGTTCAGCTGATTATGTTGCCGTTGACTCAACCAATAAGCGCTCCGATACCAAGAAGTTTACCTTCAAAGGTACAGGCTTTGACCTTATCGGCTCCTGCGGTAAAACAACAGGTATTCAGATCATAACCATCAGAGACAGCTCCAATAAGGTTGTAAAGGTTTCTGTTGTAGATACATTCTACAATGATGCTTCAATCCTTACTTCCGGAAATCTTAATCAGGTTCCCATTGCAAGCTTCAACGGCGAAGATGGTGTTTATTCTGTAGAAGTAACAGGTGCATATCTCACAACAGCAAATGCTCTCAAGCAGCCTGCTGAGGTTGAAGCATATGCTCTCGGTGATACAGGCATAAATGCTTCCGTTGCTGTTGCAACAGAGAACAGCGAAATCGCTGCTTTCCTTGCTGAAATCGGTATGGAAGAGCTTGCAAACGAAGAAATCGAAGTTATCTGGATGGATGATGATTCCGTTCTCAACGGCGGAAACGGTGCAAACGGCGAAGTTTCAATGTATTCAACCACATCTCTTGATAACTACATCGACGGTATCCGTGTATATAATCCCATTGCTGATCATTCTGCATATAACGCAAAAGAGCAGGGTGCTGTATACTATAATGTTATCAACAACCTTGCAGATACCGAAAACGGCATCTTCACTGAGATTGGCGGTATATTTGCTTATATTGAAGGTTCGCTTTCAGGCAGTTCAAACTTTGCAGATTATATAAACAAGGGTCCCAAGAATGAGCTTTATCTTTCAAACTATATAGCTGAAGACAAATCCTCGGGTGTAACCTTTACTCTCTCACTTCCCGAAGGCGCAAGAGTTATGCTTGCTGCTCGTGCAGCTTACGGTTCACCCAAGCTTACTGTTAACGGCAAAGCATTTGCAATTAAGTCTTCAACCGAAATGTATTATGACATCACCGAGTATATCAAGGATTCCAATGGTGTTATCGCAATTACAAATACAGGTGACGGTCTTCTTGCACTCAATAACATGAAGCTTGTCGGCGCAGAAACCACTCCCGTAAGCACATACAGCCTTGAAAGATCGGTTGCTCTTATGTCGCTTGAACCCGTTGAGGTTGAATACACAATTCCGTCAATTTCTCAGCCCGAAGCAGAGGAACCTGCTACCGACGATAACGGTACAACCGACTGGATTGATAATGTAATCAACAATATCCGTGCATTCTTCTCTGATGTTTTCGGATTCATAAAGCGCATTATCGAGTTTGTTATTTCTCTTATTACTTCAAAGGAGGTATTTTGATGAATCAGTATGTCAAGCCCGCAATTAAGCTTGTTGAAACAGCAGGCACATCGTCAGGCTCATGCTCATATAACATTCCTAAGGAAGACCTTGAGCTTATCGCATCAATTATTGGTGATGTTGATATAGACAAAGCCTTCGGTATGAATGAAGCCTGCGAGATTCAGGTTCCCATTGATTATTACTGCAAATTCACCTCCGGTGAACTCGGCGCTTCCATGGCATTCAGCTCATAAATAATTTTAAACCGCTCGGGTGTTAAGTCACTCGGGCGGTTTTGTGTTTTCTAATATAAATAACTTTATATAAAATAAAGGAAATTTGTCTTTTTGTGAATTATTTTGTTGACATATATATTGTAAATATAGTATCATATATTATTGAGAGAGTAGGCTCTTTTTCGGAGGTAATTATGTACGATTTACATTGTCATATATTGTTTGGTGTTGATGACGGAGCGGACAGCGCAGAGGAATCCGTCCGCATGGCCAGGATAGCTTATGAAGGCGGTTCAAAAGGCATTGTCGCAACTCCGCATTGCAATATCTCCGAATTTGACCGAAATGAATGGACCTCGGAATTTACCAAAAAGCTCGTTATGCTCAACTCAACTCTTACCGAGCTGAATATTCCCGTAAAAATTTTCCCCGGTCAGGAAATTTTCTGCGGAGAAAATGTTCCGCAGCTTCTCAAGTCGGGTAAATTCTTAACCCTTAACGGTTCAAGATATGTTCTTGTTGAATTTGATTTCGGTGAGTATGCCGATACGGCTTATTCAAAGCTTGAGCAAATCACTGCGGAAGGTTATGTTCCGATTATTGCTCACCCTGAAAGATACGGATTTGTTCAGGAAAATTCGGATGCACCTTACCGTATTAAAAATATGGGCTGTCTGCTGCAGATAAATAAAGGCAGCATCAAAGGCGGCTTCGGCAGGGGCGCATATCTTGCCGCAAAGGAAATACTTGATGCTCAGCTTGCAGATTTTGTCGCAAGCGATGCTCACGGTCCTTTTATGCGAACACCGTTCCTTGCTGATTCACACGAGATTTTAAGCGAAAATTATCCGGCAGATTATGCTGATCTGCTTTTAAAGCTAAACCCGAAACGGGTTTTGAAAAATCAGAAGATATATTAAATTTAAGGGAGTCTTTTAAATGATGATGAGAGTGGTAAGATTGGCATTTGCGCTGATTTTTACTGTTACATCTGTGCTTTTCGGAGTTGTGTATATCAAAGAAAAACGAAGTAAGGATTATACAATACCCGAAATAAAGATAAGCGAAGAGGTGCTTGAGGTTGGCTTGAAGTCCACCTATCAGGATTACCTCAAAGGTGTTACAGCCTATGATGCCAAGGATGGCGATTTAACAGACAGAGTTGTTGTTGAATCCGTATCGAAGTTTATCACCAAGGGTGTGTGCAAGGTTACATATGCTGTTTGCGATAAGGATAACAATGTTGCTAATGCAACCCGAAAAATCAAATTTAAAAATTATACCTCACCTCAGTTCAGGCTTTCAGGTTCTCTTTGTTATTCGCTTTATGAACCCATTAACCTTTTTGAATATATATCAGCGGTTGATTGTATTGACGGTCTTATAACAGGCAATATCATAATTACCTCGGATGACTTTGCCGGTTCATCCACGGGAGTTTTTACCATTGATGCAACCGTAACCAACAGCAAGGGTGATACGAGTAAGATATCTCTTCCTCTTATCGTTGAGGACAGAAGTGTATCAGCTCCGAAAATAGAACTGAGTGAATATATGATTTATGCTGACCTTAATGAGCAGAAAGATTTCAAAAGTTATCTTGTTTCTGCAAAGGACTCGAAGGATACCGATTTGACTCAATCCGTCAGAATTGAAACGAACATAGATATGACTAAGGAAGGGCTTTACAGTGTTCATTACTATGTAACAGACAGCTACGGTTCGCAGGGTCATACAGTGTTAATGGTTTATGTAGGGAAGTAATGCTATGAATAACAAAAAAATTACAATTGAATTATTCAGCATAATCAAGGATTTGATTAAGAATGCATGGGTTGTTGTTCTTGCTATTCTTGTAGGATATATGGGAATTTACATTGTCAGCCACAGCATTTATAAGCCGGAATATACGGCAAGTGCAACACTTGTTGTTAATAACAGAAGTGTTCAGGCCGAATCCATTTCGCAGTTTCAGGCGGCGAGTGAAATGGCTGCGGTTTTCTCAAATGTTTTTACTGAGCCGGTTATTAAACAAAAGGCTGCGGCTTTTGCCGAAAAATCAGGATTTAACGGTAAGCTTTCTGCTTCCGTTCTTCCCGATACTAACTTTCTTGAAGTAAAAGTAACGTCGGACAGTCCGCAGACATCTTATGAGCTTCTTTCGGCTGTGCTTGAGGTTTACCCTGAGGTTTCCGGCAAAGTGTTCAAAAATGCTGTTATTACGGTTTTGTCATTTCCCGAAATGCCTCACGGTACTTCAAATAATGTTGTTTCCGAAAACAAATCAGTAATTATTTCTGCGTGCATTGCCGTATCTGTTTTTCTTATACTTGCAGCCTCTCTTATGAGAGATACGGTTAAAAATGAAGAGGCTTTTAAAGAAAAGATTGATTCAAAGCTTCTTGGTGTTATTCCTCATGAGGACAAGAAAATGACAATCAAGGAAATAATCAACAAGAAGAAGAAAAGTCTGCTGATATATGGCAATACACTTGTTACTCTCGGATTTTCTGAGGCTTATCAGAAAATAGCGGCAAAGCTTGAATATATGAAGCACCGTAACGGTGATAATGTGTTTGCCGTAACGAGTGTTGCTGAAAACGAAGGTAAATCCACCGCTGCATCAAATATCGCAATTGCTCTTGCCAAAAAGAACAAAAGGGTTATACTCCTTGATCTTGACGGTAAGAAACCTGCTCTCTACAAAATATTTGAGGAACAGTATATTGAGCAGTCAGAGCTTGGCGAGCTTTTTGAAGGTAAAATCTCTTACGGTGATTTCCGATTAAGAAAATATAAAAAGATTCCTCTTTATCTTGCCCTTAACACAAAGATTCATGCGAATAGCTATGAGTGGTTAAGAAGCGGAGAGGTGGAAAAGATTATAAACGTTTTCAAAAACAAGGTTGACTATGTTATCATAGATACAGCGCCTCTTTCTGCAGATGCTTCAGTTACGGATATTGCTAAATTGGTTGATAAAACCGTATTGGTTGTCCGCAACGATGCCGTAAAAGTTTCCGCGATCAATGATGCAATTATAACCATTGAAGAGGTTGGCGGAAAAATGGCAGGTTGTATTCTTAATAATACTTATCCCGAATCTCTTTTTGCTGGTGTAAAGACTGCTTCAACGGGCGGATATTATTACAGCAAAAAATACGGCAGTAAGTATGGTTATTACAATACCGACAAGGCTGACCATGGCTTGGAAGAAAATGAGCTTGTCGGGGCAGATTCACATTTATAAATTAAGGAATGAAATTCTATAATGAATCAGACTGAAACAAAGAAAAAAAATACTTCAGCCGATAATGAGTCGGGTATAAAGATTTATTTCGGCGATATCCTTAAGGGCATAAAAAAGCTTTGGTGGGTATGTGTTTTGCTTGCTGCCGTTATCGGCGGAGGAATGTTTGCTGATGCTTACAGCAGTTATACACCTGTTTACACCTCATCTGCACTTTTTACGGTGTATACTGAACGCAGTGCAGCGATAAGCAGCATTTCCGTTTATTCGTTCTATTATGATGCTTCAACTGCTGCACAGTTGAGTAAAACCTTTCCTTATATTCTCAAAAGCAACCTTTTGCAGGATGCGGTATGCGAGGATCTTGATATTGATTTTGTCCCCGCTTCGCTTTCAGCTTCATCTGTTCAGGGTTCCAATATGTTTACTCTTAATGCAACGGGTGCTGACCCGCAGATGACCTATGATGTTCTTGTTTCCGTAATTGATAATTATCCCGAGGTAGCAAAATATGCGGTGGGTAATATACAGTTTGATATGATAACAAGTCCGCAGGTTCCCGATTCTCCGTCAAATTCTTCGGATTATACCGATAAACTTATTTCGGGTGCATTCATGGGCTTTGTAATCGGACTTGCCATTATTCTTCTTTATGCAATTTTCAGAAAAACAATAAAAACCAAGAATGATATCAGAACCGAGCTTAACTGCGATGTTATCGGTACTGTTCCCGCAATAACATTTAAAAAACATACGAAACAGATTGACCAGTCATTGCTGTTTACAAACGATAAGGTTGGCAGTATGTTTCCTGAGTCTTTCAGGGTAATCCGTAATGTTCTTATTAACTCCCTTGATGATAAGGATAAAATACTTATGGTTACTGGTACCGCACCCGGAGAAGGAAAAACCACGGTTTCGGTTAATCTCGCCCTTGCTCTTGCCGATTACGGAAAAAATGTACTTCTTGTTGATGCCGATTTGAGGCACGCAAGCACAGGTGAGCTTCTCGGAATAAACTATGATGAGCTTGATTATTCGGTAACAAAGGATAACTACAGAATTGCAGAGTCCGAAAAATACGGTATATCTCTTCTCAATTTTATAAGACCCGAGGATTCTCCGAAAAATATAACAACTGAAGAGTTGAAAGACGTTTTTGATGAAATAAGAAACAACTATGACTGCGTAATTGTTGATACACCTCCCTGCGGTCTTATTTCAGATACTCTCTATATTGCTCATGCAGCGGATGCTGTTCTTTATGTTATTAGGCAGGATGCTGTCGGCATTACAAGAATACGTAGCGGAATAGAAAGCCTTATCTCCACCGAAATTAAATTCTTGGGTTGTATTCTTAACGGAACCGCTTCCGGTATATCGGGCTATGGCTACGGGAATTACGGTTATGGCTACGGTTATGGTTACGGATATGGCTATGGTTACGGTTACGGCTATGGTTACGGTGCTGATAAGAAAAAGAAACGCAGAGGCTTCGGCAAAAGAAACGAAAGGCAAAAAACAAAGCAGATAGCGGTGTCATTTGCAGAAAAAACGGAAGATATTTTTGCAGAAGAAGCAAAAACTAACGAAATATCAGAAGAATCGGGTTTGGATAATTAAAATCCTGACAGAGATATTTACAATGAGATTTTAAGGAGCGTTTACGATGAAAACTAAAGTCAAAGCACAACGCCGAAAATTTCATATAGAAACTTGGCAAATTGCCGCTGCATTTTTGATGATTTATGACATCATGGCGGTTAATCTGTCATATTTTGCGGCACTGTTTTTCAGGTTTGACGGTGTTTTTTCGCAAATTCCTGAGAAATATATGGAGCCGTATACATACTTCATTCCCATTTATACGGTTATCTGTATGTGTGTGTTTTATTTTACAAAAATGTACCACAGTGTATGGAGATATGCAGGATTTACAGAGCTTGCAAGAACAGCGGTAGGCAGTACGGTTACTTCAATACTCCATGTTATACTTATAACCCTGCTTTTCCAAAGGATGCCGATTTCCTATTATCTTTGGGGAGCTTGTTTTCAGTTTATCTCACTTGTTTTGGCAAGATTTTCTTACCGATATCTGAGAATTGAAGTTGAGAAACGCAGAAATTCTCAAATGGCCGACAGAGTAATGATTGTAGGTGCAGGCACTGCCGGTCAGATGCTTTTGAGGAGTGTTATCAAAACCGATAAGTTTTCGGACAAGGTGTTATGCATGATTGATGACGACTCCAATAAATGGGGAAGATATATTGATGATGTTCCCATAGTAGGCGGCAGGGACAGTATCCTTTACAGTGCTGAAAAGTATCGAATTGAAAAGATTTATATTGCAATTCCCAGCGCTCCCAAATCAGAAATAAGAGATATCATAAATATATGCAGTGAAACCAACTGTGTATTGAAGCTTCTTCCGGATTTCTATCAGTATGTAAACGAAAACATCAGTATCAGTTCCATGAAGGATGTTTCTCCTGAGGACTTGCTCGGCAGAGAGCCTATCGAAACCGATATGAAAGAGGTTTACGAGCTTATTAAGGGTAAAACCATTCTTGTAACAGGCGGAGGCGGTTCAATCGGAAGCGAGCTTTGCAGGCAGATTGCCGCTCATGAACCGGAGCTGCTGTTGATTTTTGATATTTATGAGAATAATGCCTATGAAATTCAGCAGGAGCTTAAATCAAAGTTCCCTAAGCTGAAATTTGAAACACTTATAGGTTCGGTCAGAGATTCAAGGCGACTTAATCATGTTTTTAAACATTATAAGCCCGATATAGTTTATCATGCGGCTGCACATAAGCATGTTCCTCTTATGGAGGTAAGTCCTTGTGAAGCTATAAAAAACAATGTAATCGGAACTTATAAAACAGCATATGCAGCTATGATGAATAACTGTGAACGTTTTGTTCTCATCAGTACGGATAAGGCTGTTAATCCTACCAATATCATGGGTGCAAGTAAGCGCCTTTGTGAAATGGTAATTCAGTTCTTTGATAAAAAAGTTAAAGAGGGAACATATGAGGAAATACATAAGCTGTTTACTCATTTTGAGGAAAATAACAGCTTTAATCCCGATGAGCTTCAGGATAGTGTGAGAACAGAATACGTTGCCGTTCGTTTCGGAAATGTCCTCGGTTCAAACGGCTCTGTAATCCCTCTTTTTAAACAGCAGATAAAAAACGGCGGTCCCGTAAGGGTAACTCACCCCGATATTATCCGCTATTTCATGACAATTCCCGAGGCGGTTTCTCTTGTTTTGCTTGCGGGTGCATATGCCGGCGGCGGAGAAATATTTGTTCTTGATATGGGATCGCCCGTTAATATTGATACCCTTGCAAGAAATCTTATAAGACTTTCGGGCTTTACTCCCGATGTCGATATACGAATCGAGTATACCGGCTTAAGACCCGGAGAAAAGCTTTATGAAGAGAAGCTTATGCTTGAAGAAGGTCTGAAAACAACCCCCAACAAGCTTATTCATATCGGAAATCCCGTTCCGTTTGATACGGATGTTTTTCAAAAGGAGCTTTCCGAGCTTATGCTTGCGGCATATGAGAATACTGACCTTATTGCCGATATGGTCGAAAAAATGGTTCCTACTTATAAGAAAAACCAAACCAACATTTAAGGTGGTTTAACAGATGAATTTAAGAAATATTCCGTTCAGTCCTCCCGATATCGGTGAGCAGGAGATTGAAGCGGTCGCAAAGGTTCTTCGTTCAGGCTGGATAACAACGGGCCCCGAAACAAAACGATTTGAAAAAATGATTGCCGATTATTGCAAAACCGAAAAAGCTGTTTGCCTCAATTCCGCAACAGCTTCCCTTGAACTCAATCTGCGTGTTCTCGGAGTAGGGGAGGGTGACGAGGTAATCGTCCCTGCATATACATATACCGCTTCGGTGTCAGCGGCGGTTCATGTCGGAGCAAAGCCTATTTTTGTTGATTCACAGTGCGGAAGCTTTGAAATGGACTATGACAAAATGGAAAATGCTTTAACGGAGAAAACCAAGGCTGTTATTGCTGTTGACTTTGGCGGAGTTATTTGTGATTATGACAGAATTTACCGTGCGGTTGAAAATAAAAGGAATTTGTTTACGCCGTCAGGAAAAATTCAGCAGGCATTCGGCAGGGTTGCTGTTATCGCAGACGGTGCTCATTCTCTCGGAGCGGAAAGAAACGGTAAAAAAGCAGGTGCAATTGCCGATTTTACATCTTTTTCGTTCCATGCTGTCAAAAATCTGACAACCGCAGAGGGCGGTGCCGCAACATGGAAAAATATTGAAGGTATTGATAATGATGAGCTGTATAAAAGCTATCAGCTTTATAGTCTTCACGGTCAGTCGAAAGATGCTCTCGCCAAAACAAAAGCGGGTGCATGGGAATATGATGTTATCGGTCCGTGGTATAAATGCAACATGACGGATATTATGGCGGCAATCGGAATATGTCAGCTTGAAAGATATGAAAGACTTCTTGAAAGAAGAAAGGAAATAATTTTAACGTATAATTCCGTGCTTGATAAGCTCGGAGTAGAGCACCTTAATCATTATGGTGATAATTATTCCTCTTCGGGTCATCTTTATATTACCCGTGTGCCGAATATTAACTGTGAGCAGAGGAATGAAATAATAACTGAAATGTCGCAAAGAGGTATTTCCTGCAATGTTCACTATAAACCTCTGCCGATGATGACGGCATATAAAAACATGGGATTGAATATTGCGGATTATCCGAATGCTTATGATTTTTTTGCAAATGAAATAACACTTCCGCTTCATACAAAACTGACCGATGAGGATGTGGAATATGTAATCGGAAACTATAAGGAAGCAGTGCAGAAATATTTATAAAGGAGCGAAATTATGCTTCGTAAATGGGAAGATCTGCCGAATGAAATGCAAATTCCCGAAGTCAGACGGTATTATGATATTTTAAATAAGAAAAAAACGGCAATCGCCTTGAAAAGACTGTTTGACATAGTTTTGTCGGGCTTGCTGCTTGTTGTTCTTTCACCTGTTTTTCTTATAACCTCAATAGCGATTAAAGCGGATTCAAAGGGACCTGTTTTTTACCGTCAGGTAAGGGTTACAAGATATGGCGAAAGGTTCAGAATTTTCAAATTCCGCTCAATGGTGAGCGGTGCGGATAAAGGCTCGCAGCTGACTGTCAGCGGTGATTCGAGAGTTACCAAGACCGGAGCATTTATCCGAAAATTCAAGATAGATGAATTGAGTCAGCTTATAGATGTTTTCAGGGGAAAAATGACTTTTGTGGGTACCCGTCCCGAGGTTCCTAAGTATGTTGAAAAGTATACTCCCGAAATGATGGCAACATTGCTTCTGCCCGCGGGAATTACTTCTGAGGCGAGTGTTTACTACAAAGATGAAAGCCGTCTGCTTGACGCATCGACGGATACAGAGAAAACCTATATTGAAACCGTTTTGCCGGATAAAATGAAATATAATCTGCGAGCAATTGAAAGGTTCAGCCTTATTCAGGATATAAAGGTTATGATAATGACCGTGCTTGCAGTTTTGGGAAAGGAATACGGCAGCGAAGAAAAAGAAAAGGTGAAGAAATGAGCAAGGATAAAAAGCTTATCGCAGTTCTTACCAATAATGACGATGATATTTATTGCTTCCGAAAGGAGCTTATAGAAGAAATAATAGGTGCGGGTTATGAGGTGCTGATTTCCTGCCCATACGGCGAGAAGTTTGAACTTATGAAGGAAATCGAGTATTTATATGATAATCCGTTTATTGACAGAAGAGGAACAAATGTTGTTTCCGATTTTAAGCTGCTTTTGCACTATTTAAAGCTGTTCAGAAGATATCGTCCCGCTGTTGCACTGACTTATACGGCAAAGCCGAATGTTTATGCAGGCATTGCGGCATATCTTCTCGGAATACCCGTCATCAGCAATGTAACGGGCTTTGGAAGTGTGCTGAATGAGAGCGGCTTCAAGCAGAAACTCATAATGTCATTGTTTAAATTTTCTTTCCGCCGTTCGGCTTGTGTTATGTTCCAAAATTCCGCAAATAAAAAGCTTGCTGAGGAAAACGGAATGGTGAAGGGAGAAAGAATGCTTATCCCCGGCTCAGGAGTAAACACCGAAAGATATCCGCTCCTTTCCTATCCCGAAGGCGGTAACGGAATTGATGGTGCTACCGTTGTTTTCAACTATATCGGAAGAATTCTTCACGATAAGGGTGTTGACGATTATATAGAAGCGGCAAAACGAATTAAAAAAGTTTATCCGAATACTGAGTTTAATATGCTCGGATTTATTGAGCCTACGGAAAACCATTATGAACAGCTTTTGTCTGACCTTGAGAAAGAGGGAATTGTAAAATATCACGGAAGTCAGAAGGATGTAAAGCCATTTATAGAAAGGGCGCATGCAACAATTCATCCGTCAACCTACGGTGAGGGAATGAGTAATGTTCTTCTTGAAAGTGCTTCCTGCGGCAGACCTCTTATTTCAACAGATAATCCCGGATGCATGGAAACCTTTGAGGATAATGTTACGGGCTATATGTATCACGGCGGCGATGTTGATATGCTTTGTGAAAAAACAGAAAAATTTCTTCGTCTGCCGAATCACGAACGTGAAAGCATGGGTAAAAAAGGCAGAGAATACATAGGCAAAAACTTCTCCCGCAAAATAGTTACCGATTCATATTTGAAAATGATTGACAGAATTATAAATAAAAAGTGAGTGTGCTGAAATGAAAACAGAGATTAATTTTACAACCCTTTATGAAAAGCTTGTTAACAGGGAAGAGAAGCTTTCACTCGTGGGTCTCGGTTATGTAGGTATGCCTATTGCCGTTGCATTTGCCAAAAAGATTGATGTTATCGGCTATGACCTTAATGAGAAGAAAATAGAGCTTTATAAAAGCGGCATCGACCCTACCAATGAAGTTGGCGATGAAGAGATAAAAAACACATCTGTTTTGTTTACTGCTGATGAAACAAAGCTTCGCGAGGCAAAGTTCCATATCGTTGCCGTACCCACTCCCGTTAATGATGACCACACTCCCGATCTTACTCCCGTTGAGGGTGCAAGCCGTATTCTCGGCAGAAATCTTACTGAAGGCTCAATTGTTGTTTTTGAATCAACGGTTTATCCCGGTGTTACCGAGGATGTCTGCATTCCCATTCTTGAAAAGGAATCCGGTCTCAAATGCGGAGTTGATTTCAAAATCGGTTATTCACCTGAAAGAATCAATCCCGGAGATAAGGTTCACCGCCTTGAAACAATAACAAAGATCGTTTCGGGTATGGATGATGAAACACTTGATGCGGTTGCAAAGGTTTATGAGCTTGTTGTTGAAGCAGGTGTTCACCGTGCGGAGAGCATCAAGGTTGCCGAGGCTGCAAAGGTTATCGAAAACAGCCAGCGCGATATCAATATTGCATTCATGAATGAGCTTTCAATTATTTTCAATAAAATGGGTATTGATACTCAGTCCGTACTTAAGGCGGCGGGAACAAAATGGAATTTTCTTAAGTTCTATCCCGGCCTTGTAGGCGGTCATTGCATTGGTGTTGACCCTTATTATCTTACATATAAAGCTGAAATGCTCGGATACCACAGTCAGGTTATTCTTGCAGGTCGACGTATTAATGATGATATGGGTAAATATGTTGCGGAAAATGTTGTAAAAAACCTTATCAATGCCGATAAAGGCGTTAAGGATGCAAAGGTGGCGATTCTCGGCTTTACGTTTAAAGAGGACTGCCCCGATACCCGTAACACAAGGGTAATTGATATTGTGAATGAGCTTAACGAATACGGTATTAATCCTGTTATTGTTGACCCTGAGGCAGACTTTGAAGAAGCAGAAAGAATTTACGGTATAACTCTTGCCGATATGTCCGCAGTTAAGGATATGGATGCAGTTGTTATTGCAGTTGCTCATAAGTGCTTCAGAAAGCTTACCATGGAGAAAATTGACAGCTTGTTGGGCAACGGTAAGAAGGTTCTTCTTGATATTAAGGGTATTCTTGACCGTAAGGAATACGAAAACGCAGGATATGCTTATTGGAGGCTTTGATAATGGGCTATTCAGAACTTAAATTTCCCGAAAACTCGCTTTTCCTTGTAACCGGAGGCGCAGGCTTTATCGGTTCAAACCTTTGTGAAGCAATTCTCCGACTTGGTTACAAGGTTCGTTGCCTTGATGATTTGTCAACAGGTAAACAGAAAAACGTTGATATGTTTTCTGATAATCCTGATTATGAATTTATAAAAGGCGATATAAAGGATTTTGATACTTGCGTTAAAGCCAGTGAGGGTGTTGATTATGTCCTCAATCAGGCGGCATGGGGAAGTGTGCCAAGAAGCATTGAAATGCCGCTTTTTTATTGCGCAAACAATATTCAGGGAACTCTCAATATGCTTGAAGCTGCACGCAGAAACAATGTTAAAAAATTTGTATATGCATCCTCATCCTCTGTTTACGGTGACGAACCAAATCTTCCGAAGAAAGAGGGAAGAGAAGGAAATCTTTTATCACCCTATGCACTTACAAAGATGTGCGATGAGGAATGGGCAAAGCAGTATACAAGGCATTACGGTCTTGATACTTACGGAATGCGTTATTTCAATGTTTTTGGCAGACGTCAGGATCCCGACGGAGCATATGCCGCTGTTATTCCCAAATTTATCAAACAGCTTTTAAACGGCGAAACACCTACCATAAACGGTGACGGAAAGCAAAGCCGTGATTTCACATATATTGAAAATGTAATTGAAGCAAACCTCAAGGCTTGCCTTGCTTCTCACGAGGCAGCGGGCGAGGCATTCAATATTGCTTACGGCGGCAGAGAATTTCTTATTGATATTTATTACGGCTTGACAGAGGCTCTCGGAGTTGACACCGAACCGAATTTCGGACCGGACAGAGCGGGAGATATCAAGCACAGCAATGCCGATATTTCAAAAGCGAAAGAGCTTCTCGGCTATGCTCCTGACTGGAGCTTTGAAAAGGGAATTAAAGCTGCCATTGAGTGGTACAAAGAAAATTTATGAGTAATAAAACGATAATTTATTCGGGCGGTTTTGCTTTGCCTGATAAAAATGCTGCAGCCAACAGAGTTGTGTCTAACGGAAAGCTGTTTGAGTCACTCGGATATAAAACCGTTTTTCTCGGTCTTTCCGATTCGGAAATAAGCTTTGATGGTATAAGAATGGTTGACGGCAGGGAAAATATGCTCGAACAAGCCCGACCTCTTTCGACCAAGCAGTGGATTAGCCGTCTTTTCAGCACAAAAGAAATATGTAGTCTTGTTGAAAAGCATAATGATGTGAGCATGGTTATTCTTTATAATCTTCCGTTTTTCACTCTTTGCAGAGTAAAAAAAGCTCTTTCAAAGAAAAATATTGAGGTTGCTTATGACTGCACCGAATGGACAAAGGATACGGATGGCTCGTTTGTAAAAAGAACATTTAAGGTGCTTGATGAATTTTTAGTGCGCAATTTTGCTCACAAAATTGCCGACAGAATGATTGTTATAAGCAGCATGATGCAAAAAAAATATTCAAAGAACAAAAAGCTTCTTCTTTTGCCGCCCCTTGTTGATGTCAATGCTTCTGCCTGGCATCAGAAGCCTGATGTGAACAGCGATGCTTTTGAATTTTGTTTTGCGGGTATTCCCGACGGAAACAAGGAAAGTCTTGATAAGGTTGTTGAGGCATTTTTAAGTCTGAAAAATGAAAAGACACTTTTAAGAATAGTCGGCATAACAGAGGAAGAATATATTGAGATTTACGGAAAAATTCCGGGAAACAGTAAGGAACATATTGCTTTTATGGGAAAATGCCCGCATGACGAAGCAATAAAATATGTCCTCGGCTGTGACTGTTATATATTTATACGTCGTTCAGACAGAAGAAACAATGCAGGGTTCCCCACAAAATTTGCCGAGGCTTTTACCTGCGGAGTACCGATAATAACAACCGATGTCAGCGATGTCGGTGAATACATTAATAAATCGGGCAGGGGAGAAGTGATTTGTGAGTTTTCAACGGAATGTATTGCAAAAGCGATGCGTTTTGCGATAAGTAAAGGAAAAAATACCCTGCAGCTGCCCGATACCGTTTTTCACTATGAGTCTTATCGAAGAGAAACGGAGAAATGGTTGGGCTAAATATCAAAACAACAAGGAGGAAAAAATGCTTAAAAAAGGCTTTTCGTATGGCATGGTTCAGATGATTGCCGTGTTTTACCTTGTTGTATGGACTACCTCACCGCCGCTTGAAATAGACCTGATTTACCGTCTTCTTGCTTTGGGTCTTGCGGCAGTATGGTTTGTTATTATGTTTATAAGAGATAACCCCGTGGTGCTTGGTAAGGCGCAGCTTGCATCAATGTTTTTTGTGCTTGCAATTATATTTGTTGTGTATGTTGATACGGGGAGCTTTTCGCAGATAATAAAGCAAATTTCCTTTTTTATGTTTGTAATATGCTTTATTATGAGTTACTTTTACCGAGGCAGATGGGATGAGCTAAAAGGAATTGTTCCGGTTTTGATCATACTCCTTACTGTTTGGAATTTCAAAACATATTCGGTTCTTCTTGAAGACCCCACCGTTGCAAGGCTTCTTGTAAGAGATGATGCAAGCACCTATACATATCTGCGTCAGGGCATTGGAGGCTACAGCCTTATTTATCCGCAGGTTTGCATATGTCCCGCAATTTTTGCATGGATAATCAAAGCTTTCAGGAATAACAGGTTGTATTTTACGATGGGTTTGGTATGGATTGTTTCATATATTTTTCTTATCGCAAAAGCCGGTTATTCACTTGCGATTTTCGGAACGGTTGCAGGTGCCGCAATTTTGATTTTCTATAAAGGAAAGAGCGGAGTAAAGGCATTTTTGGTTGCGTTTTTGATTTTTGCGGCTGCTATGCTTTCGATTCTGTATATAGAAGATTTCAGGAACTTCCTTTTGGACTTTTTTGACGGAACAGCCGTTGCCAAAAAAATCAATGACCTTGTCGCGACAGGTGAAAGCGGTGCGGCAGAAGGCTCAATTCAAGTCAGAGTTGATTCTTATTTGTACAGTCTTCAGGTTGCGGCAAAATATCCCGTTATCGGTTCGTTGTGGAGAGAAGGAAACGGATCTCACTCTGCGGTACTCGATGTTTTGGCAAAATACGGTATGTGGGGTGCAGCCATATTCTGTACAATAATTTACTCCGTACCTAATTATTATAAGAAAAAATATGATGACAGGTATGTTATTTCCGTATCAAACGCAACTCTTGTTTCGCTTATGATTATATCGTTACTTGATACGTTTAACTATTCATTTTCATGTATGATTTTAATTGTTTTGCCCCTGCTTTTTGAGGATATAATAAAATGGACTGGTGTTGAAGAAGCATGAGAATACTTTGGTCAGTTAACCTTATTCCCGCAGACATGAGCATAAAACTTAACATCAACTCAGAGGTTCTTGGCGGCTGGGTTGAATCAATGGCATCGCGTCTTTGCGGATTAGATAATATTGAGCTTGCAATTGCATGTAAATGTGATGACGGTATGAGCTTTTGTGAAACCGTCAACGGCATTAAGTATTACAGCCTTTCCTATTCATCTTCAACCGGATTTGACAGGCTTTCCGAAAGATGCCGTGAAATCATTTCTGATTTTAAGCCTGACCTTGTTCAGATTGAAGGCACTGAGTTTCTTCACGCAAAGGCTATGCTTTTTACCGCCAAGAAAATGTCTGTGCCATGCGTTGTATCCATGCAGGGCATACTTAACGGTCAGTATGCTTATCAGTGCGGCCAGCTTCAGATTGATGATATGATGCTTTCAAAGTCGCTTACCGAAATATTTGCCGCATGGATTTTACATTTAAGGAAAACAAAATGGTATAAGCCCAGAATGAAATCCGAGCACGAAATAATCGAAAATGCAGAGTGTTTTCTCGGAAGAACAACGTGGGACAGGGCTCATACATATTCAATAAATCCCAAAGCAAGATATTATTCCTGCAACAGAGTTTTGAGAGAGCCTTTTTATTCTCATAATTGGAATATAAACGGGATGGAAAGGCATTCGGTTTATGTGGGTAACAGCTATTATGCACTTAAAGGCTTTCATTTTGTCGTAAAGGCTCTTCCGCAGCTTATCGGAGAATATCCTGATATAAAGGTTTATGTTGCGGGATACAAGCCTTATGAAAAAAACGATAAGCGTTCATTTATAAAGAAAGGCTATGCTGCATATCTCAAAAAGTTGATTTATGATTTGAAGGTTGAAGACCATATAGAATTTACCGGTCCGCTTAAAGCGGAGCAGGTTGCTCAAAGGCTTTCAAGGGTAAATGCCTATGTACTTTGCTCAGCAATCGAAAACAGTCCCAATACCTTGGGCGAAGCCATGATGGTGGGTACACCTTGTGTTTCCGCATATGTAGGCGGTGCGCCCGACATGGCATTACACGGTACAGATGCGCTGTTTTACAGGAATGATGATCCGAGCCTGCTTGCGTGGAATATCAAGCAGATTTTCGATAACGATGAGCTTGCTCTTTCGCTTTCTGAAAACGGCAGAAAAAGAGCTTCCGTCACTCATGACCCCGAGCTTAATGCTCGTCAGCTTGTTTCGGTTTACGAGGATATTCTCAAAGAAGGGAAGAAATAACATGAGCCTTGCTCCAATAGTCTTATTCGTATATAACAGAGCAGACCATTTTTCAAAAACCTATTTTGCTCTCGCAAAATGCAGCGAAGCGAAGGAGTCCGAGTTGTTTATTTTTTCCGACGGAAGCAAGAATGAAAATTCCGCAAAGGGTGTTGAAGCGGTCAGAGCTTTTGCGCAAAGTATTAAAAACAGCGGTGATTTTAAAAGCATAAATATTATCGAAAGTCCTGCAAACAAAGGTCTTGCAGCATCTGTTATTGAGGGTGTTACAAGGATTATAGAAGAATACGGACGTGTTATTGTTGTTGAAGATGATTGTGTTGCTTCACCATATTTTCTCAATTATATGAATAAATGTCTTGACTATTATGAAGAAAAGAAAAATATCGGTTCAATAGCAGGTTATACTCCCGCAATAAACTTCCCGAAATATTACGATGCTGATGTTTTTGCTGCGAACCGCTCTTGCAGCTGTGCATGGGCAACCTGGAGGGACCGTTGGCAGGGTGTTGATTGGGATCTTAATGATATTTCCGATTTCTATAATTCTCCTAAGCTTATAAAAGCTCTTAATTCAAACGGAAGTGACAGGTTTCTTCGTCTTTACCGTCAAACCAAGGGCAATGGCAGCTCATGGTCGGTAAGATTCGGCGCCCATCTTGTAAAAAAGGGACTTGTCACCGTTTATCCGAGATATTCCTATATATCAAATATCGGATGCGATGAATCCGGTGTTCACAGTCAGAACGAGGATGCCGAAAAAATGCGTGTCGATTTAACAAAATCAATTTCCAATCCCGTTTTAACGGATGTTAAAATAAACGGAGATATACAAAAAATAATGAAAAAGCATTATTCTTACGGTGCGGTATCTGAGCTTAAGCGCTTTGTTGCAACTGCAGCAATAGTAACAAAAGAAAAAATCAAGGGATAATCTATATGGAAAATAAAACCTTAATCAGCATTATAGTTCCTGTTTACAATGTTGAAAAATATCTGCATGAATGTGTTGACAGCATTCTTAATCAAACATATACGAATTATGAAATAATTCTTGTGGATGACGGGTCAACGGATTCTTCGGGTAAAATCTGTGATGAATATGCTGCCAATAAAAAGGTAGCCGTTATTCATCAAAAAAACAAAGGCTTGTCCGCCGCAAGAAATGCAGGATATGATGCTTCAAACGGTGAATATGTTTATTTCCTTGACAGCGATGATTACATTGTTCCCGAAGCTCTTGAAGTTCTTTACAAAAACGCAAGCCAAAATAATTCTGAGGTGGTTTTTTTTGATGCCGTATCGTTTGCTGACGGTGATTTTAAAGTAAGTCAGAATTATGTTCGCCATAACAGCTATGAAAAATGCAGCGGACCGGAAATGCTCGAAGAGCTTCAAAAAAACAAGGAGTACCACAGTGCCGTACCCTTGCTTTTTATAAAAAAAAGTCTTGTTAGTGAAAATAATCTTCGTTTTATTGACGGGATATATTATGAGGATATGGTTTACACATATCAGATTTTCTGCTGCGCAAAAACCGTTTCACAGTGCAAAGATGCTCTGTATTTCCGCAGATATCGTGAAAGCTCTATAATGACCTCCAAAAAGAATAAAAGGCATTTTCAAAGCGCCGTAAGAGTTTGCAATGAGGTTGTGTTTTATACAGCAAAAAAGAATATATCACATAATGAAACAGCAAAAAAATATATAATTCGCTGTGCATACAATGTTTTTAATATATACGAAAAGCTCGGAAAATCCGAGAAAGAAGAGATGAAAAACGAGCTGAACAGCTTCAAAAAGTATATTCTTCAAAATGATGCGTTTGGTGAAAAATCTCTCAAAATGCGTTGCAGAGGAAAGTTTTTCTGGCTTATATTTAAAGTATATGAAAAGGTTATGAAAAGGCATAATGAGCAGTAAAAAACAGGTTTTGATGGTTATGCCCGTTATGAAGGGCGGTGGTGCCGAAAGAGTTGCGGCACTTCTTGTGAATGAATTTCATAAAAACGGCTTTAATGCGGAATTTTTGCTTACTTCTTCGGATAAGAGCGAAATAATTAACCGTGACCTTTCTGCTGAGATACCCCTTACCGTTCTCACTGAAGGTGAGAAGAGAAACACAGCATCAAAGCTTTTTTATGGCTCGCTTTCCGTTATGTCTTCGTTACTTTGCAAGCCGTTTGAAGCTGTCGGAAAAACAGCTCCTGTTAAATTTGCTTATCTTTCCTTTGTATCACAGTATTACAGAGAAATAAAGCTTTTAAGAAAAAAGCTTACAGAAAATCCGGAGGCGGTTGTTGTTGCTTTTCTGCAGCCGACAATTCCCATTGCTCTCCTTGCTGCAAGAGGCTTGCCTAACAGAATTATTATCTCCGAAAGAGGAGATCCGAAGCGCCAGATGAAAAAGCGCTACGGCTATAGCTTTGTTAAAAAATATTATTGCCGTGCCGATGCTGCGGTATTCCAGACAAACGATGCAAAGGAGGCTTATCCCGATAATATTTCAAAAAAGGGTGTGGTTATACCCAATCCCGTCAAGGGAGGCTTGCCTGAGCCTTATTTTGGCGAGAGAAATAAAAAAATAACCACTTTTTGCCGAATTTCAAGGCAGAAGAACCTTCTTTTGCTTGTGAAAGCATTTTCTGAGTTTGTTAAAGAAAATAAACAGTACAGCCTTCGTATTATAGGTGATACTCAGAATGCCGATGATGAGGTCGTACTCAATAAAGTTAAGGAAGAAATCAAAAATAACGGCTTATCTGATTTGGTGTTTTTTGAACCTTTCAGCAACAATGTTCATGAAATGATTATCAAGGATTCAATGTATATTAATTCTTCCGATTATGAAGGAATGTCCAACGCAATGCTTGAGTCTATGGCAATCGGTATGCCTGTTATTTGCACAGACTGTCCTATCGGCGGTGCGGCAGCGGTAATACGAAACGGTGAAAACGGCTTGCTTACCGAGGTCGGAAATGCTGATGAAATGTGTGAAGCGATGAATAAAATAGCAGGCGACAGAGTCTTTTCTGAAAAGCTTTCACGCAATGCGGCAGAAATAAGAAATGAGCTTTCACTTGAGGCAACTGCTAAAAAATGGATGGAGCTGTTTTGATAATGAAAAAACATCTGCTTTTTGTAATTAATCATCTTACCGTAGGCGGCATTCAGAAAACCCTGATTTCCGCTCTTAAAGTGCTTGATTATGATAAGTATGATGTTACTGTTTACCTTCGCAAAAACAGAACGGACCTTCTGTCTTTAATAGATAAAAGAGCAAAGGTTATAATCAATACCGATAAAAACCGATATTACAGAAAGCCCTTGGCGGTTATTTTGCAGTTTCTGATCAAGATTAATGAATTGTTCGGAAGAAAAGAAAAAGCTGCAAAAATCAACTCAAGGCTAATTGATTTAATCCGTGAATACAGCATGACTTATGAGCAGAAAACATATTTTTCAGAAAGAAAGTATGATGTTGCAATTGCTTATGCTCACGGTTATCCCGCATATTTTACTGCCGATTATATAAATGCAGAAGAAAAAATCATATTTTTTCATGTCAGCACAAATGAGCTGCCCGAAGTGCATGAGAAATTCATAACAAAATTTGATAAAGCAGCGGCGGTTCATGAAGGTCAGGCGAAGCTGATTTCGGAATGGTATCCGTGTCTGTCCGATAAAATTTGTGTTGTTGAAAATTTTGTTGATGCTGAACTTATCAAAGAACAGAGCAAGGAATTTGAGATAAAAAAATCTAACAAAAAAACCGTTCTTTGTTCCTGCGGCAGATTTGCACCTGTTAAAGGTTTTGATATGGCTGCTGAAGCGGCAAAAATCCTTAAAAATAAAGGTTTCGATTTCGTTTGGTACTTTGTAGGTGACGGCCCCGAAAGAGCAAATATTGAAGCAAAAATTTCAGAATATTCCCTTTCTGAAAATATCATTCTTACGGGAATGCAGAAAAATCCCTATCCTTATATGGCGGCTTGCAATATTTATGTTCAGCCTTCATATGAAGAGGCATGGGGTATGACCATAGCAGAGGCACATAAGCTCTCAAAGCCTGTTATATCAACCAAGACTCTCGGCGGACAAAAGCTTGTTGAAAACGGCAAAAACGGTATTCTCTGCGATATTAATCCGCAGGCAATTTCCGATGCAATTATAAATCTTAACGATAATGCAGAGCTTTACGCAAAGATAAAGAATAATCTTGATAACACAGATTGTTCATTGGAATCTCAAAAATACAAAGAACAATGGAATAATCTTTTAGAGGAGTGAAAAAGGTGAAGTTCAGCATACTTGTTCCCGTATATAATGTTGAAAACTACATAGAACAATGTGTCGATTCGCTCCTTTCACAAACCTATAAAGGTGATTATGAAATAATCATTGTTGATGACGGTTCAACAGATTCATCAGGAAAAATATGTGACATATATGCGGAAAAATATCCCGAGAAAATAAAAGTGCTCCATAAAAAAAATGAAGGTCTTGTTTCGGCAAGAGAATGGGGAATAAAAAACGCGAGCGGTGAGTTCTGCCTTTTTGCAGATTCTGATGATTTTGTCGAGGAGAAGCTTCTTGAATGTGTTGATTCCTGCATAAAGAAGCATCCCGATACAGATATGGTTATTTATTCCTTTAAGTATTATGGAGCAAACGGTCAAAAAAAACTTCGTCCGGCAGTTATCTGCGACGGAGAAAAGGTGTTTGATTCCGATAATAAAAATGAGCTGTATGAAATGTTGATTGTCGGAAATCTTGTTACCGCACTTTGGCTGAAAGCCGTTAAAACCGATATTTTGAAAAATGACCCTACGGATTATACTGAATATTACAATAAAAGCATGGCTGAGGATATGTTCAGGTCTGTTTATCTTCTTACAGCAGCTCGAAAAGCGGTTTATATCAACGAGACTCTGTATAATTACAGAGTCAATAATGAAAGTATATCAAAATCCTTCAGACCTGAAACGGTAGAACAAAAAAACATTCTTTACGTTTATGACAGAATAAGGGAGTATCTTCCCGTATGGGGCATGGACAGTGCCGAGGTTATTGATAAGCTCAACAGCCGATGGTTCAATGAAACAATGACTACTTTTTGCAACTATTACAAAAATGCCAAAAGCAGAAAAGAAAGACAGAATATACTTGAATATGACTGGAAATCCATGCTTCCCATGCAGGTCGTTTATGAAAAAGGAAGTCAGGAAAGCAGGCTTTTCAGAAAATGGTTTGAATGTCTTGAAGGGAAAAAATATTTTCCGATTAAGCTGTTTTTTTTCAAAGATAAAATAAGACAAACCATGAAGAAAACAAAATTAAGGGTGCAAGGTAAATGAGGAAAGAAATAACGTTTCTTATGAAGGTTATGAACGGCGGCGGTGCGGAAAGAGTAATCTCTCTTTTGACAGATGCTTTTGCCGAGCTTAATCATGATGTAACCCTTATAATAACCCATCAAGCTCTTTCTGAGGCGGATATTGCAAATATCAATAAAAAAGTAAATGTTATTTCATTAATTGATAAGATAGAGGAAGATAAAAAAACAACATTTTTTGCAAAGCTTCTTATGCTTTTGGCAAGGTTAATCGGTAAGATCTTTCCCGAAAAAGGTTCTGTGTTGAAATATTATTCACGCAATTATGCCGGTGTAAAATGGCTTAAGAAATATTTCGGAACACACAAAAATTCTGTTGCGGTTGCATTTCTTTACGATTCGATTTTTTTGACCCTGCTTGCACGAAGAAAAACAAACAAAGTCATAATATCCGAAAGGGGAGATCCGCGTCAGTCGGCGCAGAGCAAAACCGTTGCAGCATTTATGAAAACCGAATTTCCGAAAGCGGATAACATCATTTTTCAGTCACCCGATGCCCAAAAATGGTATGAGGAAAACACACCTGCAAACGGTACGGTGATTTTTAACCCGGTCAAAGCGGATTTGCCGGAGCCTCATTGCGGTAAAAGAATTAACCGCATTGTCAATTTTTGCCGTATTTCGGCACAAAAAAATCTTATTATGCTTGTTGAAGCTTTTTCAATGCTTTATAAGGATTATCCAGAATACGAGCTTGATATTATCGGTGACTGTGTCGGAAACGATGCTGAGGGATATATTGAAAAAGTAAACGAAAAGATAAACAGTCTCGGATGCGGAAAAAGCATTCATATTTATCCTGCAAGAAGCGATATTCACGATTATATCAGGAATTATGCGATGTTTGTTTCCTCCTCTGATTTTGAGGGAATGTCAAATTCAATGCTTGAAGCCATGGCACTCGGCTTGCCCGTTGTATGTACCGATTGTCCTGCAGGCGGTGCACGGGCTGTTATAAGAAACGGCGAAAACGGTATGCTTGTTCCTGTAGGCGATGCTTTTAAAACATACGAAGCGATGAAACTTCTTATAGAAAATCCTGAATATGCAAAAAAATTATCCGAGAATGCTGTAAGTATTCGTAATGAATTGTCATTAGAAAAAATAATTGAGAAATGGGTGGAGATTATTAATGATTAAGGTAAGTGTTATTGTTCCGATTTATAATGCGGCGCAATACCTCGAAAAATGCCTTGACAGTATTGTTAATCAGTCTTTGAAGGAAATCGAAATTATTCTTATTGATGACGGTTCAACGGATTCGAGCGCCGAAATCTGCAAAAAATATCTTTCGGATTCTCGGGTTACATATTATTATAAAGAAAATGAGGGTCTTGCAGCTGCCCGTGATGACGGTATGATGCGAGCTGACGGAGAATATATCGGTTTTGTTGATTCGGATGACTGGGTTGAACATGATATGTACGAGAAAATGTATCTTGCTGCAAAGTCAAACGATTCGGATGTAGTTTTTTGCAACTGTATTCAGAATGAAAACGGGTATCGGTTCAGCCGTGAAATTCCCGAAGGTGCGTATGACAGAGCTGCAATAAAAAATGATGTTCTTCCGAAAACACTTGCTTTTATCTCAAAAGACGGCGGAAAACGATCAATACGCTGGTCAAACTGTATGCGTATTTATAAAAACGATATGCTCCGAAAAAACGGAATAAAATTTGACAGAAGGCTTCGCCGCAGTCAGGATTTACAGCTTACATATGAGGCGATGCTTGCTGCACAGAATTTTTATTATATTGATGAACCTTTATATCATAATAGGGTTGTTGCAGATTCACTTTCAAGAGGATACACCAAAAATATGTGGCAGCTCTATACATATCTTATTGAAATACTTTATAAAGATACCGAGGCTTTCAAGGAGCTTGACTTGATGCCTCAAATGCATCTGCGTGCGTTTTTCTTTGCAACGGACTGCATTGAAAACGAAATGAAGCCGCTTTGTCCCAATGACAGGAAGAAGAAAATTAAGCTTATCGAAGAGATAATGAATGACCCCATATGTGAGAGATTTTACGGTCATATCGAAACCGAAAAATTAAATCCGCTTTACCGTAAATATTATGAGCTTATTCATAAAAAGAAGGCGGCAGAAATTCTTGATTTTACAGAAAAATACAAACGAAATCAGGCATTAAAAAGAAAGTATATAAATTCCTTTATAAATTTTTTAACAGAAAACCCGATTTATAAAGCCGTAAGGCATAAAAAGTAACGGAGGAAAAATGAAACACATTGTATTTGTTGTCGGTAATTATAAAAACGGCGGTGTACCTATGCGTTCAACAAATCTTGCAAATGAATTTGCAAGGATGGGATACCGTTGCACAATTCTTGCAACAAAAGATATTGCTGAAAATGTGTTTTTTGTTCGTCATGATAATGTTGAGCTTGTATCTCTTGATGATTTTGTTTCAAGTCATTCAGCCGATACAGCTGTTAAAAATCTTCAAAAAAAGAGAAGCAGAAAATTGCTTCTTCTGAAAAAGCTCCGTTATTTAACTCGATTTGTAACTTCGATTGATTATAAAATTGCTTGCAAAATAAAGGAATTAAGATGCAGTGAAAAGCTTGCTGTATATATGGCGCTTAATCAGGAAAGCATCTATATTCCTTTCGGTATTTCATATTATGAGCAGGTTTACGGAGCCTCCCGTAAGTTTGACTGCAGAATAATTTATGCCGAAAGGAATGCACCTGAACATGAATTTCCGAAAAATAAGGTCGAAAGGGAGCGTCTGCTTAAAATCGTGTCAAAAGCGGATGCATCGGTTCTGCAAACGGAAAACGAGCTTGATTTCTTTGATGGCAGGTTGAAAAATGCAACGGTTATCCATAATCCGATTAAGGCAAATCTGCCTGAACCGTATTGTGGTGAAAGGCGGAAGGTTGTTGTGAATTTCTGCCGTGTGGCAAATCAAAAAAATTTGAGGCTGCTTATTGATGCGTTTACGGAATTTAGAAAAAGCTGCCCCGATTTTATGCTTGAAATATATGGGAATACGGTAGGAGTTGGCGAAGAAAAAATTCTTGAAGATTTGAAACAGTATACAAAATCATTGAATGCCGAGTCTTGTATTTTATTTTTGCCGCCAAGAGCTGATGTTCATTCTGTTATTCGTGATTGTGCAATGTTTGTTTCATCATCGGATTTTGAAGGACTTTCAAATTCAATGATTGAAGCAATGGCAATCGGAATGCCTTGTGTCTGCACCGACTGCTTGGGAGGCGGTGCAAGGGAAATGATAAGGAACGAGGAAAACGGACTGCTTGTACCCATGAAGGATGTCAAAGCACTTTCAATTGCTATGGTCAGAATAGCTCAGGATAAGGAGCTGTCGGAAAAATGTTCGGCAAATGCTGCGAAAATTCGCAGCGAGCTTTCGGCGGAATCTGTAGCCGCCAAGTGGATTAAAGCAATGGAAAAATTTTGAACGGAGAGATTATGAAGGGCAAATTCTTGAAAAGAAAACTGGATATTTTTTGGGAATGGCTTTGTAATCTTCCTTATGAAATTAAAAGATATTTTTTGAAGCTGTTATTAAAAAACAAAAGGTTCTCCGTTATTTCCAATAATTGCTGGGCAGGCAGACTCTATCAGTATCTTGATATGCCGTATCTTTCGCCTACTGCGGGTCTTTATTTCTTTGCACCCGATTATATAAAATTTGTTTCCGACTTGCGAAGATACCTTGACTTACCGCTTGAATTTATCAATGCAGAAGAATCAAAATATTATGAAGAACTGAAAAAGCGCAATCAGACAAATAAACCCATAGGCATTATTGATGATGTTGAAATAGTTTTTCTGCATTATAAGACCAAAGAAGAAGCCAAAGAAAAGTGGGAAAGACGCAAGGCTCGAGTTAACTTTGACCATATAATTTTGAAGTTTTCACGTATGGATTTATGCACCGAAAAGGAGCTTGAAATGTTTGATTCATTGCCTTTTAAGAATAAATTTGTACTTAACAATCGACTCCCGCTTAAATATAAATCTGAAGTATATTGGCAAGAAGAATGGAACGAAAACGGAATACGAAGAGATACCGTACCTTTTCCGGGCAATCTGAAATTGAAGAAACTTTTAAATATAATTCCCGAGAAATATCCCGAAAACGGCTTGAAAAAGTAAGGAGCAAATATTTATGTTTTTGGTTGATTTTTTTCACACCTTAAAAAAACACATAGTTTTGTGGTATAAAAATAAATTTACGGTTGAAGGACTTGACAGTTGTATTCTTCCCGATAAAGTTTATTTAAAAAAGCTGTTTAAAATAAGAACAGGTAAAGAACTTAACTTAAATAATCCGCGAACCTTCAGCGAAAAATGCAATTGGCTTAAGATTTATGACCGCAGACCTGAATATACGGTTATGGTTGATAAATATAAAGCACGGGAATACATAGCAGAAAGAATCGGAGAACAAAATCTGGTTCCTCTTTTGGGAGCTTGGGATTCCCCTGATGAAATTGATTTTGATGCTTTGCCAAATGAGTTCGTTCTTAAATGCAACCATGATAACGGAGTTATAATTTGTAGGGATAAAAGCACTTTGAATATTGAAAAAGTTAAAAAAGAGCTTGCATTTCGTTTAAGCCGTGATTATTATAAAAAGCTTCGCGAATGGCCTTATAAAAATGTTCCCAGAAAAATAATATGCGAAAGGTATATGTATCCCCGTGAGAATGAATCGCCCGTGGATTACAAATTAATGTGCTTCAATGGTAAAGTAAGGCTTATAGCTTTATATGCCGAAAGATTTACCGGAGCCCTTAAAGAGGATTACTATACTCCGGAATGGAAATACGTAAGGGTTATTGACAGACCCTGCGCGGGGGATGTTTATAAAAGACCGGCTTGTTTGGAAGAAATGATTTTAATAGCCGAAAAGCTTTCAATTGGAATACCGGTACTCAGGGTTGATTTTAATATTTGGCAGGATATGATTGCCGTGGGTGAGATGACATTCTTTCATCACGGAAGTATGTTGCCGTTTTTGGATGAATGGGAAAAAATAACCGGCGATTGGATAGAATTGCCTGAAAAAACAGGAGATAATTATGTCACAACAAAAATGGACAACTATAGTTAAATCAAACAACAGTGTGTTTGATATGGATATAAAAGGTTTGAAAAACTGCAAAGACCTTATATTTCTTTTCGTTCGCAGAACCTTTGTTGCAAAGTATAAGCAGACAGTTTTAGGCCCTGCATGGGCGGTTATTCAGCCGTTTTTTACAACTGTTGTTTATTCCGTGTTCTTCGGAAATGTTGCGGGTCTTGGCGCTGCGGGTGTACCGAATTTTATTTTCTATCTTTCGGGAACAATCGTATGGAATCTGTTTGCCCACAGTCTTACGGAAACCTCACATACCTTTACAGGCAATTCTGCTATTCTCGGCAAGGTTTATTTTCCAAGGCTTGTAATGCCTATTTCAACAGCGATATCGCAGTTTATAGGCTTCTTTATTCAGTTCATATTTATGCTTTGCTTTATGGTATATTATCTTATCACCGATGCAGGAGTTAAGCCGAATATATTTATACTTATGACTCCGCTGATTCTGATTCAGCTCGCAGTTCTCGGCATGGGCTTCGGTATGATTATTTCTGCTCTTACAACAAAATACCGTGACCTTAACATGGTTGTCGGCTTCGGTGTGAGTCTTTGGTCATACTGCTCGCCCGTAGCATACGATATGTTCAGCCGTTCGCAGCTCATGCCCGGAAGTGCTTTCTACAATCTTTATATGCTCAATCCCGTAACTCCCGCAATCAATATGTTCAGATATGCATATGTCGGAACGGGCGAAATTGACTGGATGTTTTACGGAATAAGCTGGATAACAACAATTGCCGTTGCTGTTCTCGGCGCAATGATGTTCAGCAAATCCGAAAAAACCTTTATGGATACAGTGTGAGGTGTGATATGGAAGAATTGGCAGTAAGAGTTGAAAATGTTTCCAAGGAATATCGCCTCGGTGCAATAGGCGGTGCAACCCTTAAGGGAGAAATTCAGTCAAAGCTTGCAAAGCTTTTTCATAAGGAAGACCCTAACCTTAAAATAGGTGAGAAGGCTCACGGAAAAAATGAGCGGTTCCTTGCACTCAACGATTTATCGTTTGATATAAAGAAAGGCGAAACCGTCGGAATCATCGGCAGAAACGGCGCAGGTAAATCAACCATACTTAAGCTTATTTGCCGTGTTACCGCACCTACGAAGGGTAACATATATCTTAACGGCAGAATCACAAGTATGCTTGAGGTCGGAACTGGATTTCATCCTGAACTTACAGGCAGAGAAAACGTGTATCTCAACGGTGCAATTCTCGGTATGAGCAAGGCTGAAATCAGCAGAAAATTTGACGAAATTGTTGAATTTTCAGAGGTTGGTCAGTTCATAGATACTCCCGTAAAACGTTATTCAAGCGGAATGAAGGTGAAACTTGCATTTTCTGTTGCATCGCATCTTGACAGTGAAATCCTCATTATGGACGAGGTGCTTGCGGTTGGTGACGTAAGCTTTCAGAACAAATGCATAAATCGAATGAAAAAGGTTGCTGAGGAAGAGGGCAGAACCGTTCTTTATGTAAGCCATAACATGGCAACGGTTAAAAGTCTTTGCAGCCGTTGTATTGTTCTTTCGCACGGTCAGCTTGCATTTGAAGGCTCAACCGAAGAAGCCATCGCGGTTTATATGGAAAATGAAAAGCTTGATAATACCGTGTTTTTTGATGTTGCGGATGCAAAACGTCATCCCAAATGCAACAAACGTCATCTCATGCAAAACCTTCACCTTTATGATTCAAGAGCAAATGTTTTTAACTATGGTGATAAATTCCCTTTCAGAATCACTTGGAACAGCGAAAGCACCGATGAAAGACTGCAGATGAAAATGGTTATTAATGGAATTGATTCCACCCCCGTCGGAGTAATTTTCGGCGGAGAACTCAGCCATCAGAAGGGTGAAAACAGTGCTGATTTTGAGTTCGATACATCGTTCCTTGTGCCGGGTAAATACACAGTTGATGTAATACTTTATGATGAGGATGAATCGGGCGGCATAATGTTTTATGATCGATGCACCGCACTTCGCTTTACTGTAGAGCATGGTGAAGATTCCGTGAAGCTTAAGCATTGGTTTAAGGACTGGGGTAACGCAGTCTTGCCCTGTATTCAAAAAATATAAGGGGATTAAAAATGAAATGTCTTGTTCTTGCAGCGGGATATGCAACCCGTCTTTATCCTCTTACGGAAAATTTTCCAAAGCCTCTTTTAAAAATCGGAGAAAAAACCATTCTTGATTATCTTATTGATGATGTTTCGTCGTGCAAAGAGATTGATGAGTTTATAATTATCTCAAACGGCAGATTTGCGTGTTTTTTTGATGAGTGGGCAAAGAAAAAAACACAGAAAATAACTGTTGTGGATGACGGAACCTTTTCAAACGAAACCCGTTTGGGTGCAGTTGGCGATATTAAGTTTGCAATTGATAAGCTGTCAATAAATGATGATATTCTCGTAATTGCCGGCGATAACGTTCTTGATTTCAGCCTTACGGAATTTATTGGGTATGCTTTGAAGAAAAAAACCTCTTGCGTAATGCGTTATTTTGAAGCAGATAAAAACAAAATAGCCAAAAGCGGTGAACTTGTTATAGATGAAAACGGTAAGGTTATTGCAATGCATGAAAAGCCTGCGAATCCCGTAAGCAATTGGTGCTGTCCTCCTTTTTATTACTATACGGCAGAGGACGTGTCAAGAATATCCGAAGCACTTGATTCCGGTTGCGGATATGATGCACCCGGTGCATATGTTGAATGGCTTTGTGATAAAAGCGACGTTCATGCAATGGAAATGCCCGGTAAAAGATTTGATATAGGTACACTTGAAAACTATCATAAGGTTTGTGAAGAATATAACGGACTGATAAGGTGATATTATGAAAAAGAAAAAAAGGGGAGCGATAGCGGTTACACTGCTGCTGATTTTTGCTCTTTGCATTGGCGGTATTTTCTTTACCGCAACCCATTATCTCGGAAAAATTAACAGAGTAGAAGACGTCGAACCGATTCCTGCGGAAGAAGAATATTTTGAAACCGATGACGCAGACCCTTCGCTTGAGGTTGTTGATCCTGACAGCATTGTATGGGATAATGCGGCAACACGAAATGATGAGGATTTGATAAATATACTTCTTGTCGGTCAGGATAAAAGACCCGGTCAGGGTCGTCAACGTTCCGATTCCATGATACTCTGCTCCTTTAATCCCGAAACAAATGAGCTTTCAATGATATCTTTTCTTCGCGACCTTTATGTTCAAATTCCGGGATATTCCGATAACCGACTCAATGCCGCATATGTTTTCGGCGGATTTCCGTTGCTTAAAAGTGCGCTGAATGCCAATTTCGGCATTACGGTTGACGGATGTGTTGAGGTTGATTTTAACGGATTTAAAAATGTTATTGATACCATTGGCGGTGTTGATATTGAACTTACCGAAGCGGAAGCAAAGATAATCGGTGACGGCGCAAAGGCGGGCAAGAGCCACCTTGACGGCGAGCATGCTCTTATGTATGCAAGAATCAGAAAGCTGGATAGCGACTTCGGCAGAACGGAGCGCCAAAGAAATGTGCTCAATGCCGTGTTCTCAAAGCTTAAGGACAGCAGTGTTTCCGAGCTTCTCGGACTTGTTGACACCGTTCTTCCGATGATAACAACCGATATGTCAAATGTTCAAATAACATCTCTTGCGGTAAAATATGCACCTGCATTGGTCAACTTGAAAATTTCTACCTACCATGTGCCCGCAAACGGTTCGTATAAAAACGCAATGGTAAGGGGCATGGCTGTGCTTGTTCCCGATCTTGCAAAGGTTAAAGAAGCGATTTTTGAAGATTATCTTCCGTTATAAATATTACGCGGCTGTTTATAATAAGCAGCCGCTTTTTGCGTTTTTAGTGTAATCTTTATCGTTTGCTGTCGCATGGGTTTTCCGATACAAGAATAATTATACAAAAATATGCATATTGTTTCGTTATGCTATTGATTTTTGTTTTATAAAGTAGTAAAATAATTGTCAAATTCCCGAAAAGAAGTGATTGTTATGAGTATGTTTTTTGAAAGAAAGCTCCCCATTCCCAAGGATGTTAAGGAATTGTATCCTCTTTCCGGTGAGCTTGAAAAAATTGTAAGCACAAGAGCTGCAGAGATAAAGGATATTTTTACCGGTAAGAATGACAAGCTTGTCCTTGTAATCGGTCCCTGCTCTGCGGATAATGAGGATAGTGTTATAGACTATATTTCCCGCCTTCGCACTGTTCAGGAAAAGGTGAATGATAAAATCTTTATTATTCCCAGAATTTACACAAACAAGCCCAGAACAACCGGTGACGGATATAAGGGTATGCTTCATCAGCCGGATCCCAATGCAAAGCCTGATATGTATAAGGGTATTGTTGCAATCCGTGAGCTTCATATGAGAGCTCTCAAGGAAACGGGTTTTTCCTGCGCGGATGAAATGCTTTACCCTGAAAATTACAGATATTTAAGCGATATTCTTGCATATGTTGCCATAGGTGCACGTTCTGTCGAGAATCAGCAGCACAGACTTACCTCAAGCGGTCTTGATATTCCCGTCGGCATGAAAAACCCGACAAGCGGAGATATTTCCGTTATGATGAATTCAATTACCGCTGCCCAGCACAAGCATACATTTATTTACAGAGGCTGGGAGGTTCATTCCGACGGCAATCCCTGCGCCCATGCGATTTTGAGAGGCTATGTCAATAAGCACGGTCAGTCAATGCCGAACTATCACTATGAGGACCTTGTTCATCTTGCAGAAACCTATGCAAACAGCGGACTTGAAAATCCCGGTGTCATAGTTGATACAAACCATGCAAACTCCGGCAAGAAATATCTTGAGCAGATAAGAATCGCTAAGGAAGTGCTTCACAGCTGCCGTCATGATGCTGATGTTAAAAAGCTTGTTAAAGGCTTTATGATTGAAAGCTATATTGAAGACGGGGCTCAGAAAATCGGTGAATGTATCTACGGCAAATCAATCACCGACCCGTGCCTTGGCTGGGAAAAGACCGAAAGACTTATTTACGATATCGCAGACCTTCTTTAATCTATTTTGCACCGTATCCGTCAGGGTACGGTGTTTTTTATATCCGAATATTTATTAAGCGGATGTAAAGTTTTATAATTTAATTGAAAAAATTTTGTTACATTTTGATTTTTCGGTGACTACATATTGAAGCGGTAATTGAAAGGAGGGCAGGGTATGAGTTTAAAAAGCCGTGCAGATAAGCTTCTTGAGCAATGTTATTCGGAATATCGCATAAAGCTGTTTAACTATTGCCTTGCCCGTCTTGACGGAGTACGGGAAGCGGCCGATGACTGCGTTCAGGAATCATTTATTGTGTTTTATAATCAGCTGCTGGAGGGTGAGGAGTTTGCAAATCCGAGGGCTTTTTTATATCGGACAGCCGATAATTTTGTAAAGCGCCGACGCAGCAAATCCGTATCTCAGGCTGCTCATGAGGTTCCGCTTGATACGGCAAGGGATTATGAGGCACGCGATTTGAATTTTTCCGAAGCGGTGAACAATATTGATTATGAGGAGCTTGCAAAACATCTTATTGAAGAGCTTGATGAGGACGAACGTATGCTGTACAAAAAACGGTATGAAGATAAGCTCGGAGTTGAAGAAATATCAAAGCAGCTCAGTATCAGCAGACCTGCAGCCTCGATGAGGCTCATACGTCTGCGAAACAAGGTCAGGGATATGGTTTTTGACCTTAATTTAGAGGAAGGAGGCTGACGAAATGATAACCGTGAACAAAGAAATACTTTCCCATCCCGATTTTTATGAAGATTTTCAAAGGGATATATGTGATATGCTCGAAGCATTAATGGATAGCGAGCTTGAAAAGGAAGATGCGGATTTTGATTTTATTGACGAATGTGCAGATGCAATCAATGCGGTTCGTTTCGGAGATTTAGGGGCTGTTTTGCCTGTTATCTCGCGCAGGGATTTTATTGGTAAGGTTGGTTCTGTTTCGGGAGGAATTGTTAAAAAGCTTGCTGCTGTCTGTGCTGCCGTTGCCTTGTTAATCGGCATTAATATCTATGTTGAAAAAACAGAAAATTACAGTATTATCGGTGAAATAACAAGCTATCTTTCAGGGCTGTTCAATAATGAGCCTTTAACCGTACCCGAAACTGTAACAACGGAAAGGGAAACAACAACCGAAGTTGCTACGATTATTCCGCAGGTTATAACCGAGTTAGCGCTCAAAACCGATGAGAGGTTTAAAACGGAATATACGGTGGGCGAAAGCTTTGATAAAACGGGTCTTGAGGTTTATGCGGTTTATAACAGTCGGACGAGCGAAAAGCTCTGTGAGGATGATTATGAAATAATAGTAAGTCCCGATTTTGCCGAAAATGAGGGTTATGAAACGGTAACGGTAAGGTATGCCGGAGTTGAAGAAAGGCTTGAGGTCAGGGTGTTGGTTGGAAAAGAAACCCCGAAGCTTACTTCAATTTATTCACTTTTTCCCGAAGACTTTAAATTTACAGCTGATGATATTAATAACATCAGTCTTAACATGATGCAGGTCTATGCCGTTTACAGCGACGGTTCGGAAATTGAGCTTGATAACGGCGAATATACCGTTGATTATGAATACTCCGAAAATTGGTTTGAGAAAAAGGTTTTTGTAACAGTAAGATACAGAGAATGCTCGTGTTCTTTCACTGTTTTTGAAGAATAATTTAAAATTTCTAAAAATAATTTTGTTACATTTCCGTTTTTTTCTGACTACTTATTGAAGGAAATACCGATACAGGAGGTAAAATTATGAAAAGATTTGCAAGAAAAGCTTTGTCGCTGTTTATGGTGCTTGTGCTTACCGTTTGTGCCATGCCTCTGACGGGCATAGATTTTGAAGATATTTTGGCATCGGTTAAGGCTTCAACTATTACCGGCGGCAAGACTGATGAATACAGTTACACAACTAATGCGATTCAGTACGGAGGTAATTACGGCGGAATATGTATCACCCATTATTACGGAAATGATGAGAATGTTGTTATTCCTTCGCATATCAACGGTTATCCGGTAAGGATCATTGACGGTTTCGCTTATTGTCCGCCGGATGATTATTATGATATGGAGGGATATGACAATTCGTTTTTGAAATCAGTTGTTATACCCGAAACTGCGCTTATAATCGGTTCATATGCGTTTAAAGGAGCTAAAAACCTTGAATCCGTAACTCTGCCCTATGGTCTTGAAAGAATTAAAGCAGGTGCGTTTGAGGACTGCGTAAACCTCAAAGAAATTACCATTCCCGATACGGTAGAAGACATTGATTTCTCTGCTTTTGTTAATACGGGCATTGAAGAGCTTGTTTTGGGTGAATCCGTGATGGATATCGACTTTTCTGAATTTTACGGTACGAACATAAAAAGAGTCATATTTAACGGTTCTGACCTGACTTTTGAAAATTTCATTGCATGGAATGATTCTCTTGAAGAAATCGTTTGTAACGGAACTGTTTACAGTATAAACAGTGCGTATCCCGAAAACGAAACCGATACAAAATTTATATGCAACGAAGGTGTGAGGATTACTGCACACAAGCAGCTTGTTAATTATGCAGGCTTTTATCCTCATTTTGACAGCGAAAACGGTTCTGTAACCTATACCGCATATCCCGATGAAAATGCCCCTGCCGAAACTGTTTCGGGTAACTACAAATATTATCTCAATGATAATTCAGAGGCAGTTATTTCCCGTTATCTCGGCACGGAAAGTGTTATCAATGTTCCCGAAACCCTTGACGGATTTACCGTTACCGAAATCGGACCCATGGCATTCCATGCTCAAGGCGATGAAAATACAATTTTTGGTAATATTATCCCGTATGAAATGATAACCTCCATAACTCTTCCCGAAACGGTAACAAAAATCGGAATTTCAGCTTTTGCTGCTAATAAGTCACTTCAAACAATTAATCTTCCTTTGGGCATTGAACATATCCCGGACGGAGCATTTGCAAGTTGTGTTGCTCTGAGAAATATTCAAATTCCTGTTGGTGTAAAAACAATCGGCGGAAGAGCATTTTATCTTTGCAGGGGACTTTATGAGATTGAGTTACCCGAAGGACTCCGTGAAATTGAAAGCTACGCATTTTCAAGATGTGAAAATTTGGCAACGATTGAAATTCCTGATTCGGTTGAATATCTCGGTGACTGCATTTTCCTTGATTGTGAATTGCTTGCATCTGCAGTTTTACCTGACGGATTAACAGAACTTTCTTACGGACTTTTTGAAAGCTGTGATGCACTTGAAAGCATTGTTCTTCCCGACACCCTCACAAAAATCAATCCGTTTTGCTTTGCGGGAACAATCATTTCCGATGTCTATCTGCCTGATAGGGTTACATTGATTGAACGCTTTGCTTTTAGCTGCGAACTTGAAAATGTTGATTTTTCGCCGCTTCTGAAAAAGATAGGAAAATATGCGTTTGAAGGTTCAAATTTCAAATCTTTTATTCTTCCGAACAGAATAGAGTATATCGGTTACAGAGCTTTTTCGTTCTGTGATTTTGAAGGCACGGTTTCGGTTTACGGAAAAAATCTCGTTGTTGAAAGAGAAGCATTCTATGCATCGAATGCTCAGAGAGTTGAGATAAAATCCGGAGTGGCAAGTCTTGAAGCATATGCGTTTGACAGCTGCAAGGCATCCGAAATCATAATTGATGAAGGCATTGAATCAATCGGAAGATGCGCTTTCACAAATTGCACAAATGCTACGGAATTAACCATTCCGAAATCTGTAGCTTATATGGGCGCAAGTGTATTTTTAGGCAGCACAAACATAAATACTATCAATTATAATGCCGTTAATTGCAAAACCGACGGCAGCGATAAGCGTCCGTTTGTAGGTCTGAATCCAACAGTTCTCAATATTGGAAGCAGTGTCGAGAGCATTGACAATTCTATGTTTGCAGGCTTTAGTCTGATTGAAAGTGTTATTCTTCCCGAAAGCCTTATTTCTCTCGGTACGGGAGTATTTAAAAATTGTACGGCACTTAAATCAGTTGAATTGCCCGATAATATAAAAACAATCGGCGATTATACCTTCAGCGGCTGTACGGCACTTGAAACGGTTACATTTTCGGATGAGCTTGTGAGCATAGGGGAGAGTGCATTTGCGAATTGCACCGCTCTGAACGGAATTGTTTATACCGATACCATTGAAAACATCGGAAAAAATGCATTTGCAAACTGTATTTTGCTTACGGAAATAACAATTCCTTCGGGAATAAAAACCCTTGACCTTTCTGCATTTGAGAACTGTACGAGTGTTAAAACAGTTTATTACAATGCAACAAACTGTAAGATGACCGGACTCTCGGAATCTCCGGTAGAAGGAGTATATTATTCTCCGTTCTATACCTGCACTGCGGTTGAAAATATAATTTTGAGCGAAAAAATAAAGGTGATTCCGGATTATCTTTACTGCGGACTTTCATCAATCAAAGCAATAAACATTCCCGAAAGTGTAACCGAGCTCGGAAAAGGAGCTTTTGCATTTTGCGGATTTTCAGAGCTTACAGGCGGCGAGAATATAAAAAAGGGCGGAGATTATTGCTTTTATTCCTGTAAAAATCTCAGCGGTATGTTTGTGGTTCCTCCGGGAATTGCAGATCTTGGCGACTATGTTTTTGCGGAAAGCGGCATTGAAAGTCTTACAACCTTTGCTTCTCTCGAAAGCATCGGTGATTACTGCTTCCTTAACTGTGAAAAACTCAGAGCTGTAAACATAGCAGAAGGTGTTATGATTATCGGTAACAATGCTTTTGAAGGATGCTCTGCTCTCGGAAATGTTACTGTTCCCGAAAGCATAAAAAATATCGGCGAAGCTGCATTCAAAGGCTGCTCTTCGCTTCAGAGTGTTAAGATGTCCTCAAATATCGTTTTTATTCCCGATGAATGCTTTAATCTTTGCTCTTCTCTTTCCGTTTTTGAATGGAATGTTGAAAGCAAGCTTATCGGCAGACTTGCATTCGGCAGCTGCACAAGCCTTTGTGATTTCAATTTTGTCGGTATTGAGAAGCTTTATGAAAACAGTTTCTTTAAGAGCGGTGTGGGTGTTGTAACACTCGGCGAAGCACTCAACAGTGAAGCTGCCAAGCTCGAAGAAATTGAAGTGAGCAGCTTCATGGATTGCGATAATCTTGAAACGGTGTGTATCGGCGGCAATGTTTCTACCGTTATGTCCCTTGCGTTTGCGGATTGCGATAATCTATCAACAGCCATGATTTCCGATAATGTTACCGATATTGCTGATAATGCATTTGACGGCTGCGAAAACTTGACAATTATGTGTTCAACCGATTCCTATGCATATAATTATGCGAATGCAAGAGGTATACCGGTCAGCACATTTGTTGTAGAAGCAATTCCCAACCAGATTTACACGGGATATGCAATAAAACCGGATGTTTCTGTTTCTATGTCAGGCAGCAGTCTTACAAGAAATGTTGATTTCACCGCTGACTATTCCAATAATGTCAATGTCGGCACGGCTAAGGTTAAAATCAACGGCAGCGGAGATTACAAAATGTTTTCAAGCTCTGCAACCTTTACGATTGTAACAAGACATATTGCACTCGCAAAAATAGTTGAGGTTTCCGAACAGGCCTATACCGGCAGCCATGTGAAACCCAAAATAATACTTACCGATAACGGTAAAATTCTTACAGAGGGAAAAGATTATACAATAACCTACCGTGATAATGTTGAAATCGGTGAGGCGGTTGCCGTCGCAAAGGGCATAGGAAATTATTCCGGCTATGCATCCGTTAAATTCACTATAGCCAATCAGTCAACGGCATCGAGATTTACAAGCTTTTTGACCCGTATTTTCAATGTTATTACCGCTTACTTTGCCGCTTTGTTTTTACGTTGACTTTAAAAATTCTTAAAATACACAAAAAAATCTGAAAAGAATATTGAAAAAATTTTTTGAAATGATATACTTTACTTTGTTATTTTAATAAGGGAGAAATTAGAAATGATAAAGTATATTTTCAGGTTTATTCCGCTTGTTATCTCGACTCTGGTTGCCTTTTTCTCTGTTTTCTCAGCAAGTCTTGAAAGCCTGGAGACGGATATTTTCGCTCAGGCGGAGCGCATTGCAGCTCTTGAGCAGGCTTATGAAAACGGTGATATCAAGCCTGTTGATGAAGCTTCGTTTTTTGACGGTGACCTTGAAGCGGAGCTTGAAGGCGGACTTAAATTTAATGAACTGCGATATATCGCAACTCACAACAGCTATCAGACTGAATCAACTGACGAAATGAAAAAAATCTATAAAAATCTTTCGGAGCTTACCTTCGGTCTTTCGGGAAGCGGCACGGCGGATTTTGTAAGTCCTACGATTACCGAGCAACTCAATAACGGTATTTACAGCATGGAGCTTGATGTTGAAACCTTTGACAGAAACGGCGAAATATCCTTCACCTGTATGCACAGTCCGTATCTTGAAATGGGTACGTCCTGCTACGATTTTGAGCTGACTCTCAAGGAAATATCCATGTGGTCCGATAATAACCCCAATCATCTTCCGATAACGATTATCATTGAACCCAAGGAAATCTTTATTCCTCTTGAAAATATGGAATTTCCGAATATTGATTATATAAAAGCTTTTGATGAAACATTAAGGACTAATCTCGGTGATAAGCTCTTTACTCCTGCCGATATGCTCGGCGAACATGAAAGCTTTGCCGCTTTGAGAGCGGATGACGGCTGGCATGAGGTTAAGGATATGCTCGGAAAGGTGCTGTTCCTTCTTCATGATTGTAATGTTACTGAGGATTATATTGATATTGATGCTTCTCTTAAATCACAGGCAATGTTTCCCATGCTTGAGGATAGGGATGCTGACAGGGATTGCGCTTCATTTATTCTGTTGAATAAGCCATCAGATGCGGTTCAGCTTTCAGAGGAATTTATAAAAAACGGTAAGTTGATTGTACGTACAAGAGCCGATAAATATAATGAGATAAGCGAAGAGCGCAGACATCTTGCTTTTGAAAGCGGAGCGCAGATAATTTCAACCGATTATCCGGTTAAGGACGACTTGAAGCCTGATGACTATTATGTTTCCTTCGTAGGATATAAAACAATAAGTGCGTGCAAATAATGTTAATATGCCCTTGCCGTGAAGGCAAGGGCTTTTATAATGAAATATCCACTTGCAATAATATGTAAAATATTGTATACTGAATAAAGTGTTTATTATTATTAACTTATAAAAGGAATGTTTTAATGCAATTCGTTGTAATGGACCTCGAATGGAATAACACATATGCCAAAAAAGCAAACGGTTATATTAACGAAATTATTGAAATCGGCGCAGTAAAGCTTGACGAGGATATTGAAACTGTAGATACCTTTTCCTGTATTATACGTTCACAGATAGGCAAAAAGCTCCGCGGAAGTGTTAAAAAGCTGACTCATCTTACCAATGACGATATCAATTCAGGTATGCCCTTTACAAAAACTTTTTCTCTTTTCAGAAAGTGGATAGGTAATGAGGAAACCGTTATTTTTACATGGGGCGACGGTGATATACGGGTTTTGCTTGATAATTTCAAATATCTTAACGGCATAAAGGTTGTTCCTTTTCTCGGAACATATTGCGATTTACAAAAATGTTTTCAAAAATACAGCAAGGCGGGCAAGGGTCAGCAGACAGGGCTTCTTGCGGCGGCTGAAATGCTTGGCATAGACCCTGAGATGTATATTCATCACCGTGCTTTAGGGGACAGTATGCTTACTGCCGAAATCCTTAAAAGAATATATAACACGGGTTTTGTTGAGCCTGAATATATAGAATGCAACGAGGATTTCTATTCCCGTTTGCTTTATAAAGCGAAGGTTATCAGGAATATTGATAATCCCTTGGTTGATAAAAAGAAGCTTTGCCACAATTGTGAAAATTGCGGTGCAGCCTGTGAACAGCTTACAAAATGGAAGTTTCATTGTCAGTTCTTCAGGGCGAATTTTTATTGCAGCGAATGCGATTTGACGTATTCTGTAGGGATACGTTTCAAAAAGCTTTATGACCAGGTTGAATTCAGAAAAATAGTTTCCGTGAAAGAACCGGAACAGAAAAATGATACCGAGGAGAGCGGCTCATGAAAATACTTGTAACCGGCGGCGCAGGATTTATCGGCTGTAATTTCATCTATTATATGCTCGACAAATACTCCGAATATGAGATAGTCTGCCTTGATGCTCTGACCTATGCCGGAAATCTCAGAAGTCTTGACGGAGTTAAGGAAAATAAGAATTTCAAGTTTGTTAAGGGAAGCATATCCGATAAGGTGCTTGTGGATAAGCTTTTTGCGGATGAAAAATTTGATATTGTTGTTAATTTTGCGGCGGAAAGCCATGTTGACAGATCAATTGAAAATCCTTTTATCTTTCTCGAAACAAACATTATGGGAACCGCTTGTCTGCTTGAAGCAAGCAAGAAATACGGAGTAAAAAGATATCATCAGGTTTCAACCGATGAGGTATACGGCGATTTGCCGCTTGACAGACCTGACTTGTTCTTTACCGAGGATTTGCCGCTGACAACCTCAAGCCCCTATTCGGCATCAAAGGCATCAGCGGATTTGCTTACTCTTGCTTTTCACAGAACCTACGGCTTGCCCGTAACCATTTCCCGTTGCTCAAATAATTACGGTCCGTATCAGTTCCCTGAAAAGCTTATCCCTCTTATGATAGTCAGGGCGCAGGAGAATGAAGCTCTTCCTGTTTACGGCGAGGGTCTTAATGTTCGTGACTGGCTTTATGTTGATGACCATTGTAAGGCTATTGATATGATTATTCATAACGGCAGGGTAGGCGAGGTCTATAATGTAGGCGGTCATAATGAAAGGCAGAATATTCAGGTTGTTAAAACCATTCTACGTCAGCTGGACAAGCCTGAAAGCCTTATAACTTACGTTAAGGACAGAGCGGGTCACGATTTGAGATATGCGATAGATCCGTCGAAAATCTCAAATGAGCTCGGCTGGAAGCCTGAGACCGATTTTGATTCGGGAATGAAGAAAACCGTTCAGTGGTATCTCGACAACACAGAATGGATTGAAGATATAAAAAGCGGTGAGTATGCAGAGTACAGCCGCCGAATATACGGATAATCAGCAAGGCTTGCATGGTGAAATACCATACAAGCCTTGGGCTTTTTATACATAGTATGCAAAAATGAATATAGGACGAAGTATAATGCCGATTATTTTTTCAAATGTATTCAAATCACAGTAGAAGGTAATTTTGCCCTCTGTAACGGTTCCGTCAGCATTGGTTATGCGGGCATATACGTTTGCATTTCCGTCACCTATGCATCTTACGAAGCCGTTTTTTGACACCAGAAGAACATCGTTATTATCCGAATACCATTCTATGCTGTTGTACAGACCGTCAATGGGATTTACGGAAATGACAACTTTGGTTGATTGGAAAATATCCAGCTCAATATCGGATGAATAAAGTGAAACGGATTTTACTGTTTTTATTTTAAGCCTCGAAATTGCATCAAGTATAGCCTGTGTCTGATTATCAACTATATCTTGCTCGCATGAGAATTTGCCGCTTACATCTGCTTCAAGTGCGGAATCAAGCAGAAAGATGTTTTCGTAAATGCTGCGGTCGATTTCATTTGCACGTTTGACCGCTTCATTGTATGCTGTGTAATCGGCAGGTGTGGTGTCTTTTGTGATAATATCGCTGGCGATCGATGAAACACTCTCCATGTCTGTCTGGGTCATAATGCAGTAATAAAACGGAGCCTTATCCGCTTCCGTAAAGGTATATGAGCTTGTTGTCGCCCCTTCAATCGGAGTTCCGCCTTCTGTCGATTTAACAGTATTTTGATACCATTGATATGTGAGGTCAAATCCAACTGCATGAATATAAACAGTTTCACTGTTTACGGTTACATATTCGGGGATTTTGTTGTAAATAAGAGGAATGGCCACAAAATTGTATCCCTTGTATTTTGCGTAGCGCTCGATAAAAGTGTTTGGTGTTCCGTAAACCGTGAGATTTGTTGCGTTATCCGTTGATTCAATGAAATTGTTGGAAAGCAGAATACCGCTGTTATCAGGCATATCGGCAGTAGTTTCAAGGCTTCTTGCGTCTATAAACTCAATCTTACAGTTGTTGAATGCGTTGCTGCCTACCGCATTAATACTTTCGATATTTAAAAAGAAAATATTATAGCAGTTGTTAAAGGTGCTTGGCGCAAGCTCGGCAACGGAGTTGAGGTATATATTTCTGATGTTCTTTGAGTGAAAGAACATATTGCTTACCGTTTTTTCGAGCTTGGGTGCGCTGAAACTCTCAAGGCTCGAAGGGAAAGAGGGGATAATTGTAAGTGAAGGATTATATTTGTTTTCAAAGCCTGTCATTTCGGGTAAATTGATTTTTCTCAGTGATGTACAGCCTGAAAAAGCATTTGAGAACACTGTTTCCGCTTTTTCGAGTGTTATTTCATTAAGGGCAATGCAGTTTTCAAATGCATTTGAATTTACTATTGTTACCGTTGGAAGATGAACATCCAAAAGACTTATGCAGGTGCTGAAGGTTCCTGCAGGAATATAAGACATATTTGCGATGTAAATATCCGCAAGTGATGAACATCCTCTGAAAACTCCGTCATTAAGATTGCTTATTTTATTGGCTTTGATGCTTACAAGAGCATTGCATTCGGAAAAAGCGTTTTTTTCGATTTTGCTTATGCTGTCAAATTCAACACTTGAAATTGATGAGCCCATAAAAGCGCCTTCAGGTATCTGCGTAAGCTTTTCAAGATTTAAGGAGAAGCTTCTTTCTTCTAATGCAAATTGGTCTTTTCCGGCATTGTAAAATGAATATTTGCCGATGGAAGCAAGCTTTCCGAGATAAATGTTTCTTAAATTTATGCAGTTATACAGGGCTTTTTCTTCAATTATTGTTGCGCCGTAAGCAGACAATGTACGGAGCTTTCGACAGTTTTCAAAAGCAGATGCACCTATTTGCGTTACCGTTTTCGGAAAAACAATCTCTGTTACATCGCTGTTTGCAAAAGCACCGTTACCGACCGCTTTGATTTCAATCCCGTTTACCGAGCCGGGTATGGTAATGTTTGTTGCTGAACCGCTGTATGAAACAAGAGTACCCGACTCATCAACCGTAAGCTCATTTTCATTTGCGTAAGGTATAATAAAGGCACTGAAGGTTGCAATTGATGAACGGTATTTGCCCTCGCTGTATGCAACTGCCATAAGTATGGTCGTTTCGGAAAGAGTGACGGGAGTGCCGTCATAAACCTTTGACGTGGGGTTGCTTTTTGAGGGAATGCTTCTGTCTGTTGTATAATATATTACGCATTCGGAATCATCGCAGAATATTTCAAGGTCAACATTTTCAACATAATATGCGGAAACATGGGAAAAATAGGGTGTCTGTGTTTTGCCGTTCGTTTCGTTTGAATAATAGTCCGGCATAAAAAGAATACCCTTGCCAAACTTTTCCTCGGCTTCGTACTCATTTACATCTACAACTGATGAAAGAATTATTTCTTTGATATCTTCACTTGAAGCATCCTGCTTAACAGACATAATTGATGCAGCGGCTGCCGCAACAAACGGGGTGGCATATGAAGTTCCTTTTACTGAAATATATCCGCCGCCCATATTGGATGTTATAATGTCAACTCCTGGTGCTGCAAGATCTACACCGTTTCCGAAAGAGCTGAAGTTTGCCAAAACATTCTCGCTGTTTATTGCCGTGACCTTGAGAACACTGCTGTATGATGCAGGGTAATAAATTGTGTCCGAGGCATCATTGCCGGCTGCACCGGTAACGACAATATCATTTTCTTCTGCATTGCGTATTGCTGCCTTGAGAATTTCGCTGTCCTCTTCAAAGCCGATGCTTACGTTGATAACATCAACACCATCTCTTACCGCACAGTTTATACCTGCTGCAACGGTGATAACCGTGCCGTTGCCCCATTTATCCATAACCTTATAAGGCTTAATATAAACATTGTCAAGAGTGCTGTCAGCAATTATTCCGGCAATTCTTGTTCCGTGACCATGGTCATCTTCGGAATTATTTCTGATGCCAGAAGCACTTGTATTGATTTTTGTGGGTATGATTCTTCCTTCAAGGAAAGGATGGTCAGAATCAACTCCGGTATCAATAACAGCAACTACAGTATTTTCTGTTGCTACGGCATTTTCAAGAATTGTTTTGTTAAATTTATCTATTCCGATATGCTTGGGTCCCCATGAAAGATAGTTTGTTTTTTCATCAATTGACATGGGAGTTACTTCGGTAATTATCGGGTCGGATGTTGAAATTGTTTTATCGACTTCTACATAATCAACACCTGCTACCGATGAATAATAATCATAGGCAAGTGATGCATCGTGACTGTTTTTAAACTGAAGCACCCATAAATCATCATATCCGCTGATAACGGAAACTGCATTGAGGGTATCAATTTTACTTTTGCTTTTTACAATCAGCCTTGATGTTTCAAAATCAACGCATTCATTGTCACAGTCAGGTTCAGATTTGCCGGGAAGGTTTTCAGTTTCGTCGGCAGATAATATCATCCCTGCAACTTCGTCAGCAAATTCTTCGGCGGTAAGATTTTCAGCAATGCCTGTTTGAGTGACAGCATAAACAATGTTGCCGAAAGAAGCAAAGGCTATTAAAAACCCAAGTACCGCACACATAAACTTTTTCATAATACTCCTCCTCAAGCTGCGATATTATTTTATACTGATACAGTCAATATTTTTCTATATTATAATAATAGCACTATAATTCTAAAATAGCAACAGACAATTATACAAAAACAACAAAAAGCATCAAATTATATATCAAGAAATAGGTGAAATGTTTATGCTTTAGACTTGAATATATAATTTGTGGTTGAAATTAGTACTTTTACTTGATATAATTCTAAAAAAGGAGGAATATAATGATTAAGGATATAGCTTTAAAAAGCAGATCATACAGAAGATTTTATGAAGAAGAGGGAATCTTATACGATACATTAAAGGAGCTTGTTGATATTGCACGATATGTTCCGTCAACTGTAAATTCTCAGCCGCTGAAATTCAAGCTTGTAAATGACAGAGAGGAAAATGAAAAGGTTTTCTCAACTCTTGCATGGGCAGGGCTTCTTAAGGATTGGAGCGGACCCGAAAAAGGTGAGCGCCCCGCGGCATATATAATAATACTCGATGATTTGGCAATCGGGAAAAACAAGCATCTTGATGTCGGTATTACCGCGCAGACAATAATGCTCGGCGCCGCCGATATGGGGCTTGGCGGATGTATGTTCGGCAGCATACAAAAAGAAAATCTCGCTTCACTTTTGGATATAGATACGGAAAAATATTCAATTGAGCTTGTTCTCGCTTTGGGTAAACCGAAAGAAACGGTCGAAATCGTTAATATCGGTGAGAATGGCAGCACCGCATATTACAGGGACGAAAACGGTGTTCATTATGTTCCGAAACGTTCGCTTGATGATTTAATTATATAACAAAAAGGCTTGCACGTTTTTGTGCAAGCCTTGAATTTTTATTAGTGGTGGAAAAGACGCATACCGGTGAAGCACATTACCATGCCATGATTGTTGCAGGCTTCGATAACATTGTCATCTCTTATTGAGCCGCCGGGTTCAGCAATGTAAGTAACACCGCTCTTTGATGCTCTTTCAATGTTGTCACCAAAGGGGAAGAATGCATCGCTGCCGAGAGCAACACCCTTGATTGTTGCAAGGTATGCTTTCTGTTCCTCTTTAGTGAAGGGTTCGGGTTTTTCGCTGAAATATTTCTGCCATTTGCCTTCTGCAAGAACATCATCGCATTCGTCGGAGATATAAACGTCAATTGTGTTATCTCTGTCGGGTCTGCCTACTGTGTCAAGGAAGGGGAGATTAAGCACCTTGTCATGTTGGCGGAGATGCCAGATATCAGCCTTGTTACCTGCAAGTCTTGTGCAATGGATTCTTGACTGCTGACCTGCACCTACACCGATTGCCTGACCGTCAACTGCATAGCATACGGAGTTTGACTGTGTATACTTGAGTGTGATAAGTGCAATGATAAGGTCGCGCTTTGCTTCTTCGGTCATTTCCTTGTTGTCGGTAACGATGTTTTCAAGAAGTGCGTTATTGATTTCAAAATTGTTTCTGCCCTGCTCAAATGTTATGCCGTAAACCTGCTTTGTTTCAATGGGAGCGGGAACATAATCAGGGTCAATTTTAACAATGTTGTAGTTACCGTTTCTTTTGCTCTTAAGAATTTCAAGTGCTTCAGGTTCATAACCGGGAGCGATAACACCGTCAGAAACTTCTCTTTTAATGAGCTTTGCAGTTGTAACGTCGCATACATCGGAGAGTGCAATCCAATCACCGAAAGAGCTCATTCTGTCAGTGCCTCTTGCTCTTGCATATGCGGTTGCAAGAGGTGATTCGTCAAGACCCTCGATATCGTCAACAAAGCAAGCCTTCTTGAGCTTTTCGCTCATTTTAATGCCTACTGCTGCAGATGTGGGGCTGACGTGCTTAAATGAAGTTGCTGCGGGCATACCGAGAGCCTCTTTGATTTCCTTAACAAGCTGCCAGCTGTTGAAGGCATCAAGGAAGTTGATGTAGCCGGGTCTGCCGCTGAGAATTTCAATGGGAAGCTCCGTGCCGTCTGTCATATAAATCTTTGAAGGCTTCTGATTAGGGTTACAGCCGTATTTAAGTTCAAATTCTTTCATTTGTATTCTCCTTATTTATTCTTGTTAATCATTCTGCTGTCATAATTACCTGTTTCAAGGTCAATATAGCGAACATAAAGTGAAATCTTATTCTGCTCATTGAGGTTTTCCCAGATAAGTGAAGTAAATTCGTCTATATCATCGGGAATTGAAACTCTTTCAGGTTCACCTGTGAAGGTGGGGATAGGATTGCCGTCGTGGTTGTAAGTGTGAATAAAGTGACCGAGACCTGCGAGGGAAGCATATGAGAATGTGTATCTGTTGCAGGCTGTTCCTTCTGCATCGGCGCTCTTAAGAATGCTCATTTTATATGAGAAATTCTTGTCGGCAAATGTCATCATGCCGCTGATTCTGGGAGTCCAGTTGGGCGAATCGGGTTCAAATTCTCTTGTTTCAAGTGCCTGTTCAAAGGTTTTGCCGTCTTTAAGGAAGTCATAAACGGTGTCTGTCTGGTCGCCGTTGGTAACGATAAGGTTGTTTTCAAAAATTCTGACGGGGGAGTAAATGATGAGAGAAGGGTCTTCAACCTTTGATGCATCAAAAGGATGAATAACGATTTCATCGCCGTTTTCAATGAAAACTCTGTTTCTGCTGTTTTCACTTCTGCCCATGATAAAATAAGCTGTAACAGCTTTTTTGCCGTCAGCGCTCTTACCGATGACTATGCCTCTTCCGACATATGTGTTGTCTTTGATAAGCTCGCCCATGTTGTTGATTTCATAAATACCCATTTACAAATCTTCCTTTCAAAATAAAAATAAGGGCAGTCATACCTTTGAAGATAAGACTGCCCAGACGGTCGGCATAAACAGATTTTTTGTTCCTTTGCAGTGCTCTGCTGATCCGTCAGTCACAAAAAATCTTCAAATTCAATTAAATTTTATCATATATAATAAAATTTGTCAATAAATTAAATCTTGATTTTAGGCTTTTTCCATTTGCCGCTTGCAACATAAATTGCACCTACAACAATTGAGGCAAGTGAAGCAAGACCTGTTGCAAGACCGATGCCGTTAAATCCGAGATCCGTAAGATTAACAATGAGATAAGCAAACGGAACTCTTACAAGAATTGAACTGAAGCAGGCATTGAACAAAGCAAAGTTTGTATATCCCGCACCTATTGCAAGACCGTTCATGCAGAACACAAACGGAACGAAAAGATAATCAAGGGCGATAAATCTCATGTATTCAGAACCAACAGCAATTACCTCTTCATTTGTATCAAACAAGGATATAATCGGTTGAGGGAAAAGCTGAACAACGGCAAACACAACAATCGATATTGCAAATGCAATTCCCATACCTGTCATCATGGTTTTCTTTGCTCTCTGCGGGTCGCCTGCGCCGATATTCTGACCCGCCATTGATGAAACCGCATTGCTCATTGCAAGAGCGGGAAGAACGGCAAAGGAGTTGACCTTACCGCCTATGCCTTGGCATGCTGATGCAATATCGGCATTAGGAAGGGAATTGACAAGAGCTGTGAGAGTGAGAAACGAAAATGAAACGACCACCTGCTGAACCGAGGAAGGAAGACCAAGCTTTAAAAGCATTTTCATTTTTGCACCGTCAACCTTAAAATCACTCTTTTTATATCCGACAAAGAAATGATTTTTTGCAAGATAAATAAGTGAAAGAACAACACTTAATGCCTGCGCACCAACCGTTGCAATTGCTGCACCTGCCGCACCCATCTGAAACGGTCCGACAAGAATAATATCAAAAATGATATTAACTATTGTTGCGATAAGAACGAAGTAAAGGGGACGTTTTGAGTCGCCCATGCCTCGAAGGATTGCGCTGATTACGTTATAAGCAAACATGAAAACAAGTCCGCTCATGCATATCATATAATAATTGTATGCTTCTGTGTATGCAACCACCGGTGTATTGAGAAGCTTCAGAAGGGTGTCGCCGAGAAGAAGCATAACCGCCGTGCAGACAATGCTGAGTATCATATAGGCTGTGAAAAGAGTACCTATTGTTTTTCGCTGCTCATCAAACTTTTTCGCGCCGCCGTATTGTGCAATAAGAACCGTACCGCCTACCGCAAGTCCGAATGCCGCACCGGTAACAAGAATGTTTATCTGGCTTCCTATGTTAACACCTGTAATGCCGTGTGTACCGCAAAGCCTGCCAACGATTATCATATCGGCAACGGAATAAAAAGCTTGGAGCAGATTGGAAAGTAAAAACGGAATTGAAAATTTGATCAACTGTTTACCTACACTGCCTTGTGTTAAATCCTGTCTGAATTTATCTGACATATTTATTTGTTCTCCTGTGTTTTGGGTTCTTTCATAGTTAAAGAAATTCTCTTTTTGGCTGCATCTGCGGCAATTACCCAAACGGTAACAATCTGACCAACCTTGAGAACCTCCGAGGGATGCTTTATATATTTGTTGGTTATCTGTGAAATATGAACAAGACCGTCCTGATGAACACCGATATCAATGAATGCACCGAAATCTATAACATTTCTGACCGTGCCTTTAAGCTCCATACCGGGAACAAGGTCTTTTATATCCATAACGTCCGTGCGAAGCATCGGGGGAGGAAGCTCATCTCTCGGGTCGCGTGCAGGCTGAACAAGCTCTTTTACAATATCTTTGAGGGTTGGAACACCAATGCCGAGCTTTTCCGCAACCTTATCCTCGCCGAGGGATTCAACAGCTGAGGTGATATCCTTAATTTTTTCAGTTCCGATATCATCAAGCGAATAAGAGAAAAGCTTAAGTAAATCCTTTGCGGCAGAATAGCTTTCAGGGTGAACACCCGTGTTATCAAGAATGTTTTTGCTTTCGGGAACTCTCAGAAATCCTGCACACTGTTCAAATGCCTTTGCGCCGAGCTTCGGAACCTTTTTAAGCTGTGAACGTTCTTTAAATTCGCCGTTTTCATCTCTGTAATCAACAATGTTTTTGGCAACAGTTGAATTAATGCCCGAAACTCTTGACAGCAGAGGTGCTGATGCGGTATTAAGGTCAACACCAACGGAGTTTACGGCATCCTCGATAACACCGTCAAGTGCTTCATCAAGCTCTTTCGGCGGCATATCATGCTGATACTGACCGACACCGATGGCTTTGGGATCGATTTTGACAAGCTCTGCAAGGGGGTCCTGCAAACGTCTTGCAATAGAAACCGCACTTCTGAGAGAAACATCATACTGCGGAAATTCCTGCGCTGCAAGCTTTGAAGCCGAATAAACCGAAGCACCCGCTTCGCTGACTACCATGTATGATACTTCTGCATCAATTTCACGGAGTACCTCTGCCGCAAAAATTTCCGTTTCCTTTGAAGCGGTTCCGTTACCTATTGAAATGCAGTTTACATTATGCTTTGCGATGAGCTTTTTAATAAGCTCCTTTGCCTGATTTCTCTGTGCATCGGAGTGAGTAACATAAATAACACCTGTGTCAAGAACTTTTCCGGTAGGAGCAACAACAGCAACCTTGCAGCCTGTTCTGTAACCGGGGTCAAGACCTATAACAACTTTGCCCTTAACAGGCGGAGCGAGAAGAAGCTCTTTTGTGTTGAGTGCAAAAACCTTTATTGCGCTTGCTGCGGCATTTTCGGTAAGCATATTTCTTATTTCGCGCTCGATTGAAGGGTAAATCAATCTGTTATATGCATCTTCACCTGCTTCACGGACAGCCTCTGTGCAGGGTGAACCGTCAGGGTTAAGAGTAGTGCTTGTGATAACATTTGCTGCTTTTACCGCATCGAGAGTAACACTGACTTTCAGAAATTTTTCCTTTTCGCCTCTGTCAATCGCAAGAACTCTGTGTCCCGCAATTTTGTTTACAGGTTCGGAATAATCGTAATACATTGTGTACACACTGTCTGCATCTTTATCGGCAGCGGTTGATGTAACAACACCGATAACAGTGAAAAGGTTACGCAATCTGCGGCGGATATCGGCATCGTCAGAAATGTTTTCTGCGATAATATCAAGTGCGCCTTTGAGTGCATCCTCTGCGGTTTCAACACCTTTTTCCGGGTCGATATAATCCTTTGCAAGCTCAATGGGTGCGGCTGAATCTGCATTCTGCGCATATATTGCGTCAGCAAGAGGTTCAAGACCTTTTTCTCTTGCAACGGATGCTCTGGTTTTTCTTTTGGGACGGAAAGGACGGTAAATATCCTCAATTTCCGCAAGAGTGGATGCAGCTTCAAGCTTTGCAGCGATTTCATCCGTTAATTTTTCTTGTGCTTCAATTGATGAACGCACCTCTTCTCGGCGCTTGTCGAGGTTTCTCAGATATTCAAGCTTTTCCGAAAGTTCTCTGATTATCTGGTCGTCAAGTGTGCCGTGAGCCTCTTTTCTGTATCGTGCAATAAAAGGAATTGTATTTCCTTCGTCGATAAGCTTAACTGTGTTTTCAACCTGCCATTTCTGCAGACCGAATTGCGTTGTAAGTTCCTGAATAATATCCATTGTGTTCTCCTTATTTTTTGAGTTGTCTGATGTCTTTTCCGAGGAATAACAGAGAAACGTAATTGCCTATTATTCTGGAAGTAACTCTTTGTGTGTATTTATCTTCAAGCTCTGTTTCGGTAAGGTTTGTGCTTATAATTACGGGCTTTGAGCGGTTAATTCTTGTGTTGATGATGTTATAGAGTGCTGATGTTGTGAAGCTTGTCACAAATTCCGAACCGAGATCGTCAATTATCAGCAAATCGCAGTCAAGAAGCTCTTTTTCTCTCTCTCCGTTACCTGAATAACTGAATTTCTCTCTTTCAAGAGAAGAAAAGATATTTTGTGCCGAGTCATAAACAACATTATAACCCTTTTCGGTAACGATATTTGCAATTGCGAGTGAAAGATGTGTCTTGCCGAGTCCTGTTGCGCCGTGCATATAAAGGCTTTCGGATTCGGTGTCAAAATCCTCTGCATAGCATTTGCAGTATTCGGCAACATTCTTCATTCTGCTCTGTGGTGATATTCCGAGGTTTGGGTCAACGGGCAGGGAATAATATGTAATATCAAAATTATCAAAGCTGCATTTTGCACTTGCGGAAACTGCGGCCAGCTCCTGCATTGCGGTCTCTTTTAAAAGTTCTTTCCTGCATTCGCATACATATCCTCCCGTAAATCCGGTATCTCCGCATTTTTTGCATATGTACGGTGCTTCAAGATAATCCTCCGGATATCCGTTTGCGGAAAGGAGCTTTTTGATGCTGTCCTGAATTGCAAGGTTAATCTGCGATAGCTGTTTGATATATTCTTCGGCATTTTCACCCATACCTATGCCTTTAATAACGGCAAGACCAGTTTGCGCAAGCTCTGCTTCGTATTTTGTAATTTCCGGAATTTTTTCCGAAATTTCAAGCTTTCTTGCAAGCTGAATACGTTCGGCTTTTTTGCGCCTTTTTTCGAGAGTCTGTGCAGCTTTTATATATGTTTGATTGCTGTAGCTCATTGTTTTTTCTTCCTTTCGTATTTCAGCTCGCCGTGAAGTGACTGCTCCTTGAATTTATCAAGGTCATATGATGCTTCGTTGCCGCTTTTCTTTGCTGCGGGAACCTTTTGCTCTGATGCGGCTTTTTCAATATCTTCAGGCTTTTTATATCCCTTCTCATGCCAGTTCATAAGAATTTTATCTATGTAAGCCATGCTGAGCTTTGATGTGTGATTTGCCATTTCTTCATACGCAAGAAGAATCATGCTGATGCTGAATTTCCATTCGCTGCTCCAGCGGCGCAGATATTCGGTCTGCTTAACCGTGGGTCGGGGATTGGTGATTCCCGCATTCTGTGCAAATTCTTTCCAGACGGCATTTGATTTTTTGAGAATTGCAATCTGTTCTGCCGCTTTATCGAGGGTGTCTATTTCTCTTGTACCCCAATCCTTTCCGACTGCTTCAAGATATGCATAGTTTGATTTACCTATTGATACGCAATAGTCAATCATCATAAACAAAACCTCTGTCGGCAGACCGTAATGGTCATGCAGAAGAAGAAGTGTGCATTGACCGTCGTATCCGATGGTTTTACCGAGCATCTGCTGTGCTTCATTAAAAAGATGACCTATTTCGGGAGATTCCTCAATTCTCTCAAGAATTTCTCTGCTTGAAGGCTTTGAGGGAACAACGGAAAGTACAGGGATTTCATGTTTCTTTTCTTCTTTGACGCATTCATCTTTTTTAACTTCAACTTCGGGGACAGGAATAATGGTCTGTCCGTTTTCGGAAAGAACACCGGTTAATACCCAGTATTGAAGATAATCAGCGGCATCTGAAGAATCTATTTTAAGAGCTTTGCACATTTTTTCAATATCGGGGTTGTCCGTAGAATTGCGGAGAATCCAAAGCAGCACCTTAAGCTGATCGCCGTTTGCGAGTCGGATATGCTTGTCCACAATATCCGTCGGTACGGCAAATATTGACTTGAAAACCGAGGGATTAACAGAATAGCTCATAATGATTCTCCGTTTCAAAAAATTACACAGTATCTTATATTATACATATTTTTCGGTTAAATTGAAACATAAATTTGCGAAAAAATCGGGTTTGTGAAATATTCTATATAATAATGTAATAAATCACAATACATAGTGTTGTTCTGACGGGTTAAACACAATAATATCGGCAAAAGTTACAAAAGGGAAGAAAAAGAGACTGCCGAAGCAGTCTCTTAATCATTGCGTTTAAAATCAAACGGCTCTTGTAACCTTACCGGAGCGAAGGCATCTTGTGCAAGCATGAACTCTCTTGGGAGTACCGTTAACAACCGCCTTAACTCTCTTTACGTTGGGCTTCCATGTTCTGTTTGAACGTCTGTGTGAGTGGGAAACCTGAATGCCGAATGACACATCTTTACCGCAGAAATCGCATTTTGCCATGTGTCACACCTCCTTTGTTTACTCATTAACAGATGATATATTAACAGATTACGGAGCAAATTGCAAGAGTTTTTTTTGTTTTTTTATACATATTTTCAAATAAACCAAACCTTTGCAAAAAATATTTAAAAATACTATTGCTTTTTTGAAATTAATGGTATATAATGCATACAGAACATTTGTTTGATAGAACTTTTCGGAGGTAAAAAAGATGGCAGATAAAAAGAAAGCTCTTGAAACAGCCCTTGCTCAGATTGAGAAAGCATACGGCAAAGGAACGATTATGCGTCTTGGCCAAAATAACGGTATGAACGTTGAAGCAATTTCCACGGGTTCAATCGCTCTTGATGCCGCAACGGGTATCGGAGGTTTGCCCAAGGGAAGAATTATAGAAATATACGGTCCCGAATCATCGGGTAAAACAACTCTTGCACTTACCGTAGTTGCTCAGGCACAAAAGGGTGGCGGTGAGGCTGCATTTATTGATGCGGAGCATGCTCTTGACCCCGCATATGCCGCTAACCTTGGTGTCGATGTTGATGCGCTTCTTGTTTCACAGCCTGATAACGGTGAGCAGGCTCTTGAAATTGCAGAGGCACTTGTACGCTCGGGTGCACTTGATGTTGTTGTTATTGACTCGGTTGCGGCTCTTGTTCCCCGTTCGGAAATTGAGGGCGAAATGGGTGACTCACATGTCGGCGCTCATGCAAGACTTATGTCGCAGGCATTAAGAAAAATTGCGGGTGCCGTTGCAAAGTCAAACACCATTATCATTTTCATTAATCAGCTTCGTGAAAAAGTTGGTGTTATTTACGGTAATCCCGAGGTAACAACGGGCGGCAGAGCGCTCAAATTCTATTCAACCATGAGAATTGATGTTCGCCGTGTTGAATCACTTAAAGGCGCAGGCAATGAAATTGTCGGCAACAGAACAAAGTGCAAAATTGTCAAGAATAAGGTTGCTCCTCCTTTCAAGGATGCCGAATTTGATATTCTTTACGGCAGAGGTATCTCAAAGGAAGGCGAAATGGTCGACCTCGGTGTTAAGTATGATGTGATTCAAAAGAGCGGTGCATGGTTCTCATACGGAGATATGCGCCTTGGTCAGGGCAGAGATAATGTAAGAGAGCTTTTCACAAACTCACCTGAGCTTGCTGAAGAAATCGAAGCAAAAATAAATACTGCAATGCGCGAAGCGGCAGAGGCTGCAAAAGTCAGAAAACCTGTGAGACCTGCCATGCCTGCACCTCCCGCTCCGGAACCCACAACAAAAGCGGGTGCAAGAGCAAAGCTTGATATAGTTGTAGATGATGACGAATAATATATGAAAATCAGTATAAACAAAGGCAAACAGAATAAAATTCATATACTTTGCGATGGGGAATATGCGTTTACCGTTGATGCCGAATATTGGTTCAGCAACCCGTATTACGGTGTAAGCAGTATTGAAAATGAAGAGGAGTTGGCGGCTTTTTACGAAGCCGTCGGCTCCCGTTGCGCTTTTATAGCGGGCTTAAGATTGCTGTCTTACCGTGATCACAGCGAAAAGGAGCTTGTCAATAAGCTTGTGCAGAAGGGTCATAACAGAGAGTATGCTGAAAAGGCTTGTGAAAACCTTAAGAATTACGGATATGTGAATGATGAGCGATATGCTCAAAGCCTTGCGGAAAGCCTTGTGGAACGCAAGGGTATGAGTTTACGAGGAGTTAGAACAGAGCTTTATCATAAGGGAATTTCAAGGGAAATTGCCGATAATATTATCGAAAGTCTTGACTTTAATCCCGTTTTGCGTATTATAGATTTAATAAACACCAAATATTCGCGCTGTTTATCAGATGAAAAAGGCATGAAGAGGATGATTTCGTCGCTTCAGCGGCTCGGATACAAATGGTCTGATATTAACAGTGCACTTCGGAAGATTGAAATTGAAACGGAGGATTTTGGCGATGTATAAAGTCGGAATGATTTCTTTGGGATGCCCCAAAAACCAGGTTGATGCGGAGAGAATGCTTGCACAGCTTGATAAAAAAGGGTTTGAGATTGCAGATTGCTATGATGGAGTTGATGCCGTAATTATCAATACCTGCGGTTTTATTGATGCTGCAAAGCAGGAGGCAATAGAAAATATTCTTGAAATGGCACAGCTTAAGGAAGATGGGCTTGTTAAGAAGATTATTGTAACGGGCTGCCTTGCACAGCGCTATAAAGAGGAAATTCTTAAGGAAATTCCTGAAACGGATGCCATTATCGGTATAGGTGCCAACGGCAACATAGCGGATATTGCCCAAAAGGTTATTGAAGGTGAAAAAATCTTTGAAATGCCTGATAACTCCGAGCTTCCGCTTGTGGGCGAAAGACTTCTTACCACCCCCGAACATTGGTCATATCTCAAAATTGCCGACGGCTGCTCAAATCGCTGTACATACTGTGCGATTCCTTCAATCAGAGGCGATTTCAGAAGTGTTGAATTTGAAACACTTGTTGAGGAAGCCAAGGCTCTTGCGGCTGCAGGCACAAAGGAACTTATTCTCATTGCGCAGGATATTACAAGCTATGGTATCGACCTTTACGGAAAACTTCGTCTTCCTGAATTGCTTGATGCACTTTGTGAAATAGACGGAATTGAATGGATACGTATGCTTTACTGCTATCCCGACAAAATAACCGATGAACTCATTGAAACTATGGCTCGTCAGCCGAAGGTGCTTCACTATATCGACCTTCCGCTGCAGCATGCGGATGACGGTATTCTTAAAGCAATGAACAGAAGGGGCGACAGCACGCACATCCGCTCTGTTATTTCTAAAATCCGTGAAGCGATGCCCGATGCCGTAATCAGAACAACATTTATAGTTGGATTCCCCGGAGAAGGCGAAAAAGAATTTGAAAATCTTGCCGAGTTTGTCAATGAAATTGAGTTTGACCGTCTCGGATGCTTCTCTTTCTCACCGCAGGAAGGTACTCCGGCATATGATTTTGAAAATCAGGTCGAAGAGGATGTCAAGCTGCGCAGAGGCGAAATTATTATGCAGGATCAGCTTGAAATCGTAACCGTTAAAAATCACGAAAGAATCGGTAAAATCTACCGTGTTATCGTTGAGGATTATGATGGCTACAGTGACAGCTACTCGGGCAGAACTTATATGGATGCGCCTGAAATAGACGGTATGATTTCATTTACTACCGATAATCATTACGAGGTCGGTGAGTTTGCCGAGGTAGAGATTATCGGAATGAATGATTACGACCTTATAGGAAAGGATATTAAAAAATAAAATGAATTTACCTAACAAATTGACCGTTATCAGAATGATTCTTACCCCCGTATATCTTGCGGCTATGCTTATTGAATTTAATTATCACTATCTTGTTGCTCTTATTATTTTTGCTGTTGCGTCAATTACCGATTTTCTTGACGGAAAAATTGCAAGAAAAAATAATATAGTAACAACCTTCGGTAAGCTTTGTGATCCCGTTGCCGATAAAATGCTGACTACCGCAGCACTTCTTGCGTTTATGCAGCTTGGTCTTTGTAATATTTGGGTTGTTATGATAATACTTACAAGAGAGTTTCTTGTTACTTCATTCCGTCTTGTTTCATCCGCGCAGGGAGTCGTCATTCCCGCAGGAATACTCGGAAAAATAAAGACTGTAAGCCAGATGGTTTTTTCAATTCTGATTATGCTCGGATTGTTTGTCGGTGAATTTATTACATTTGATTTTGATAAATTTGCACTTGTTTCAAACATTCTTCTCTGGATAACCGCCGTATTAACGGTTGTTTCGGGAATAAAATATATTACAGACGGTAAAAAAGTGATTGACTTTTCAAAATAAAAAACATATAATGAGATAAATATTGAAATGCAATCGTCGGGAGAGTAACCGCTTACGGGCATAGCAGAGAGGAAGCAGGCAGCTGAAAATGCTTCTTATGCTCTATTCGGAGAAATGCACCCGCCGGCACGCAGGGGGAATTTGCAGTATCTCTGTGCGTATGGCTGCGTTAAAGCCGCTCGGTTCGGAGTTTTTCTCCCGACCAATGAGTTATAAACAGGAGTGGAACCGCGTTAATTACGCCTCCGTAGTCAATTGACTGCGGAGGCTTTGTTTTTTATTAAGAGGTGTGCATATGTTCAAACAGTTAAGAGAGGATATAGCCTGCGTCAAGGATCGTGACCCCGCTGCACGTTCGGCATTGGAAATCCTTTTTCTCTATCCGGGTCTTAAGGCTATAAGGCTTCACAGACTCGCCAATAAATTTTATAAGAGGAAAATGTATTTTGCAGCCCGATGGCTTTCACAGCGCGCTTCCAAAAAGACGGGTGTCGAAATTCATCCTGCCGTCGAGGTCGGAAAAAGGTTTTTTATTGACCACGGAACAGGTGTTGTTATCGGAGAAACCGCAGTTATAGGCGATGATGTTACTATTTATCAGGGTGTAACTCTCGGCGGAACGGGTAAGGATACGGGTAAAAGACATCCCACTATCGGCAACAATGTTATGATTGGTGCAGGAGCAAAGGTTCTCGGACCGTTGACGATAGGTGATAATTCAAGAATTGCCGCAGGTGCCGTTGTTTTGGCTGATATACCGCCTAATTCAACTGCAGTCGGTGTTCCCGCAAGAGTTGTAAAGCGTGACGGTGTAAGGGTTGATGATCTTGATCAGGTTCATGTTCCCGACCCCGTTGCTCAGGAAATTGCAAGACTTGAAACAGAAATAAATATGCTTAAAAATCAACTTAAACAGGAGGATAAATAAATGAAAATTTTTAACACTCTCACAAGAGAAAAGGAAGAATTTAAACCTATCAAGGAGGGCGAGGTAAAAATATATGCCTGCGGTCCTACCGTTTATAACTTTATCCATATAGGTAATGCAAGACCTATTTGTGTTTTCGATGTTTTGAGAAGATATCTTGAATACAGAGGCTATAATGTAACCTTTGTTCAGAATTTCACCGATATTGACGATAAGATCATTAAAAGAGCAAACGAAGAGGATTCAACATTTACCGAGGTTTCCGAAAAGTATATTGAGGAATTTTGGACAGATGCAAAGGGTCTGAATTTCCGCCCTGCAACCATTCATCCCAAAGCAACCGAGAATATTGATAAGATTATTGAAATTGTTTCGGGTCTTATTGAAAACGGTCATGCATATGAGGTTGACGGCGATGTATATTTCAGTCCCAAAACCTTTGATGAATACGGAAAGCTTTCGCATCAGCCTCTTGAAGAGCTTGAAGCAGGTGCAAGAATCATGGTCGGTGACATAAAGAAGGAGCCCATGGACTTTGCACTTTGGAAGTCTGCAAAGCCCGGCGAGCCTTACTGGGAATCACCTTGGGGAAAGGGCAGACCCGGATGGCATATCGAATGCTCCGCAATGGTATGCAGATATCTCGGAGAGAGCATTGATATTCACTGCGGCGGTCAGGATCTTATCTTTCCTCACCATGAAAACGAAATTGCACAGAGTGAATGCTTTACGGGCAAGCCCTTTGCGAATTACTGGATGCATAACGGATATATTAATGTTGATAACGTTAAAATGTCAAAATCGCTCGGTAATTTCAAAACCGTTCGTGATGTTGCCAATGTTTACGGCTATGAGCCTATCCGTTATTTGATGATTTCTTCATCTTACAGAAGCCCCATTAATTACAGCATTGATATAATTGAACAGTGCAAGGCTTCTCTTTCAAGACTTTATACCTGCCGTGACAGTATTGATTTTGAAATCAAGAATGCGGCGGAAGGCGAGCTTAATGCACAGATTAAGGAGCAGCTTGATAAGAGAGTTGCTCAGTTTATCGAAGCTATGGATGATGACCTCAACACAGCTGACGGTATTGCAGCTGTATTTGAGCTTGTAAGAGATATAAACTCACTTGTTATCGGTAAGGGCGAATCAAAGGCTACCGCAGAATATGCCGCAAAGATTTTTGATGAGCTTACCAACGTTCTCGGTCTTGTTTATAACCGTAAAACCGAAGCTCTTGATGAAGATATTGATGCCATGATTGAAGCAAGAACCAAGGCAAGAAAAGAAAAAAATTGGGCTGAGGCAGACAGAATCAGGGATGAGCTTAAAGCTATGGGCATAGTTCTTGAGGATACGGCTCAGGGTGTTAAGTGGCACAGAGAATAAGCATATGAAAATTTTGAATTTCGGTTCATGCAACATTGATATTGTATGCGGTGTTGACCATATAGTAAGACCAGGTGAAACAATTTCTGCTCATAGCATTGAGAATTTTGTAGGTGGCAAAGGACTTAATCAGTCAGTTGCGCTTGCAAATGCAGGGGCAGAGGTTTATCACGCAGGCTGCATAGGTGCGGACGGCACAGATCTCCGCTCGTTTATGGAAAAGGCAGGAGTTAACCTGAAATATCTCCATGTAACCGATGGAAAAACAGGTCAGGCAACAATTCAGGTTGATAAAAACGGTGAAAATGCTATATTTCTTTATGCAGGTGCAAATTACGCAATAACAAAAGAGTATATTGACTCTGTCCTGTGTGATTTTTCCGAAGGCGATTATCTTGTTCTCCAGAATGAGATAAACAATGTTGATTATATCGTTGAAAAAGCTTATGAGAGGGGAATGAGGATTGCTTTTAATCCTGCTCCGTTCAATGAAGCAGCAGCGAATGTCGACCTCTCAAAGCTCTGTTTCATAATTCCAAACAGCATTGAAAGCGCGGGTTACAGCGGCTCGCAGGATTATAAGGCTTTTGCCGAGCTTATCCGTGAAAAGTATTCCGATTTAAAGGCTGTTGTTACACTAGGAAAGGAAGGCTGTGTTTATCTTGATAAAGATACCGAAATTCTGCAGCCCGCATATTCCGTAAATGCTGTTGACACAACCGCTGCAGGAGATACCTTTGTCGGTTATTTTGTTGCCGAGATAAGCAGAGGGAAGGAGCCTTGCGAAGCGATTAAAACCGCTTGCGCCGCTTCAGCAATAACCGTTTCAAGAAAAGGTGCCGCACCGTCAATACCGAAGCTTGATGAAGTAAAAAACATTCTTAAATAAACAACAAGACCGTACAAGCATCAGCCTGTACGGTCTAATTGTTTATTTGTTATAGTGTTTAATGATAGCTTCATATTCTTCATCGGTAATTTCAGTTATACCGCCGTGCTTGAAGCCATAGGGAAAAGAAAAGCTTTCATCAGACCTTTTAAAATTACTGTCACCGGGTTTTGATGAAACAAAAGGTACATATCCCATTTTTTCTTTTTCGCAGCCAAAGAAATCAAGCATGAGGCACCATCTTCCGTCGGGAAGGACAAGTGTTGTAGGTGCTTCATATGACCCCGGTTTTTCAAGAGTTGACATATATTCCTCAAATGCCTTGTCATGCTCATACGGACCGTAAAGATTTTTTGAAGTTGCGTGCATATTCATCGAGGGATGTTCCGCATTTTTATAGAAAAGATGATATACACCGTCAAATTTTACAAGGTGAGTGTCAAGGATCTCGTTCTCCTTTGTAAAAAACAGCTTCGGTTCGGAGAAACTCTCAAAATCCTTGGTTGTGCTGCAGTATATTGACATATGAGTGAAATTATCCTCCGAAACAGTAGAACCCCAGTGGATAAGATATTCGTCGTTAATTTCATCGTAGAATATTTCCGGTGCCCACATACAGCCGAAATCATCTCTGCCGAAATAAATTCTTTTCTGCTCGGAAAAATTAATAAAATCATCGGTTTTCCACATACAAAGACATTTGCTTCCCGTGGAATTTACTTCCTTCCAGTTTACCTGATAGTTTTCATCCATTCTGTAGGCAATTGACAAATCCGTTGTAAGAATAACAAATCCGCCTGTTTTCAGCCTGATTACTTCGATATCGCGGCAGCCTTTTTCGCCCATGGTGCTTGTAAGAATCGGTTCACCGCTGTTGAGCTGTGTCCAATTGAAGCCGTCTTTGCTGAGTGCAAAATAAACCTGCTCTCCGTCGGGTGTGATTTTTTCTCTGAAATGTGAAAATAAATATGACATAGAATTTTTACCTCTTTTTGTCTATAATATCATACAAGTTTGAAAAAGTCTATTTAATTTATATAAAAATTGTTGCAAAAAACATAAAAATATGTTAATTTATATTATATATAAAACAAAGGTAGGTGAGGTTATGCCAACATTGAAAGAAAATGTTGAAGCTACCGATAATTCCGTTCTTCTGAAAAACAGACGATTTGTTGGTGTAAAAGAAACTGTTGCATATGTTCTTGAAGATACGGCTCAGAGCCTGAACATTAACGATTTCAAAGACAGATACATATATGACGTTGTAAAAATTGATTTCAGCTATCTTGCAATTCAGAACATTGTTGCAACTGTTTGGGATACCTTTAATGACACCTTTATCGGTGTTATTGTTGAAAAGACCAGAACCCGTTGGGGTAAATTCAGACCATACCTTCTTCTCGGTCAGCTTCCCCTGACTATTTTAGGCTTGTGGTATTGGCTGATTCCTTTTATTTTTCCAGACACTCCGGGAGATTACCTTCCCAAATGGATTTTCTATTTTGCAATGTCAATCATCACCGAAACCGCCAACACCTTCACCGGCATTGCCCGTGCAGGCTTTGGTTCCACGATAACACCCGAGCCATTAGACCGTTCAAGGCTTATTGCAACGGCGAACCTTATGTCGCACTTTGTTGAAGATGTTCCAAAGCAGATTTTCGGTATTATCTATGACCTCATAATCAACAACAAGATTAAGGTCAAGCTTCCCAAGCTTTTCGCAGGCTTCGGTGTTTCATTTGCAGTTCTCGGCGCTGCATTCTGTATGTTCTTTTTCTTCACGACAAGAGAAAGAGTTGCTCAAACTATTAAAAAACCCAGTGTAGTACAGGGTCTGAAAGCTATTGTTACAAACAAACCGATGTTTATTCAGGTTCTTTCATCATTCCTTAACGGTTTCTCTGTAGGTACAAGCAGAACGAATTTCTATATTGACGTTATCGGCTCTATCACATGGAAAACCATTGTCGGTATCCCCGCATTCCCGATTAAATTTATCAGCTACAGCTTTGTTGAACCCCTCAGAAAGAGGTTTTCAACAAAAGCTCTTTGGATTTTCGAGGATGCCTGGACTGATATGCTGTGGTTAATTGTTTTCGGCATAGGTTCAATCAATAACAATTTCCAGAAAAAGCATATTATTCTGCCTATGATGGGTATTGAAGAAATTTTCGAGATGTGTATTTACGGCTTAAGGCGAGTTATTCCCGCAGAAATCAGCAACGAATCTATGGACTACTGCGAATGGAAAAACGGTTACCGTGCCGAGGCAATGATAGGTGTTGCACAGTCAACAATTTCAAAGCTTCAGCAAGCTGTTATGGGCAGTATCAACAGCCTGGTTCTTAAAGGTATCGGTTATGTTCAGGGAGCGACAGTAGGAACACAGACTGACAGAACAAAATGGTGGATATTCGCTCTCGGCACCGGTGTTCCCATTATCACAGGTGCTCTCGGTATCATTCCCAAACTCTTTTATCCTATTTCGGCAGAAAAGCGTGACCTTATGTACAGCGAGCTTCGTGAAAGAAGAAGTAAGGTTGCAGATAAGCTTAACAACGCAACAACTGCTGAGGAAATAGAAGCGATTGCAGAATCACAGTTTATCAACAAATAATTTTGGAGAGAGAAAATGAAGAAAATAAGAAGCTTGGCAGCAATAGCCATTGCGGTAATAACTGTTTTTACCTGCATGATAAATGCTAATGCTCTGTCGCTTGACAGCGGAATTGAAGAGCTTAAAAAACAGTTTGTTTACGGTGAAGGACCCAAAGCGGGTGAGTATTCGGTTGATTACCGTTATTTTTCACCCGTAAAAGAAAATGATTCTAAAAAGTATCCGCTTGTAATATGGCTTCACGGTATGGGCGACGGCTCATACGAGGGCGCGCAGGTTGAAAAGAGCAACATAGCTTTCTGGGCAAGCGATGAGTTTCAGTCACGTTTCGATTCTTCGGGCGGTGCATACATTCTTGCAGCCCGTTCAAGGGAAGAAAACAATATTTACTGGGACAATGAAATGATTGAGCCTTTGAGGGCGGCTGTTGATGATTTTATCGCAAAGAACAAGGACAATATTGATATATCAAGAATTTATGTCGGCGGATATTCAATGGGCGGTAAAATGACTCTTAAAATGGCGATTGCCTATCCTGAAATGTTTGCTGCCGCTTTTCCGATTTGCCCCGCATGGTCACCCTCTGAGGAGCTTATATCAAACCTTTCGGATATGCCCGTATGGATAACCTCAAGTACGAGAGATCCGCTCGTAAACTACTATTTTGCAGTATCACCGACATTTGAATCAATTGCGGAAGCTTCAAATGTTGCGGCGGATTGCAGATTTTCAACCCTCACAAGAGTCTGCTATCATGACGGCAAAAAAACCTCAAGCAACCATCATGCTTGGTTTGCGGTGAATTATGATATGTTTTCTCTTGAAAATAGAGATTATCCGAATATGACAACCGTTAACGGTTTGGGAGAAGAGGTAATCCTTACTTATCCCGATGGTATGATTTCGTGGCTTTCAAGCCATACCTCCGACTATGACGGAAATCCAATTGAAGGTACAGGTAATATAACGCCTGATGCAAAGACGGATAATATTTTTGCGTTTGACGGAATATTTGAATTTTTTGAACTTCTGTTCAAAGCTGTGGTAAATTTATTCAGTTGAATATAGCAGAAAGTCCCCTGACAATCTGTCAGGGGACTTTTTATGCTTAATTCTCTTTTTTCTTTTTGATTATAATTGCTGCAATCGCTGAAATTGCAAGAGCTGCAAAGGCGGCGATTCCTGCCTCGGTTGAACCTGTTGAGGGAATATCGGTATTTGTATTATTGCTGTCATCAATTTCAGACCATTTAGCTTCAAAGGTAAGGTTTTTCTTGGGCATCTTGTCAGGAATTTCAGGTGTCCAGCCTTCAAACTTATAACCGTTCTTTGTCGGATTGGCGGGAACTGTTATTTTTTCACCTGCTTCATGCTTATAGGTTTTGTAAACAGAGCCGTCAACCTTGTAGGTTACGGTATAGGTTTTTTCAATGCCTGAAACAACACCTATGAGGGCGATTATGCCGCCGATAATCGAAACACCTGTTATTGCAGCACCTGTAATTGCGGCAACAATTCCGCCTGCAACAACGGTGCCTCCGATAACAAGGGTTATGAAGTCCTTGTCGATTTCCCACTGTGCCTCAAATTCAAGGTCTTCGGAGGGCATAGCATCGGGAATTTCAGGAGTCCAGCCCTTAAAAATATGAGCAAATTTTTCGGGGTCCTTGGGAACGGGAATTTCTTCACCTTCACGAACCTCGTATGCTTCATATGTTTTGCCGTCTACAAGATAGGTTACGTTGCCGTTTCTGAGCCATTTTGCGGTAAATTCAACATCATTTGCGGGAACGGTTGTATAGCTGTAAAGATTATTACCGTCTTTATCGAACCAGCCTGCAAAGACATGATCCTCTTTTTCGGGATCGTCCGGAACTGTTTCTGCAATATCAGAGCCGTAAAGGGCTGATTTGGTTGTGGTTGTACCGTCAACTGTGTAGCTGATTGTATAGCTCTGAACTTCCCATGAAGCATAAACCTTTAAATCATTTGAAGGCATTGTTTCGGGAACGGGAATTACCTTTCCGTTTTCTTCGCCGAGAATCCAGCCTGCAAATTTAAAGCCTTTCTTTGAAGGCGCATTGGGATGAACAACAGTACTTCCTGCGGCAAACTTCTTTGCTGAACCGTATTGCTCGTCTTCGCTGATATAATAGGTTATGGTGTATTCTGCGACTTCTTCTTCACCGTTGTCTGCATCTGCATCATCCCAAATTGCATAAAGAGTTATCTCTGCACCGTCTTCTTCTGAAAGATTTTTAACCTTTGCGGTGGGATCATATGAGTTTTCTTTGTTGTTTTTCTCAAGACTCCAGCCTGCAAGTTTTTTTCCTTCAAGGGTTGCGGAGCTGCCGTCGGGAAGAATTACTTCCTTACCGTATTCTGCATTGATTTCCTCAATTTTACCCTCACCGCCGTTAAGATCAAAAATAATCTTGTAGCTTATGGGGCTGTATTCAAGATTTACTTCATTGCCCTTGTGCCAAGAATTTCCATACATATAAAAATCCTCGGTCTGCTTAATGCTTACCGTTGCGCCGTCCTTGTAGCCTTTGGGTGCGGCGGGTACGGTGTAGCTTTCATAGTATTTGTTGCCGCTTTTTTCAGCTTCTGCATTTTCTTCAACATAGCCTTCAAATGCATTTTCACCGTAGCCATCGGAAACCTTTTCACCGTTTATTGAAACATTAAAAAGACCTTTTTCATCGCTTCTTACGATTTCATCACCCGAATTTGCAATAACTTCTGACGACTCTTCCGAGAAAGAGCCTGCGCTGATTCCGATGGTCTGTTTTTCTGCCGCAAAGCCCGACAAGGGCATTGCCGACAGCATGCATGCCGCAGAAAGAATCACGGCAAGCATTCCTTTCAGTTTGTTTTTCATTTGTTTTCCTCCGTTATACGAATTTTTATTTTTAAAGATACACCCGTTTGTCCCCGTATTTTAAATCCGCAATGGCGGTATCTGTTTCCGCTTTAATCAACGAAAAATGTATTGGGTGAATATCTCTAAATCCTGCACATTATACTTTGCATAGGTATTCAAGTCAATGCAAAACGGAGAATTACAAACATTTGCTAATTCTAAAAAAGAATTATTCTTTTCTCTTTTTAAAGGATATTTTGTTTTCTTTTCCGTCAAGCAGACGTGCAAAGTTTGGTATATGCTTTATTATTATCAGCACCGAGCAGCACGCGGCAAAAATAAAATGAACGGTTCGGTATTCGTCAGATACGAAATATGCAAGCAGGGGATAGACTGCTGCGCATATTCCCGATGCAAGCGAAACTGTTTTTGTGATTACTGCAATAATTGCAAATGCGGTAATCAGAAGCAAAGCCGCAAGAGGCATTATTGCTATGGCACAGCCGGCTGCCGTTGCAACTCCTTTTCCGCCTTTAAATCCGAAAAATATCGGAAAAACGTGACCGAGCTGAACAAAAAAGCCGGCTGCGGGAATGCAAATATAATCAGCCGAAAAAAACATGACCAGAATTTTTGCAAACAGCACCGCAAGTATTCCTTTGAAGAAATCAAACAGAAAAACCGCAGCTCCCGCTTTTTTTCCTAAAATACGCAGAGCATTTGTAGCCCCTGCATTTCCGCTGCCGGAATTGCGTATATCTTTTCCGTAAAACACCTTGGAAATGATAACCGCAGAGCTTATGCTGCCGATAAAATAAGAAACTGATGCGCTTAATAAAAGAAATGACATAATTTATCACCCGTGGATATTATATCCTTTTTATTAATCGCTAATCGGTATGATAAATATATCATTAAAATATATACACCGTTTTTCTGCTTTGTGAAATGTGTTTAAAGCTTTTGTGTACTGTTGATTAAACAAATATGAACAAGCAAAAAAGGTGTGCATACGGCACACCTTTTTTGCTTATTTATTAGCTTTTTTTCTGATTTCTTCAATGCTCATTTCTGTGAGTATACCTTTTTGTGCGTGAAAGCATCTTTTGCCGAGTTCAAAAATATGTATGTCATTCTTTAAAGAATCGGAGTAAACATTGATAAATTCGGCATCGGGGATTCTTTCTTTGAGTCTTATAGGCTTTTGTTTATCCTTGCAATTGAATCCGATGATTTCTCCTGTTTTTGGATTCATTCTTGTTGCAATCAAAACATCAACTTTGTATTCATCACAAATAGGCTTGAGGAAAAATTCGGGGGAGGCAGAGCAGACAACAATCGGTCTTTCTCTGTTTTCGGGATTGAAAACAGGATAAATGTTTTTCTTTTGACTTTTCCAGAATTTTACCGCCATTTTTTCACCGTCGATAAATCGGAGAAACGAGAAGCATCTGCCTTTGAATTTATCTCCGAAGCCGAAGAAGAAAAGAATAAGATTCAGCAATAGCCATGGTGCAAGCAGTATCAGATACGGTCTGTGAAGCATGCAGTAAAAAAGAAATACAGTTTCCGAATCATGCGGGTATACTGTTTTATCAAAGTCATAAAGGTCAAAATAATTGTTATGCATTGAAGCTTACCTTTTTGCCGTTAAGTTCAATTTCGTTTGATTTTCCGTTAATGATAACATTGAATTTGCCCTTGCCTTCAAGGCTGTAGGTGACAAGCTTTCCGTCTTTCCATTCGATGTCAACAATAACACCGCCCTTTGCAAGCAGACCGCTTACCTTGCCGTTTTTCCACTTTGAGGGAAGTGCGGGAAGAATGTAAATTTTGCCATTGTAGCTTTGCATGAGCATTTCAGTAATGCCGCTTACAAATCCGAAGTTGCCGTCAATCTGGAACGGGGGATGTGCATCGAAAAGGTTTTCGTATGTTCCGCCGCCCTTTGTATAATTTACACCGATGCTCTTAACGGGACGGAGCTGAAGCTCAATAAGCTTGAGTGCATGGTTGCCGTCCATAAGTCTTGCCCAGAAGTTGATTTTCCAGCCGAGGCTCCAGCCTGTGCCGTTATCTCCTCTGCGCTCAAGTGTTTTGCGGCAGGCTTTTGCAAGCTCGGGTGTTTCGTCAACTGTAATAAGTCGTGCGGGGTGAAGAGCATAGAGATGAGAAACATGTCTGTGGTGAGGCTCTGCTTCGGGATAATCGTCATCATATTCAAGAAGCTGACCATCGCTGCCGATTTTAAAATCAGCCATTTTTGAAACTGTTTCCTTAAGCTCTGCGGCAAAATCGGAGTCGATTCCGAGAATATCGCAGGATTTGATGCAGTTAAGGAAAAGCTCCTTTGCAATAGACATTGACATGGTTGAATATTTGCCGACGTTGCAGGTCTTGTTTTCGTAGATAAATCCGTTTTCGGGTGAAGTGCCGGGAGCAAGAACAAGTTTTCCTTCATGTTCCGTTAAAATGTCAAGGTAGAATTCAGCCGCCTTTTTCATAACAGGATATGCGGTGTTTCTTAAATAGTCAACATCATTTGTGTATTCGTAGTGGTCAAAAAGATGCTCGCAAAGCCAGCCGGAAGAACCGTGCCAGAATGCCCAGCATGCATTACCTGAAACAGGAGTTGAAAGGCGCCAAAGGTCAACATTGTGGTGAGAGGTCCAGCCCCTTGCGCCGTACTGACCCTTTGCGGCTTTTTCGCCGCTTATGCTTAATTCCTTAACCATTTCGATAAGGGGAAGATTTACCTCGGGCATACGGCACATAAGAACGGGCCAGTAGTTCATTTCGGTGTTAATATTAACTGTGTAGTTGGAGTGCCAAGGAGGAGTAAGCTTGTCATTCCAGATGCCCTGAAGTGTGGAAGCCTGTGAGCCTTCTCTCGAGCATGAAATTGCAAGATATCTGCCATAGTTATAAACAAGAGTGATGAGCGACATATCGTTTTTATCTCTCTTGAACGCAACAAGGCGTTTGTTGGTGGGAAGATTTTCTTTTCCTTCTCCAAGGTCAAGAGATACTCTGCCGAAAAGGTCTTTGTAGTCTGCAAGATGAGCTTTCTTTTCTGCTTCGTAGTCGTTTACTGAGTTGATTCTGTCCATGCAGGGCTTAATATATTCCTTGCCCTCAAGATACGGATGCTTGTCAAAACCGTTAAAGCTTGTTTCGCTTGTGAAGAAAAGCACAGCATATGTTGCATCGCTTACCGAAATGCGGTTTTCAACAGCCTTGGTTGAACCGTCGGTAATAACTTTAACAGCTGCTCTGAATTGCATGCCGCGCATTTCAGGCTCGTCAAAGTATTTTTTGTTGCTTGATTCATTGTCAATATTGTTTTCGCCGTGGCATTCTCCGTCAAGTATTACGATGTTATCTTCAACATAGCTGTTGCTCTTGAGCTTTGAGGTAAGTCCGACACAGAAATTCATTTTATCGCTGCACTTGAGCTTGGCAGCAATTATCTTTGAGGGATAGGATGCAAAATATTCTCTTTCGTATTTTACACCCGATTTTATGTAACTTACAGTTGAAAGTGCATTCTCAAGGTCAAGAGTACGTTTGTAATCCTTTACTCTGCCGCATTTTCCGAAATCTATTTCAAGGTTGCCCAAAGGCATATATGCCTGACTCCAGACACTTTGGAAATTATTTTCTATTTCATCCTGTGCCTCGTGAAGCCTACCTTCAAGAGCAAGCTTCTGAGCCTTTTTAAAAGCTTCGGGAGCACCTTCTTTAACCGTGTTTTTAGGCTTTCCCGTCCAAAGCTCATCATGGTTGAGTGCCAGGATTTCCTTGTCTGTTGTGCCGTAAATCATTGCACCGAGAGTGCCGTTTCCTATGGGCAGGCTCTGAGTCCATGCCTTCGCAGGGGATTCATACCATAAAAGAGTACCGTTTGCCATAAATATATCTCCTTTGGAAGATTTAGTTTTTGACAATTTATTATACATCATTAATCATATACCGTCAATGTTTAAAAATGAAAGAAATCCTGCAAAACACAAAAAACAGCTTGCATTTTGATGCATAATAGTGTAAAATTTATTTTATCTAAACTTGCCACTCTGAGGTATCGTTATGTCAGAAAATTTTCAGCTTCGTATAGAAAATGTTTATCCGACTCTGTCAAAGGGTCATAAAAAAATTGCGGATTTTATCAAATCAAATTATGAAAAGGCTTCGTTTATGACTGCCGCAAGCCTCGGAAAAGCTGTGGGAGTGAGCGAATCTACGGTTGTTCGTTTTGCTTCAAATATAGGCTTTGACGGGTATCCCGAGTTGCAGAAATATTTGCAGGAGGCTGTAAAAAGCCACCTTACAAGTGTACAGCGAATGGATGTTGCCGCAAGCAGATACGGCAGCGATGATTTTGTTGACAGAGCATTTATGACCGATATCGAAATGATAAAAACCACGAGGGACAGTATCTCCCGTGAAGCCTTTTCAAAGAGTGCGGAAGCGATAAATAAGGCGAAAAAGATTTATATCCTCGGTGTAAGAAGCTCTGCTGCACTTGCAAGCTTTGCAGCTTTTTATCTGAGATTTCTTTATGAAAACGTTGTTCTTATTGATACCTCGGCATCAAGCGAGCTTTTTGAGCAGATGTTTCGTATAAGCAGCGAGGATGTCTGTATCGCAATAAGCTTTCCGAGATATTCAAACCAGACCGTAAAAGCGCTTTCCTTTGCAAAGAGCAGGGGAGCAACGATTATTTCCATAACCGATGGTGAAATGTCGCCTATTGCGCCCTATGCAACTCATCTTCTCGTTGCAAAGAGCAGTATGGTTTCTTTTGTTGATTCACTTGTTGCGCCGTTGAGTGTTATAAATGCGCTTATTGCTGCAAGTGCAAGAGAAAAACGCGAGGATGTTTATAATGATTTTAAAGCGCTTGAAGAAATATGGGACGAATACCATGTTTACAGAACAGGCGGGGAGGAAAAGAGATGAGAACCACTCTGCTTGTTATAGGAGGCGGTGCTGCGGGTCTTATGGCTGCAGGTACTTCCTCGCATATGAATGTCGAAACAGTTGTTCTTGAACGCAATGAGCGCCCTGCAAGGAAGCTTATGATTACCGGCAAGGGCAGATGTAATGTTACAAATAACTGCTCGTCTCTTCAGGAACTTATTTCCAATGTTCCCCGTAACGGAAGATTTCTTTTCGGAGCATTTTCAAGATTTATGCCTTCTGATGTGATCGATTTTTTTGAAGGCAGAGGAGTCGAACTTAAGACAGAGAGAGGAAACAGAGTTTTTCCGGTATCGGATAATGCGGTTGATATAGTTGATGCTCTTGCGGGCTACGCAAAGGAGAGGGCAAGATTTTTGACAGGCAGAGCAACTAAGCTTATTGTTGAGAACGATGCTGTTAAGGGAGTCGAAACCGAGAGCGGCGAAGTGATTTTTGCCGATAAAATAATAATTGCAACGGGCGGTCTTTCTTATCCCGGAACAGGCTCAACGGGTGACGGCTATGAGCTTGCAAAACAGGCGGGGCATAAAATTACCGAGCTTGTACCCTCGCTTGTACCTCTTGAAATACATGAGGGCTTCTGCTCGGATTTGATGGGGTTGTCTCTTCGCAACACAGCAATAAAGGTAGTTGATACGGAAAACGGCAAAACCGTATATACAGATTTCGGTGAAATGCTTTTCACTCATTTTGGCATTTCCGGTCCTATGATTTTAAGTGCATCGGCTCATATGCGTAATATGAAAAGCGGAAAATATAAAATTTTCATCGACTTAAAGCCCGCTCTTACTTTGGAGCAGTTGGATGCAAGAATCCTCCGTGATTTTTCCGAAAACACCAATAAAAATTTTATAAATGCACTTAACTCTCTTTTACCAAAAAAACTTGTTCCCGTTATAGTGAAGCTCAGTGGGATAAGCCTTTCCACAAAGGTAAATCAGATTACCAAGGAGCAAAGGAAGGCGCTTGCTCAGCTTCTTAAAGGGATGTGCATAACAGTAACTGCTTTCCGTCCCGTAGCTGAGGCAATTATTACCTCGGGTGGTGTTGATATTTCGCAGATAAATCCAAAAACAATGGAATCCAAGCTTGTCAACGGGCTATATTTTGCGGGTGAAGTAATTGATACTGATGCTTATACGGGCGGCTTTAATTTGCAGATAGCTTTTTCAACAGGCAGACTTGCAGGAATGAGTGCTGCTGAAGAAATATTAAATAAACGAGGATATGATTATGAGTAATAGCATTATCAATGTTGCGATTGACGGTCCTGCAGGTGCAGGTAAAAGTACGGTTTCTCGCGCTGCGGCAAAGGCGGTAGGCTTTATTTACGTTGATACCGGTGCACTTTACAGAGCGGTTGGAGTGAATGCATTAAGAAAAGGCATTGATACAAAGGATAAGCCTGCCGTAGCAGCTACTCTTTCTGAAATCAGTGTAGACCTTGTTTTTGAGAACGGTGAGCAGAAGGTTCTTCTTAACGGAGAAGATGTTTCCTCGGAAATCAGGACACCGCCTGCCTCAATGGCTGCCTCCGATGTTTCGGCTGTACCCGAAGTCAGAGCCTTTCTTTTTGATTTGCAGAGAGATATTGCCGCAAGAAACAATTGTATAATGGACGGCAGGGATATCGGAACGGTTGTTCTTCCTGATGCAAAGGTAAAAATATTCCTTACAGCTTCCCCTGAGGAACGTGCAACAAGAAGATACAAAGAGCTTATCGAGAAAGGCAGCAAGGTTGATTATAAAGAGGTTCTTGAAGATTTAATTCAGAGGGACTATAACGATTCTCACAGAGAAATTGCTCCTCTGAAGCCCGCGGAGGACGGAGTTATTCTTGATACAACGGGACTTAATCTCGAGCAATCGGTTAATGAAATAATCAAAATTATTAAGGAGAAGATATAATGAAGGGCTTCGATTATTCGGTAGAAATCAAAGATAGCAAAACTTACGAAACACTTAGACCTGTAGGAAAAGCTGTTGAGAATATGCTTTATAAAATTGAATATGTCGGTCTTGAGAATATTCCGGAGGATGGTGGGTTTATCCTTGCTTCCAATCATATTAATGCTCTTGACCCTGTTTTTATCGGCGTAGGCATGGAAAAAAGACAGCTTCATTTTATGGGTAAAAAGGAGCTTTTTGAAAATCCTCTTGCTAAGTTTTTTCTTACAAAGCTCAACGGATTCCCTATCGTAAGAGGAGCTGCTGATTCAGAGGCGCTTGAGTATGCTATAAGAGTTGTTAAGGAAGGAAATGTCCTTGGAATTTTTCCCGAAGGAACTCGCTCAAAGGATTACAAGCCTGCAAGAGCAAAGAGCGGTGTAGCTATGATAGCTCATGAGGCAAAGGCACCTGTTCTTCCCGTTTCAATTTATACTTGCGATAACCTTAAGAAGCATACAAAGCTTACAATCAGATTCGGAGAGGTTATTCCTTATGACAAGCTCGGAATGAGTGAGGATGCTTCAAGAGAAGAAATAAAAGCTTGTGCCAAAATGATTATGGGAGAAATCGTAAAGCTTTGGGAGATGGGACATTGCGAATAACTCTTGCAAAAACGGCAGGCTTCTGTTTCGGTGTTGACAGAGCCGTCAACATGGCTTATAAAATAGCCGAAAAGGGTATTGATGCTGTTACTCTCGGTCAGCTTATTCATAATACATATGTTACAAACCGGCTTGCTGAAAAAGGAGTCGGAATAATAGACTCTCCTTCACAGTCGCGCGAAGGGCAGACAGTCATAATCAGAGCACACGGAATCTCAAAGGCGGTTTATGATGAGCTTAATGCGGCAGGCGCGGAAATCTGCGATGCAACCTGTCCGTTCGTAAAAAAAATCCACACCATAGTTTCCGAAAACTCGGATGAGGATACTCCTGTATTGATAGCAGGTGACCCGATACATCCGGAAGTAATAGGAATAAAAGGTCACTGTAATGGCGAGGTTTTTGTTTTTAAAAATCTTACTGAGCTTGAAAAAATACTCGAAGAAAACAAGTTTTTGTTCAATAAAAGAATAATAATTGTTTCACAGACGACATTTTCGCAAAATGAATGGAAAATTTGTAAAGAAAAAATAAAAATATACTGTACAAATTCAAAAATATTTGATACAATATGCTTTGCGACCCGTCAAAGGCAGGATGAAGCTGCCGAGCTTTCAAAAAAGAGCGACATGATGATTATTATTGGCGGTCGCCACAGTTCAAATACGGTCAAGCTTAAGACCGTATGCAGTGAAAACTGCGAAACATATTTGGTGGAAAGAGCCGAAGAGCTCCAATCCATAGATTTTTCCAAATGCGCCGAAATTGGCGTGACGGCAGGGGCATCAACCCCTTCCGAAATAATTAAGGAGGTACTTTTAGCAATGTCCGAAATCGTAAAAGAAACCGCAAATATTCAGGTAGAGGAGGTGCCTTCTGAAGCAGCTATGACAGCAGACGAGATGGATTTTTCCGCAGCACTTGAAGCTTCTTTGAGCAGCATGAGCACAGATCAGAAAGTCAAGGGCGTTGTCATGGGTATTACACCCACTGAAATCCAGGTTGATATCGGCAGAAAGCATGCCGGCTTTGTTCCTATGGATGAATACAGCGCTGACCCCACCGCAAATGCAGCAAAAGAGCTTAAGATTGGCGATGAAATCGATCTTATCATAATGAAAACTAACGATGCGGAAGGTACCGTTATGCTTTCAAAGAAGCGCTTCGATGCTCAGAAGTCATGGGTTGACATCATTGAAGCTGAAGAAGACGGCAGAATCCTTGAAGGTACAGTTGCAGAGGTTATCAAGGGCGGTGTACTTGTTGTTTCCAACAACGTTCGCGTATTTATCCCCGCTTCACTTGCAACAGAGCGCCGTGATGAAGCTCTTGAGGATCTTCTCAAGAAAACCGTTAAGTTCCGCATTATCGAAGTAAATAAGCAGCGCAGAAGAGCTGTCGGTTCAATCCGTGCAGTACTTAAGGAAGAAAAGAAGGAAGCTGCAGAAGCTTTCTGGGCAAAGGCAGAGGTTGGTCAGAAGTACAGCGGTGTTGTTAAGTCTATGACAAACTACGGTGCATTCGTTGATATCGGCGGTGTTGACGGCATGGTTCACATTTCCGAAATGTCATGGAAGCGCATCAAGAATCCTTCAGAAGTTTTCTCAATCGGTCAGGAAGTTGATGTTTATATCAAGGCTCTTGATGCTGAAAACAAGAAGATTTCTCTCGGATACAGACGTGATGAGGATAATCCTTGGGAAATCCTCAGAAAGAACTATCCCGTTGATTCAGTTCTTGAAGCAGAAATCGTTGGTCTTACAACCTTCGGTGCTTTCGCAAGAGTTATTCCCGGTATCGACGGTCTTATCCATATCTCACAGATTGCTGACCGTCATATCAGCAAGCCTCAGGATGTACTTAAGGTTGGCGAAAAGGTTACCTGCAAGCTTACTGCAGTTGACTATGATAAGAAGCGCGTAAGCCTTTCAATCCGTGCTCTCCTCGAGCCCGCTGAAGAAGCTGTTGAAGAAGCAGCCGAAGAGGCTCCCGTAGAAGATGCTGCGGCAGAAGAAGCAGCTGAATAATAATGTTTTTTCACCGCCCGCAGTTCCTGTGGGCGGTTTTCGTTAGGCTATTGTTTAGGATGTGATTAAAATTAATAACAAAGGTAAATTTCTCGGACCGTTTTACTGTATACTTGCGGCTGTTGTATGGGGACTTTCATTTGTAGCCCAGAGCGAGGGCGCAGAAATAGGAACCTTTACTTTCAACGGCATAAGAACACTTATCGGAGGAATTGTTCTTGTTCCGCTTGTTATAATCAGCTTTATGAGTGAAAACAAAAAGCTGCCCGCAGAAGAAAAAAAGAAATTTCCGTTTAAAGACGTATTTATAGGCGGTCTTTGCTGCGGTATACCTCTTTTTCTTGGCGGAAATCTTCAGCAGCATGCTTTTTATCTTGATTTAGGTCCGGGCAAAGTTGGTTTTATTACTGCTCTTTATATGGTGCTTGTTCCTGTTGCGGGAATTTTTATGAGAAGAAAATTGCACTTTAATATATGGCTCGGAGTAGGACTCGGAGTTGTCGGTCTTTATCTGTTGAGTGTACCTGCAGGCGGATTCTCAATCGGTAAAGGTGAAATTATTGCCATTTGCGGTGCGTTTGCATTTGCGGCGCATATTCTTGTTATCGACTATTTTTGCCAGAAGGTCAATAATATTGCTCTTTCCTGTGCACAGTTTTTTGTGGCAGGCTCTCTTTCAATAATTTGTATGTTTATTTTTGAGGAGCCTAATATCGGTGATATTATGAGCGCGGCAGTTCCGATTCTTTATGCAGGTGTAATGAGCTGCGGTGTTGCCTTTACGGCACAGATTTTCGGTCAGAAATATTCTGACCCAACCGTTGCATCAATTCTTCTTTGTCTTGAATCCGTATTTGCGGTCATCTTTGGCCTTATTTTCCTTAATGATAAGCTTAACAGCCGCGAAACAATCGGATGTATTATAATGTTTATTGCGATTATGCTTACCCAGATTCCAACGGAAAAGTTTAAACTGAAGAGAAAATAATATTCAGGAGTTTGTATTATGTTAAATAAGATTATTTCCGTGATTATGTCTTTCCTTTTTCCGATAACAGGTTTCTTTTACAATTCGGTTAATTACGTTATTGATTCGGTAAGTGAAATGATTTTCGGAATACCTTATACCATTGAAGCGGTAAAATCGGATTTCTTTTCCGAGATTGATGATAATGATATTGTTTCCGTTGACGGTAACAGCGGATTTGTTAACGATTTAGTTGCGGTGTTTATTGACAGTGAATTGACCTTTTCAGAGAAAATTGGTCTTTTTGCAGAAACGGGTGGTGTGCTTGTCGGTTGGAGTGCTGTTTCTGATTTGTATGTTCTCCGTTATTTTCCGATGAATTTCGATCAGGTTACATCAAGATGCGAAAAGCTGAAGGATAACGAGGGTATACTGTTTGCAATGCCTGTAACAACCAGCAAATCGGTTTTGAATTCAACACCGAATGATCCGTTTGATGAGTTTGATTTCACAACTCCCGAGTGGGATGAGCTGAATCCTCAGGGAAGCAATTGGTGGATTGAAGCAATTCAGGCAAGGCAGGCATGGGATTATTCCGAATATTTCAGTAAAATCAATATCGGTGTAATTGATGCCGGCTTTGATATTGACCATCCTGAGTTTGACGGAAGAATCTCTTTCCCGAGCAACAGACTGGCAAACAGAAACTATCAGGATTATCACGGTTGCCATGTTGCGGGAATAATAGGTGCGAACAGAAATAATTCGGTTGGTATTGCGGGAATATGTGATAATTCCGAGCTTATCTGTGTTGACTGGTATCCTGAGCTTCTCCAATTCTGGAGTACGGAGCTTGCCGTTTTCTTTGGTTTTTCGGAGATAGTAAAATCAGGTGCTAAGGTGATTAATCTTTCACTCGGTACTTCCGGTTCCAAAAATACTGACGGCAACAGCTTTTGGGATGAATTTGTTGTTTCAGCGGCGGTTTCTCTTATGATGTCCTCGCTTCTGTCAAAAGGCTATGATTTTGTTGCTGTTCAATCCGCAGGAAATGGTGATTATTTCGGTCAACCCATGAATGCGGAATATAACGGTCATTTTGCTTCCCTTTGGGAAGGTAATATATTAACCACAGGCGGTATATCCGTTCAGGATATACTTGACAGAATTATTATTGTTGCAGGTGCCGATAATGACGGAAACGGCAGTTATACGCAGGCGGACTATACGAATGTCGGTTCAGCTGTTACAATTGCCGCACCGGGCAGCGATATTTACAGCTGTTCAACTGACGGCGTATATGAATATCTTTCGGGAACTTCAATGTCAGCTCCTATTGTAACAGGTGTTGCATCGCTTGTTTGGTCGGTTAATCCTGATTTTACGGGTTCGCAGGTTAAGAATATTGTTTGCACGTCAACCGAAGCTGTAGCCAAAATCAACAGAGAATGCGAATATGTTTATGATGTAGATCTTATGGATTATCCAATGGTTAATGCAAAGCTTGCCGTTGAAGAAGCTATAAGACGTACCGATTCAACGGTCGGAACGGTCAGCGGTAAGGTGATTGGCGAAAATGCAGCTGAAATTGTTTATAACGGAAAATCACACACACTATTCTCGGATGGAACATTTTCATTTGTTGCTTCTTCGGGCATCGGCATTGCAACCGTGCTTGATAACATGGGAAGCGAGATCACTTCATTTGAAATTACCGTTGAAGCAGGAAAAGAAGTTTCAGCAGGGGAGTACAACATCAATTCAGAGCCCGAAACAGATTCCGTTTTTTAAGAAAGGAAGGTTTATATGGCAGAAATCAAAAAACATTGGTATAAAGAGATGGCTGTTTATCAGGTATGGCCCAGAAGCTTTTATGACGGTAACGGTGACGGTATAGGCGATATCAAGGGTGTTATGGAAAAGCTTAACTATATTAAAAGCATCGGTGTTGATGCAATATGGTTTTCGCCGCTCTACAAATCTCCTCAGCATGACTATGGCTATGATATAGCGGATTATAAAAATATAGCACCCGAGTATGGCACGATCGAAGAATTTAAAGAGCTTCTTGACGCAGCACACAGCAAGGGGCTTAAGGTAATTATGGATCTTGTTATAAATCATACTTCAAATGAACATGAGTGGTTTATTGAGAGTCAGAAGGGTCACGACAATCCTTATCATGATTATTATTTCTGGCGCAAGGGCAAAAAACCTAACGGAAAAAAGCCTCCCAATAACTGGCTTTCAACCTTTGCGGGCCCGGGCTGGCATTATAATGAAAACCTTGATGAATGGTATCTTACCCTTTTTGCAAAAGAACAGCCCGATCTCAATATGGATAATCCCAAGGTTCGTGAGGAAATAAAGGATATTATCAGATTTTGGCTTGATATGGGTGTTGACGGCTTCCGTGAGGATGTTATCACTTTTATTTCAAAAAAAGAAGGACTTCCCAACGGATTCCCCATTCCCGTTGCTTGCGGTATGGAACACTATAAATGCGGACCTAACCTTGATAAATACCTTAAAGAATTCAGAGCAGTTACCGATAATTATGATTGTATGACTGTCGGTGAAGCACCGATGATGACTCCGAAGCTTGCTCTTCGATTCATCAAAGAGGGTGCAGACCAGACTCTTAACATGATGTTTAACTTTCAGCATATGGAAGCCGATTCGTTTATGGTTAGCTGGGTACCCATGCCCTTCAGCCTCAATAAGCTTAAGAATGCATATAACAGATGGCAGCATAAGCTTTACGGCATTGCATGGAATGCGAACTATATTGAAAACCATGATCAGCCCAGAATTATCAGCCGTTACGGCAGCGAGAAATACAGAGTTGAAAGCGGCAAGATGCTTGCAACAATGTATATTTGCCAGAGCGGTACACCCTTTATTTATCAGGGTCAGGAAATCGGTATGACAAACATTAAATTTGACAGTGTTGACAGATATACCGATACTCAGGTAAAGAGTACATATCAGCTTTTCAAAAAGCTCGGTTTTTCTGATAAAATGTTCCTTAAAATCGCAAACCGTGCTTCCCGTGATAATGCAAGAACTCCCGTTCAGTGGTCTGCAGATAAAAATGCCGGATTCACTACTGCTGATAAGCCTTGGTTTGAAATTAACGAAAATTATACGCAGATTAATGTTGAAGCGGCGGAAAAGGATGAAAACTCGCTTCTCAACTATTACAGAAAGCTTCTTAAATTCCGCAAGGAAAATGAAATTTGTATTTACGGCGATTTCAAACTGCATTACCCGCGAAGCAGAAAGCTTTTTGTTTATGAACGAAATTACGAAGGCAAGAGAATGCTTGTTATCAACTCTTTCGGAGATGATGCTGTCAGCTTTGATGCACCCAAGGGGTTTGATTTGAGTAAAGGCAAGCTTGTGCTTTCAAACTATGAGGTTATAGACAGCGGTATCAATACCTTTGTGCTTAAACCTTTTGAAACAAGAGTATATCTTTTTGACTAAAACTTATCCCCCTGATTTTTAAAATCAGGGGGATAAAAATTTGATGTTATTTTATGATTTCAAAACCCGGGCAGTATGCCATGAAGGTATTGGCGAGTGTGCCGTACGGAGCAATGGTAAAATCCTTGTTATCTGCTGCGGCGATAACTCTTGCCTGTGCTTTTTCTGCAAGATTTTCAGCCGTCGAGGTACCGTTGAGAATATCAAAAGCACAATGAACAGCACCCTTAAGAAGAGTTGAAGCAAGGGGGAAGCTGTACATACTCAGTCTTGCCTGACCTTCTGTGTCAGCTGCAGCGACGGTTTTGGCATTTTCAATATAACCTTTGATGTCACTTACCTTTTCGGGTTTTGCAATTTCGTATGCTTCGCCAAGACCATTATAAGCACTGGGGAATGAGGGGCAGACATAGATAAGACCTCTGATGTTTGCAACCTCAATAAGTGTTGATTGAACGGAACTGTCTGTTGAGAAAAGCGCTACATTTGTGCCGCTTACCTTTTCGTTATTGTAAAGTCTTGCTATGGATTCCTTAATATAAAGCTGAGCGCCTTTAATACCTGATGAATAAATGGGGTCAACTGAGTTGTCATATACATAGTTAATGCCCTGCGCATCGCACTCCGCTTTGAATGCTGCGTTTGCAGCGGAGTACATGGGGTTATTTGTTATGTGACGGTTAATTGAGAAAACAATAAAATGCTCGGCACCCTGAGCCTTTGCGGCAGCAACCGCATCAGCAGCGGTTTTTGACCAATCGGCGCAGAAAACAAGATTGGCAAGTGAGGAAACCGTTTCAATTGATTCTTCGGGTTCAATGCAGATTGTTACTATATCAGGATTTGCCGCTTCTGCGGAACGAATTGCATTTGTTGTGAACTGTGTTGCTCTTGCGTAAATGATTGCACCGATTTCAGGATCTGATGCAAGTTCTTTTGAGAACTGCATAATTTCAGGGTCGCCGGCGCGAAGTATACGGCTGTCCGAATATTCTTTAACAATAACTTTTTCAGGGTATTCTGCCGCAAGCTCCTGTGCTGCTTTATAATCCTCGGGATACTGTGCCTCGGGTGCAACAAGTATTGCAACCTTCTTTTCAGGTTCAACTACTTTATCATTTTTTCCCGATGTGTTATCTTTGCATGCAACGAAAGAAAATACAAGGATAAGAATCAGGAGAATTGCGGCGATTTTTTTGAACAATGATTTTTTCATAAATTTACCTCTTTTAATTTTTGTTGAATTTGCTGCTGAAGAAATCACGAAGGCTGTCAGGCTTAATGATTTCAATTTTATCGCTGTTTGTAAACAGTAATCCTATAAGGCTGTTGTCAATTACGGCTAAAGTTTTTGCAACGCAATATCCTTCTTTTTCTGATTTCCTGAAGCAAATCGGAGAAGTAAAGCTGTCTTTGATAAATTCAATGTCTTCGGTGCGAAATTTTATCAAAAGCCATTCCGCTTGCTGAAACTTGTCACAAAAGCTTTCATTTGTAAAAATATTTTTTACCGAGAGTAAATCTCCTGAGAAATTGATTGACGGACTTTCGGTTAAATCTGCCGATTTAATTCTTGAAAGAAGAATGTATTCCGCCTTGTCGGGAGAGGCGGATTTTGTGAAAACAAGCGCATAAACCCCGTTGCAAACCGAAATTCTTATGGGATTAATTATTATTGTTTCGTTATTTTCAGCCTGCGAAAATGAATCTCCCGGAATGGTTTTTGCAACTGTCAGTTCTACCTGCTTTTTATCTCTTATTGCAATACGGATATTGTAAAGAGCATTTATACGGAATTTGTTTTGCGGAACACAACTGCGTAAATGCTCAGTAGTATCGAGAATAAGATTGAGAGTTGAAAGACAGGTGTTTCTGCGAAGATAATTCTCAATATATTTGCAGTCATCCTCAGAAAGAAGCGGCGATGAATATACCGCCTCAAGAATCATATTGATTGCAGACTGTGAAAAGCTTTTTGCAAGATAATAACCTTTCTTTGGCTTACTGACCGAAATTATCTTAATCGGAGTAGTATTGATAACTTTAATGTCCGCAACCACTAATCTTTTTGTAACCTCATAACCGTATTCTGCAAGCTTATCGCATATTTCTTCGATTGAAAGAATGTTTTGCTCATCTGAATACATGGTCATTATTTCAACAAGACTCAAAAGCCTTGTTCGGGAGCTTAAAACTTCAGCCATAACAGCTTCACCCCTTTTCTTTTAGGGTTAATATTTTAATTGACTGTTAATTTCCAAAAGTGTGTCTTTGTCAACCTTAAGAACCTTTCGGTCGTAGCTGTAAATGCCGTTCACCTCAAATTCAACGTCGCTGACCTGAGTATATACGGTTGCGCTCAAACCAATTTTGATAAGAGGAATAATCTGTGTTTTATGCAGGAATTTATATGCTTTTGAGAGCGCTTGACTGTTTGAAAACATTATATATCCGAACGAGCGCTTTGCATTCCATACATGGTCTTTGATGTTCCAGCTGTATCCGCCGTATTCACTTAAAACATAGGGTCTGCCCTTTTTGGTGAAGCTGAAAGGAGGAGTAACAGGAACTATATATCTGTGCATGCTCTTAAAATCAGGACCTTTTTGGTCATGCCAACCGCTTGCGTGGTCAACAAATCTGGAGGGGTCAATCTCCTTAACTTTCAAGGCGATTTCTTTTGCGTCAAACTGACCCCATCCTTCATTGAAGGGAACCCAGCAGCAGATTGATACACTGTTATAAAGATTATCGATCATTCCCCAAAGCTCTTGACGGAATTCTTCGCGCCATTCGGGCTTATCTCTCTTGAAGGCTTTGTACATATTATCTTTAACATGAATGCTGAGATTCGGGAGGACACCTGCAAGAACATTTCCGATATACTGACCTCCGCTTATCATATCCTGCCATACAAGCATTCCGAGTCTGTCGCAATGATAATACCAACGAAGAGGCTCGGTTTTAATGTGCTTACGAAGCATATTGAAGCCGAGATTTTTCATTTCCTCAATGTCAAAAATCATGGCTTCATCGCAGGGCGGAGTAAGCTGACTTTCGGGCCAGTAGCCCTGGTCAAGCAGACCTCTTTGAAAATAGGGCTTGTTGTTAAGTGCGAGTCTGGGAATGCCTTTATCATCCTTCATAATCGAATATTTGCGCATTCCGAAATAGCTCTTTACTTCATCTTTTTCACCGTTACAATCAAGAACAAGCTCGAGGTCATATAAAAACGGATTTTCAGGACTCCAAAGCTTTGCATCAGGAACGGGAATTTGGGCATCAGAGGATATTTCGCCGTCAAAAACAACATTTTCACCATCAAGCACCTTGGCGAAAAGTTTTCCGCCGCAGCTGCATGTGTGATTGATTTTTAATCCGATTACACCTGTATCTATATCGGGAACAAGCTTTATATTTTCAATTCTGCAGTAATTGACAGGTTCAAGCCAAACGGTCTGCCATATACCTGAGGTGGCGGTATACCAGAAGCCCTGAGTTTTGAGTATTTGCTTACCTCTTTGCTGATGACCGTCGCTTGTAGGGTCGTAAACCTTAACAACAAGCTCGTTTTCGCCATCTTTAAGAACATCGGTGATGTCAAAGCAGAAGGGGTTATATCCTCCTGTATGCTCACCCATAAGTGTACCGTTTACCCATACTGTGCATTGCCAGTCAACAGCATCAAAATGAAGAAGAGTTCTTTTTCCATCAAAATCGCTGTTAAGAGTAAACTTTTTACGGTACCACAGTCTTTGTGAGGGGAGAAGAGGCTTGTCTACTCCCGAAGCGGCAGATTCAACAGAAAAAGGAACAAGAATTTTTCCGTCAAAAACCTTAGGACATTCTGCGTTTGCTCCCGTTATTGAATAATCATATTCACCGTTGAGGCAAAGCCAGCTGTTTCTTACGAGCTGAGGTCTGGGATATTCGGAGAGAGGACAGCTTTTGTCGATGCTGTCAAACCATCTTGATTTTAAATCGTTCATAGCAACTTTCCTTTATATTAATAATAAAAATTTTCAAGCTTAAGGCTTCCATTTTCGGCGGTGGCATGACCTGTTACGGTATAATCATTGCCGTTTTTATCTTTTACAGTTATTATAATTTCATATTTCCCTTCATCATTGATTGATGCGGAAACAGCGGGAGAAGACCAATCAACATGATAATCGGATTCGGCATATTTCATATTGAAATAAAGCTTTCCGTCTATGTCAACATACTGCGGCGGATTATTGAGAATATTATCTACGGATTTCTCCATATAAATTGAAGAAAGGTGTTCCTTGAGATCGGCAAGAGTTTTATACTTGTCGGAAACTACGGGAGCAAAACTGTCGGCACCTTTTTGTATTGTTGATTTTTCGTCAATGGGAAGGTGATTTTTCTTAAATACCTCATTAACAAATTCAGCATTTGAGTTAACAAGAATATTAATCAGGGTCATTTCACCCGCACCGACATATGATGCATAGTTGTCTTCGTTAAGCTCGGTAGGTTTGTATGTATCGCCTTTTTCCGAACATGCGGTAAGCAACAAAACAAGGCATAAGGCAAGAATGAATATTTTTTTCATGTTAAATCTCCAAAATATTTATATTCTATTACATTATATATAAAAATATCTTAATAGTCAATTGCAAAACTCCGATTTATCGGCAGTTTTCACAAAAAATTTATTGGAGTATGTTGACAAATAGTAAATCGACAGCTATAATAAAAGCAACGTGTGAATATATGTTCATATGTTTGATAAGGAGATGGTTTTTTGTGGAAAATAAGAAGATAAAAAAAGGGCATATCTGCGAGCATATTAATCAGTGCGGTGAACAGAATATTGAGATTCTTTATGATTTATCGGAGCTTTTTAAGGTTTTCGGGGATAGCACAAGAATTAGGATGTTGACCGCATTAACGGCGGGTGAGATGTGTGTGTTGCATCTTTCCGAATATCTCGGAATGGGGCAGAGTGCCGTTTCGCATCAGCTTCGTATTCTTCGTGCTTCAGGGCTTGTAAAACCTCGCCGTCAAGGAAAAACCGTTTATTATTCACTTGATGATGACCATGTGAAAGAGATACTCGAATCAGGTCTTGAGCATATACTGCATAAAAGAGGTGTTTCTAATGAGTGACCATGAATGTAATTTTTCGGGCTGCGGCAAGCATGAGCATTCTGAAATTGAAACCTGCGGATGCACACATTGCCATGATAAAAAAGAAGAAAGCAAGATGAAACCTATAATTATAACCGTTATCGGAGCATTCCTTATTATTTTGTCTTTGTTGCCTTTTATAACGGAAAAAATCGCAGTATTGATGATGTCGGCAGCCGTGATTATCTGCGGAATGCCGATCTTTGCCGCATCTGTTAAAGCTGCCGCAAGGCTTAAAATTGATGAGTCGGTTTTGCTTGTTATTGCAGTTGTTGCGGCTTATCTTCTTGGAGAATACTTTGAAGCAGCAGTTGTTACTGTGCTTTTCAGAGTCGGTGAACTGATGGAGGATTATGCGAGCGACAGAAGCCGTAAATCCGTTGAAGCAATTTTTTCAATTGTAAGTGACAGTGCAAATCTTGCAATGCCTGACGGTTCTGTAAAAAAGATTGATGCGGACGATGTTAAAATCGGTGATATTCTTGCTGTTATGCCTCATGAAACCGTACCCGTGGACGGTGTTGTTGTAAAAGGTATCGGCAGCATGGATGCCTCAGCATTGACCGGTGAAAGCTTTCCTGTTGCAATTGAAGAAGGCTCTTTGGTTTCAAGCGGTATGATTAACGGTGATTCAATAGTTTATATTAAAGCGGAAAAAGCAAAAAATCTTTCTTATGCTGCAAGAATTGTTGATATGGTTGAAGAAGCGGCACAGAAGAAAGGGGAATCACAAAGAACTATAGCTACCTTTGCGAAATATTATACTCCCGCAATTATTGCGGCAGCGGTAATAACTGCTGTTGTTCCCTCTTTGATTACGGGGAATTGGCAGTTATGGATTCATCGCAGTCTTATCCTGCTTGTTGCGGCTTGTCCGTGTGCCGTTGTTCTTTCCGTGCCTCTTGCGTTCTTTTCCTCGATGGGTGCGGCAGCAAAAAAAGGTTTGATAATTAAAGGAAGCTGTTATATTGAAGCTCTTGCCAAAGCGGATACGGTTGTTTTTGATAAGACAGGAACACTTACAACGGGCGAGCTGAAGGTTGGCAGAATTTACACTGCAGAAGGTTTTTCCGAGAAAGATGTTCTTTCTTATGCATCAAGGTGTGAATACTATTCAACTCACCCGATAGCAAAGGCAATTGTTAAAAAAAGCGGTATATCAGAGGCTTACGATGTGTCAAATTTTACCGAAACGGCAGGGGGCGGAACATCAGCTGTTATTTCCGAAGGCAGTATTCTATGCGGCGGCGAAAGATTAATGAAAAGCAATTCTGTTGATATATCCGCATTCCCCACAGCACCTGTATACGTAGTGCTTAACGGAGAAGCTGTTGGAGCGATTGATATTGAAAGCGAAATACGAACAGATGCTCCCGAAACAGTTAAAAAACTCCGTGAATTTGGCATTGAAAACTCATTTATGCTGACAGGCGATAATGATGAGCAGGCAAGAAAAGTATGCTCGGTATGTGATATAGACGGTTTTAAAAGTAATCTTCTTCCTGAGGATAAGGTGACAGCTTTAGAGGAAATAAAAGAATCCTCAGAGTGTGTTGTATATATCGGTGACGGAATTAATGATGCTCCCGTGTTGGCAGGTGCCGATATAGGAATCGCAATGGGACTAGGTACGCAGGCGGCTTGTGAATCAGCTGATATTATCATAACAAATTCCGAGCTTATCCGTGTTGCAGATACTTTGAAACACAGTAAAAGAACAATGTCGGTTCTTAAAGCGAATATCGCTTTTTCTGTTGCGGTAAAGCTGACAGTAATTCTTCTCGGTATTATCGGTATTGCTCCGATGTGGTCTGCAATCGCCGCCGATGTCGGAACAATGATAATTTGCGTTGCAAATTCATCAAGACTTATGAATATTAAATGATAAAACACATACCCAAATCTCTAATTTGATTTGGGTATGTGTTTTATGAAATGAAATTATTTAAGTGCAATAACAGTAACCGCTGAAATAACCGCCTGAATCATGCAGAAACGGAAAATAACCTGCGTATTTGACCAACCCTTGTTTTTCCTGAAATGGTCATGAAGCGGAGTGCGGATGTTTTTAAACGCATTTTTAATTTTAAGGAAGCGGATAAGCGAAACCTTAACAATTCCGAGAAGACCGTCAAGGCAGAGCATGAAGCACAGAGGAATAACAAGCAGGATATTGCCTGTTTTAAGAATGCAGATGCAAAGGAAAAGACCGAGAGCTCTCGAACCTGCATCGCCCATCATCATTGTGCTTGGCTCAGCATTTCTCCAAAGATAGGGGAGAAGTGTGAAAATCATTATGATGATAAGATACATCATTCTTGTGTCGTTAACTGCAAGAACCTTCATTGCACCGAGAATTGATATGAGAGAAACAATGGTAAGACTGCCGCAGAAGCCGTCTATGCCGTCGGAGCAGTTCGTTGCGTTGATAAGCATCCAGACAAGAACGGCGGCAATTATACCAAAAATAACGGGAGGTATGTTAAGGCTCATTCCGAAAAAGCTTATGCTTAACATATCAGGGTTGAAATAAACGAAGTTTGCGGCGGTAAGTGCCGATATAACAAGGTCGATTGCTCCTTTTTTATATTCGCCCCAGGGCTTTTCGGCTTTATCATCAAGATAGCCGGAAAGCATACCGAGGAAAATAAGTATAAGGTAGAAATAATATTCAAAAGCGGTTTTCATATCCGCGGAACCGATGGGAGGGCATACAGCAAGGAGAGAAACAACGATGAATGCACAAACAAATATTATTCCTGCACCTCTTACCTTGCCGGCAGAAAGCTTGCCGTTGAAAGCAAAATCTCTTCCCTGATCCCTTGGAAGCTTATCCTTGAAAAGCGCGAGAAGAACAGAACAGATGATTACGGGAAGAATTACAATGCCCAAAGAAAGGACTTTTACGGGTAAAAAATACATAATATACCTCCGACTTTTTTTACAAGAAAATCATAACACATTGTTAACTGTTTTTCAACATTTATTTAATTGACTTAAAATAAATATGGGAGTATAATTTTAACGGTGATAATATGAAAATAATGGCAATCGGTGAAATAATATTTGATATTTTTAACGGTGAAGCAGAAATCGGCGGTGCGCCGTTGAACTTTTGCGCCCACTGTGCTTTGCTCGGTGCGGAAAGTGCGTTGATTTCGGCAACGGGTAATGATGATTTGTCCGAAATCGCAATTAATAAGCTCAGTGATTTCGGCGTTGATACTTCTTTGGTTTGTAAAAATGAATATCCGACTGGGAAATGCATTGTAACCGTAAATAACGGTATTCCCGATTACGATGTAATAAGACCCTCGGCATATGATAAAATTAATCTTGATGAAGAAATAATAAGTAAAATTAAAAAATATAATGCCGATGTTTTTGCTTTCGGTACACTTATTCAGAGAGATGAATTGTCGCGTGAGGCTGTAAGGAAAATACTTTCAGAATGTGATTTTTCTCATGTTTTCTGCGATGTTAATTTAAGAAGCGGATGCTATGACGTTGATTCTTGCCGCTTATGCCTTGAAAGAGCGGATATTCTTAAAGTCAGCGAGGAAGAGGAGCCGATTCTTTCGGCATTCGGATTATATCACAAAGGCAAAACAGAAAAAGAAACTCTTTCCAATATATGCAAAAAATATAAAAATATTAAGCTTGTTTTGTTTACAAAGGGAGAAAACGGTTCACTCATTTATGATTCGGAAAACAATGCTTTTTATGAGATACCGTGCGTTGAGGCTGATGTTGTTTCAACCGTCGGTGCAGGGGACAGCTATTCGGCAGCCTTTCTCTGTGAATATTTCAAAAGCGGAGATTTGATTAAATCAGGCATTGAGGGAGCGAGGCTCAGCTCATATGTCGTTTCGCACCGTGAAGCAGTTCCGCAGAAAGGGGAATAATAATGGCAAAATTCACTAAAAATGCAATTGTAAAATCGTTTCTTGTCCTTCTCGATAAAAAGAGCTTTGATAAAATAACCGTAAAAGATATTGTTGATGACTGCGGAATAAACCGTAAAACATTCTATTATTATTTTGCAGATATTTATGACCTTGCCGAATATGTGTTCAGAAGCGAATTTTCAAAGTTTGCCGAAAGTATTATTCCCGAAACACCGGTTGAAGCTATTATGGAAGATTTCTGTGATATAATAGAAAAAAACAAACGCATAATTATGCATGCTTTTGATCTTGCCGATAAAAATGAGCTTGAAAGGTTCTTTGATGATGTTTTTGAAAAGCTTTTTAAAGCAAGAGTCAGAAGTGTTGCCGGAAGCAGAGAAATCAGCGATGAAAATGTTGAAATAATATCAAGAATAATTGCTTTCAGTTTTGTGGGGAATGCTTTTTTATGGATAAACGGAGGTTTCAAGTCATCCGAACGCGAGAGGCTGAAGAAGCTTTGTTCGTTACTGCAGGCATCTATAGTTTCAATGATTGATAAAGTAAACAGTTTATAAAACTCGGTCAAATTATATTCCGTGGGGGATTTTCTCTCACGGATTTTTTTGTGTCCGTTTTATTTTGAATGGAAATTTATTATAGTATAATCGGAAAAAATAAAACAATAATAATAAAGCCTATTTCTTTTTCTTCATGTGTTTATAAAGCAAAAGCAGCGAGCTTGCAATTCATGCAGCCCGCTGTTTTTGTTTTATTCAATATTGTTTTTGTTGCACCATTTCTTTAAAACAACCGTAATGATAATTCCGCCGGCAAAAATAACAAAGCCTATTAATGCATAGAACAACGAAAAAAAGATAAAGCTGTCAGGTATATATCCGCCTGTTGTAAACAGGGGAATAACTGCGCTTATTATTCGGTAAATTCCGATAAGAATAACCGCTATACCGCAAATCCACGCATATTTTTTAAAGAATTTTTCCGCACCGTCAGCTATTTTATCCGTTATTTCGTCAAATTTGCTGATTCTGTCGGAACATATAACCGGCTCATTCTTTGAAATTTCTTCGGGTTCTGATTCTGAAATTAACCAGTCTGCCGTTACTCCGAAAACCTCGCATAAAATGCTTAGTTTTCCGATTTCAGGTGCCGCATCGCCCGTTTCCCATTTGCTGACAGCTTGACGGGATACACCTATTTTTTCTGCAAGTGCTTCTTGCGATAAACCTGATTTTTTTCTGCAGTAATAAATCTTTTCATGCAGCTTCATATTGATTCCTCCTTTAAAACGAGGATAACACAAAGTCGGTTGCGAAACAATAAATCAAGGTTTGAAGTTCCGCAACGAACGGTTGCGAATGGCTGAAAAAGTGATTTTTATTTTACAACAATGTCAAGTACAGGTTCGCCTGCTTTCTTCATATGTCCGATAAGAATTTCGCGCAGCTCGGCTTTGACTTGTGAAAATGCAGGGTTTTCTATAAGATTTGTTCTTTCGTAAGGGTCATTTTTAAGGTCATAAAGGAAGTCCTCGGTGTAATACTCCGCAAAGGCTTTATCTTCATTTTTGGCTGACACACTGTATTTCCATCTGTCGGTTCGGACGGCTCTGCCAATCTGACTTTCGGAAATCTGCATAAATACACTTTCGTGACCTTTTTTATCTGTAAGGCTCTTACCCATAAAATGCTTGGGAATATCAATGCCTGCGATATCAAGAATTGTTGCGGGAAGGTCAATGAGTGAAACAAGATCTTTTATCTTGCCTCCGCCTGTGAATGCTCCACCCGTAATTACAAGCGGAACTCGTATGCTGTTTTCATGACATGAGCGCTTATATTCAAAGTTTCTTGTTCTGAAATGACAGCCGTGGTCGGAGGTGTAAATAATAACCGTGTTATCATAAATTCCCTCGTCTTTGAGTGACTGAATAAGCTTGCCGAAATTTTCATCAACCCTGTTGCAGCAAGCGAGATATGAGGGCATCTGAACTCTCCAGTCGCCGAGTGTGCCTTTAAGGTCACCGGGTACCTCGTAATTCTTGAACTTGTTTTTAAGACCTTTGGGTGATTCAAAACGAAGGCGGTCATTCTGGTGATGCGGTTCAAGCTGTGAAACAAACATAAAGAAGGGCTTTTCATGTTCTTTTTTTATGTATTCAATGGCATAATCATTAATTTTATCTGCACGGTATCCCTTAAATTCAATCTTGTTGCAGTTTTCATCAAAAATATATCCGTCATATCCGTGAGAAGTAAATTCAAGCACATCCGATGCTCTCCAGTAGTCATATCCGCCTCTGCGCTCTTTGGGGGTGGGTTTTGTCGCAAGGCGGTGTTCTTTGTCGGATGCAAGATGCCATTTGCCGATATATGCCGTGTCATATCCCGCTTCGGTAAGGTAGTGGGCAATTCCTTTTGTGTCAGTGGGAAGTGCAATGTCATTTCTGTAGCAGCCGTTTTGTGAAGCATAAACACCGCTTTGAAGACATGCTCGCATGGGACCGCAAACAGGTTGGCAAGAAAATGCATTTTCAAAAAGAGTTCCTTCCTGTGCAACTGCGTCAAGATTCGGGGTTACGGTAAGCTTTTGTCCGTAACAGCCTGCCGAATCGGCTCTCTGCTGGTCTGAAAAATAAAAAATAATATTGGGCTTATTCATAACGGTATCTCCTTATCTCACGGACTGTAATTTTTCAATTGCGTGAAGTATAAAATCCATTTGGGGACAATAGCCTGAAAGCTGGTTATAAAGTTTTCTGTATCTTTTGCAGCCACCGCCGCAAAGAGGTTTTACTTTGCAGGAAGTACAAAGACTGTTTTTTGCCTCATCATGTTCAAAGAACTTTTTTAATCCTTCGCTGTTTAATATATCATTGATATTTGCTGAGTTGATGTTTGCACACTCAAACTCATCAAGGCAGTAAAAATCGCAAGGATAGCAGGTGCCGTCTGCTTCGACAACAAGCTGTGCATTGCATCTTCCGCTTGCACCGCATTGCTCCGCAACACCTTTTGTGAGAAGAGAAAGCAGATTATCAAAATCTCTGACATAAAAATGATTTCCCTTTGAAACCTCGGAGAACCACAGGTTAAAAAGCCTCTTTTTAAACCTTGCAAGCTGTTTGGCATCAAGACTGTAATCATTCTTTTCTCCGCTTAACGGATTAAGGCAGTAAATCGGCTGAACATCACGAAACCCGTTTTCTATATAAAAATCAAAAAGTTTTGAAGCATCTGTTTTTGCGGTAATAACCGACAGAATATTGAACTCAACCGAATGCTTTTTTAAAAGCTCAATGCCGTGCATGGCTTTATCGAATGAGTTGCATCTGTGTTTATCGTGAAGAGGCTTTTCCCCGTCAACGGAAACTCCGATAAGAAAATTGTTTTCTTTGAAGAATTTGCAGAAATCTTCATCAATAAGTGTTCCGTTTGTCTGCAGGGAATAATTGATTGCACTTCCTTTTGTTTTGAGGCTTTCGGCCGTTTTAACAAACTTCTTAAAAAAGTCAAGCCCTGCAATAAGAGGCTCACCGCCCTGAAACATAAATGTAAGCACGGAATCTTCTCCGCAGAAATCAAACATTTTTCTTATCAGGTTTTCAGCGGTTTCAATTTTCATTAGTTCGCTTGAGTTTTTTTCTCTTTTTTCAGCCTCATCGCAGTAAAAGCAGTAGCTGCATTTAAGATTGCAAAGTGATGAAGCAGGTTTTACCAAAGCGGTCATATTCCGCATAAAACCACCTCTTTTGTCAATAGTAATTCAGGTGATAAAATTGAAACTTAAAGAATATTTGATATGTTTCGGTATAGGTGCGTTTGCTTACGGCCTGATAGAGGTTGCCGTAAGGGGATATACACATTGGACAATGGCACTCACGGGAGGACTTGTCCTTGTTATACTCAATGCCGTCAACAAAAACAAAAAATTGAGTTTTTTAACCCGTTGCCTTATCGGCGCAGCAGTAATAACAAGCCTGGAATTTACCGTCGGAATGATAGTTAATGTCGGACTCGGATGGAATGTGTGGGATTATTCGGATAAGCCGTATAATGTCTACGGTCAGATATGCCCGTTTTTTTCAATAGGCTGGTTTTTTATCTGCATTCCCGCATATTTTATTTGCTCGCAGATTGAAAAAAGATTCAGCTTGCGCTGATATAATTTTTAATACCTTCAACCGTTGCGGCAGCGAGAATATCTCTGTTTCCTGCATCTTGCAATGCCTGACATTCGGAAATGTTGGAAACAAATCCGTATTCAACCAGAATTGCAGGGCATTCTTCAACTCTTGTTACTCTGAATGCATAGAAATCCGCACCTCTGCTGACCTTGCTGAGAGTGCTTTCCGATTTATCGGCATAAATTTTTGTCTTGTAAGCCTTTACAATGCTTTCATGTACAGCTTTTGCAAGAGGCTGAGAGTAAGCTCTGTAGTAGTATGCAGAGGTACCCATAGCCGAAGCAGATGTGCTTGAATCGCAATGAACGGAAATAAATAAATCGGGATCGGCATTTCTGACAGCGTCATTTCTGTCGGTATAGCAAACCCATTTGTCCGTTGTTCTTGTCATTATTACCTTTGCACCCTCTGCCTCAAGAAGGTCTTTGAGCTTTGTGGCGATGGAAAGATTAATATGTTTTTCAAGACCGAAGCTTGAAGAAGAAACAGCGCAAACCGCTCCAGAGTCAAGTCCGCCGTGACCGGGGTCAACCATAATAGTATATCCGCTTAAAGAAGAAGGCTTGTGGCTGATTGTTATTACAAGAAATCCGTCATTGTCATATTCATAATGGAATCCGTAGAATTTACCCTTGTTTGCAAGCCCGAGTGTAAGGGTAACGGTTGATTTGTCAGCATCTGAGTTCCATTTTCCGCCCGTGCAAACTCCGTTTGAAACATTAACGTTTCCCTCTGCAGTAATTGTATCGCTGAATACAAATTCAATTCCCGTGCAGTTGAGTGAAGAAACTCTTACGGGTCGGTTGTTATAGTTACTGTATGTCTGACCGAGAAGCTTGGCATTGAATGCTACAGGTCTGTTCATATCAAGTTTTATAACTGTTTTTCCGTTGGATGTGCCGCTTGAAACAACCTTTATGCTGTTTTTCGGCATAACATATCCGCTCTTTATGCTTACATGAGTAATTGCACCCTCGCTTCCTGAGGCGAGTCTTTCTTCTCTCTGCTGTGCGACCTTTATGCCTGACGAAAGAATATAATACTTATCGCCGTCAAAGGTTGAAGATGTTTTTACATAGTCGACCGTGCCTTTGAGAAGGGGAGAACAGTCGGGAACGGAGAATGTACTTGTTGTATTACCCGGATATGTTTCAACATAATCTTCAATAATTTCACAAATAGTAGCAGTGCCGAGACCATAGTTTTCTGTATAGAAATATTTCTGAAGTCTGTCCTTGTCGGGAATAGAAGGGATTTGCTGTGTTGATACTGTTGTACCGCTTTCTGTTTCGGTTGAGAATTTTTCGGAAGTATCCGTACCAGTTTCACTTGAAGAAGAAGTATCTTTTGTTGTTGAAACAGCAGTTGCTTCTGTGTTTTTTTCTGTTGTTGTAATAGGCTTGACAGTGGTTGGTGTAGTCGGAGGAACGGTTGCGGGAGGTGGCGCGATAACCTCATTCGCACTTACAGAAATGTTTGCGCCGTTAAGAGATTCCGTAAGACCGCTGTATTTTGCGGTGACCTTATATTTGCCGAGCTTTTGTACCTTATCCTTGCCGGCCGGTGCGGTAAGTGAGGCGGTAAATGTGCCGAAATCGGATTCCTTATCAATTGAATCCTCTTCGTTTCCGCTGTCCGCAAGGCTCATGGGATAGCTTTTGCCGTTCCATGTAACGGTAAGTCTTGCCTTTTTATGTGCAACAGCCGAAATCTCTATCATCATTTCACCGGGAACTGATATGTCCTCTGAGGGTGAAACCGATTTAAGAAGCTTAATCTTATATGTAACGGTATAAGTATATGTTTTCCCTTTGTGTTCAAATTTAATTGTATTTTTACCGGGTGAAAGCTCGCAGTCAACAGAGAAATCGCCTGTTTTTGCAACTGTCATTTTTTTACCGTTGCACAGAAGGTCGTAAGCAGGGCTGCTTGTTCCGCTGAATGTAACCGTAGACTGTTCAACCGTAAAGCTTGTCCCTTTATGGTTTGTGATTTTAAAATCCTTATCAAGCAGATAGGTATCGCGTTTTTGAATGTAATTAAGAACTATTTCGCTGCTTGTGCCTGAAGCTTTTGATATTTCCTGATAGGGTGTGAAAGCAAGTGCCTTGCAAAGTGACATATCGGCGGATTTTGAAATAATCTCAATTATTTTTGATGCTTTGTCAGTTGAATAGGATGAAATGCCTTTAAGGTCGTGGCAAAGCCAGAGCGGACTTGTTTTTTCATTCCATACTATCTGTGCGGCACCAAAAGCGCTATCTTTTCCGCTTTCATGAGCAAGAAATATAAAGTCGGCTTTGCCCGAAGATGTGAGTTTTGTAAGTGATTCGGAAGCTTTTGAAGTGTAAACAGGTTCTATTCCGATTTGTGTATAAGCATCAATTTCTTTTATTTTTAAACTAATATTTGTTATTTCAGAATCAAAATTTCCGAGAGTTTCATCCATGCCGCTTAAAATTATAAAATCTACGTTGAAATTTTCAATGAACGAAACGGCATATGAAGAATTTTCGGATATGTCGGCTTTGAGTCCGAAATAGAGATTGTTTGTTTTCGCAGTTTCAAGAAGCGGTGAAACAGTATCTCCGTTTTCTTCCGTCAGTTCAAATATAACTGTGTTGAAGCCGAGTTTCGGGAAATTCGCAAGATCCGATGTGCTGCTTTCCGAGTAATCCGAATAAACAGCGGCAACTATTGATGCGGGAATTTGCGATTTCGGTCTGCCTGATAAAGGAATTTCCGTGGTTTCCGTAATCGGCAGGGTAGTGGTTTCAGTAACCTCATCTTTTTTAAACACATCAAATTTACCCGTTGCAAACATGGCTGAAATTATTGCTATAATTACAACGAGTATACTTATTATTGCTCCTACCAGAATTCTATCTTTCTTCATGTGTGTTCTCCGTTTTAATAAGTTCTTTCAGATTATCAGTTTCCTCTTTGCAGTTTTCGCTGATTAAATCACTGTATGAAAAAACAACAAAACCGCTGTACTCATTATTTTCTCTTATTGAATTTATCTGCAATGTGAGATTATTCTTTCTGCTTTGCCAGTCGTTTCTTTCCGTTTCATTCAGGTATGAATAGTTTTCATCACATTTATATGCCGCAATTCCGCATGCAAGAGTGACGGAAGAATTTCTCTCAAGCTTTCCCCATTTTTCAAGTGTTTCGGTAAACGGCAGAGTTTCGTGGTTAAAGCCGAAATAAATCTGCGGAATAATCAAATCGGCATATCCTTTTTCGGATAACCAAAGCCGGCAGTCAGCATACAGCTCATTTTCGTTATTTTCGATTTTAGCAGCCGGGCTTATACTTACGATTAAATTGCTGTTTATCGACTTGACGGCAGAGTAAAGAGAAGAAACGAAGACATTTATGTTTGTTTTTCTCCATTCGGAAAGTGAAAGTCTGCCGCCTGACGATAAATAAGCCTCATATTGATTTCGGTCAATTGACTTATCTGTTGAAGGATAAAAATAATCGTCAATATGTATGCCGTCTATATCATATTTTTTGATTATTTCCTTTATTCCGTCAAAAATCAGCTTGTGATTCGATTCGCAGGTTGGATTATAATAAATTCCGTTATCAAGTATGCAGATTTTTCTCTCTGAATTTCCCGATTCAAGAATTGTCTTTGCAGGATTATCCTTGCTTAAAGCATTGATATCTGTTTTTGACGAAATCCTGAACGGATTAATCCAGCCGTGAACGGATATTCCCTGCTTTTTTGCACTTTCAAGCATAACTTCAAAGGGGTCAAAAGGAAGAGAGGCTCCCTGACTGCCTGCTATGTATGCGGAATATGGAAAAATATCGGATTTGTAGAATGCATCGGAAAATGCACGCAGATGAACAAAAGCGGTGTTTAATCCGCAGTTTTTTATCGTTTCAAACATTTTGTCCGTTTCTGCTTGGTATTTGTCTTTGGTTTTTGCGTATGCACTGATATGGTCGTAGCAGGATATCCAAACACCCCTCATTTCCTCAAATGTGTCTGTATTCTGCTGTTTATCTTCATTTTTAAGTTGACATGATGAGAATAAAAGGCATATAATCATCATGAAAGGAATAATTCTTTTCATGGCTGTTTCCTTTCGTGTGTTGTCAACTAAAATCTATTCCAAAGGACTGTTTAAAATGTCATTGTTTTCAAAATTGCTTGTTATTTATCTGGCTGTTATTGCGGTTGTTGCAGTTGTTGTTACCGCAGCTGATAAGCTTGCCGCAAAAAAAGGTGCATGGAGAATACCTGAAGCAACTCTCATGCTTATCGGACTTTTTGGCGGTGCATTACCTATGTATGTAACAATGAAGACTATAAGGCATAAAACCAAGCATAAGAAATTTATGATAGGTTTGCCTCTTGAAATTGCTTTTCATGCGGTATTTGCCTGTGTTTTAATATTCGGAAATTTTAATATAATTTAATTCAAGGCGGGATACGGATATCCCGCCTTTTGATTTATAATGTACTTAAGTCATAAGGAGTTTTCTGATAAACAAAATAGTTTAGCCAATTGGTGAAAAGCAGATTTGCCGTACCCTTCCAGCTCATTTTAGGCATCATTGATGCATCGTCACCGGGGAAATAATTGAACGGAACTTTAATGTCAAGCCCTTTGTTAACATCACGGAAATATTCCTTTGCAAGAGTTTCTCTGTCATATTCGGAATGACCTGTTGCAAAGAACTGTCTGCAATCCATATCCGAAACAAGATGAACTCCCGCATAATCGGAGTAAGAAAGAATTTGCAGTTCCTTAACAAGCGCAATATCGCTGCGTCTGTTTTCAGTGTGCCTTGAATGCGGAACATAGAAAACATCGTCAATACCTCTCATAAGTGGATGGTATGTATCGAGGCATTTGTGAGGAAATACACCGAAAAGCTTTTGATCAAGCGGATATTTAGGAACACCGTAATGATAATACAAAGCAGCTTGGGCACCCCAGCAGATATGGAAGGTTGAATAAACATTCTTTTTGCTCCATTCAAATATTCCGCAAAGCTCTTCCCAGTAATCGACTTGCTCAAAGTCAAGTAATTCAACGGGAGCGCCCGTGACAATAAGACCGTCATATTTTTTATGACAGATTTCGTCAAACGTTTTATAGAATTTAAGCATATGCTCTTCTGAGGTGTTTTTTGATTTGTGTGATTTAACCTGAAGAAGCTCAATTTCAACCTGCAAGGGAGAGTTACTTAAAAGCCTTAAAATCTGGGTTTCCGTTTCGATTTTTGTCGGCATGAGGTTAAGAATAAGGATGTTTAAGGGTCTGATATCCTGCTTCATCGCTCTGTCCTCGGTCATAACGAATATGTTTTCCGATTCCAGAGCATGATGAGCAGGCAGCTCATTTGCTATTTTAATTGGCAACTAATTCACCGTCTTTCAAATTTTGGTTCTGACTTTTCTTAATGCCAGGCTTACGGGTACTGCAATAACGATTGCAACAATAATTTCAATTACGGCATTGATTCCGAATGCGGCAAGAATATAGTTGGTAAGCCCGCCGAAATTGACAGATGCAATTCCCAGCTCGGCACCGTATTTTTCGCCGTAGATAACATAAATGCTTCCCATGACGAAAACAGTGTTGCAAAGGCAGCCTGTAAGTGCACCCAATGCGGATGCAATGTGTTTCTTTTTGTCTTTTTTTGCAACAAGTGTAAAAATAAGACCTGCAACAGTGCCTGCAATAATTCTGGGGATAAGGGCAACAATCGGATTTTTGAAGATTATACCTTCAAGAGGAGAGGGCGGAGAAAGTATTGCTTTGATAATGCAGGATACTCCCCAAACCGTTCCGAGAATTGCGCCGCCCTTGGCACCCATTACACAAGCGCCGATAATGACCGGAATGTGAATCAGTGTGATACTCAGCGCACCGTAGCTGATGTATCCGAGATAAGGCACAAAGGTCATTGCGATGATGAGCGCACTCATCATTCCCAGCTGTGCAAGGCTGAGGTTTCGTTTCATTGCGGATGATTTTGACATAATATATTCCTCCTTGCTGCTGCTCCTTGCATAACGGATATTTTTGCCATAAGGCTAATTAATCGGTTAAAAGGATGCAACGCAAAATTTGACGAATAAAAATTATTTTCTGTTCTTTTCGTAAAGAACCTTTAAACCGTAAAGAATCAGCTCTCTGTTAAATATTATATCTCTTTTACAGCTTTTGATAAGATCTCTCGCAAGACCTCCGGTTGCAACGGTTGTCATTACCGTGTCACCAAGCTCCGATTCGAGTTTTTCACAAAGTCCGTCAATCATCGAGGCATAGCCGAAAACGGTTCCTGATTGCATGGAGTCAATTGTATTTTTGCCGATTGCTTTTGCGGGAGTTTTGAGGCTGATATTCGGAAGCTGTGATGTTCTTGCGGAAAGAGCATCAAGAGAAATGCCGATGCCGGGTGTAATTGTACAGCCGCAAAAAGCACCGTTTTTATCAATAACACTTATTTTACTTGCCGTACCGAGATCAATAACAAGGCAGGGCAGGGGATACAGTGCTGCTGCGCCGACACAGCCTGCAAGTAAATCCGCGCCGAGCTGAGCTGGGTTATCAATAAGAATATTCATACCGGTTTTAATTCCCGGCCCGAGAATTATCGGTTTTTTGCCTGTTATCTTTTCAACTGCTTCGCTGATTGTTGAAGAAAGCTCGGGGACAACACTGCTTATGGCAGCTCCCGAAAAGCTTGTGCAGGGTGTATTGTACAACTCAAATATTTGCCTGAATTCAATGGCATATTGGTCAGGTGTTCTCGAACGGTCCGTTGCGAGTCTTGAAATAAATGCAAGATTATCGCCGTCATAAACCCCGATTGTTATATTTGTGTTTCCGATATCTATTGTAAGCAGCATAAATTCACCCTTTCGGCAATACTTCATCTTATTATACACTATAACCATAAATATTGCAACGAAAAAACAGCTTGCTTTTATAAAAATAAATTGTATAATATGTATATATTTCATAGAGTAAGGTGGTATATCCGTGAAATGTTCAGTCTGTCCCCGTAACTGTATGGCAGAAAGAAATATAAAAACAGGCATCTGCTCGGTTTCGGAAAATTTCAGGGTTGCCCGTGCAGCTCCGCATTTTTGGGAAGAGCCGTGCATAAGCGGTGAAAAGGGTTCGGGAACTGTTTTCTTTTCGGGTTGCAATCTCGGATGTGTTTATTGCCAGAATTATGAGGTAAGCCATTCGGCATTCGGAAAAGATGTGTCCGATGTTGAACTTATGAAAATCTTCGATTCACTTGTTGAAAAAGGTGTTCATAACCTCAATCTTGTGACACCCACCCATTTTGCGCCTATGCTTGCAAAAGTTCTGAAAGAATACAAATCTCCGGTGCCGATTGTATATAATTCCTCGGGATATGAGAAATGCGAAACACTTAAAATGCTTGAAGGGCTTGTTGACATATATCTGCCCGATATAAAATATTTTGATTCTGCACCTGCAAAGAAGTATTCAGATGCGGAAGATTATTTTGAATATGCTTCATCTGCCGTGCTCGAAATGTACCGTCAGGTCGGAACGTTGAAAACAGATGAAAACGGTATTGCCCAAAGCGGTATTATTATCCGCCATATGGTTTTGCCTGGTAATATTTCTCAGGCTATCAAGATTTTTACATGGGTGAGTGAAAACTTGCCGTCGGATACTTATATCAGTGTTATGCGACAATATACACCGTTCGGCAAAGCCAAAGAATTGCCGCCCATTGACCGCAAGCTTTCGTCACGGGAATACAGAATAGTTAAAGATAAAATCTTAGCTCTCGGTTTTGAAAACTGCTGTTTTCAGGCAAAAGAATCGTCAACAGAAAGTTTTATTCCAAATTTTAATCTTGAAGGTGTTGACCTTTTGTAAATTTTTTGCTAAATTATATAAGAAAATAAAAATCGGAGGTAACATTATGTCAAAAGGAAACGGATTTTTCGGCGAATTTAAAAAGTTCATCATGAGAGGAAATGTTATTGACCTTGCAGTCGGTGTTATCGTCGGCGGTGCATTTCAGGCAATTGTTAAATCTCTTGTTGATGATGTTGTAATGCCTGTTATCAGCCTTGCAACCAAGGGAATCAATTTTGCTGATTTGTTTATCGCTCTTGACGGCGGTGAATATGCAACCCTTGCAGCAGCTCAGGAGGCAGGTGCAGCTACTCTTAATTACGGAAATTTTATCAGCGCGATTCTCAACTTCCTTATCATGGCATTTGTTGTATTCCTTCTTGTTAAGGGAATTAACACAATTGCAGATAAAACAAAGAAAAAAGAAGAAGAGGCTCCAGCAGCACCTACAACCAAGGAATGCCCCTACTGCAAGAGCGAAATTGCCATCGGCGCTACCAAATGCCCCAACTGCACATCAGACCTTTAAAAAACAAAGCGCAGAGCGGAAGCTTTGCGCTTTTATTCCATTCAGCTTAAGGAGATAACCAATGAAATTAGGATTTATAGGAACAGGAAATCTTGCAAGTGCAATTCTCAGAGGTGTTGTTGCCTGTGAAAATATAACTCCCTCCGAAATACTTATTTATGATATCAACGAGGCAAAGGTTGCAGAGCTTTCGGAGGAATTATCCGTAAACCCCGCAAAATCTGCAAATGAAATTGCTGCAAAGTGTGAAAATATAATTATTGCAGTAAAACCTAAGGATTTTGCAGCCCTTACCGATGAAATAAAAGAAGACGTTAAAAAAAACAACCCTCTTGTAATATCAACCGCTGCGGGAACAGAAACATCAAAAATCGTTTCCTGCTTCGGATTTGATGTAAAGGCTGTCAGAATAATGCCTAATATCAATGCTGCCGTAGGTCTGGCTATGACCGCTGTTTGTGCAACCGAAAATGTTTCTTATTCCGAAAAGGAATTTGTTCTCAATCTCTGTGAAGCTTTCGGTAAAGCGGTTTTGCTTGAGGAAAAATATTTTTCGGTATTTACCGCAATTGCAGGCTCGGGTCCTGCTTTTGCATATATTTTTGCCGATGCGCTTGCAACGGCAGGGATAAAATACGGTCTGCCTGCAAAGACAGCGCAGGATATAGCAGCTCAGATGATGCTTGGCAGTGCTGAAATGCTGCTTGAAAGTTCTCTTTCCGTAAGTGAGCTTGTACGAAACGTATCATCTCCCGGCGGCACCACCGTTGAAGGTGTTTGCAGTCTTAAGGAAACAGGATTTGAAAATTCGGTTATTGCGGCAATTGATAAAACCGTTGCAAAGGACAGAGCCATGTCGGTAAACAAATAATATGACGGAGATATAATATGGAATTGTTGATTTTAAACTCTCTTGAAAAGGTTTTTTCGGATGAAAAGCCTGTTGCCTCGGATATTAAAGCTATATCTATGCTTAAAAATGAGCATTTATCGTTTCAGGCTGCTTTTTGTCCTGAAAATGACGGAATATTAACTCTTTCTTTGAGCGGTATGCTTGCGGAAGCTTCAAATGCTTATTTGGTTAAAGATATTCCCGTCGGCACAGCCTGCCTTGATAATGCGGATGATTTTTATCTTCGCAGAGCATCGGGTATGTATCCCGATTATCTTATGCCCCTGAACGGTGAGTTTTCCGTGGAAAACGGAAAATGGTACAGCATATGGATTGAAATTTCACCTGAAGGAAAATTTACTGGCAAAAATTCTTTGATTATTGATTTGAATGGTGATTTTACTGCTCATGCTGAGGTGGAAACGGAAATAATTGATGCCGAATTACCTAAACAAGAGATCATATATACAAACTGGTATCATTCTGACTGTCTTTGCAATTATTACGGTATTGAGCCTTTTTCAGACGAATATTGGCGCATAAACAAAAACTTTATCAAAACTGCGGTTAAGCACGGCATGAACTGTATTTTAACTCCGATTTTTACTCCACCGCTTGATACAAAAGTCGGAGGCGAAAGAAAAACCGTTCAGCTTGTAAAGGTTTATCGCAGAGGCGGAAAATACAGTTTCAATTTTAAAAACTTCAAAAAATGGGTAGCCATGTGCCGTGAGTGCGGTATTGAATATTTTGAAATGAGTCATCTTTTCACTCAATGGGGCGCAAAACATGCACCCAAGATTGTTGCAATTGACCGCAAGGGCAGAGAAAAGAAGATTTTTGGATGGGAAACACGCACATCAAGCAAAGAATATGATGATTTTCTCCGTCAATTTGCCAAATCTTTTATAAAGATTGTTGAAAGCGAAGGAATCCGTGAAAAATGTTTCTTTCATGTTTCCGATGAGCCCGCACTTTGCCAACTGAAAACATATAAGCGCAGGGCAATGCTTATAGAAGAATGCTTTCCCGGATTTAAGGTTATAGATGCTCTTTCGGATTATGACTTCTATGAAAAGGGTGCAGTTAAGAATCCGATCCCGTCCGAAGATCAGATAGAGCCGTTTGTTGGCAATGTACCCGAGTTATGGACCTACTATTGCTGCTGTCAGGGTAATGATTATGCTCCCAACCGATTTGTTGCAATGCCCTCGCTTCGCAACCGTATTCTCGGTATACTTCTTTATAAATATGATATAAAAGGATTTTTGCAGTGGGGGTATAATTTCTATAATCTTCAGTATTCCGTTAAAGCGATTAATCCTTTTGAAATAACAGATGCGGGCGGAAGCTTCCCGTCGGGAGACTCTTTTGTTGTTTATCCGGCTGAAAACGGCGAAGCATTTGAGTCGCTCCGTCTTAAGGTTTTTTATGATGCATTTCAGGATTTGGCGGCACTCAAAGCTCTTGAAAAGAAAATCGGCAGAGATAAGGTGCTTGAAGTTCTTGAAAAAGATCTCACGAAGCCGCTTTCATTTACTGAATATCCTCATGATGATAATTGGCTTCTTTCAATGCGTGAAAAAATAAATCAAATGATTAAGGAGAATTGATATGCCCATCAGTTTTGACTGCGAAAAAAAGATGTTTAAGCTTGATACCTCAACCTCAAGCTATGTTTTTGAAATATATGAGGAGAATTATCTTGTTCACCTTTACTACGGTGCAAAAATTCCCGATAACAATCTCACTGCATTCAGATATACGGGAGGATTTGCTTCATTCAGCCCTCAGAATATCAAGATTGCAGATGGTATGTTTTCTCCCGATATCAATCCTTTTGAATATCCCGGCAACGGTGCGGGAGATTTCAGAACCTCCGCTCTTTCGGTAAGAAATGCAGACGGCAATAATGTAACCGATGTACGTTATGTATCACATAAAATCTATGCAGGCAAGCCTTCTATTGATGGGCTTCCCGCACTTTATGTTGAAAATGACAGCGAGGCAACAACACTTGAAATTCTTACCGAGGATTTCGTAACAGGTATTCAGGCTGTGCTTTTTTACACGGTTTTTGAAAATCTCGGTGCCATGACAAGAAGTGTTAAGGTTATTAACAATTCCGAAAAAACAGTTGAAATTGAAAAGGTAATGAGTGCCTGTGTTGATTTCCATACATATGATTATGAAATGCTCTCGCTCTATGGCAGATGGGGTAAGGAGAGAAGCCTTGAAAGAAGACCTCTTGCACATGGCAAACAGCTTGTTGCGAGCAAGAGAGGCTCATCAAGCCATCATCAGAACCCCTTTGCTGCTCTTGTTGAAAAAGGTGCAACCGAGGATTATGGAAATGCATACGGTTTCAATCTTGTTTACAGCAGCAATTTTGTTTTTGAAGCCGAAGTAAATCAAAATTCGGGGACAAGAGTTGTTATGGGTATAAATCCCGAAAATTTCGGCTGGCAGCTTAAGGCCGGAGAGGTTTTCAATTCCCCTGAGGTAGTTATGGTTTATACTTCCGACGGTATCGGCGAAATGAGCCGCATTTTCCATAGGCTTTACAGAAAGCACCTTATCAGAGGCAAATGGAAGGATATAAAACGTCCTCTTCTCATCAATAACTGGGAAGCTACCGGCATGGATTTTACGGGAGATCAGCTTGTTACATTTGCGGAAAGAGCAAAAGAACTCGGCATTGATATGCTTGTTATGGATGACGGCTGGTTCGGTGACAGAAACAGCGACAGAAGCGGTCTTGGCGATTGGCAGGTTAACGAGGAAAAGCTTGGCGGTTCGCTTGCTGAATTTGTCAATAAAATTAATGCACTCGGTATTAAGTTTGGTATCTGGTATGAGCCTGAAATGATATCAAGGGACAGCAATCTTTACCGCGCACATCCCGAATGGTGCCTTCATGTTCCCGGCAGAGAAAAGTGCATAGCCCGCCATCAGTATGTTCTTGATTATTCAAGGCAGGATGTCCGTGACTATGTTTTCGGTGAAATGTATAAGGTTCTTTCAACCTGCAAGATAGATTACCTTAAGTGGGATTTCAACCGTAATCTCTCAGAGGTAGGCTCCGCACTTCTTCCTCCAGAACAGCAGAAGGAGATTTTCCACCGATTTGTTCTCGGTACGTATGATGTTATGGACAGACTCACCAAAGCCTTCCCCGATATGCTTATCGAAAACTGCTCTGGCGGCGGCGGTCGTTTCGACCCCGGTACACTCTATTTTTCACCCCAGATATGGACAAGTGATAACACAGATCCCATCGAGCGCCTTACAATTCAGTTCGGTACTTCCATGTGTTATCCTGCTTCTACTATGGGTGCCCATGTTTCCGCTTGCAGACGTACGGGCTATGATACAAAAGGTAATGTTGCTCTCTGGGGTTCCTTTGGATATGAGCTTGACCCCAACAAGTTTACTGAAGAGGATAAGAGAATTGTCAAACGTCAAGTAGGGGAATACCATAAATATTACGATGTAATCCATTTCGGTGATCTTTACAGACTAATCAGCCCCTTTGAAAATCATTTCCGTGCCGCATGGGAATTTGTTTCTGAAGACAAGAATGAAGCACTTCTTACCTGCGTTACGATGAGAAGACATCCTGACAGAATGCTTATTATAAAGCTTAAGGGTCTTGATCCGGATAAGTACTATATTGATGAGGATACCGATGAGGTATATTCGGGTGCGCTGCTTATGAATGCAGGTATTTGTCTGCCTAATGCAGAACACAATGACGGTCAAAGCTTTATCAAATATTTCAAGGCGGTTGAATAATCGGAGGCATATATGCAGACGGTAAAGATTAATTTTTGCGGATTCTGGTCGAGCTTCGATAAAAAAGAAAACCTTTTCTCCATTATACTTTCAAAGCATTTTAAGGTTGAAATTTCGGAAAATCCCGATTTTGTTATCTGTTCAAACAGAGGAAATCCGTTTGAATACATGAAATATGATTGTGTCCGAATAATGTTTATGGGCGAAAATATGTCACCCGATTTTACGGCATTCGACTATTGCGTTGGATTCGATTTTATGGACTTCGGTGACAGGTATTTTCGTTTGCCCTTCGGATTTTATTTCAATGACGCAAATCCTTGGATTCCCGAGAAAATAACTGAGGAAAAGGCGGAAGAAATATTAAAGTCCAAGAAATATTTTTGTAATTTTATCTATGGACACCGTTCTTCCCACGGTATGCGAGAAAAGCTTTTTGAAAAACTTTCCGAATACAAAGAAGTAATCTCACCGGGCAGCTTTCTGAATAATACCGGAGGTAAAGGCAGATGCTCGTGGGCTGAAAAGAATGAATATTTGAGACTGTCAAAGTTTACCATAGCCTGCGACAGTATAAGTTATCCGGGTTTTGTAACAGAAAAAATTGTTCAGCCTTTTCAGTGTCATTCAATACCTGTTTATTACGGAAGCACAAGAATTGATGAAGATTTTAACATGGATTCTTTTGTTTGGTGCAGTTCAGAGACGGATATTAAAAGAGCAGTTGAAAAGATAATTGCTCTGGACAAAAATGATGAAGCATATATGGAAATGCTTATGAAATGTCCGTTTGATAACGAACAAAAGCTTGCTGAAACATATGTTGAATTAGAAAAATTTCTTTTGAATATTTTTTCTCGTGAGAGAGAAGAGGCTTATCGAAGAGTGAAATATTTTTGTGCCGAAAATCACGAAAAATTCCTGCGTGATTATATGGTGAGGTACGAAAAAACTCCGGGTATAATCAAAAAGCTTAAAGGTATATAAAAACAATCCCTCGCTGTAATAAGCGGGGGATTGCCGATTTATGAGAAGTTTGATTTGACTGATTTGGCATATTCCGACGGTGTCATGCCTGAAATGCGTTTAAATGCCGTTGTGAAATATTGCGGGGTGTTGAAACCGAGTTTTTCAGCTATTTCCGTAAAATTATACTCATTTTCCCTTATCATCTGTTTAGCTGCGTCGATTTTTAAATGAAGAAAATGCTCCATAATCCCGCAATTCAGGTTGTTATGAAAAAGCCTTTTAATAACAGATGCAGAGGTATTGAAATTTTTTTGAATATCATTGAAAGAAAGAGACTTGTCTATATTATTTTCAAGATAATCACAGATTTTCAAAAGAAGAATTTCTCCACTCGTATTTTTTACGGCGGTTCGTTGACTGCTTTTTCTTCTTATCAAACGTATCAGAAGCTGTTCGATATAGTTTTCTATCATTTGTTCACTTCCGAAACTGCTTTTTTCGGATTTTTCAAGAACAGATGTATACGGAGTACCGAGTGGGGTGGAAAATGCATCGACAGCTTCGTTTATTATATTTCCCATAAGCCGCTTCTCTTCGGATGAGCAATTTATTACTGTTCCCGATATATTCATTAGCTCTGTACATGAGGAGTCAAACGAAATAATGACGGAGTTTGCCGCATTTGAGCCGTCACAGCGGATTTTATGAAACTCATTTGGCTTGTGAATGTACATCTGTCCGGCTTTTAAAGTCATTTCTTTTGTTCCGGCGGTTATAACTACACTTTTTTTATCTGAATATACAATTTCCCAAAAATCGTGAAATTCGCCTGAATATGCAAAGTCCTTTGTGTATTCAAAATAATGAATGGTATATATTCCGTCTATTTTCAGCGGTTTGTCGAGCTGTGTTCTGATATACTCCATATAACTCCTCCCGTTGATGTTATATATCAATTATACACAAGTTACACTCTTTTGCAATAAAAAATGACCCAAAATTATAAATATAATGGCTTTGTGTGTAAGATTATGCCGTAAATATGTGCTAAAATAATAAATATAAATTTGTGTAAGTGGGTGGAAAAATGATTAAATTCGGAACGGGTGGATGGAGAGCTGTTATAGGCGATGATTTTACAAGTGAAAATATTCGCCGTGTTGCTGCCGGTATTGTTATGCTTGCAAAAGAGCAGAATAAAACATCAAAGCCTGTGATTATCGGTTATGACCGCAGATTTTTATCTGAAAGTGCTGCAAAATGGGTTGCGGAAACACTTGCGGCAGGCGGTTTAAGTGTTTGGTTTATGAACCGTTCCGCACCGACACCTCTTGTTATGCATACAGTTAAAGCGGAGGAGCTTCACTTCGGTATTGAAATAACTGCAAGCCATAATCCTCCGAATTATAACGGCATAAAGCTTGTTGTTGATGAGGGCAGAGATGCACCGATTGAAACAACGCAGCATCTGGAGGAGCTTATAGACAGTATTGATAAGGTTGAATACTGTGATTTTGATGAAGCTGTTAATGACGGTAAAATCGTATATCTTCGTAACCCGTTTAATAAGTTTCTCGATGATATTATCGGTTTACTTGACATGAAAGCTCTGCGTGAAAGGGGACTTCGTGTTCTTTTTGATACCATGCATGGCTCAGGTGCATATCCCTTGCAGGTTATTTTTCATACTGCAAGATGTACTATTGATACAATAAATCTTAATAAAGATGCTTATTTCGGCGGTATGATGCCTGCACCGACGGAACACACTTTAAGCACCCTCAGCGATATGGTTAAGAAGGGCGGCTATGATTTCGGTATAGCCATGGACGGCGACGGTGACAGACTCGGTATTGTCGATAAAAACGGCAGGTACATCAATGCAAATGAAATACTCTGTATGCTTTATCATTATCTTGTGAAATACAAGGGCTGGAAAGGTCCTGTTGTAAGAAATCTGGCAACGACTCATATGCTTGACAGAATTGCCGAAAGCTTCGGCGAAAAGTGCTATGAGGTTCCCGTAGGCTTTAAGCATATTTCATCAAAAATCGACGAGGTTAATGCTGTTCTCGGCGGTGAATCATCAGGCGGTTTAACTGTAAGAGGTCATATCAACGGCAAAGACTCGGTATATGCAGCTTCACTTTTTGCTGAAATGGTAAGTGTTACCAATAAATGTCCCACAGACATAATTCGTGAGCTTGAAGATGAGTTCGGTAAATTCGTTATGGTTGAGGATAATCTTCATTTCGCACCTGAATACAAGTCGGTAATTGAGAAGATTATATTTGAAGATAAATGTCTTCCTGATTTTTCCGAGGAAGTTGAAAGGGTCAATTATGAAGACGGCTGCAAGGTTTATTTTAAAAACGGTGATTTTGTAATCTGTCGTTTTTCCGGCACGGAACCCCTTCTTCGTATATTTGCTGAAAGCAATAACAAAGATTCGGCAGCAAAGTATATTACTGATTTTAAAAGTTTTTTGAATATTTAATAAGTACGGGCACTTCACATTGAATGTGAAGTGCCCGTGATTTTATTTGTTTTTTATATGTTTGATAAGTTTTACGGTACCCGCAATTGCACCTGCAACAATTGCGGCTTCTTTAACTGCTGTAGTAACCTGTGATACATTTGTCGGTGCATATGTGTACAGTGCAAATTTGGCCTTGTTTTTAACCTCTTTTCCGCAAAGCTCACCGAAGGTAACGGTTCTTGTTTCGTAATTGCCGTTATCTTCGATTTCAAAAATTCTCATGCCTCTTTTATGTCTCGGACCGTAAACATTAAAGCCTGAGCCTTGAGTGTAACCAAGGTCAATTCCTTTATAATTTGCAACAAAGCTGTTGTTATGGTCATGGCCGACATAAACACCGAGAATCTCTTCTTTTTCAAGAAATGCATCAATCTCACCGCTGTTTATATATGGTGCTGCAGGTGATTCGCCCATGAAATCACCTAAACGGGAATTGTGAGGGTCAAGTGTATAGAATTCGTTTTTGTGATCGCCGTATGCTCTTACACAGCCCTTTGTAAAACGATTAACACGTTTGATAACTTCAAAAAATTCAGGCGTGGGGATATGCTGGAAAACAAGGGAGGGGAGAGGCAAATCGAAGCTGTCCCTGACCGAACGATACCAATTAATTTGCTCTTCATTTATACCGCTGTAGCCGCCGCCCTTCGCTTTTGAATGTGTGTCAAAAAGATAAACAAGAAATTTATCGGAAATGCTAAGGCAAAATGTACCTTTATCATTCTCCGATGCAGGGTCTGAGTAAACAAACATTGGCGATTGCTTATAAATTTCAAATTGTTCGTTATTATTAAGAGCGGCTTCTCCGTCATGGTTTCCGAATGTCATGGTGAACGGAATTTTTCTGTCTTCAAGAGGTCTAATCAATGCTTTTATTGTAGAAATAACATTTGTCTTGCCCTTTTCCCCCATAAAGAAAGAAGAATAACCCTTTATTTGGTCGCCTGTAAAAACAACAAGGTCAGGTTTTTCTTTATCAAGAGCCGCGCATATAAGTTTAATTGTATCGGGTGATACGGCAGGGATTTCCTGTGTGTCGGCAATCTGCATTATTTTGAATTTGCTGTTTTTGAAATCTAAAATTCTGTTTTGCATGGTTCCCTCCGAAAAAACATGATATACAAATACCGCCGAGGATTGATGCTTCGGCGGTATTTAATAATTATTTGTTTGTTATATGACTTTCAAAACCGTATTTTGTGAGGAGCTTATGAATTCTGTCCTTCGGGTCAAGAAGACCGCTGATGGATTCATCGTGGTTAAGTGTATCAATAATATATGAGCAATACTTTGACATATCAACACTTACATACCAATCTCTGGAAAGGAGCTCGGGTGTTGAATAAATAAGGTTTGTTGTGAATACCTTGGTGATAAGACCGTCTGCGTAAGCTTTATCGAAAGTATCAAGACCGTTGCAGAACAGACCGAACGAGGAGCATATAAAAATTCTGTTGGCTTTAAGTTCCTTGAGCTTTGTTGCAACTTCAATCATGGAATCGCCGGAGGAAATCATATCGTCGATGATAATAACATCCTTGCCTTCAACATTTGTTCCGAGAAATTCATGAGCAACAATGGGATTTCTTCCGTCGATAATAACGGAATAATCACGGCGCTTATAAAACATACCGAGATCAAGACCGAGAACGTTTGCAAAATAAATGCCTCTGCCCATACCGCCTTCGTCGGGAGAAATAACCATCATATGGTTTTTATCTATGTTAAGATCAGGTATATTTTTGCACATTGCCTTAATCATCTGATAAACAGGCTGAACATTTTCAAAACCGCTCTGAGGAATTGCATTGTGGACTCTGGGATCATGAGCATCAAAGGTGATGATGTTTTCAACACCGTAATTGATGCAAAGCTCACGCAGCATATCTGCACAGTCAAGAGATTCTCTGCTCGAGCGTCTGTGCTGTCTGCCCTCATAAAGCATGGGCATGATAACATTAATTCTTCTTGCCTTGCCTGCAATGGCACTGATGGCTCTTTTAAGGTTTGCATAGTGGTCATCGGGACTCATGGGAACATAGCGACCGTACATTTTATATTCAACACTGTAGTTGAACGGATCGCAGAGAATAAAAATATCATATCCTCTTACTGTTTGATTGATTACGCATTTGCCCTCACCGGTACCGAATCTGGGGAAAGATGCTTTGATAACATAGGATTCTTTTTCGTAACCGACAAACGGAAGAGTAAGCTTATGCTCGCTCTCTCTTTCTTTTCTCCATGTAACGAGGTAATTGTCGATTTTTTTTGCTACTTCCTCACAGCCGGGCAGAGCGAGTATTCCGAGCTGACCGACAGGTATGGTTGTGAAATCTTCATAATCAGGCATGGCAGTTTCCTCCGAAATATATTATAACATCATTCTACAATATTTCACAAAAATTTAAAAGATAATTCTTTAATTTTATGGGTAAAAAAATATAGAAATATCAATCAATATTTTGGTTAATTTGCCGATAGGTACGGAAATAACCACTATATTTTGTGATTTTATGTATGTCAGCTGTTTTTTTCTTTAATCAGCTCATTGAGCGAACCGATAACCGCTGATGCAGTTTTGCTTCCGGTTGAAAGAGTTTCTTCATAATGCCTGTGATATTTGCCGAAAAGCTCTTCGCCGAGTTTCCAATCGCCTATTTCCATTCCCCAGAGAGAATCTGCAATAAACGGTGCATAATCGTTATCCGGAATTATATAGCCTATTGCATCGTTGCAAAGACCCATAACAAGAACCGTTTTGCTTTTATCAAAAAGATTTGCTGTGCAGTCAAGTTTCCAATCGGTTCCGAGATATGATTCGTCAGAACCGACAACATTACCGTAGATAAGCTGGGGAACAAGCTCGCCGGGAACAGTAAGCATTATAATGTCCGTTCCAATTTCAATGTATCCGACCTCTGTGATGATTGAATATCCGCTGTCACTTTCATTATCAAAAACCGCATTGAAGCCGAGAAGCTGTGAGGCTGCTCCTATTTGGAAAAGACCTCTGTCAAGATGTACTGTGCATTCCTTCATTGCAATATTAAGTATGGGTGCAACGGGTTGGGCTTTTTCACTTGCTTCGAGAATAAGTCTGGCAAATTCGTAGCCGAGGGCTTTGGAGTTTCTGTAATCTGTCGCATACTCATCACCCGCAGCTTCTTCCTCGACTTTTTTGAGAACAGACTCCGTTTCAACAGCAGTTTTTCTTACGGAAATAGGGGACTGAGCACCTTGAATGAATATGAAGTTCATGCCGTTTTTGTTGATTTCACTTTCCATGAAGCTCGGAAAATCGGCAGAAAGAAGAGATGTGGATCTGTCAATTGTTGTGGGATGCGCACCGAGATTAGCAAAAACCGTTGCCTTTGAGTTTTTGTTGTAGGGTACAAATTTAAAGCATGCAAAAACATGCTGATAGCCTTCCTCATCATATCTCTTGTTATGGAGATATGCATATTCGTCGTCCCTGTAATTATTAAGCTCATCACTCTTGCCGATGCCTGCAGTTTCAAAATAATAAAGATTTCCTTTTTCAAGGTTCGTGTATGCTTCGACAATTGCATCGGAAGCTCCGTTAATCATGATTTCGTAAAATTCCTTATCAATTGCTCTGACAGGTTCAACAAAAGGAAGCCACGAGAACATATTGTTAAACATATTTGTAATAAGCTTCATGCTGAAGCCTTGCGTATCAATTACCGTGTGGCAATGTGTGCTGTTGATGCTGATAGCGATTATATCGTTGTTTATGCCGTTGTCATTAAGCTTTTCGACAACAGCTTGTCTTATTTCTCGGATATCAAGATTATTAACTCCTATACCGTCAATTGCCGCAAAAATTGCCGTACCCCTGCCCGAACCGTCGTTTATAGCTATTGCATTAACCCGTTGGTCATCATAAACACCGCTAATCTTCTGTGTGAAATATCCACCCGTGTAGTATTTCTTTGAGCCGTCTTTAAGATTATCGGGAACAATGCTTTCTTTGCCGAAGCCGAGGCTCCATTGAGAATTATCGTCAGGTGAATCAATAAAATTCTTTGTGCCTTCATAGAAGTTTTCGCTGTCATTTGCATAGTATTCTTCAACGGTTTGATAATCCGGCTTCGGAAAAAGCTTTTCTGCTACAGCGAAAAGTCCGTTAAGAAATGAATTTATTGCGTTTGATGTGCCGATAATTGCTGAATTGTCTGCTGCTGCAAATGCAGTAACAGGTGAGAGCAGCATAATTGTTGAAATGATAATTGCGAGAACCTTTTTGAATGTTTTTTTCATTTTATCATCTCCGGAATTAAACATAATTTCTGTCTATATTGATAACAGTAAAATATTTTTCGTCCATTTGCTTTACACATGCTTCAACGGTGTTTTTAAAATCATTTTCAGAATACTTTCTGGGCAGAACAACATCGAAAATCAAATTTGTATGTGTGGGGCCGTCAACAACCCTGAAATCGTGCATTGATGCTTCTTCACATATGTTGCTGATAATTTCGGAAACCGCATTCTTTAAATCGTGAGTGCGTTCATCATTGATAATCGGGTCCATATGAATTGATATTTCAATTCCGAGTTTATCCTTTACGGTTCGCTCAATAAGGTCAATGGTATCGTGGCTGTGAATTATATCAACGTCAGCGGGTACCTCTGCATGAAGCGAGCCGATAATTTTTGAATGACCGTAGGAGTGTAGAACAAGGTCATGAATGCCGACTATACCGTCAAATGACATAACCAGAGTTTCAAGCTTCTCAACCGTTTCTTTTGCAGGCGGTTCGCCGAGAAGAGGACCGAGAGTTCCTCTTATAATATCAATGCCTGCATAAATAATGATCAAAGCGACGATTATACCCATTATTCCGTCTACCGGAAAATCAGTGAATTTCGATGCGATAAGAGCAACAAGGGAGCAGGTTGTTGCGGCTATATCACCTATGCTGTCAGTAACAACGGCATCAACGGCAACCGAATTAATGATTTTTCCTACCTTGCGATTAAAAAGAGCAAGCCAGAGTTTTGCAAAAATTGAAAGTACAAGAACAACAACAGCAGGAATATTGAAAATAACCTTTTCCGGGCTGGTGAATCTCTCTACGGAGGACTTGATGAGTTCAAAGCTCATGATAAGAATAAAAAACGCAAGAGTAAGTGCCGAAACATATTCAACTCTGCCGTGTCCGAAAGGATGCTCTTTATCAGCGGGTTTACCTGAAATTTTGAAGCCAACAAGATTTATCACGGATGAAACAGCATCAAAAATATTGTTTGCACCGTCGGCAACAATCGAAATACTCTTTGTAATAATTCCGAAAATCATCTTGAATACAGACAGGATAACATTCAATATTATCCCGACAATTCCGCTGAGAACACCAAGCCTCAGTCTGTCGTTTTCACCAAGAATAACTGCGACGGAAGATGCATTCAGGCGGGCAGCTTTATAATCCTTGCTAATCAGCTTCAAAAGAAAATCTGTCAAAGAAATCACTCCTTGGTAATATGAATATCCAACTGACCGTAGGGAATGGAAATATTATTGTTGTCGAATGCAGCTTTAACGGACTCCTGCATATAGTAAAAAACATTCCAGTAGTCGTCGCTTGAGCACCATATTAAGCACGCAAGGTTAACAGAGCTTGCTGCGTGTTCCTTGACTGCAATAAGAGGCTCGGGGTCAGTAAGAATAAGGTTGTTTTTAGCGATAACCTGCTTTATAACTTCTCTTGCTTTTTCAATATCCGCATCATAAGAAACAGAGAAAACAAGGTCAAGTCTGCGTCTTTCTTCTGCATTGTAATTGATTATGTTGTTTGAAGTTATATAAGAATTGGGGATAATTACGCGCTTGTTGTCAACAGTAATAAGTACGGTATACATTATCTTAATTTCATGTACTTTGCCGCTTACCGTGCCGACATCAATATAATCTCCGCTTTTAAACGGATGATTAACAAGAATCTGAACACCGCTTGCAATTTGACTGATGCTTGACTGTAAGCCGATACCGGCTGTAATACCTGCGGCACCTAGTGCTGTGACGAAGGAGTTAACATCAATACCGATTGTTGAGAGCGCAGAAAGAATGAAAACAAAATTCAATATAAGAGTTATTACGGTTCTTATGAATGAATGGATTGAGGGATCAACACCTTGGGCACAAAGAGCCTTAACAACAAGCTTGCCGATAAATTTTGAAATTACATAGCCTGCAATAACAATAACAATGGCAGCAATAAAAGAAGGTGCTTTTTGAAGAATTCTTGAAATTATTGCATCATAATCTCCCGACTTAATAAGCTGAACAAGATTTTGCTCTGCAAGAGCAAGCTGAAATATTTTCATTTTTTTCTCCTTTTCATTTTCATAAATGTTTGTTTTATTCTAATATATTTTTGAGATGTTGGCAATACCTGAATATTAAAATTATTGCAAATAGTGTTGACAAAACCGTCAGAATTCATTATAATATCAATGCTGATTTATAATGAGCGGGTATGTAAATCTGCTTAAAACAGCATAAGTTGCCGGTGTGGCGAAATCGGCAGACGCAAGGGACTTAAAATCCCTCGGTGGCAACACCGTACCGGTTCAAGTCCGGTCACCGGCACCAGAATGCCTTCCGCTTGCGCAATCGGGGGCATTAATTAATGAATAATGAATAATTTGACCTTTTGATATACATAAATTTTATAATGCTATGCAAGAAACAATTGTTATTTTATGTATGTATCCGTCAATATTGTTCATTGTTCATTTTTTTTGCGAAAATTTACCGTCAAGCCTTCATTAAGAAGAATTGACGGTTTTTTTATTTCCCTGCAATAAGACTTAATATACACGGTTTTTTTGTTGTAATATTATCAGGCTGTGTTTCGATTGTTTTTAACATATCACCTGTTTTGTTAACGGTCCACAATGAAACGAGCAGACCGTTTTTATGAGCAATATCGGAAAATTCCTTACTTGCATTTTCAAAATGTGAATTTATTCCGATTGCACCAAGAACTTTTGTTTTGTTGATTGTTATAATTGCATAAGCGGGGTCTTTTGATTCTTCAGAAGTGATTTTATGGTTTAGATAATAGGGGATAGCTGATGTGTTTTTTACCCTATCAACCCAATCCTCAAAAACTCCGGTATAAAATACTCTTTCAAGCATACCGTGTTTTTTTACAATTCTGTCAACCTCAGGAAGATTTGCAGTTGATTTTATATCAAGATTTATTTTGCATTTTTTATCTTTTGCAACAATTTTTACGGCTTCTTCAAGCGAAACACCTTGTTTCATAGATGGGGACGGGTCATGAATTATAACTGCTGTGCCGTCGGAGCGGAAACTTACATCAAATTCAACAATGTCAGCACCCCAATCAACTGCAGCCTTAACTGAATCAATGCTGTTTTTTTTTGTGTAAAATGAGCCGGCATGACATGTTACGGTAAAGCCGTCGGGAAGTGATATGTTATGCGTGAATTTTGATTTATTTATATTGTAATATATTTTTTCTGCTGCTGAAGTTATTTTTGCTGAGAGTAAGCTCATATATATCCCTCCAATTGACAATTTCAGCATACAGCAAAATTATTGCATTGTCAATCTGTAATTAGAAATAGATAAAATGAATAAAAGATATTGAAAACATATAAATTTTATGTTATAATTATACAAATTTGATAAAGGAGGCGGTTCGGTGGCTGAAAATACCAATGTTGCTTATAATGAAGAGCAGGAAGGTATAGTTATTGACTATGAAAAGGGTGTTAAGAATCCTCTTTTGAGAAACCGACGCTATATAGGCAACAAGGAAAGGGTAGGTTATCTGCTTAACGATGTTGCGGGCAGCTTCAATATAAGCAAATATAATGACCGTTTTATTTATGATATCGTTAAGTTGGATTTCGACTTTCTTGCGGTGTTCGGATTGTTTTCCGGATTATGGGATACATTTAACGACACATTTATCGGAGTTATAGTTGACAGAACACGAACACGTTGGGGAAAGTTTAAACCATATATTCTTTTAGGTCAAATACCTTTGACTCTTCTCGGATTGTGGTATTGGTTTATGCCTGTTGTTTTCTCCAATACCGATGCTACATATATTCCCAAACTGATTTTCTATGCCTTCTTTTCTATTGTATGTGAAACAGCAGGAACGTTCACTTCTATTGCAAGCACGGGATTTATGTCAACCATTACCCCGGATCCGATGGAACGAACGGGATTGATTACCATGGCAAACCTTATTTCGGGTTTTGTCGGCGAAAAGTTGCCTGAATTAACCTTTGGTGTGCTTCTTGACCTTGTCAATAATGAAGTTGTTAAATGGGACAGAACAAATCTGTTTATCGTTTTCGGTATTTTTACAGCGATTGCAAGCTGTGCCATGTCTTTCTATTTTATATGCGTAACCAAAGAAAGAGTTTCACAAACGGTTGAAAAACCAAGCATTAAGCAGGGTCTTAAAGCGATTATCAATAACCGACCCATTCTTCTTTACACTCTTTCTGAATTTCTTGCAGGCTTTGCAGTGGGAAAGAGCAGAACCAATTACTACATAGATGTTCTCGGTTCGGCAACATATCAGACAATCGTCGGTATTCCCGCTTCTCCCGTTTCATCTATCAGCTATGCTTTTATTGCTCCGCTTCGTGAAAGATTTTCAACCAAGACAATATGGATTCTTGAGGATCTCTGGACCGATGCCTGCTGGCTTGCTGTTTTCGGTATAGGATCTATAGGAGGAATGAAGAACGGACTTTACAAAAACAAGTGGGTTATGTTACCTGTTATGGCTGTTGAAGAAGTTTTTGAAATGTGCGTTTACGGCTTAAGGCATGTTATTCCGACTGAAATTCTTAATGAAGCAATGGACTACTGTGAATGGAAAAACGGTTACCGCGCAGAGGCTATGACAGGTGTTGCAAGAGGTCTTGTAACAAAGCTTCAGGGTATTGTAATGGGTTCTATTCAGAATTTTATTATGAAGAGAATCGGATATGTTCAGGGCCTTTCAATCGGTACCCAGGCTGACTCAACAAAATGGTGGATTTTTGCAATGGGTACGGGTGTTCCCGTTATAACCGGTGCGTTGGGTGTTATCCCCAAATTCTTCCATAATCTTAACGGCGAAAAGCGCGACAGAATGTACCGTGAGTTATTTGCAAGACGAGAGGCAACCAGAAACGCAATCAACAGTGCTAAGGATGCCGAAGAAGTTGCAAACATCGCTAAAGCACAGATCAATGCAGATTTTGTTCAGGAAAAGAAATAAATGAAATTAAGCGGCTTACACAGGATTTGAAAAATCCGATGTAAGCCGTTTTTTGTAAATTTATCGGTACCGAGATAATCGTTAAGGATGAACTGTATGAAAAATCGGCAGCTATTCAGCCAAAACCGAGATATACTAAATATAAAGCGGTGTAACATGTGTATGAATTGAAGGGTAAGTATTTAATTGCAATAAAAAATATATCCTTACTTGAGATATAGCGGGCTATAACCTTTGTTGAATCTTTAAATAAATGTAAGAATAGAATTTAAAACCAAAAACAGGATATAACAAAAGCGATTGATAAAAAATATTCCTTGTATACAAAAGATAAAATTTTAATGAAAAACTTATAAAAAAATATTGACAAATCAAATTCTTTTTGATATTATATCTATCGTTGCGAATGCATATGGGCCATTAGCTCAGTTGGTTAGAGCAACCGGCTCATAACCGGTCGGTCCGGGGTTCGAGTCCCTGATGGCCCACCATATTTTATATAGGGGTATAGCTCAGTTGGTAGAGCAGCGGTCTCCAAAACCGCGTGCCGAGGGTTCAAGTCCTTCTGCCCCTGCCACGAAAAGAAACCTTGAAATGCTTGATAAATAAGCATTTTAGGGTTTTTTGTTTTTCTTTTTTCTCTCAATATTTTTTGGTTATTTGGATATATTTTATACAAAAAATTGATTGTTCAAGTCAAATTCAAGTCAAATTCAAGTCGTATTAAAATGCCAAAAATCGGGCAGGAATACTCCTGCCCGGTTACTTTTAATTAATTATATTTTTTCGGATTCTATATCAAAAGATGTTGAAAATAAAACTTTCGACAAGAACAGCGAAACCGATGAGGTTGAGAATGATTGTTGAAATTATCTGCATATGTACCTCCTTAAGGCTTAATAAGCTTGCCCTTCTTCATAAGGTCAAGAAGATGTATGTTCTGCTTTGCTGTGCCGCTGTAATTGGTGATACCGTTAGCAACGGCGATTTTCTTTCTATTGGCGAAGCTCGGATTTACATCTGCTTCTTTCAGTGCATCGACGATTGAAGTTTCTTTTTTGTCACAAGCCTTAAAATAGTTGTTGCTCGGATATGTAATCCACGGACATTTACCCCAGCTTGTCCATTTACGGTCTTTGAGATTTGTTTCAACAACACCGTAATTGAAGCCTTTTGCTTCGATAACCCTGCCGTTGCCGATGTAAACACCGACATGTCCGTTTTTGAACACCAGAATACCGGGAATTTCAGGAAGAGTTGAGATATCTCCCTTTTCTTTGCATTTTTTAAGCATACCGTTTGCCGAAACATCCTGCGATGCATTATATTTCGGTGATGCAGTCGCAGAGCTTGACCAGAGATAACCCTTGATAAGACCAACACAGTCATGGACTCTTGCACCGAGCTGCATCTTATATTTGTCCATTCTTGCGGCAGTATAATGGCTTGGGTACTGTTTCTTTTTGGAATTAAGAAGGCTCTGCGTTGCTGTATTGCCGAAGGTGCCGTACCAGTAGGGATTACCGAGCTGAGCTTTTGCGTATGCAACAAGATCTGCACTTGTTTTTGCTGCCATATCACTCACCGTCCTTATTGGATGCGGCATCAATCATGCCTTCGCCGATGATATAAGCAACGACTGCACCGCCCGCCATTATTATAGCCGTAACCTGCGTTGCGGTAGATTCGGCAGCTCCGAAGGCGAGCATAAGCGGAGTTACGAAGCCTGCGACTGCTGCCCAGAATTTACGAGATGTGAGTTTCTGAATCCAATATTCAGCCTTTTTAAATTTTTCCATGTTATTCATCATCCTTTCTTAAATGAAACTTCAAAAGAGTGTTGATGGTGTCTTTCATTTCTTTAATTTCATGATTGATAGATTCTTTCCAAGTTTCAAGCTCGGTTGTTCTTTCTATCACTGAGTTATGTTTGTCAACCTTCTTCTCGAGCTGTTCAAGACGATAGTTTGTGAGTTTTGAATTGATAAAAACACCTGTAAGTGTTCCGAGTGCCGAACCTGCAAAAGTAATAAGCGCTACTGTTATTTCAGTATTCATTATTACCTCCGAATCAGTCAGTTTCAACAACCGCCTCGAGGTGGTAATAAACCTCAAAGTGCTGCACAACAAATTCCGCAAGTTTTTCGTAAAGCTCGGGAATCTCTTTGGGAAATTCGACAGTCGCAATAACTCTGCATTCCTTTCCGTTGACCTTCTCGGTAAGCTCTTTATGATATGTGATATGCTTTTTAACCTTGATATCTTCAAGGAAAACACTGTCCACCTTAATATGGTCTATTTTTGCAGATTTCGGAACATCCGCAACGAAAGATACGGAATTGTTACCCATATAATTTGGAAGAGTACAGCCGTTCTTGTTTGAAATAATTATTTCTTTAGTTGTGATTAAAGTGTTCATAATTCATTTCCTTTCTTTATATGTATAATAGTCAACCTCTATATTGTTAATTGAATATTCGCCGAAAGCATTAATTAATGCATTGGCACCGTATGGGCAACCAAACAATGCCAACATCGGAAGATTAAACGTAGGCGATAAAACAACATTATCCATGTTAAGAATATACGGTATACCGTCAACTTCCGCCATGTTTTTGATGTCTATCATTTTATCCTCATATTTAATTCTGATTGTTTTTATCTTTGTTCCGAGAGAAATAATATCCTCACTTGCCAAACATAGCTCCGTGATATCCCCGCTAATAGAACTTGAAAAGAATTGACTGCTGTCAAGGGAGATTGTGTCATAAGGGGGATTTGAACCGATAGGATTACCTTTGTAAGTGAGATTTCCGTTTTCGTTCTCGTTGAAGTTTTCACGGAATTTTGTGTTGCGAGTAACCTCTGCTGCCATGCTGTTTGGTGAATCGGAGGGCGGGATTTCAACACCGCAAACTGACGGATTGAATTTAAGCTTTGTTAGTTTGGTGCTTTTCACAACGATTTCACCGTTTCCGTCATAGCCTTCAAGCTGAACGGCAATTGTTTCGGATGAGGTTATCTGGGAAAATAGCGGAAGGGAAATGATATCGGTTTTTGCAATATTCCCTGAATGTACTGCACGGCAGTTTGAAAGCTCAAAAGCTATACGGTATGATGTTATACTCTCATTTGCAGTCATTTCTGCTGGCGGAGTTATAACAAGTACGGTTGCGTTATGTTCTCCTTGGTTGCCGAGAATATTGCCGTCTGGGAGCGGATTTTCTGTGTTCAAAAAATCAATTTGGAATGTACGCATTTTAAGCCTCCTTTTCTATTTGATTATTAAGTTCGTTAAGAAATCGAACCCATCCGTTTACGGTTATATACCAATTCAATTCGATGTTTTGCTTTAAGATATCTTGCTGCTCTGCAAGTGAATTGGTAGGATAGGCTGAGGATGATGCATTTTTTAAAAGCTGACAATTGGATTCTATTGTTTCAAGCAACGATTTTATTTCTTTGACGGGGTGGCTTCTCCCTTCGCACGCGACTGTTGATAAGTCGGAAACAGAAACACCTTTTTCCGTCAGCTTTTCAAACAAGAAATTACAGGCAAACACAATTTTTGAAATGTCTCTTGCTGTGAGATAACGAATTTCGTTCAGTTCGGGAAATTTGTTTTGACCGATAACATTTATAGTACATACGGAAGAAAAACCTGAAACCGCATCGGGAGAACCGCCGTCGAGGGTGGTAACGGTAATCTGACATATACCTTCACCAACTGCTGTGATTTTTCCGTTTGTATCGACTGTTACAACTGTCGGATCCGAACTCTGAAATTCAACCCCCTTCTCCTCTGCGTTATTGGGAAGAACTTCATATGTAAGTTCAGATGATTGCTTGAGAATTAAGGAGATTTCGGGTTCACAAGTAATACCGGTTGCCTTTTGGGGGACTTTCAAGGTTCCTGTTACGGTAGCAGTTTTGTTATTATATGCTGTTGCTATAATCTCATAAGGATAGCTTGCTCCGCTTTCAAGAGGATGCATTCCGTCAGTACCGTCGTCAAGAGGGTAATAACATTCGTAAGATTGGCTGATTGGAATTGGAAAATCTCTTATCAGTCGAATATAGTAACTTCCATCTTCAATACCGTTGTAATTTTGGTTTACATTCGCAGGAGGGTCATTGTCATACATCAAATCTCTGCATTTTGCCTGCACATCGGTAAGTCCCTTCAATTTAAACTCTACCTCGCGCAGCTCATAAGAAGAATGGGACACCTTGAAGGAAGCATATGCATTTGAGCCGTATCTGTCAGCAACAACTGAAATGTCGCTTATAATCGGCGCCGACAGGTCGATGGGAGTTAATGTTCCTGATATTTCTGTCGTTGCTGTTGTACCCCATACCCAATCAGTAAACATAGATATTCTATTAGCCTTATAGGTAGCTTCAACATCAAATCTACCCGTGCCATCAGAATTATAGGTGATATAATGAGTAATTGCGAAGATGTTATCTTCAGAACCTTCACCTAAATTATCAATATATTTTGTGCCGTCAAATATGGTTTCGCCGTTTATTTTCAGATTAAGATATTGACTTTCACCATAATAAAAACTTCCTGTGTTTTTTCTTCTGATATAAACGGTTAACTTGGAACGATGATTTGATATTTCAGGTTCTTCGACTGTAACAAGCTTGTATGTTATTCTGCTTGGAGTATGCAAAGAATAATCAAAATCAGCTGTATATGTAGGCATTATTTTTCCTCCGTTTCTATCAATACCGCATTTGCCGTTATCTCTGAACCGTGAAGGCTTATGTCAAGAGATTCAATTATTCCTTTTTTGATTCCGTGAGGAGTTTCAATATAGAGAATATCGCCGACCTGTTCATCATCAAGAATTATTTCCGCACGGATTTCATTGCGTTCAAACCCGAGAGATTTTATTTCTCCAAGACGTGCCGACGGGTCGGAGAAAAGAGAATATTTATCAAGATTTAATTCATTTACGGCAATGTTTGCGGTTATGTTTTCATTGATTGCCGTATGCACGGTTGCCGAATCATTATCAAAGTCCGATCCGCTGTGCTCATAGATATTTATGCTTGTATACGGTGCTTTCTTTATGTATTCCGCACGGCCGAGAATACGATCGGCAGGGATTGTATAATTGCCACGGTCTCGGGCTTTGAAAAGTCGCAGCTTTTTGTTACGGGCAGAGGAAATGAACAAACCGCTGCCCATAGAAATCATGGCAGCGGCATATCTTGAATTGGAATCCGATTTTATAAATCCTGTAAGCTCTGTGTTACCAAAACCTCCGTTATCAATGGAAATATCGGAATTTTTATAAATATTCTCAAGAATATTGTCAACAGTGTATGTATCACGGGGGAGAGTAGGAAACGGACTGTTGCCGAGAACGTTTTTGTCGCAGCTTGCTTCAAAAGTGAATCGACGGCCTATGTCTTCGGCAAGCTTATCTGTGGTGAATTTACCGAAACATTTTTCTCCGTGATTAACAAAGAAATATTGACCTACCTGCGGTGTTATATTTTTTGGAACGATTGCTTCAAAATCACAGGTATCGCAAGGCAGGTCGGAACAGTTCGTTTTAACCTCTTCAAAGATATTTATTGCACCGAAAAAAGTGTCAATTTTCTCAATTTTACCAAAATCAAGGCTTTTAAGTTTAACAAATTGATATGGTGTTTCTGTTGCGATAAATGTCAGAATAACCTTGTTGTAAAGTGCTGTAGGTGCTTCACAATAGAAATCCAAAGTTTCAGGCATAAAAAGATTGTCAAAAAGCAAATTGGAGTCAGAGTAAAATTCAACCTTAACCTTTGTGCAGTAATTTTGATGAAAGTGAAGAGTTATACCGGGTCCCGAGTACTTTTTGTCGAAAGTAAAAATCATACGGACTCCGCCGTTCGGCAGACTTCCGTTTGAGATGCTTGTTTCGGATGATACAAAACCGACATTATCAGAATCCTCAGCAAAGCAGAGAGAATCGTCAAGCATATCAATTCCGATGTTCTCAAAAGATGCGAAGTTGATCGGCTCGGATTCTTCAATAAGGCTTACGGTGTAGTCAAAGCTGTCGCTTTCGGGAGAAAACACCGCATTTTCGGCAGCCTTCGGAGCAAAGTTATGATATACGATTTTGTTCATAAGAATGCCGCCTCCGTTCCCGGCTCGGGTGTTCTCTGCGGTTCACGGGCGATAAAGCTTAACGACATCGGACCCCAATAATGCTCGTTCTTTGCAACTCTGACAAGTTTCTGACTGCCTTTAGTTATATATGCTTCAAAGGTCAGGGTCGTTTGACCGAAGGGGACTGTAAGGGTGTTGAACGGAACGGGAGCGGAAAGATGCTCAAAGAATTTTTCATATTCATCGAGTGAGCAGTTAAGACCTCTTCTTACTGTCATTTTATAGTTATAAAAAGTGCCGATAAGGCTGATATACATTTTACCGCTCTGCACTCTGCCGCTTTTATCGGTTGAGAGCTTTTCAAAGCTTCTTTCAAGCTCGTCAACCTTGATGTCAATGTCAACACCGTATTCAATTCCGTCAAGGATAAACATATGATATCACTCCTTTAAAAAGCGGTTTCACGATTGTTTTCACGTGAGAACTGAAGATTGAGCAGGCGGATGAGTGCGCCGAGCGAACCGTTTGCTGTTACATTGAAGTTATATTGCTGTTCCGACATAACATTGCGCATGATTTCCTCAATAAGACTTGCAGGGGCTTCAAGGTTTGTGCCGTTCTTCTGGTCGCCGAGCATGGCATAAAACGGTTTGTTCGGGGGAAGAACCGCACCCTGAGCAAGGGCAGGGATTGGGATACGGGGGAGTGATACTTCCGAAACTTTTGTTAGACCGGGAGAAAAAGTTTTTCCGCCGAAATCGGGAATCCAATCGGGAATAGTGATTGTTAAAACCGAATTGATTTTATCGACAATCCAATTTAAGCCTTTGATTATTGAGTTTATAAATCCCTCAATTCCTTCAAGACCCGAATTGACGAAACCGAAAATTCCGAGCTTGATATTATTGAATGTTTCCTTTGCTTTATTTCCGAAATCTGAAAATGATTGTTTGATTTCCCCCCAGATTTCAACAACCTTTGCACGGGCTTCGTCATTAGTGGCGATAAATGTAACAATTGCAGCAATTAATGCTAACACAATTGTTACAACCCTCATAACGGGGTTTGCGCCCATAATTATGTTGAAAAGCTTCTGAGCTATAGTTGCACCTTCTGTTGCACTTTTCAATGCCTTGATTGCTTCAACAGCTTCTGTAATAAAAGATACTGTTTTGAAAACCAAAAAAGCAGCACCGATTCCCGAGATACCCGAAATCAACGTATCCTTATTTTCAATAATCCATTTAAAGCCATCAAGAATTGTAGGGAGTGTTTCATCAACAAAGGTTTGAAATCCCCCTGTTATTGCTTCTGATACCGCCTCGGTATCAACACCGTCAACTAACCCTGTAATACTATCCAGAATAAGACCGAATCCGTCTTTGACACTCGTTGTAATAGGTTCAGCTATCTCACCGAGCATTGCCATTCTGTCATTATATTCGGATTGAGATATGTTTGCATTGATGATATCTTCGTTAGCTTTTTTATATGCTTCAGATGCATCGCCGAGCAGACTTTCTGTAGTTTCAAGCATGAAATGCTGTTTTTCGCTTTCAGTTGAGCAGGCCGCAAGCTTTGCGTTGAAATCTTCAACATTTACACCGCAACCTTCAAGCATCTGTGTGTATGCGCCGGTTGCTTCACCGAGTTTCAGAGTTTCATTTGCTGATTCATAGAATGTTTCGGGTTGCAATGCATCGCCGAATTTTGCAAAAACACCTGCACCGTATTCAGCCCACTGAGCTGCCTCCTGTTCGTTGTTTGCAAGTAAAGCGATTTGCTGTGAAGCTTCAACGCATTGGTCGGTTTCTCCTATGATACTGTAAAGCTCCTCATATGTATTTTTTGCGGAGTCTGCAGAAAGATTGTTTGTTTCAAAAGCGGTATTAAGCTTACCCATTTCTGAACGGTATTCTCTTGTTTCGTCGGCAAGTCCCGCGATTTTGGAAATTGCATCAGATGCTAAATCTGTCAGGCTTGAAATTCCGTTTGATATAAAATCTGAAAGAACACCCTTTGTGACGGTAAAACCGTCCCCCATGTTTCTGGTTGTATCACCTAAATCACGAAGGGATTGATCAGTATATTGGGAAACATCAAATAACTCATCAAGATTTTCGGTGACACCTTCAACCATTTCCTCGTATGAGTCGGAAATTTTTCCTGTGAATTTAAGTGAATCAAGCTTTTTTTGAACACCTGAAACATCGAGACCTTTTTCAAAATCTTTTTGAAGATTTGCAATTTCTTTTGAAACATTTTTTATCTGAAATTCACCCTCAATTTTAATCTCAGCCAAGAGCATCACCTCCCAATATTTCGTCGATTTCCGCTTGTTCTTCGGCAGTAAGTTTTGTTCTGAGCTTGATTATATCTGCGTGTTCGGAATAATAAGTCTTTTCCCATTTATCGAGCGGTTTGCCCTTTGCAAGCTTCTGACGGATACCCGTAACGCAGGAAAAGGCACATTCTCCGATTTCATAATAAGCGGCAATAAAAGACCACCAATGCAGATATTCCGCACCCCTGCAGTCATAGCCGAGTATTCTGTTGACGGGCGGAATAACAAGAGTGAAATCTTGCTCCCAGTCCATTACCTTCGGTTTCTTTGCGGTGTCCCTTTCGGTTTCACCGCAGGCAATAAACCACATACATTTTTTGAATGCTTCCGTGCGGTTGGATATCTTCTCCCAAGCGGGAAACATGATTCTGATGCAGGCTTCCGCCCTCTCAAACCCCTGTAATTCGGGGTCATTGAGAGCGGCTATAACATCAAGTATCACTCGGTAGTCGGTTCTTATTTCATGTTCCGTGCCGTCAACTTCAAGTGTTTTCGGAAGGAAGTAAATCATTTGACATACTTCCCTGCGTGCTTATTAATGCGCTTCTCGCTTGCTTGAACAGCTTTTTCAGCTATCTTTTCAAGTTCTGGAAAAATCGCTTCGAGAAATGCCTCGGCATAAATTTTTCCGTTTGAAAGCTTCATAAGAGGGGAACACAAACCGAACACAGGATTTGAAACATCGTAGTTGAAAATATAATTTAACTGTTTACGGCATTCTTTATCAGCTCTATCAAGAAAAAGCATGCAGGCTTCTTCATTTTCGGGTTTTTCTTTTTCGATTTTTTTGAGATATTTGCGAATACTTTTCTGTGCCTGCCTTGCACGGAGTTTTATGTTAAAATCCGATGCCTGAACGTAAATTACACGGTTGGGATCACCGTTAATCATTATGGCTTCTCTGCCGTCATCAATATTGATGTTTTTCACGGGTTATACCTCCTTATGAAAGGGGAGTAAATTCAATAGGTGTTTCCGGGGTAGGTTTATAGGTGTTAACCGTGCCGAGAACCTTGTCATTGCTGTAGTCAATGGTGATAGGCATATCGACATAAGCTGAACCGCCTTCGCGCTGAGGTGTGATTGTGCAGTTCTTATGCACCTCGGCATGATAGCCGCCTGCTGCGCTTGCTTCGCCTTCTTTGATATATCCACGGATAATCATCACTTCAAACAGCGAGAATTCTGAAAGCGCATTTCTCTCAATAATGTCAACAAGTTTAAAGATAAAGGGATTGCCGCCTCTTACAGTCATGGGGTCCATGCCTTGTGAGATCTGAAGTTTATCAACTGAGGTTTCCGTATTACCGAAAATATCGGTAGACTTACTTGTTTCAGGGTTGAATTCAACGGAAGAATCCTCAACACCTGCGCCGATGGGTTGCCACTTGGGTGTACCGTCTGTTTTTGTGATGCTGTCACCGAGGTTGACGCAGGTAACAAGCAGTTTGCGCTCCGCCTTCTGGTTTTCTTCAAGAGCAAATTTTGTTGCTGAGTATCTGGTTTCAGACATTTAATCAGTCCTTTCTTCGTAAATAATTCTGTACTGTGACAGATATTTTGAGATGTTCTGCATTCGCAGAGAAGCGGGAATGTTTTGATTAACGGTTATTTTTTCGATAAAACATTTTGCACCGAAGTCGGGAAAAATCCTCTTTCGGTTCTGTTGCTTTATCCATTCGGTAAGCTCCTGTAAAAGGTTCATTACGGTTATGTTTTCGCTGCCTTCAAACGTGATATCGTCAATCGCTCCGAAGGTTGAAACCGCAAAATCATAATGCTTTGTTTCGTTGCCGAAAATATCCGTTTTTACTGTGCTGTCGGTCGGTATGGGGATAAACGTGCTTGTGTTTTCTTCGTCTGTTCCGAAATTGAAAAAAAGCCTTTCAAACACGGAACATTGTTTTATCCATTCAAATACTGCTTTGTTTTTATCCATGGTGATTTCTCCTGTTGATATAATCCTGCAATATCCTGCACAAATAGTCTTTTTCTGCGTTCCATGTTGCTATATCCCAATGGTCGGTAGCAAGAGGGTGCTTATCGGTTTTGAAATGCATCTGATTGCCGTTTTTTGTTTTGCCGAAATACGGAGCAGAGGAATAAGGCATAACAAAAAGGATTCCGTCAGCTGATACATCGGCGGTATCATACATGGTGAGGGTATCGGCGGGAACATAAGGCTGCATACGACCGTAAAATTCGTCGTAAAAATATTTCTTTGCATCGTCAGTTAAAACACCCTCAACTTTTTCCGTGATTGCGAAGGTATCAATTTGAACCGTGATTGCCATGTCAGTTACCTATCCTTACATGAGATATCAGAAAATCCGTGTTATCGCTCACGGTGTTAATCCTGAATGCGTTTTCGCCGTATTTTGAAAGCAGCTCATTACCGCTTGTTTCTTCGCCGAGAATATCGGGAATACTGCCGAGAACGGCGATACAGCCCTGAGTTACGGCAGGAGAGGCTTTGCAAGGAATGCGCACAATGTAGCTTTCACCCTCAATGCGTGATTTCTCATCAAACTGTGACGAGCGGATATACTTGAAAAAGCAGCGGGAAAAGACGAACCTTTCCCACTGCACTTTTTTATTCACTTCGGTTTTGATATAGAGGGTTATATCTTTATTCCAATTGGGCGGAATCATCAGCATAACCCCCTATACGCAAGGTCGCCGACAACAGAATCAATAAGCTCGTTTGCCTTTGCTTCAAAATCTTTTTTTGCAGCTTCGGGAGAATTGAACGAAATGCTTACACCGTCGTTGCCGTAGCCTGAGATGTTGCCGTCATGCTCGTCAAATTTCTGCTGCATACCGATAAGTTCAAATATAAGAAGCTTGATATCCTCATCTGGGGTTTGTATACGTTCAAGAGTGCGGTAATCAATGCGCTTGCGTGCCTTTAATTCGAGTGGCTTAAATTCGTTTTCGGATGCCGTGCCGCCGTAAGCGGTGTATTCCTCATATGTGAGCCATGACATCAGGCACCACCGCCGCCGTTGTCGGGGTTGGACTTGCCGTAGTCGGGATGTTCCTTCTCAATATGCTTGAGAAGGTCGCTTTCACGTCTATACGACTTATTGCATACGGGGCAGATGAATTCAGGGTCGGGTGCTTTGGCGGGTTTAGGGATATATCCGACAGTCTTCATATCAGACTACCTCCTTGTGATGAACATAGATACCTGCACGTTTGTTTTCATAACCCTTAGCAATGCCGACATTACGGTAACCGTACTTCCATGCATCTGCGTTCTGGTTCTGTGAGGGGTCAACAACCTTGGGTGCAACATGCTTGGGATACTGAATAACAGCGGGCTTGTGAATGATTTCAAAGTTGATATCAGCCGCACCTTCTGCCTTTACATAACCGCCTGCTTTTTCATCTTCGGATGTACCGTTTTTGAGAGAAATTGCGGTGTAGAAACGTCTCTGAGGAACTTCAACAATCTTTGTGAACCTCTTGAGAACTTCCTTGCTCTTGGTTGTGTCGAGGTCGTCTACAAGACCTTTGAGAGTGGGAGTGATATAAAGATATCTGTCTTCTGTGGGAACTTCATCCTCATCCATTTTAGTTGAAGCGGCTCTGAGTGCTGCAACAACCGCATTGCCGTCAGAGAGTGTTCCTGACATAATAGAGATGTTTTCGAGAGAAGCATAAGAAGCAAAACGGAAAGCATCGATTTCGGGTGCAACCTTTGTTCTAAGGAATTCACTTGCAAGCTTGCCGAAAGCAATGTTTGCAGATTCCTGATTATCCATGTTGTCAACCTGGAACATACGACCTCTGTCATAGTTGCATTTGACGGTTTCCCAACGGAGAGTGACGTCACCGTTTACATAACCGCTGTTGCGGTCATAATCACCAAGACCGCTCATGTCAATCATGGGGATACACATTTCGTCGGCATTTGCGCCTGCTCTGACGAGTTCGGGAGAACCGTCAAGGTCGGATGTGAGTGAAGCGAGTCTGTATACCTCATCAAGGATGGGAACAAACTGCTTTGCGAGAATAATGTTGTTAGGCATAATTGTTATTTCCTTTCTGTTTTAATTGTTAAATAGGTTTAAGTCCTGCGGCTGCTCTGACAGCATTATATGCCGCTTTGTCAACCGAATCGGAATCTCCAAGACCCGGAATATCTACACCGGGGTTGGGGTTTGTGAAAATGCCGTCACGGTCCTTTGTGATAGCTGCAAAAATATCTGCGTCGGATTTGCCTTCGTTCTCGGGCTTTGCGATTGCTTCTTTGAATTCCGCAAACACACCGTTCTTTGTGAAATCGTTGGTGTAAGTGCGTTCTCCGTGGAGCTTATCGAAGCGGGAGAGAAGATTTGCATTTCTTGCGGCTTCCTGCTCGGCTTTTTCACGGTTTGCATTTTCCTGCTTGTAGGTGTCGATTTCTGCCTGAAGCTTTTCGACATCACCCTTGTTCTTCTCAAGCTCGGAAATGGTGTTGTTTGCGGTTGTCAGCTGCTGCTGAAGCGCCGCAATGGGTTCTTTTGCTTTGCCGATATCAGCGGAATTGATATCAAGAATCTGCTGCAGCTGTTCATCTGTGATACCGCTGATAATGTTTCTGACCTGTTCTCTTGTCATGGTGTGTCCTTTCTTCGCCTTTCAGTTTGTTATCGCAGTCCCTTTCTGCTCCGGCTTGATAGTTTTTCGGGATTCCGCCCAAGTTTTGAAAATGGGTATAAAAAAAGCCGAGATTAACGTATAACGTCAAAATCGGCTTTAGTTATTGAATTGTGGATATAAAAAAACCACCTGCACACAGTAGGTGGTTTAACGAATTATTTTTATTTCTGCAATTTCGCTTTGCAAAAATTCAATGTTGTTTTCATCGACTTTTATTGTAATGCTGTCCTCGTATTCTTCAAGGTCGCTTTTCTCATCTGCATCTGTTATGTCAACGATTCTTCCTTTGAAAACATTGCCATCAGTATCGGTTATTTCTATTGTATCGCAATCTTTATAATTCCATATATTAACCAAAATTCTCACCTCTTATAGGAACAATATGGGATCCTTTTTTACCGTAATGAACAGATACTTTTGTTGTATTATGATACTTGCCGTTTCCGTAATATTTACCTATCACATAACCGCAATCAATATCTTCAACAGGTCTCGGTTCTCCTGATTTTGAAACTCTGACAATGCCGGTTCCTGCTTTTTCAACAATTATTTTTTGAGCTGTTTCTTCATCAATCGTTAAAATACTTTGAGGATTTCCGTTTTTCTTTGCACGGTCATTTTTGTAGTTTTCAAATTGAGGGGTACCATCTTTGTGTTTCAAAAATTGCTGTTTACTCATTTTGGTGTTGTATTCACCCGAATTGATTTTTTCTGTTATTGTGCTTGCTCTGACTTGGGTTATGCGTAAACGGCTTTTCTCAATTATAGCATTTTCAATCGCAATGTCAATTTCTTTTTGAGATTTAACCACACTCATTCTGTCATAATGTGTATCAAGTCCTGCCTTCAGAGTTATCTCATTATATTTCTCTTTCAGCAGTCTTATTTTGCGGTTGCATTCACGGACTCCGACATCATCACCCGCCGCTTTCAGGATCTCTTTACGGTCTTTCTGTTTGCGGATTTTGGTTTCGAGCTGTCTTTGCAGTTGAGTGCATTCGTATCGGGTGTATTTTTTGCCGTCAATGTCGATTTTTTCTGTGTTGCTTTTTCGGTTCATTTCCTGAAGCTGTTCTTCGGTGTAGACGGGTCGGGAAATGCCGAGAATGATTGCTCTTAATGTGTGGTAACAGTTCAGAGTGCCGATTTTTCGGTCAAGGCGGTCGTTGAGTCTTTCAAATTCCTCAAAGGAATACTGTCTGCCCTGAATGTCAGCATGATCAGGTGCGGGGTTTGCATGAGCTGATATTTCATAACCGTCTGCGCCGAATTCGTCACCGAGCTGTTTTTGTGTTTCGTTCTTAAGTTGCCGCAAACCGTCCATGATGTTACGGCGAACGGCTGTATCAATGCGCTGACTGTAACCGCTTTCCCAATCGACAACACGAACACCGCTGTCTGCATACTGCTTAAGAACATTGCGCATTTCCGATTTATAATCAGTTGTACCCATTTTTACGGCGGTTATTGCCTTGTCAATTGCTTCTTTATATCCTGCCCGCAGAGAAGTATAACGGACTTTGCCGTCACGGTCACGCAGAGCTATTGCGTAAGAATGGCTGAGATTGTTGCAGCTCTCCTGTGCTGCTTTTGTCATAGCTTTAACCGTGCGCTGTAAAGATTGGTTTTTCTCAAACGGGATTTGCTCACGGTCAAGATAAAACTGCTCGGCAAATTCATAGTCATAACGAGCCGCATCGGCATAAAGTTTTTCGATATCTTCCTCAGCCATATCCGAAGCCTTTGAAAGCTCACGGGTAATTTCTTCAACACTTTCGCCGCTCATTTTTGCGGCGATAAGCTGTGCATCCTTGTAGTTATTCAGACTGCCTATCCGGGCGATATCCTCACCCAGACGTTTAAGCATTTTTTTGTTTGCGGTATCTATTCTTCGGGCAATTGCCTGCGGAATTTCAAAAAAATCTTTAATCATTCTTCGTTAATGAGCTGCGTTATCGTCGGACGGTTTTCTCTGATTCTGTCAATCGCTGCCTGCGCTTCCTCACGAGTTTCCTCGGGATGAATAAACTGACGGATTTCAACAATATCTTCTGCGCCGATGCTTTCAGCCTGCATTTTCTGTGAGAAGGTTGCGGAGCTGTCCTCAAGAAGTGCAAATGAATAGCTGAATTTAACATCGTATTCGCTGTAAGGCGCCATGCCGTAATAATTGACAAGCACGGAGCAGGCATACATAAGGTCTTTGAAATACTTTGTCACACTTGCATTGACTTTACCGCAGAAGCAGAAGGTGTTATACATAACACGAAAAATTTCCGTTGCGGTTGCATGGGATGTTGAAAGCTTTGTCAGCACACCCTCGGAAAGACCGCACTCTTTTTCAAGCATGGCAAAGTGTTTTTCGAGCTTATTATAATATGCCGAATCACGGATAGCCGGGTCGAATATTTCAACACCCTTGAAATTGTCCGACGAATTGAAAGCAACATAAAGGTCATTGTTTTCAAATTCCTTTCGGGTTTTCTCATCATCATTACTGCCGTCTTTCTTTTTGTGAAGTCTTATCATCTGACGGTCGACGAGCATTTTTGCTCTTTTCTTATCGTACTCACGTTCAATATCGTTGAGAGTTTTTGCAATTTTATTAAGAGTTGCTTCGCAGCCGAATGTAATCGGAACACCTGCAGGTACCTTCGGTTTTCGGGGGTTCTGAGGACATTTGAGAACGGCTATAGGAAGCTGTCTGACACCGCCGATTGCAATCTGCTCGGGAATATCCGACCATTCTTCGACAGAAGTGAGCGAAACGGGATTATCGTTGCAAACCGCGCGGTTGCGGATTATGTAAACACCGTCTTTAATGCTGTAATCCGTGAATCGCTTGAAACGTTTGTTATCACGAACAAATTCGTCTGCAAGTATTACACATTGCGTTATTTCGTCACCCTGCATACCCGTAACGAAAAATCGGTCTTTCATAACCGTATCAATATAGATTTTTCTGCCCAGACCGTTATCAACGGAATAGGGGACTGAGATAATTGCACCGCAGCCGAGAGCACAGGCAACGGTATCGCTTATGTCTGCCCATTCCTTTACGGCTATTTCGGAAAGTATATAGGAATAGCGGGAAGAGCCTCCGCCCGATGCTGAAAGAAACACCTGTGAATCGCCCATTGCTATGTTTGAAACACTGTTAGCAAGCAGTGCCGTTATGTTTTCGGCAGATATATCGGTGTAATTTGAGCAGTCTGTTTCGCTGCGTTGAAGCTGACCGACAGATTCAAGAATTTTCTTTCCGAACCACTTCCATATTAAATTTTTGATAAATTCATTCATATATTACCACTCCAGAGGTCTGAGAATTGTGTTGCAGAAATATCGGATATCGTCCATTGCATGGTCGTTTTCTTTTCGGGGACTGTCTTTTTCAACGGATTTTTCATCCCATCTGTAGCTTTGGAACTCTTTAATTGAATTTTTACAGCAGGTTGAAATGCGGAGATTGCCGTTGTTGAGAAGTTTGCCTGTAAGACGGATACCGTCAATAACATCGTTGTTACCTTTGCGGACATTAAATACACCGTTTCTGCGTATTTCGGCAATGAATGAAGCGGCGGAGGGGTCAACGATAACGCATTCGATATCGAGGTCTCCCGCAAGCTCTTCAAGGTGTTCGTAATATTCGCTGTCGGTGAGCTGTTTTCCTTCCTTGCGGCCGTCATAATAAAACTCTCTGATACGGGTTGCCGTCTCATTTTCATAGGACACAGCCCATAATCCCATTGATAATGGATTAAGCGTACCGTAATCGCAAGAAATATAATATTCATCGCCTTCAATATCACTGCCGCAACACTTTTTTACATCAAAATAGGGATAAATAAGCCCTTCGGCAACAACCCATAAGCCTTTTATAAATCGGTCATAGAATACTCCGATATACTGACTGCGGTATCTTTCTTTGATTTTTTCGGAAAGAGTAAGGTTGTCTTCCATTGTGAAATGCAGATACAGAAGTTTTCTTTTTCTGCATTTGCGAATCCAGTTGAGATAAAACCAATGCTGAGGACCTTCGGGGTTGCAGTTAAACCAAAACTTTGAACCGTCAACAGAGCATCTTGCCGTTGCCTGATTAACAAAGCTCTCGGGCATAAGCGCAACTTCATCGAGCAGGACACCTGCAAGGGTCATGCCCTGAATGAGGTTCTGCGAGCTTTCATCCTTACCGCCGAATATGTAGAACAGATTTGCTTTGTTGCCTTTTGAAATAACGATAAGGTTTTCTGTGCGCTTTTCTGTAACGGTATATCCTCTTGCTTTCAGCTGACTTTTAAGTGTTCCGAGAACATTGCGTCTGAATGATGCGATTGTTTTGCCGCACATTGCAAATTTCTCACGGTCAAATGTGGTCATAGCCCAAAGTACAAATGAAAAAGCCATACTTACGGTTTTACCGCTTCGTATAGCTCCGTCACATATGATGCCGTTATAATCGGCATATTTACTTGTTTTAGTCCACCATGTCAGAACCTTCTTTTGTCGGCGGCTCATTTTACCCCATCGGAAATAGGAATTTTTCATTCTTCATCTTCCTCCGGGAGTATATTGCTGTCGTCGCCGTCGTCAAAAAGCTGTTCCGCTGTGCCTTCAAGTGCTTCGATAAGGTTATCATCGTCAGCGCCGGATGCATCCTGATTGCCTGCCGACAAACGTTTGATAATTTCACCGCCCGCTTTCATGCGGTCTGATAACGAAGCATCAAGTCCGAATTGGTCCTTTTCCTGACCTCGCATAACCTTTGTATAGAATTTCATTACCTCATCAATTGAGGCGATGCTCTCTTTTTCAATTTGAGCGAGCCGTTCTGCTATATAGGCTTTTATTTCAGGTTTTTTCAGGTTTTCATTGCCGATGGAATAAGCTGTTTTTTTGCTGTAACCCGCTTTCTTTGCTGCTTCCGTCTGATTGCCAAGCTCAAGATAATAGTCTGCAAAATCTTTTTGCTTTTTGGTGAGAGCCAAATTACTCACCTCCGCCGAGTTCTTCGGCAAGAAAGTTTACAACATCAATCATTCGGAAGGTTTCAAGCAGAGATATATCTTTTGTTTCACCCTTGCTGTTAACAATGCATTTTTCTTTTAGAATATATTTTGTTAACATTCTTTCTTTTTCTGCCGAATAATATTGAGTTTGATTTATTTTGATATATCGTCCGCGAAGGCATAAAGCCTTCTGAAGCTTGTAAGCAATGCCTTTTAAGTTCATAGGCTGCCTCCTGTTTTTTTTTATAAAAATGACAATTTTTTCGGAATGTTTCTATATTTTTTTTAGTTTTTATGATAATTGTATAATTCATACAATTTAAAGATTTTTTTAAGGCTTTTTTTGTATATGCGCTAAGTGATTTTTTGGGAAAATTTTTAATTTTTATATTGACTAGAATCGTGTTTTAATAAATAATTAAATATAAAGATTTTATGAAATGCAGGACGAATTTTGGGTT
>JAZPYI010000027.1:0-18048 GCA_045544115.1 Acutalibacteraceae bacterium | reverse complement strand
ATTAATATATTACCGTTTGCCGAAATTTAAGAATGCTTTTTTAAACGCACCGATTTTGCGTGATGATGTATATACAAGATATTCTTTTTCGCCGTATCTCACCTTTACCCACTCTTTCGCAACCTCATTGACATAATTGAGATTAACGATAAAACTGTTGTGCGGTTGTGCAAAAGTCTTGGAGTCCAGAATATCTTTCCAATACTCAAGGCGGTAGTTGGTTTCCATTTTTCTGTCAGTCAGATACAGCACAGATTTTCTATATTCAATTGCTATGTAAAGAATTTCGTTCGGATAAATCCTGTAAACATCTTTATTGCATGTTTGCACAATAATCCCTGAATTGCAGCAATGCTTTTTACACTTGGTTTCTTCTCCGCTGATATTAATGCAGAATCTGTCACATCCAAAACACTCAAGCAGACTATATGCAATATCATTTTGCTCCATAAATTCAATCAGCTTTTCTTTAGTTGCTTCCTTTTCCGCCATGTTAGTTGACGAACGCATAAAAACACCTTCTTCAGCTTAATTTCTGAAATGAACTTCTATATATAAATGACGGGAAGCACGAATTGTCACGCGAAAATTTTTCGTTTTTTTGTTTTTCTGTGTTTTTCACAATTTAGCAAGTTTAATTCTGTGCAATTTGAACAAAACATTTTTTGAAGATTTAATATTCCATACACATAAAGCATTTCATTATTCATACCGAACAAGTAACCAAGATAAATCAACACATATTATTATCCGTTTATTTATTATTAGTTTGATCTCACAATAAGATTTTTTGTTTTAGTGTAGACTATAACCTTACCGCGAGCGACCAAGCCGCCGCTGCGGCGCGAACCGACAAACATCAGGGTCCACCAAAGAAAAGAGGCTGCCCCACCGTATTATGGTGGGACAGCCTTTAGTGTTTATATCCAATTAATACATTCCGCCGCCCTGCGCTGCCATTGCTGCTGCCTGAGCTGCATCTGCTGCGGGATCGGGCTTATCGGTAACAAGGCTCTCGGTTGTAAGAACCATAGCTGCAACGGAAGCTGCATTCTGGAGTGCCGAGCGAGTTACCTTTGTGGGGTCAAGGATACCTGCGGTTGCCATGTCGCAATAGGTATCATCTGCAAAGTTGTAGCCGTAGCCTACTTTATCGGATGAAAGAATTTCGTTAACGATAACGGAGCCTTCAAGACCTGCGTTAGCCGCAATCTGACGAACGGGCTCTTCGAGTGCCTTAAGAACAATCTTGATGCCTGTCTTTTCGTCTGCATCGTCTGTTGCTTCAAGGAGTGCCTTAACCTCTGCAATAGTGTTGAGAAGTGCAACACCGCCGCCTGCAACGCAGCCTTCTTCAACCGCTGCCTTTGTTGCTGCAAGAGCATCTTCAATGCGGAGCTTCTTTTCTTTCATTTCGGTTTCGGTTGCTGCGCCAACCTTGATAACTGCAACGCCGCCGGAAAGCTTTGCAAGTCTTTCCTGAAGCTTTTCTCTGTCAAAGTCAGAGGTTGTGTTTTCAATCTGGAGTTTAATCTGACCGATTCTTGAAGCTATATCTTCCTTTGCGCCTACACCGTCAACGATAATTGTGTTTTCCTTGGAAACCTTAACCTGACGTGCTCTGCCGAGCTGTGAAAGCTGTGTGTCCTTGAGTTCAAGACCGAGGTCTGATGTGATAACCTCGCCGCCTGTAAGGATAGCGATATCCTGAAGCATTTCCTTTCTTCTGTCGCCAAAGCCGGGAGCCTTAACGCATACGCAGGTGAATACACCGCGGAGCTTGTTTACGAGAATTGTTGAAAGAGCTTCGCCCTCAACATCCTCTGCGATAATGATAAGCTTTCCGCCTGCATGCATAATCTGTTCAAGAAGAGGAAGAAGGTCCTGAATGCTTGAAATCTTCTTGTCTGTGATAAGAATGAGAGCATCGTCAATAACAGCTTCCATCTTATCTGTATCTGTTACCATGTAGGGGGAGATATAGCCTCTGTCAAACTGCATACCTTCAACAACTTCAGCCTCGGTAACAGCGATTTTGGATTCCTCAACGGTGATAACGCCGTCTGCGGTAACCTTTTCCATTGCATCGGCAATAAACTTGCCCACTTCCTCGTCACCTGAAGAAATAGTGCCGATTCTTGCGATATCGGTGGAGCTTGAAACGGGCTTTGCGTTCTTCTTAAGGCATGCAACAGCAGCTTCAACAGCCTTTGCCATACCCTTTCTTACTACCATGGGGTTTGCACCTGCGGTAACATTCTTCATGCCTTCTCTGATAAGAGCCTGAGCGAGAAGAGTGGCGGTTGTTGTACCGTCACCGGCAACATCGTTTGTCTTTGTTGAAACTTCCTTAACAAGCTGTGCACCCATGTTCTCAAACGGATCCTCAAGCTCGATTTCTTTAGCGATTGTAACACCGTCATTGGTGATGAGGGGAGCACCGTATTTTTTATCAAGAACAACGTTTCTGCCCTTGGGTCCGAGTGTGATTTTAACTGTGTTTGCAAGCTTATCAACACCTGCCTGAAGAGCCTTGCGGGCTTCTTCACCGTAAATAATCTGCTTTGCCATTATAAAAACCTCCTATAAATTATTCTACGATAGCAAGAATATCGCTCTGCTTAACGATAGTGTATTCTTCCTTGTTGAGCTTAACCTCTGTGCCCGAATACTTGCTTGTGATTACTCTGTCGCCAACCTTAACGTACATTTCAACATTGTTGCCGTCGATCATTCCGCCGGGACCTACCGCAACAACTTCTGCAATCTGGGGCTTCTCCTGAGCCGATGCTGCAAGGATGATTCCGCTGGTTGTGGTTTCCTCAACCTCAACTGCCTTAACAACAACTCTGTCTGCAAGCGGTTTAATAGTCATATTTATTACCTCCGATAAAATAATTTGTCAGTTTTAGCACTCGAAGTTCCTGAGTGCTAATTTGTATTTTAGTACCTTGTGAAGGAAAAATCAAGTGTTTTTTCCAAAGTTTACAATATAGTCATATTCTGCCCCGAAAAATTAACGAATATCTTACAATATTGTAACATTAATTGACTTTGGGAATAAAAATTGTTATTATAATGGCAGCTTACCGAATGAATCGGGGTGAATTTTTGGAAAAGATAAGAAAGTTTCTTGTGTCGGATTGGTTTACGGCGATTCTGCTTGCCGCAGCCTCGTTTTTTGTTTTTACAAACAATGAAATTATCGGTACGGTTATGTTCATAACGGTATTCGGTCTTGTGATGGTGCTGACTGATGACCTTGTTCCCGCTCTGCAGGTTATTGTCACGGTATCGTGCTTTGCGATACGGTGCAAGCATTCCTATGATGATTTCAGTCAGTTTTTCTGGATGATACCTCCTGTTGCGATTATGATAATTTCACATTTCTTCATTTATCGCTCAGGTTTTAAAAAGGGCAGTCTTTTTAAAGGAATAATTGCCTCCTCCGTTGCGGTTACTCTCGGCGGTGTCGGAATAATTTCCGCAGAGGAATATTTCAAGCCCATATCTCTTTTCTATATATTTATGCTCGGTTTTGCGATGCTCATAGTTTATATGTATATGAACGGCGCGTTGAAAATGCATGAGGACTATGTTTTTTCTGAAAGATTCGCAAAGCTGATGGTGAGCATAATCATTATGCTGTGCATCTGCCTTGCCGAAGAATATCTGAGCCGTGCAAACGAGCTTTCGGGCGGATTTGATATTCTGCCATTCCAATGGCGCAACAACGGCTCAACCCTTCTGATGCTTGCAATGCCGTTTGCCTTTTATCTTTCGGCAAAAAAATTCGGATATTTCTTCATCGGCATTCTTGCATACGGTGCAATTCTTTTCACAGGCTCAAGAGGCGGTATGCTCTTCGGACTTGTTGAGCTTGGAATATGCTTTATAATAATGTTTTTTGTTGATAAGAAGCACAGACCGTTTATCGGTGCGATTTTCGGAGTATGCCTTGTTGTTGCATTCCTTTTGAGATATGTGCTTTTTGATATGGTCAGCTATACGATAATGAGGCTGCTCAACCCCTCGGAAAACCAAATCCGTCTGCAGCTTATCGGCAGAGGAATAGAGGATTTTAAGGCGAATCCGATTTTTGGTAGAGGCATAGGCTATATGGGTAACAATGATGTTCATCACAATGCGGAATTTACTCTTTGCTGGTATCATTGCTCGCCCATTCAGATTATCGGTTCGTTCGGACTTGTCGGAGTTGCGGCATATGTTTTCCTTTTTATTGAAAGGATAAGAACACTTATTAAGAATTTTACATTCTTCAATCTTATGGTTTTTGCATCATACATAGGTCTTGAGCTTATGTCGATAGTCAATCCCGGCATATTTGCACCGTTCCCGTATCTGTTTATGATTACAATTTATTTTGTTATTATGGAAAAGTGCAATAATCATGCGGATAAAAAAGAATTTTTACTTCTTGTTCACGGAGGCAGAAGATGAATGTACTTTCAATAGGTAACAGTTTTTCGACTAATGCGCATAAATTCCTGCCCCATATGGCAAAGGCGGCGGGAAAGGAGCTTTTGCTCTGCAATCTTTTTATCGGAGGCTGTTCGCTTGAACAGCATTGGAACAACTGGCGCGAGGAAAAGGATGCATATGATTACGAGGTTTATCTTCCGTTTGAAACCGAGATGAGCCGACCCGACGGTGTGGCACTTCACGAAGCGGTTGAGGATGAGGAATGGGATGTTATAACTCTTCAGCAATGCAGCCATCTGAGCGGCATTCCCGAGAGCTATTCGCCGTATCTTTCCGAGCTTACAGAGTATTGCAGAATGATGAAGCCGAATGCAAGAATCATGCTTCACCAGACATGGGCATATGAAAGCGGATGTCAGCATCCCGGATTTGCAAACTACGGCAGAAGTCAGCAGGAGATGTACCGTGCATTGACCGAAGCATATGCCGATGCATCGCTTGAAGCTGATATTGATTTGATTATCCCGAGCGGCAGGGCATGGCAGACTGCAAGAAACACCCCAATTGGCGATAAACTCACAGAGGACGGCTTCCACGGAAATGACCTCGGATGCTACCTTGCAAGCGCTTGTTTTTACGAAATGATTTTCGGTGAAAGCATATTCGGCAACAGTTTTATGCTGCCTGATGTTCCCGAAAATGTTGTTGAAATTCTCAAGCTCTGCGCCCATACAGCAGTTGAAAACGGGATAATAAGGAAGCAATAAAAAATCTCCGAACCTCGGTTCGGAGATTTTTGTTGTATATTAAAGTTCAATTTCAAGGCAGGAATATCCGAGAAGTTTGTTGCTTATGCTGTCAGGCTGATGTCCGCCGATATAAAGAGTAATCTTTCCGTCGGGGTCAACTCTTTCGCCGTCCATGGTAACCGCCTTGACCCAGTAGCGGTCAATATCAAGGGTGATTTCTTTCTTTTCACCGGCTTCAAGGTTAACGGATTTGAGTGAGCAAAGCTGCCAATGAGGAGTAGCGACACGGCTGTCGGTAAAAGAAGCATAGACCTGAACGATTTCCTTACCTGCAATATCACCGATATTTTCAACCTCTGCGCTGACGGTTATTTTTTCTCCGTCTGCAAAAACAAGCTTTGCATTATCGTATTTATAGTTTGTATATGAAAGACCGAATCCGAAGGGATAAAGTGCATCGCCGTCAATATATCTGTAGGTTCTGCCCTTCATGTTGTAATCCTCAAAATCGGGGATATCATGGTCGCCTCTGTAGATTGTAATCGGAAGCTTCGCAGAGGGATTTGCTTCGCCTGCAAGAATATTGGCAAGGGCGAGTCCGCCGAGTGAGCCGGGATACCATGCGTGAATAACAGCCTTTGCGTGATTTCTTACCTTTTCACCGACATCAATCGAGCTGCCGCAGAGAAGAACAACAACAACGTTTTCGCAAACATCACAAACCGCTTCTGCAAGCTTCTGCTGGGTTGCGGGAAGATAAAGAGAACGTTTGTCGCCGCAAGCTGTATAGTCATCGTCAAAACCGGTATCTTCTCCCTCGATTGAGCAGTCAAGACCGAGTGCAAGAATGGTTATATCCGCTTCGGAGGCTGCTGCGATACCGTCGCTTATCATGTTTTGGAAGCCGCTCCAATGGTTGAGCTGTTCTTCGCAGTAGTTGCAGCCTTTTTCAACAGATATTTTCGCATCCTTGAAAACTCTGCGTATGCCGTCTGCAACGGTCACATATTCGGAAGCATATCCGTTGTAGTTGCCTTCAAGAGCGGTAACGGAGAGGGCATTGGGACCGACAACAGCAATTTTTTTGCTTGTGTTTTTATTAAGAGGAAGGAATTTATCTTTATTATCAAGAAGAACTATACATTGCTCTGCAGTTTTAAGGTTAAGTTCCTTATGCTCCTTGCAGTCGAGCTTATCATATCCGATATCGGAGTAAGGTCTTACATCTTCAAATTCACCGAGAAGATAGCGGATAGCAAAAAGGCTTTCCGCTGCCGCGGTGATTTCTTCTTCCGTTACGAGATCCTGCTCATATGCATCAATGAGTGCATCATATGTTTCGCCGCAGTTGAGGTCGCAAGTATTCTTGAGCGAAACAGCAGCTGCTTCAGCTTTTGTTTCAACAAACTTATGAAATTTATAAATATCTCCGAGCGCGCCGCAGTCGGAAACCACGTAGCCGTCAAAATTCCATTTATTGCGAAGAACATCTTTAAGAAGATACGAATGAGCGCAGCAGGGTTCGCCGTTTGTTCTGTTATATGCACCCATGACACCTGTTACACCCGACTTAACGGTTTTTTCGAATGCGGGAAGATATGTTTCATAAAGGTCATGCATATCAACAACGGCATCAAAGCCGTGCCTGTATTTTTCCGGACCGGAATGTACGGCAAAATGCTTTGAGCAGGCGGAAGCCTTAAGAAATTCGCCGTTGCCCTGAATGCCGCCGATAAATGAAACCCCGAGCTGTGAAGTAAGAAACGGATCCTCACCGAAGGTTTCCTGACCTCTGCCCCAACGGGGGTCGCGGAAAATATTGATGTTGGGTGCCCAGAAGGTAAGACCCTTAAAAATATCATGGTCGCCGTACTTAACGTGTTTATTGTATTTTGCTCTGCCTTCGGTTGAAATAACATCTGCAACCTCACCTACAAGGTCGGGATCAAAGGTTGAAGCCATTGCTATTGCGTGAGGAAAAACCGTTGCAGTACCCGCTCTTGCAACACCGTGCGAGCCTTCGTTCCACCAGTTGTATTCGTCAATTCCGAGTCTTTCGATTGCAGGAGCATTATAAAGAAGCTGAGAAATTTTTTCCTCAACCGTCATTTTCGCTACCAATTCTTTTGCTTTCTGTTTTGCGTGAGCTTTTGTCATTCAAAAACCTCCTTTGCAATAATAAATAAAGTATATATCAACAATCAAATAAAAGTCAATAGAAAATAAGGTATTGTATAATTCGGTTTGTAATGATATAATTTTAAAGATAAAAAACGAAAAGAGGTTTGCCGTGTCACAGAAATCAAATCTTAAAACAAATCCCGATGCCTGCCCGCTTGCCAAAAAATGCGGAGGCTGTCAGCTTCAGAATATGAGCTATGAACGTCAGCTTAAATGGAAGCAGGCAAGGTGTGAAATTCTGCTGAAAAAATTCGGCAAGGTGGATAAGATAATCGGCATGGGAAGCCCCTATCATTACCGTAACAAGGTTCAGGCGGCATTCGGAAGAACAAAAAGCGGCAAGATAATATCGGGTGTTTATCAGTCAGGCAGTCACAGAATCGTTTCGGTTGACAGCTGCATGACCGAGGACAAAACCGCCGATGAAATTATTGTTGATATTCGCAATATGCTTCCGAAATTCAAGATATGGACTTATGATGAGGACAGGGGAACGGGCTTCCTGCGTCATGTGCTTGTTAAAAGAGGCTTCACGAGCGGCGAGGTTATGGTTGTAATTGTCGGTGCAAGCGGATATTTCCCTATGAAAAAGAAATTTACCGCCAAGCTTCTTGAAAAGCATCCCGAAATAACAACGGTTGTTCTTAATATCAACCCGAAAAAGACAAATCTTGTTCTCGGAGATAAAGAAGAGGTTCTTTACGGCAACGGATATATTGAGGATACTCTCTGCGGAAGAGTTTTCCGTATATCGCCCAAATCGTTTTATCAGATAAATCCCGTGCAGACCGAAAAGCTTTATAATAAAGCCATGGAGCTTGCGGAGCTTGACGAAAACAGCACGGTGCTTGATGCATATTGCGGAATAGGAACAATCGGACTTGTTGCGGCAAAAACAGCCGGCAGAGTTGTCGGTGTTGAGCTTAATTCCGATGCCGTTAAAGATGCAATTTTCAATGCGAAACGAAATAATGTAAAAAACACTTATTTTTACTGCGATGATGCGGGCGATTTTATGAATAAGGCGGCAGCCGAGGGAGAGCATTTTGATGTTGTTTTTATGGACCCTCCCCGTTCGGGCAGCACCAAAAAATTCATTGAGGCTCTTGCGGTAACAAACCCGAAAACGGTGGTTTATATTTCCTGCAATCCCGAAACCCTTGCAAGAGATTTGGAAATGCTGGCAAAAAAAGGCTATAAGGTCAAAAAAATCTGCCCCGTTGATATGTTCCCGCATACTAATCATATAGAATGCGCCGTGAAGCTGTGCCGTGAAAAAAGTGCTGATTGAATTTAGTTCGGCAAATAAATAGCTGATATACATTATATATTAAACAACCAAGGCTTGCGAGGTTAATTCCCGCAAGCCTTGGTTTTGTTGTATCATTGATTATTCAAGCTCGAACTGGCCTGTATAGAGCTGATAATATTTACCTTTCTGTTCAATAAGGTCATCGTGGTTGCCTCTTTCAATGATTTCACCGTGTTCGAGAACCATTATCGCATCGGAATTGCGCACGGTTGAGAGGCGGTGTGCGATAACAAATACCGTTCTGCCCTCCATGAGCTTATCCATGCCTTTTTCGATCAGGCGCTCCGTTCTTGTGTCGATTGAGCTTGTTGCTTCGTCAAGAATAAGAACGGGCGGGTCAGCAACTGCGGCTCTTGCGATTGCAAGAAGCTGTCTTTGACCCTGAGAGAGATTTGCGCCGTCGCCTGTAATCATTGTATCGTAACCCTCGGGCAGGCGGGTGATAAAGGAGTCCGCATTTGCAAGCTTTGCAGCGGCGATGATTTCTTCATCCGTTGCATCAAGCTTGCCGTAAGCGATGTTATCCCTTACCGTGCCTGTGAAGAGGTGGGTATCCTGAAGAACCATTGCCATAGAACGGCGAAGCTCTGCTTTTTTGATTTTTTTGATGTTTATGCCGTCATAGGTAATCTTGCCCTCGTTGACATCATAGAAGCGGTTGATAAGATTGGTAATGGTGGTCTTGCCTGCGCCCGTTGAGCCTACGAATGCAATTTTCTGCCCCGGCATCGCGTAAAGCGAAACATTTTTGAGAACGTTCTTTTTGCCGTCATAGCTGAAGGTTACATCGTGGAAACGTACATCGCCCTTCCATTCGGTGTAGGTTGTTGTTCCGTCACCGTGGGGATGCTTCCATGCCCATATTCCCGTTCTTTCTTCGCATTCCGAAATACTGCCGTCGGGATTCTTGCGGGCATTTACGAGGGTTACATATCCGTTGTCCTCTTCGGTGGGAGTATCTATGATTTCAAAAATACGTTCTGCACCTGCAAGCGCGGCGATAATGCTGTTGAACTGCTGAGAAATCTGGGTTATCGGTTGGAAGAACTGCCTTGTATAAAGCAGGAAGGTCATAAGCGCACCAACGGTAAGACCCCAGAAGGATTCTTCGGGCACGGTCATAATAACAAGTGAGCCGATTGTTGCCGAGGCTGCATAGGTAATATAGGAAATGTTACCCATAATCGGCATAAGAATGCTTGCGTAGGTGTGAGCATTTGTTGCGGCATTGCGCAGATTTTCATTAATTTGGGCAAAATCCTTTTTGGCAGTGGGTTCGTGACAGAAAACCTTGACAACCTTCTGTCCTTCTATAAATTCTTCAATATATCCGTTTACCTCGCCCACGCATTTCTGCTGCGCTCTGAAATAGTATGCGCTTTTTTTGCCGAGTATTTTGATAATGAAAAAGGCAATGAAAAGCATTAAGATAACAAGCAGAGTGAGAAGGGGGCTGTAATATGCCATCATGGCAAAGGTGCCTATTACGGTTACTGATGATGATATAAGCTGAACAAAGCTCTGACTTATGCATTCACGGAGAACATCGGCATCGTTTGTGTATCGGCTCATCAGTTCGCCATGAGTATGTGTATCGAAAAAGCTGATGGGTAAGTCCATCATATGGTTGAAAAGGTCGCGTCTTATGATGTTAAGTGTTTTCTGAGCAACCTGAAGCATTATTCTTGAATATGCATAGGAGGAGATAACACCGAAGCCGTAAATAAATGCAAGAGAAATAAGAATTTTAACGAGAGGAGAAAGCAGCTCTGCGGTGATTTCGGAACCGATTAAAGGCATGAGGATGTCATCGGTTATGGTTTCTACAAAGGATGTACCGATTATGCCTGCAAGAGAGCTTATTACAACAAAGATAAAAACGAGAAAAAGAAGCGACTTCGATTTGCCGAGATAGCCGAGAAGTCTTGAAAACGTTGCTTTTGTGTTCTTCGGCTTCTGAAATTTATTGCCCTGCGGAGGAGGTGTGGCTTTTTTTGCTTTGCGTGCCATTATTCCTTTCCTCCTTCCTGCTGTGATTTATATACCTCTGTGTAGATTTCGTTTGTGCCGAGAAGCTCGTTGTGAGTGCCGATTGCGTTTATTTTGCCGTCATCAAGCACGATAATTTTGTCTGCGTGTTCAACGGAGCTTATTCTCTGTGCAACTATAATAGTTGTAACATCACCGTGATTTTTCTTGAAGCCCTCACGGATTTTGGCATCCGTTGCGGTGTCAACGGCACTTGTGCTGTCGTCAAGAATAAGAACCTTCGGCGATTTGAGAAGAGCCCTTGCTATGCAGAGTCTTTGCTTCTGACCGCCGGAAAGGTTGACACCGCCCTGACCAAGCTCTGTATTATAGCCGTCGGGGAAGGATTCAACAAAATCATGTGCCTGTGCAATTTTACACGCATTTATTATTTCCTCGCGGGTTGCATTTTCATTACCCCATTTAAGGTTGTCTTCTATTGTACCCGTGAAGAGCAGATTTACCTGAAGAACCATTGCAACCGCATCGCGGAGATTTTTCAAAGTATAATCAGCAACGGGTCTGCCGCCGACTTTGACAATGCCTTCGGTTACATCGTAGAGACGGGGAATCATTTGCACAAGAGTGGTTTTGGCTGAACCCGTGCCGCCGATTATACCGACGGTTTCGCCTGACTTTATGTGGAGATTGATGTTGTCTATAACATTTTTTCTGCCGTTTTTCTTATATTTGAAGCAGACGTTTTCCATGTCGATATCGCCGTTTGCAACCTCAAGTGCAGGGTCTGCATTTCCGTCGTTGATATCGGGAACCTCGGCAATAACCTCTGCTATTCTTGTGAAGGATGCTCTTGACATCGTAGCCATAACGAAAATCATGGATATCATCATAAGCGACATGAGAATCATGTTGACATAGGTGATGAATGCCGTCAAATCGGTAATTGCCATCGTTTCGTTAATTACAAGCTTGCTGCCGAACCAAAGAATGGAAATGATGCAGCCGTAAACCGTCATCTGCATAATGGGTCCCGAAAGAATAAGCAGCTTTTCTGCATATACCGATGCATCACGAAGCTCATCGTTTGAAAGGCTGAATTTTTCTTTTTCGTGTTTTGCTCTTACAAAAGCTTTAACAACCCTTGCACCGATAAGAGTTTCCTGAATGGATGCATTGAGTCCGTCATATTTTTTCATCAGCTTCTGAAATCTCGGAAGTGCAAGAGATCCCATAAGTCCGAGAAGGATAAGCAGAAGGGGCGCCGCAACGGCAAAAACAACGGCGAGCTCGCTGTTGATTGCTTTAGCTTTTGAAAATGCCATTATAAGCATAATAGGTGAACGCACAAACATTCTGATAACCATGGTATAACCCATTTGAATGGTGTTAACATCGGTGGTCATTCTCGTAATCAGTGAGGGTGTGCTGAAGCGGTCTATGTTGGCAAAGGAAAAATCCTGAATTTTTGAAAAAATTGCATTTCTCAGATTTGAGCCGAAGCCCATGCCTGCCTTTGCCGCTACTCTTGCCGCACCTGCACCTGCGATAAGTGAAATGATTGCCATAAGGACCATTTTCAAGCCTTCACGCAAAACATATTCCGTACCTGTGCCGCCGAGAATGCCGTTGTCGACCATATCGGACATAACAAACGGAATCTGTGTTTCCATGTAAACCTCGACAATTATCAACAGGGGGCAGAGGATTGACAGGAAACGGTAGCCTTTTGTTTGTCTGAGCAATGTTTTAATCATTTTTATCATCTCCGTTTCTTCTCTTTTTCATTATATCAAATACATCTTTTTCGCTCATTCCTGCGGGGGAAAGATTCTCTGCAATCTTGGAAAGCATATCCGAAAAAGCAATTATTTCTTCGTCTGTAAAACCGCTGAACATGGCTTTATCCACTCTGTCGCATTCGTTTTTTCCTGCTGTTCTTACCTCGTCACCCTTAGGCGTCAGTCGAATACGGTTTATTCTGCGATCGTTTTCATCTGCCGTTCTTTCTATAAGACCCGCCTTGCTCATTCGTTTGAGGCTTGTTGCGATTGAAGCGGGGGATACTCCGAGAAAATCCGCAAGCTCCTTTTGCGAGCAATCGCCGTGTTCATTGAGATATTCAAGAATTTCGGGTTGACCTCTGTAAAGCTTCATGCCCGAAAGCGAGGTTGAAATTGCATAGCGGTGAAGAAGAGTTACCTTGCACATCCTTTTAACGGCTTCTTTGTATAAATTTGACACATTCACACCTCTTTTGTTAAATGCTTAACAATTAATCGGTTAACAATTTGCTATTGTAAAACCTCCCGACGCAAAAGTCAAGAGGGTATTTGTTAATATATTACATTTTAATATCATTCAACGATTTGAAGATATACCCGTTGCTTTTTGCCCAATCAATTATATCGCCTAGGGCGGCGGCATTGTCGGGCGAAACTGAGTGCAGCAGAAGAATTGCGCCGGGATGAAGCCTTGCGGTAACGGTTTCAAATGCATACTGCGCGCCCTTGGTTTGGTTTACGTCCCAGTCGGCATATGCACTCGACCAGAAAACCGAGGTCATGCCCATGGAGCTTACAAGCTCGAGAGCACATTCGTTGTATGCGCCTTCGGGAAAACGGAAAAATTTCGTTGAATAGCCGTAGTTTTCACGCAGATAATTTTCGCACTCCAGAATTTCGTCGGCCATTCTCTGCCTTGATATTTCCGCAAAATTCGGATGCTTTGCCGAATGATTTCCCACAATATGACCCTCATTAATCATGCGGGCAATAAGTTCGGGTGAGGACTTTATATGGTCGAGGGTGCAAAAAAATGCTGCGGGTACGTTCTTTTCTTTAAGAGTATCAAGTACCTTGTCTGTGCAGCCGTTTTCCCAACCGCAGTCAAAGGTGAGGTACAGCACTTTTTCTGCAGATTTTGTATCGTAGCAAACAGCTTTGTAACCGATTGATTCAAAATATTTCTGTACGGATTTTGATATTTCATGCGGTTCTCCGTTTTTTGCAACACCAAAGCTGTGCTCTTTTTTCTCGGTTGAAAGACCGTTTGAGTTTTTCGGGTCTTTTACAGTAAAGGTCATCGGAGCAAGAATCCGTCTGCCTGTAAGGGGAGATGTTACGGCTTGTGTTGATGTAATTGCCGTTGTTGAAGGCGGGGTTGTTTGGTCACGCACATCCTCAACGGAAACGGGGGCATTGGCATTCGTTTCCTCAAGGGTATCCTTTCCTGAGCAGGCGGATAAGGTCAGAACGGTAAAAATGAGGGATAAAAGGAAGATTTTTTTCAAAAGTAACACCTTGCTTTATATTATTATATCGGTTATATTATATCCCGTGGACAGAAGAAAAAACACAAAATAAATTTTTTGAAAATATATGCAACAAAATCCGATGTTTGAAACACTAATTATATGAGAGTCGTAAGGAGGGAGATTTTGAGCGCTCAAATCAAAGAACTCGTTACACTGGCGAAGAACGGAGATGCCGAAGCATTCGGTGAACTGTACGAACTCTATTATAAAGATATGTATTGCTATGCCTGCTATGTTACGGGCAGCGAATCCCTTGCGCAGGATGCTGTTTCGGATGCTGTTTTATCCGCTTTTCGGCAAATAAAAGCTCTCAAGAAAGCAGAGGCATTCAAAGGATGGCTTTTTAAAATACTCTGCGCCTCTTGCAAAAGATATTATACGGATGAACAAAAGAAAAAAGCATTGGTTTATCTTGATGATGAAGATACGGTTTATAAGGAACCCGTGAGCTTCGGAAGCATGGAGCTTTCCGTGGAGCTTAAAAAAGCGCTTGAAACTCTTTCTGCGGAAGAAAGAGAAATTGTGCTGCTCAGTGTGCTTGGCAATTATAAGAGTCACGAGATAGCCGATATGCTTGATTATCCGTCGTCAACGGTTCGTTCAAAGCTTAAGCGATCGCTTAAAAAGCTCAGAACGGCGCTCGGCGGCGAGAATTGAACGGAAGGAGGTTTGGATGATGAAGAAGAATGAACAGCAGATGCTTGATATGCTCAGAAATGAGTTTGAAAAAAGCTCGGAGAATGCAAATATACCGCTCAGGCTGCAAAAGGAAAGCATAGTGACCATGCTTAAGAACGAAGAATATAAAGAAACGGATTTTTCTGTTAAAACGGGGACGAACAAATCAAAAATTATTGTTATACGAAGGCTGGCGGCGGCAGCGGCAATGCTTGCAATTGTTATTGTCGGAGTGCTGGCTATGAGGGCAGACGGAGTAAAGGTTATAAAGAGGGATACATTCTACAAGAGCTATGAAGGCGCAGAGCTTGTAAGAAGTGCAAAGAGCTATGAGGATGTTGAAGATGCCGTCAAGGAAATTCTAGGCGAAAAAACGGCTGACAGTCAGCAGGAGATTCAAAACAGCAAGCCGACCTCTCAGACGAGCGATAAAACGGCTGCTGTGAACAGTGAGGAAATACTTAATAAACTTTATGAGGGATATAAGAATATTGCTGTTACGGAAAAAGCAGCTGTTCAGGCAGGTGAAAGCCTTTATGCTGCAAGCAATTCTTATACGGGTGCTGGTATTGTTTCAACCATAAACAGTATTGATGCCGATGTAGTTAAAACCGACGGGGAGTATTTATATATAGTAACAACCGGTAAGAATCTTGAAACCGGAAGTATGACCGAGCAGATAAAGATAATCAAGGCTGTTCCTGCAGGTGAAATGAATGTGGCTTCAACCGTCACCCTTTCCGATAATGTTGTTGCGGGTGCAACCGAGGAATGTATTGAAATATATCTTAAGGATAATGTTCTTATTGCACTTCTGGGAAGAAAGGATTTCGATACGGAAACGGAAACTGCGGCGGTATATTACGATATCTCAAACCCTGAGGCTCCCGCTAAAATCCGTGAGCATATTCAGGAGGGAAAGTATCTGTTCTCATCGCTTAATGAAAACGGGTTCTGCCTCGTTACCGATAAGCGGGTGGCGGCATCAGATGAGGGGCTTGTTCCGTCGTTTACCGTCAACGGTAAAACGTCAAATCTCGATGCGGAGGATATCTTCATCTCTGTCAAGGACCCTGAAGCCTCATATATTTTTATAACAGTTACCGATATTTCGGATTTCGGAAAGTCCGTCGGTCGTCTTGCAATTCTCGGCAGCGGTAAGCAGCTTTATTGCTCGGAACGTGCAATTACGGCGGCAAGAGAGTTTGTTTCCGTTGAACCCGATGAAAACGGAGCATACCCGAGTCTTACGGAGATTTACCGTTTTAATATCAACGGCTCATCTTTAGCTCTTGCGGGATCGTATATCGTTGAAGGCTCGCTTCTCGGCGGTATTTCCGTAAGCGATAAAAACGGCTATATTATTGCGGCAACGGCTGCTGCCGATTCAAGTAACATTTATGTATTTGACGAGAACATGGGATTTGTCAGCGGATTGCAGAAAATATTTCCGCAGAAAAAGGTGGATGCAGTTAAATTTATAGGCAACAAAGGCTATGTTTCGTCAGGCGATGAAACTATGATAATTGATTTGTCCTCGCCGAAATTACCTATGGTTGCGGGAACGATTCCTTCAAAGCTTTTTACGGGTAATCTCTATGAGATTTCGGAAACAAAGCTTCTCGGTATAAACTCAAATACCGACGGCTCGGCGACATTCCGTCTTTTTGATGTCAGCAATCCGAAAAATCCTTCTGTGGCGGCGGAGTATACCCTGTCAAAGAATTATTTGCCTCTTTCTTCAACAGACAGCAGACGTGTGATGATTATTTCCGGCAAGGAGATTTTCGGCATTCCTGTTGTTGTCAGTGATAACGAAACGGGCTCCGAGGTTTCCGCTTACATGATGTTTGATGTTTCGGAAGGTGAAATAACTCCGGCGGGTTCCTGCCTTCATGCCGAATCATATGTTGGTGATGCGGCGGTCAGAGCAATCTGTATTGGCGAAACGGTTTATACCGTTTCGGGCGAAAAAGTAGTTGCATTTACCGCGGATAGTTGGAAAAAAACTGCGGTTTGCGAAATAAGATAGCAAGAATTTTCACCGTCCCTTAAGGTTTATTAAGAGCTCTCGGATGGATGGGGAAGGTGAAATTCTCATAGATATCCGCCCGACCTTTGGGGAAAGGGCGGGCGGAAGGGGTAAAAAGATGTAGTAGTGGCGGCGGAGTACATAGGCACAATGTACTCCGCCAAAGCACACATACTTTGAATGTTACAAATCATCTGCATCCTGAATAGGACGCAAATCGTCATAAGGAGTGCCGGTATAGCTTCCGAGGACATCGTTATGGATATCTTCCTCGCTGTTATCGTATCCTCGGTTGTTTTTATCCTTCAGAATATGCCACTCCGCCTTGTTTTCTTTTCTTTTATCAGGGAAATTAAAGGGCATCGTTAAAGCTCCTTTCAGATATATTTACTTTTATATTTACCTGCGATAAGAAAAAAATACAAAAATCCGTCAGAGAATATGTATTTTGAGTTTATCTTATTGGCAAATATAGTGACTTGACAAATAGCTGTTTTCTGTGTAAAATTATATTTGTAAATTTAGAATAGGTCAGAAGGCACAAAAACAAAAAATCAAAAAGGATGGTAATTAAAATGAAAAAGACAGTTTCTATGCTGCTTGCAGTTCTTTTTGCAGCAATTGCAGTCTGCACATTCGCAACAAGCGCTTTCGCAGATAATACCACAACAACGGTAGCATCAAACGGAATCACAGATCCCGATGACGGCAGACTTGAAACAACAACCACAACAAAGGCTACAACAACTACTACAACAAAGGCAACAACAACAGCTGCTCCCACAACAACAGCTGCTCCTACAACAACAGCTGCTTCAGGAACAACTGCTGCTCCTACAACTGCTGCTCCTACAACAGATAACGATGAGCCTGTTACTCGTCCTTCAGGTGTAACAGTAATTGACGAAGGTTCAACAAAGGCTCCTACAACAAAGAAGCCTACAACAAAGAAGCCTGCAGCCAACGTTTCAACAATTCCCAGCACAGGCAGCAGCTCAGTTGCTCCCGTAATCGCACTTCTTGCTCTTGCAGCGGGTACAGTTGCAGTAGTTAAGACCAAGAAGGATAACTAATAATTAATTTACATTATAAGTTGAATCCAAGCCCTCATTATGAGGGCTTTTCTTTTTGCGTTTAATAAAGAACAAAAACAATAAATATATGCATATCAGTGCATTATTCCACAATATATTGAAGCAATAAGAAAAGGTTTCCGCAAAACACACGGATACGTTGAGAAGAAGGGTAAAAAACTTTGAAAAAAGGTGTTGACAAAAGGTGATGGATTTGGTAATATAGTCGAGCGCTCTGGAAAACAGCAGCGCAACGCACCTTGAAAATTAAACAACGA
>JAZPYI010000026.1:0-65803 GCA_045544115.1 Acutalibacteraceae bacterium | reverse complement strand
AATGAATCACCGAACAACTAAAATTAAACATCAGGTGTACTTCAAAAACAAGAAAATAATTATAAACTGTCAAATTAAACGGGTAGAATTTTGCAGAGGGCTACTTAACATTTTTAGCTGTTTAGGTAGTCATAGATATGGCAAAAAAAATAAAAGCCCACTCTGAAAGCAGGCAAAAAATATTACTTAGTGTCCGATGGTGGAGATGAGGGGGATCGAACCCCTTACCTCTTGAATGCCATTCAAGCGCTCTCCCAAGTGAGCTACACCCCCATGTTTGAGGACACTAAGTAATTGATTTATTAAGTTTTTTGTGGGGTGCGTTTCTGAGTGCTTTGGGCTCCCAGCTGAGCTACGCCCCCATGTAGGCGTACATCGAACAATTTATTTATTAAGTTTTTATGCGTGGGTTTATTTCTTAATATTTATAGTTACTAAACAAGCTGCACTCCACAAGATTTCCTTAATATTTTAGCATAGATCAAACAAAAAATCAAGACCTATTTTAAATTTAATTTCAATCCCATTCACATCCGGTTACTTTATCGAGATTGATTCCTTTTGTATCATGAGTTTTTAATGTCATTGCAATAAGTGCAGCAACAAAACCCGGAACAGTTAATGCAAATGCAACAATTCCCGTAACTGTATTACCGAAAACAGTTATTAAAGGCAAGCTTACACCGTATGAAATTACTACACCAACCGCTACAACTACAAATTCGGCAGACATTATTGATGAACGAAGATTTGTCGGTGCAGATTCACCTATCATCATAATTATTACATCGTTAGTTGAGTAAAAGCTGCCGATGCATGCACCGCAGAGAAAGCCGACAAGATACGGATTCCATGCCAGTTTAGCGCCTAAGCTAAAGCCAATAAACGCAACAAGGCAATTTGCAACGGTTGTTATTGCGGCAGTCTTTCTTCCCTTTGAATCAGAAATAAATCCCATAATAACCTGCGAAAATGCACAACCAACAGGAAACATAAACAAAGCATCAGTCACAGGTCCGATACTTACTGCGTTCATTACTTCTTCACCAAGTGAAGCAAACAAACCGTTTTCGACATAGTTTTCGGCATAACCGTAAGAAAGGATAACCTGATAATTAAGTGTTGTTACAAAGCCAATATTCGCAAGAGCTCCGACGATATAAAGCCATCTTAATTGCTTATGTTTAAAAGCGAATTTGAGGGCAGGTATAACACCGCCCTGCGCATTTTCCTCATTTTCGCGAAGCTTTTCCTTTGTTCGTTCTTCGGCATTCATTTTAAGAAATTTAATTCTTGAATCAATAAATGCATCTGTTTCTCTTGCAAAAAAGAACGCAACAGTGCATGCGACCACACCGATAATTGCCGGTATAAGATAAACATTTCGCCACTCTGATGCCTCATGCATAAGAAACCTTCTCAAAAGAGGAATAAGCATAACACCCATGTTCGCAACAAACTTTATTGATGAATATATTCTCGCTCTGTGTTTCGGCGGTGCAGATTCCATTATGTAAACAACCTGCATATCATGAGGAATAAAAAACTGAACAATGCAGGCACCCAAAGCATACACAACTATACTGTCGGAAAGAAAAATCAGCAATAAAGACAGGCTCATACCCAAGGTATTGATTATAAGAAAGGTTTTTCTTCCGAATCTGTCTGCAAGAGGCTTGTAAAATATGGCAAGCACCTGAAACGGAACCACAACCATTGTTAAAATATCGAGTAAACCGACCGAGCTTTCACCATATTTTGAGAAAAGGTCATTAGCAATTTCCGTTTTCATAAGGGTTCCGATTTGAGAAGCAACCTCATCGGTAATATAAATAAGGCTGATTATAAACACAAGATATACGAGATAGAATCTGCTTTTGGGTCTGGATTTTTCTCTTTCCCATCTTGTAAGTTCTTTTATGTTTCTGCGTTGAATTTTTGAAAGCTTTTCGGGTGCTGCTTCTTTGATAATCATTGCATTCATCCTTGCTTATATATGATAAATAAATAATAGCACAGACTTATAAAAACATCAAGGATTTACTTGACGATTAATTAAGCATTGTTATATAATAATTTAAAAATACAGAAACGGAGATTGTTATGGATAAATTTGCAAGATTCAGATATCAGCCGTGCATTCCGCTCGGCGAAGACGGCAGATGCGTAACCGCTTCAAAAAAGCACATTTCTCTTTCAAGAAAAGCTGCCGCAGAAGGCATGGTGCTTCTTAAAAATGAAAAGAACACACTCCCTCTTAAAAGAGATGAAAAAATCGCTCTTTTCGGCAAAGCAACAATTGAATACATAAAAGGCGGCGGCGGAAGCGGTGATGTTCACTGTCCGTACATCCGTAATATATATGAAGGATTTAAAGAAAAAGAAAATGAGGGCAAAGTTTCAATATATATGCCCCTCGTCGAATTTTACAAAGATTATGTTGAAAAAGAAAGTGTAAACGTTCTTACTCAAGAACAAATCAACGCAAGATGGGATATCGTTAATAATATGGAGTTCTGTACAAAACGTGACGATATGACCTATGACACATTTGCCGCCATGCATGTTAAGGAAGCCAAGGTACCCGATGAACTTATAAAAGCATCGGCTGATTGGGCGGAAACCGCGATTATTACTTTAAGCCGCTTTTCGGCGGAAGGTGTTGACCGCAGACCTCAGGGAGGCGATTATTATCTCTCAGACCTTGAAAAAGAACTCATTGATAAAGCTTGTGAGCTGTTTAGTAAGGTTATAATTGTAATTAATTCCGGTGCAATAATTGACTGTGAATACTTTGCGGAAAACAATAAAATTCCCGCTGTTCTTTTGTCATGGCAAGGCGGAATGGAAGGCGGTGCCGCAATAGCTGATGTGATCTGCGGTGATGTAAATCCCTCAGGCAAGCTTACTGATACAATTGCTAAGTCATACGATTATTATCCCTGCAAGGATGAATTCTGGGAAAGCTTTATCAAAATAGATTACAGCGATGATATTTATGTTGGCTATCGTTATTTTGAAACAATCCCCGGTGCAAGTGATTATGTAAGATATCCCTTCGGATTTGGTCTTTCATATACTGAATTTGAAATCAGCGGCAGAGTATGCTGCGAAAGCGAAGGCAAAATTATTGCCGTAGCAAATGTTAAAAATATCGGCAAAACAGCAGGCAAAGAAGTTGTTCAGCTTTACTACAGTGCACCTCAGGGTCTTCTCGGGAAGCCCTCCAAAGAACTTGCCGCATTCAAGAAAACAAAACTCCTCTCACCCGGTGAAACTGAAACGGTTGTTATGAGCTTTGATGTTAACGACATGGCAAGCTTTGACGACCTTGGAAAAATTCAAAAATCCGCATATATACTCGAAAAAGGAATTTACGAATTTTATATCGGTACATCTGTCAGAGATTTAAAAAAACTCGAGTATGAATATTCCGTTGAAGCAGATTCCGTAACACAGCAGCTTAACAGTTGGTGCAAGCCCTTTAAGCTTGAAAAGAGAATGCTCGCTGACGGCAGCTTTGAAGCTTTGCCTACGGGGGAAGAGTGTTATTACTACGGCATTAATCTTCCTACGGATGCCAAAGCTCCCGAAAAGCTTGTAAAATTTGATAAGGTCGGCGAAGAAATAACTCTTGATGAGTTTGTTGCACAGTTCACTCTCGATGAGCTTATGTATTTTGTCGGAGGACAGAAAACAACCGGTGTTTGCAACACAGGCTCTTTCGGCGGAATTGAAAGGCTTGACATTCCTTATTTCCCCACAGCCGATGGTCCTGCCGGTTTAAGACTTGAGCCTTCAACGGGAATTCCCACAACTGCTTGGCCCTGCGCAACACTTCTCGCTTGTTGCTGGAATCCCGAGCTTCTTTATGAAGTTGGCGCTGCAGGCGGTGCAGAGCTTCGCGAAAACAATCTTGCAATTTGGCTTGCACCCGCTCTTAACATTCACCGAGATCCGCTTTGCGGCAGAAACTTTGAATATTATTCCGAAGATCCGCTTATTGCAGGCAAATCCGCCTCTGCGGCTATAAGAGGTATTCAGTCGCAGAAGACTGCTGTTTCGATGAAGCATTTCGCTTGTAACAATAAGGAAGCTAACCGATATGACATTGACTCAAGAATATCTGAGAGAGCACTTCGTGAAATTTATCTTAAAGGTTTTGAAATAGCAGTTAAAGAAGCTGACCCCTGGACCGTTATGTCGTCATATAACAGAATCAACGGTCAGCACACATCCGAAAGCTATGAGCTTCTCACCTGCATTCTCCGTAATGAATGGGGATTCAAAGGAATGGTTGTTACCGACTGGGGTGTAAAAAATGACCCTGTTAAAGAAGTAAAAGCCGGTAATGACATGAAGATGCATTGCGGATATCCCGATGACCTTAAAGCTGCTTACGATAAAGGCGAGCTTACAAGAGCAGACCTCGAGCTTTGCGTTAAACGTATCCTTGAAATGTTCTTTAAGCTTATTTAAGGGATTGATGAAATGAGTGTAAAAAACGATATTTTTATTAAAGACAGAGCCGATCCGTATATCACTAAAGGCAGCAACGGATATTATTATTTTACAGCTTCTTATCCGATGTACGGGAAGAATGACCCTGAAGGCTATGACAGAATTATTCTGCGCCGCGCAAAAACGATAAATGAGCTTGCAAATGCAAGTGAAAAAGTTATCTGGGACGAAAAAAATTCCGATAAATCATTCCGTTTTATTTGGGCGCCTGAAATACATGAAATAAACGGACATTGGTATGTTCTTTTTGCTGCAAGTGCAAGTGATAACAATGTTTGGGACATCGACTGCCATATAATTATGTGTTCGGGAAACGACCCATATAATGACAAATGGATAGATAAAGGAAAATTTGCTGCATACGACGGTGATAAATTTTCTTTCAACGGTTTTTCGCTAGACATGACACATTTTGAATGTAACGGCAAGCATTATGTTGCATGGGCGCAAAACGGAGGAAACTCGAATGTTTATTTGGCAACAATAAATCCCGATGAGCCATGGAAAACAACCTGCCCTGCAATTCTCCTTACTAAGCCCGAATATGACTGGGAGAGAATTAAAATTCCTGTGAACGAGGGTCCTGCCGCAATGATTCATAACGGTAAAATTTTTCTTGCATTTTCAGCTTCGGCAACCGGACCCGAATACTGTCTTGGTCTTATGTATGCAGATGAAAAAGCTGACCTTACAGATATAAATAACTGGACAAAGCTTGATAAACCCCTACTTACTTCCGAAGACCTTATCGGCGAATACGGACCCGGTCATAATTCGTTTGTAAAGGATGAAAACGGTAATTGGGTTTTTGTATATCATTCAAGAGATGAATTGTGTTATTGCGGAAAATGCGGATATTCCGAATATGACCCGCTTTACGACCCGTGCAGAAGCGCACGAATCCGTAAAGTAAAATGGGATAAAAACGGATTTCCGATTCTAAATTCATAAAAAATCAACAACCCCGACGGCTGTCGGGGTTGTTATTTTATCAGTTAAATAATTGTATTCTGAAGATTAAAGAGAACAACAAGCTTTTCAAAAACATTGTTAATCGAAGCGCCGATTCTCTTAAGTCCTGCAAGGAAGAAATTTGTACCGTTTTCCTGAACCTGAACAGTTCCGAAGTTTTCGGTAAGAAAATCAGCTCTTACTGTTGAAAAATCATAAACAGACTTTACAGCCTTCTTATATTCAGACTTAATCTGCTCGATATCGTATGTTCCGAAAATATTCCAGCGAATTGCATTCATAACAGCTGAACCCATGTTAGCATCTGCATATGAGGCAAGCATTACATTTGTTTTATCAACAGCAGCCTTAACCTCGCTATCCCATACCTTCTTTACTTCAGCTACAAAATCCGTTTTCTTGCAGAGAACATTGAAAATATGGGGAAATTCATCAACATCCCATGAACCGAAAATGGTATTTCTGTACTGTCTGCCAAAGCATACGGTAAACTCTTTGGGATTGGTATAATCACAGCCGAAACGACCGCTGTCGTTATTAGCAAAACCAATATCAAAGTCCCAAACAGGACCTGCATAAAGCTTTTCGCCCGCAGGCTTATAGAAATATGTGCTTGTAAGGCCGCAGTCCTGATTAGATACCCATTCATTTATTGCATAGAATTTTGCAAGAGAATTTACATCGGCAAGGTCTGTATAATATTCGCCAAGACTGTTCTTACCGTCTTCCGAATATACGGCATCTTCAAATCTTTGATAATAGTTGCTGATATATTCAATCTGAGCTTTTGATGAATATTCAGGTGATTTCATTGTTACAGGCTGGCTTCTTGAAGTAACAAAGCCGCTGATTTCACCGATATATCTGTTTGCAAGCTCCATTTCAAGAATATATCCGCCGCTGATATCTGTTTTATTATCCTCAGGAACATCAACCCATTTTTGTGTACCCTGAAGAAGACCTGCCCATGTACCGTAAACACCGCCCTTGGAAAGAGTATCCATATCAAAATCTTCGCCGTATTTATCAATACAAAGCTCTTCATTTACGTCATCAAGGTTATCAACATCAACTCTTGTTTCATCAGCTTCAACTCTCGTTGTGAGAAGATATGCACCCTGATACTCATTATTAATATAAACATCGCAGGCAACAAAAAGCGGAGTATAAGGCATTCCGGCTTCTTTTGCCGCATAATATGCAGCAACATTTCTTGCAAGAGAATCATCGCTGTGATTTGCAATCAGACTCCACTTCTTGCTCTTACCCATATCAAAAAGGTCAGCTTTTTTGTCAAGCTTAATATTATAAGGCTTCTTTTCCATTTCCCATGTAGAATTGCCTCTGCCTTTGATATATTCAAGAACGCCCTTATATTCGGCAGATGCACCGTCCGCATTAACGATGGTAATACTGCCCTCTTCTTTATGTTCTTTATTTGCGTGAACCGCATCAAGATTTCCTGATTCAGTTTCAATAAAAATTGAAGCAACAGTCGATTCATTAATAATAATAACTTTGAAGCTTTCACCATCGCAGGTAAGTGTTATTTCATTCTTACCATCAAGAACAGCCGTGGTTTCTCCGTTAACAAGCTTTGTTTCACCTGCGAATATGTCTGCATCAGCAGTATAAGTAATTTTTGCGTTGGCAAGGTCAATTGAAGAAGGCACAAAAAGATAATATGTTCCGTCAATTTCATACCATTCTGTTTTAACAGCTGCACCGTCACCCTTGCCGGCTTCAGCTTCAAGCTCTGCAACAGATTCTATTGCTAAGTATGAAATTGCCGCACCGTCTGCCGCTGATACGGCAACAGAAAGGCATGAAACCGAAATAATCATTGCTAAAAGAACTGCGATAATCTTTTTCATAATTTTACCTCACTTTAAATTTAATAAGAAAATTATACCATAAAAGTATAAAATAATAAACAATTATTTCATTATTATATCTGTAAGCATGTTATGAATAAGTGTTTTTCTGCTTTCTGCGGTTTCTTTTCCGTCTCCCTTTACAGAGAAATAAATCTTAAGCTTGGGCTCGGTGCCTGAGGGTCTTACCGCAGTCCATGAACCGTCTTTAAAGTCAAAACGAAGAACATTTTCCTTGGGAAGATCATCTATGCCCTTTGAATAATCAAGAAGAACATCAAGATCATCAAAAAGATCTGCACCTGTTTCACGAAGATCCTTCATGGCATTCTGAATCTTTTCTGCACCCTCCTTGCCCTTAAGAACAATTGTTTCAAGGCAGTCATAGTAATATCCGTATTCGGAATAAATGCCGTTCATTGCATCAACAAGAGTCATACCTTTGTTTTTATAGTATGAAGCCATTTCAGCAATAAGCATCGCGGCGGAAACAGCATCCTTATCTCTTGCATGAGTACCTGCAAGATAGCCGTAGCTTTCTTCATATCCGAAGAGGAAAGTATTTTCACCGCTTTCCTCCCAAAGACAGATTTTTTCGCCTATGTACTTAAAACCTGTAAGAGTCTGCACGGATTTTGCGCCGTGTTTTTCAGCTATTGCAGCACCGAGACCGCTTGTTACAATTGTTTTAACAACAGCAGCATTGGCGGGCATGGAATCTTTTTTAAATTTAAGAACAAAATCAACAAGAAGTGCACCTGTCTGATTACCTGTAAGAAGAGTATAAGAACCGTTATGAAGAACACCAACACCGATTCTGTCGCAGTCGGGATCTGTTCCGATAACGATATCAGCACCTTCATTTTCAGCCTGCTTTAATGCAAGAGTAAGTGCGTCTTTCTCCTCCGGATTAGGTGAACGTACGGTTGAAAAATCACCGTCGGGAAGCTCCTGCTCTTTAACGATTGATACATTCTTTCCTTCAAGCATACGGCGAACAGGAATGTTGCCCGTACCGTGAAGAGCGGTGTAAATAATCTTCAAATCTGATTTTTCATTGTAAAGGCTCTGCTTTTTAACTTCTGCAAGGAAAGCATCAAGTGTTTCATCGCCGATCATAATAAGCTTACCGTCTTTTTCAGCTTCATCAAGTGAAACGGAAGAAATATTTTTCAAATCTGTTACCGCATTGACAAACCCAATTACCTTATCGGCATACTGCGGTACAAGCTGACAGCCCTTTGAATCATAAACCTTGTAACCGTTATATTCTTTGGGATTGTGGCTTGCGGTGATAACAATACCCGCAGTACAGTTATGATATCTTACAGCAAAAGAAAGAACGGGGGTGGGCATAAGTGTTTTGAAAAGATAAACCTTAATGCCGGCTGCGCAAAGAACACCTGCAGCCGTTTTTGCAAAATCAGCCGAATTATTTCTTGAGTCATAAGCAATTACAACTGATTTTTCGCCTTCAAACTCCGCATTAAGATAATCGGCAAGACCCTTTGTTGCTTTTGAAACAGTATACTTATTCATTCTGTTTGCGCCTGCACCCATAATTCCGCGAAGACCGCCTGTACCAAATTCGAGTTCCTTATAAAATCTGTCCTCAAGCTCAGCCTTGTCTGTTATGCTTTCGAGCTCCCTTTTAGTTTCTTCATCAAATGTAAGCCAGTATTCGTAATTATTCATGTTAAACACTCCTTTATATTTTTGTTCCGAGAGTTATTATTTCAAACGGCGAATAGTCCACCGTATCTGTTTTGCATATTTCATCCTCAATCATATTGAGAACGGAAACTGTTTCAGGAAGCTTGATTACTCCCCTTTCGCCGTTCTGTTCACAAAGTCGGATAACAATTTGTTTACCGTTTTCAGAAAGCTTTATGGACTGAAGCCACAGCTTACCGAAATCCGGAAGATTTGATGAAACATCTGCTTTAACAAGCGGAATATTATATTCAAATGCAATATTGTTAAGATTTGCCGATGCATAATCTCCGCCGTGGGGATAAATCATGTAGCAGAAGCTATGCTTACCCATATCCGAGGTCGGATCGGGTCTTATTGTAGAACGAAGAAGAGAAAGAGCCATAACATTGTTTTCAGCAGATATGCCGTATTTTCCCTCATTTATAAGAGCAATGCCTCCGCCCTGCTCTGCCATATCGCACCATTTATGGTGGCATACTTCAAAACGTGCTTGCTGCCAGGAAGTATTACGGTGAGTTTCTCTGCGTATAATACCTGCCGAAGTGTCGCAAATAAGTTCTCGACTCAAAACATTGCAGCCGTATTCCGCTTTAACAAGCTTATGCTTTTCGTTCCAATCAACATTATTTTCTATTTCAATTCCTCTTGAATCAGCAAAGAAACGGATAACCATATTCCATTTGCTTTTTTCAGTTGAAAATGTAACGGAAAACTCCGCACAGCCTGATTTTATTCCGATAAATTCAAGCGGATTTTCAATCTTAAGATTGCAGGGTCTGTCCTTATAGTTAGGAAGAATATCCCATGCATCATAGTTACCGGGGGTATCATGATACATTTTAAGCTTATTAAAATCACCCTTAACCCATTCACGGCACAGTTCTTTATCATAGAGAGAAACAAAGCTTCCGTCCGGAGCGATTTCGGCTGAATAATAAGGTGTTTCAATCTTATTTTTATCAACTGATATAAGATTGCCTTCGTCAGTCAGAGGATTAATTTCTCCGTTAGAGAGAGCATTGATATCGGGCTTTGCAAAATATCCGCAAATGCCCTTTCGGATTACTTCTCCGTTATTATCGGGAATAAATGTTATATTTTTTCGTTTAAAATTCAGAGTATTGAAATATTTATTACCATTGCCGATTATTTCATTTAACTCCTTTTCAATCTGCTCATAATCTGCAATTGCATCACGGTAAACGGGTGTAATATGGCTTCCGGGAAGAATATCGTGAAACTGATTTATCATCAGCTTTTTATAACAATTCCTGATTTTTTCAGCCGGGTATTCTTCACCGTTTTTCAAGCGCAGAACACTTAAAAGCTCAGCATCTCGGAGCATAAATTCCAGCTTACGGTTATATGCCTTGAGCTTTGATTTGGTGGTAAAAGTGCCTCTGTGCATTTCAAGATAAAGCTCACCGTCCCAGGTTGCAAGCTTATCATTACCGTCAAAGTTCTTTGAAAGGAACTCTTTCGCCGTTGTATGCTCGGTTTCAGGCATAACGGTCAGCTTTTCAAAACGGTGCATAAGTTCAACCATTTCTTCAGTTGCTCCGCTTCCGCCGTCACCGTATCCGAACATCTGGAGAGTCTGACCGCCTTCATTTTTATCCTGATATGCATCCCAGTTTTCCTGAATCTGCGATGGCATATTCCATGAAATAAAATGAGTCGGCGGAACACACGCATATACTTCGGAACCGTCAATTCCCTTCCAAATAAAATTGTTATGCGGGAATCTGTTCGTATCGTTCCAGGTTGACATTTTATTGGAAACGAAATAGTCAACACCGCTCTTTTTCAGTATCTGCGGTAAAATCCAGCTGTTTCCGAAAACATCGGGAAGCCAACAGTTGTTGACTGTAATTCCGAATTTTTCCCTGAAATAGCTCTGACCGTAAAGGCACTGACGGATAAGGCTTTCGCACGAGGGAACATTGCAATCGGGTTCTACATACATTGCACCTACAGGCTCAAACCTGCCTTCTGCTATGCGTTTTTTAAGTTCCTCAAATACTTCGGGATAATACTTTTCAACCGTTTCATATGTATAAGCCTGAGTATGTGCATATTTGAAATCAGGATATTTATCCATAAGTCGAAGCTGAATAAGAACAGTTCTTAAATTTTTCTGAACAGCATGAATCCTGCGCCAATAATATGCAATATCAAGGTGGGAATGAGCAATAAGCGCGACCTTGCCCGTACCTTTATAATCTTTATTTAAAAAAATGTTTTCATCTATATACTTTGATGCCGCAATAACATCCTCATCACGGACATCATCAAAATCAATAAGATTGAGTGCGGAATCAAGCTCACAGATTATTAATGCAGCAAAATCTTCATTAAAAGCTTCACTCATTGCAACATCACGCAGCAGCTCAATATCATACACAAGTGACTGAACAGCTTCATTGATAACAGAAATGTATCCACCCTCAAAAATCTGTCTGCATCCTCTTACACTTAAGCTTTCGGGATTTCTTTCATCATCAGGCTTTGATCGGTTATAGCCCATTATTTCAAAATGAAGATGCTTGTCCGTAACATAATCCGAAAGGTTGAGTCTTTCACGGTTTGGGTCAATACCGCCTGCATATATACCGTTAACTTTAACAATCATTTCGGCAGCCGTTTTTAATGAAAAGCAATATTTTTTTCCGATAAGATGCTCGGGAACATCAAACTCAGCTTCAATAAATGCTGTGCCGTCGGGTGTAAAATACATATCGCCCTTTTTCAAAGGTCTGGGTGATTTATCATAAAACTCAAAAATCATTTCAGAAACCTGCCGGGCTTCTTTTATCGTGAAGGTATCAATCTCATGTTTTTCTTTATAAACAAGTTTTTTTAGCCAGCCGAAACGTAAATCAATCCATTCCTCCGGACGCATACTTCGTCTGACAACTTTAATATGTGCCATTTATATCACCTCAAACATCCTGAAAATACGGCTTTTTACGTATTCCGATAACCTTTACCGTTTGACCTAGATCAGATCTTATCCTTTCTTCTATCCACGCAAGACAACGGTCAAGAATAAGGCATTTTGAACACTCACCCTGAAGTAGAACGGTTACTTCGCCGTTTTCCTGCTTAACAAAGGTTATTTCTCCGCCGTCACCCTGAAGACGTTCACGGACATATCCGTTGATATATTCCTCCATAATAATACCTCCCGATATTACTCTATGTTAGATTATATCATCATAAAATAACTGTATCAACCTTTAAAACAAAAAAAATTAATTATTTTATAATAAATACTTTTATTGAACTCTGTGATATGTTAGAATTAACATATAAATTTTACGGGGTGTAAAAATATGTTTGTTGTAACAAGCAATCAGATGTATCAAGCTGAATGCAATGCCGTAAAAAGAGGAATTTCTTTTCCTCAGCTTATGGAAAATGCAGGTCAGGCATGTGCAAAAATAATAAAGAAGCATTTCTGCATAAGTAAAGAGAATCCGAGAAAAATCCTTGTAGTATGCGGAAAAGGCAAAAACGGCGGTGACGGTTTTGTAATCGCCCGAAAAATGTGGGAATACGGCTGTGATGTTACTGTTATGCTTGCCTGCGGCGATCCCAAAGCACAGGACGCAGTCGATATGTACTCACTTGTTGAAACAGCAGGGATAGATATAATAAAATATGATAACAATCTTACGGTTTTGAAATCATACATCGAAAATGCAGAAATAATAGTTGAAGCAATATTCGGAACAGGTTTTACGGGTTCACTTAATCACTCATTAAGTGTTCTTGCTCAGGCAGTCAATGCCGCAAAAGCACCGGTTATATCAATAGATGTTCCTGCAGGTGCAGACTGCGACAGCGCAACCGTTCAGGGAGCGGTTTTTAAAGCGGATACAACAATTGCCATTTCCGCTTATAAACCGATACATATTATGAAGCCTTGTAATAAATATTGCGGCAGAACGGTTATTGCTGATATAGGAATAACAAAAGAGGATTTCAAAAATATCGACAGTGTAACCTGCTTCACTCTTAATGCTCAGGAAATCAAAAATATGCTTCCGAAAAGAAAACCTGTTTCAAACAAAGGTACCTACGGTCATGCATTATGTGTTTGCGGAAGCATGAGAATGACAGGAGCCGCTTATCTCGCAGTTGGCGGTGCGTTGAGATGCGGTACGGGACTTGTTACTGCGGCATTTCCTCAAAGCGCATATGCCGCAATTGCTCCAAAACTTGTTGAACCGCTTTTGTTACCGCTTGAATCAAATTTTGAAGGAACATTTGCTTTTTCTGCAAAAGCAGGAATTACCGAAGCAGTTAAACGCGCCTCTGCGGTTCTTATAGGCTGCGGTATAGGTTTTAACAAAGACACTACTTATCTGGTTCATTCGCTTGTCAAAGAAATAAATAAACCAATGATAATTGATGCAGACGGAATAAATGCGCTGAGTACAAATATAGATATATTAAAAGAAGCTCAGGCGCCCGTTGTATTAACACCTCATCCCGGAGAAATGAGTCGCATTTGCGGAAAAAGCATTGCAGAAATAATAGAAAATCCTATAATAACAGCTTATGAATTTGCAAAAAAACACCGTGTTACAGTTGTGCTTAAAGGCGCAAACACAATTGTATGCAGCCATGACCGAGATGAAATATATGTTAATTCAACGGGTAATTCGGGTCTTGCAAGAGGCGGAAGCGGTGACTTGCTTGCAGGAATGACGGTTTCGTTCCTTGCTCAGGGAATGTCACCCTTTGACGCATCGGTATGTGCCGTATACCTTCACGGATTATGTGCCGATATTGTTGCGGAAAAATCCTCGATGAGAGGTATGCTTCCCACCGATGTATTAAACCACCTGCCTGAGTTCTTTTCAAAATTTGAATAGCAGGTGATTTTTTGAAAAGGATTTGCGCTGTTTTCGCCGTTTTGGTGCTCTTGGTTGCGGCAGGATGTCAGAAGAATAATGAAATAATAAAAGAAAAAGCTTCTCCTCCGATGTCATATTCCGTAAAGCTTAATGCTTCCTTCGGAGAAGCAAAAATGACTGCCAGACTTACAAAACATTCAACATCAAAATACGAAATTCAAATGTTAGCCCCTGAAATAATGACACCGCTTAATCTTACTTACGAAAACCAAGTTTGTACGGTTACATATGACGGCTTAACATTTGAATCTGATTTAAAAAGATTCCCTCAGGCAGAGTTTGGTTCTCTGATTGTTCAGGCACTGACGGATACAGCCAATAATTTAGTAACAGTCAGCACTGATTCACAAGGGATGACTCTGATTAAAGGACCAAGCAATTACGGCGATTTTTCATTGATTCAAGACCCTGAAACAGGCCTGTGGAAGGAATTTTCAATAGACGGTGCATTACTTCATGTTACCTTTTCCGACTATGAATATACATCTGAATAAAAATTATACCTCCGTGTAAAAGTATTTCTTTACATGGAGGTATTTTATTAAACGAGAGGTATGCTTGTGTTATAGTCTGTGTACCATACACCTGCAGAGAAGCTTCTTGCACGGATTTCAACCCTGTTCTCATATACTTCAATCTGATATCCGGTGCCGTTTGCAACTCTGCCTCTTGCAGTCATGTACATATAACTCGGAAGATTTATGCTGTGAAGCGAACCGTAAGATTCAACACTTACATATCTGTTAATATCCGACTGTCTTTCATTTGAAAAACCGTTATGAATATGTCCGTTTATCATAAACACATTATTATATTTTTTTAGGATTGCCTCAACAGCCGCAGACTGATCACCAATACCGCCATCATCAGGTTCCATATCATCCTCCCCCCATGTTACGGGCAAGCCGTGAGTCTGATTAAGAGGCCAATGACAAACTATAAAAATGGGAAGTCCGTCTTTTGAAGCCTTTTCCATTTCTGCAGAAAGCCATACAAGCTGTTCCTCACTCATAAACATTGATGTTCTGTCATCCTCACTTGCAAGAACAATGAATGTGTAACCGTTAACCTTGGTCGAATAATACTCCTTATCGGTATTTCTGCCTGTTATTTTGTTATTGTATTCAATAAAGTAATCACGAGCAAGATTATAGCCTTCATCCTCTGTCCATGTGTCGTGATTTCCCTGGGCAAGAATTATTTCTTTTGCAGGTGTGTACTGTGAAAATGTTTTTGCAAGCATATCCCACTCTTCTTTTTCTCCGTGATCTGTAAGATCGCCTGCACATACAAGAAGGTCAATTTGTTCAGCGGAATTTTCCATGTCATGAAGACCGAAGGTAAGCATGAATGAACGAAGCTCACTGTCGGTCATATGAATATCGGAAACAGCAGAAAAATTCAGCTTGCAATCATCGGGATTTACGGGTTGGGTTTCTGCGCAATAATCACCGAAAACAGGTGCGGTGAAAACATTAAGAACCGTCATAAGAATTGATACAAATGTTTTGATAAATGCTGTCATAATATTCACCTCTGATTTTGATATTTTTATATTAACAGAAAATTTTATATTATGCAATCTTTTTTCATTTTTTTACATTTTAATATTGTTTAACAAAACAAAATATGATAGACTAATAAAAAATAATCGAGGTGATTACAATGATACATAACAGTAAATATTTTGTTGATTTCATGGAAAGATTTGATTTTCAGGAAGAAGCAAAAGATTGTTTCAATGCATTAACCCGTAGGCTTGATTCCGAGGCTGCACTTTCAGAAAAATACGATGCAATTCTCAATGAATATATGCATCCAGTTGCGAACGATGAAATAAGACCTTCTCTCAACGAATTGGCAAAGCTTGCCGAGGAAAACGGAATAAATGTTTATTCACTCAACTGCGTTTTTCTTATTCATTGCGCAGAAATACTTGAAGGCAGATATGAAGAAGCAGGCATTGATAAATCCATATATTGGGATACCATGGCCGACATAAAATATAAACTCACAGAATGCATAAACTGCGAAGAGGTTCCCGGTATTTTTGTTCCTGATTGGTATAACGGATTCCATGATATGACCCGTTTTGCTTACGGACGATTCCAGTATGAAATGCGTGAATTTGACGAAGAATTTACAACCTCCTGCGGAATAAAAATCAAAAGCGGAGATAAATATGTAAATTTCCACATTCCCTCATCAGGTGTTCCTCTTACAGATGAAGTCAGACTTGACTCATACAAAAAAGCTTATAAAGCATTTAAGCATGAATTTAACGATGACAAAGTTATCTTCGGCTGCAGTTCGTGGCTTTTATATCAGAAGCACAGAGAGTTTCTTCCCCCGCATCTCAACATTCTCAAATTTATGGATGATTTTGAAATCGTTTCAACACACGAAAGTGATGATTTCTCAAACGGATGGAGAGTTTTCGGAAAAGACTCTGATCTTCCCGTTGATCAGCTTCCGAGAAACAATTCACTTCAAAGAGCATATGCCGATTGGCTTCTTGCAGGAAACGGAGCTGGCGGTGCATTCGGAATTATAGTGTTTGACGGAGAAAAGATACTCAGATAACAGTAAAGACGGCTTACCGAACGGTAAGCCGTCATTTTTATAATTCGCCCTTTTTCTTCATCTTTTGTTTTAAAACAAAATACATTATAAACTGTGCAAAAAATGTTACTGCCCACGACACGGGATATGACCAATAAAGATTGACAAGAGTTCTGTCAAGCGGAAGAATAAAGAAAACCCAAAAAACTCTGATACCACAGGCACCTATAAGCGATACAATCATCGGTTCAAGAGATTTGCCCATTCCCCTTATCTGGCTTGCAGCAACATCCATAAGTGAACAGAAAAAATAGAAAGGTAAAACCAAAAGCATTCTGTCGGCACCGATTGCAATAACTTCGGGATCGTCAGAGAAAAATCCTACAATAAAATCACCGAAAAATGTTCCGGCAAGACCGAACACAACACCGATTATTAATGCAATTACCAAGCAATAACGGTAAACTTTTCCGATGTTTTCAGATTTTTTTGCGCCGATATTTTGTGATGTAAAAGTCATTGTGGTTTGTGCAACCGCATTGGTACAGGTATAAATATACGAATCATAATTTGAACCTGCTGCTATACCCGCCATCGCAACAGAGCCGAACGAGTTAACGGACGACTGAATAATTACATTTGAAACGGAAAAAAGTGAACTTTGAATTCCGGCAGGAAGACCAAGACGTAGTATATGCTTCAGCTCATTTCTTTCTAAACGAAGCATTTTAAAGCTTAATCTGCACGAATTATTGATTTTAAGAAGATAACCTGTTATCATTGCCGCAGAAAGATACTGCGAAACAATTGTTGCAATCGCTACTCCTTCAACACCGAACTTAAATACAATTATAAGCACAAGATTTAAAATTACATTTACAAATCCTGCCAAGGTGAGAATAAACAAAGGACGTTTTGTATCGCCTGTAGCCCTGACAATTGATGCACCAAAGTTATAAGCAAGAAGTCCGGGAGAGCCTATAAAATAAACCTTAAGATATAATGTTGCAAGGTCTAAAACATCGGCAGGAACTTTCATAAGCTTCAGCATTTCTCCCGAAAAAAAGAATCCGATTACTCCAATAAAAATGCCGCATATAACACTTAAAAGCATTGCAGTGTGAACACATTCACTGACCTTTTTCTCGTTCCTCTCGCCAATATGCCGCGCAACCATAACACCGGATCCCATAGAAAGACCAAGAAAAACATTAAGGAACAAATTAACAAGCGAACCTGTTGAACCGACAGCTGCAAGAGCTTCTTTACCTACAAACCTGCCCACGACAACAACATCGGCAGTATTATATGCAAGTTGCAAAACTCCTGTAAGCATAAGCGGTACTGAAAATATCAGTATTTTTTTCAAAAAAGGACCGCAGGTCATATCCAATGAATATCTGCTTTTCATTATTTGACTCCCTGAAATAAGTTAGATTAAAGTATAACACTTTAGTAAAAAATGTCAATAAACCCTCCGAAAAAATCGGAGGGTTTATTTTCAGATAATATCGCTGTTATCAAATTTATCTCCGCATTCGGGGCAGAATTTCGGCGGATTTTTAGGGTCCTCAGGCTTCCAACCGCATTTATCACATCTGTAAAGAGGAGCATCTGCCGGTCTTTTTGCGCCGCAGTTTGAACAGAAATTACCCTTGTTAACATTTCCGCAAGAACATTTCCAGCCTTCCGCAGGCTTTGATGCTCCGCAATTAACACAGAAGTTTCCGCTGTTTGTTGAGCCGCAGGTGCATTTCCATCCGTCAGCATCTGAAGGTTTATTATTAGCCTGTTGCTGCTGAACACCCATATTATAGAAATTCTGGGCAGCATTTGAACCGCCGTTATTCATAGCCATTCCCATACCCATGAAGCCTGTCATGGCACCCGCCTCATTTGCAGCCGCAGCCTCCATGGCATTTGCCTGGGCATCAGTCATTCTTCCTGCCATCATGAAAGGATTGCTGCCCATTGATGCGGCATCCTCCATCTGATTAATTTTCTTCATATCCTCTTCGGTAAGAGTGATGGGATTGATAGCTATGGATTCAACCGTAATTCCTCTGCGATCTGTCCATTCACTCTTAAGTGCTGCATTCATTGCATTTTTCAGCTCTGTTGTATGAGCGGGAATCTGTGCAGGACGAAGTTCAAGCTCTGTAAGAGCAGCAAAAGCAGGCTGAAGAGCAGAAACAAACTCTGTTTTAAGCTGCATATCAATCTCTTCTCTTCTGTACTCATCGCTGATATTACCTGCAAGTCTGGTGTAAAAAAGAATAGGGTCGGAAATTCTGTAGGAATATATACCGTTACATCTTACCTGAACGGTTCTGCTCATGCCGATTCTTTTATTAACAACCTCGAACATAAGAGGATTTGCGGTTCCGAACTTATTATCAAGAATTTCTTTTGTGTTGAAATAGTAAACTCTTTGGTCTTTTCCGGTATCGCCACCGTAAGTAAAGCGCTTGCCGATAAGTTTAAAAGTTTCCTTTATGCTGTCACCGAGTTTACCTGAGAAAATGCTGGGCTCTGTTGAGCTGTCATATGTAAACTGGCCGGGTTCAGCACATACCTCAACCACCTTGCCCTGCTCAACAATAATCATACACTGTCCGTCAGCAACGGCAATTCCCGAACCGTTGGAGATAATGTTATCGCTGCCCTTGGTATTTGATGAACGCGAGCTTATGCGTTTCTGTCCCTTAACCATGAGAACATCATTCTCAAGCGAATCACAGTAGAAAAATTCTTTCCATTGGTCTGCAAGAACACCGCCGACTGCGCCTATACCAGCTTTAATAAGTCCCATAAAATCTCCTCCAATATTATTTAATAAGTTTGTCAACATCAGAAAGTCTGATGCGTTTAGATACTACATAGGTTTTATAGCTGCCGTCAGAATTTTTCTCACCGAAGCAGCCGTATGTTGAGGTAACAATTGTACCGTCATCAAGAACAACATTACCGCAATAGCCCGTATCCGCATTAGCGGTTATGCACGGAGCTGTCTGATTTTTAAGATATGTGTGAGCAAGCTTTATTCTGTACTGACCTTCTCTGCCGTTTTTTAGGTCGTCATAAGTACCTACCCAGGCAATCCAGCCTTCACTGTACCAATTCATGGATTTTGACTCGTAATTTGTTTTAAGTCTTTCTTTGCTTCTTTCAATGGAACGGAAAGTTATAAACAGTCTTCCGTCAGGAAGATAGTCTGCTTTATGGCGCTCGCCGTTCAATGCAGAAGGAACAAATTTTGGCTTTGACCACGTTTTTCCTTCGTCATTTGAAAATGAGATAAGAGAATTATAACGTTTATTGTTGCTCCTTGCAATAAGACAAAGCTCATCACCCATTCCGAAGTCCGAACGGATAACCTCAACCTCACACATTTTTGCATTCTTTTCAATTTTTCTGTGCTGAGCAAAATATGGCTCGGGCTTGCTCCAAACCGCTTTACCGTTTTCAAAGGAAAGAATTGTTTTATAATTTACAAAGCCGCCCCAGTGGTCATGAAAGAAAGCCATCCACTTATCAACAAATTTTCCGTTTTCCTTAAGCCTTGTAAGAGATGCCATAGCAACTGTCGGAATAACGGTTATGTCATCCTTTTTTGAAAAAACAAGTTCAAATTCACTCCATGTTTTACCCTCGTCATCCGAAAGAGAATAATTGAAGCCGCCAACCGTACCTTTACCGTCGCGCCAGTCAGGATTACCTGAAAACAAAATAATTTTATCGGGAGTTCCGTCAGAAAACTCAAGTCTGTAAACGGTCGGTGTTTCTCTTGAGGTTTCCCATGATTTCGGCTGATTTTCAATTTGCGAGGTATAAGTCAATCCGCCATCAGTACTTATTCTGCTTCTGACAGCTCCCTTACCGTGACCCGAAGGATAAACTTGAAGGATTCTTCCGTCCTTAAAAAGAATTGCATCGGGATGACCGATATAATCAAGTCCGTTATCAACAACAGAAAAATCATAAAGATACTTAAGCTCTTCAGGGGTATTCTCAGGCATTACATCAAGCCTTACAAGAGGAACGGAATAATCCCCCGCTCCGTTTCCGAACGAGAATTTTTCGATGAATTTTTTTATCATATTATATCACCTTGACTCTATAAATTTTCACACCGTGAGGAGCAACAACCGCTTCGATTTTATCTGTTGTAACGGTTACATCATCACTCCACAGTTCCGTTGTTTCATATTCACCCGCTAAAGGAACACCGACAAAAGGCAATAAAGCAATTTCATTTATCGAACATTCCATTCTTGTGAGAGAATTTGCTTTATTAAGGAAGCAAACGGCAAATTCGCCACCCTCGAGAGGCTTTACAAGAATGTCTTCTGCACCGTTTGTTTTTATTCTTCTGCATTGAATGCCAAGAGCATCCTGATTAACAGATATAAGTTTTTTATTGGTTACGATTTTATATGTTGGATTTTCGGTATCAACCGTGCCGTCAGGCTTTATGAATTTTCTTATATCATTTCCGAGAATAAGAGGAGCAGCCATCATACACCAGAGAGTGAAATGGGTTTTATTCTCTTCAAAAGTAAGATTTCCGTTTCCAACCTCAAGCATATCCGGGTCATTCCATGAACCGATTCCCGCATGCTTATAAAGCAATATATTAAATTCATAAATTCCGATTACAGACAACCATTTTGGCATGATATCGGGAGTTGTTCTCCAGAGATTTCCTGCTCTTGCTCCCCATTGCCACGGAAAATTTCTGCCCCATTCACAGATAGAAAATACAATTGGCTTTTCTTCACAGCCGTTCTTTTCGGCATGTTCTCTTGTTGCTCTTTTGAGTTCATTACCCATTATAGAATACTGAATTGCAGCACTGTCCTGCCTTGATGCCACAGCATTGAAAAGCTTAATCGTATTTTTACCTTCGCTAAGCATTATTCTCAACTGGTGCTTACCTTCCGGAGAAGGAGATTTTGTTGCAGGAAGATCAGTTCTGTAAATATCCTTATCGTTAACAAGAATATCAAGGTGTTTTGTATATCTTCCCGATTTACGGACAGTTACGGTAAGAATATATTCACCCGATTCGGATACTGTAATATTCTTAAATTCACATGCTCCCGAATTTGCCGACAGACCCGAAATATATTTCAAATGTTTATCATTAATAATCTCGGCACTTCCGGTCAGCAAAGCTTTGTCAGCAGAATATTCTGTTTCTTCAAACGTTCTCGGATTAGTAACTGTTATTCCGCCAATCTTCGGAGCTGACATTGAGATGGGAACATTATGACAAAAATCATATTTAAAATATTCAATACCCCATTCTGCAAAGGTATCTGCATCAATCGCTTCTCTGCCAAGGCTGGCAGGTAAATCTTCGCAGGTAAGAGTACCGTTTGAGCTGTAAATACCGAGCTTTAATCCAAGCGCATTCACTTTATTGACAAGACTTTTTATTCCGCTTGGGAACGAGGATAAATCACCTTGCAGTCTGCCGTTTTTATCTCTCATTGAAGACTGCCAGCAATCATCAATATTAACATATTTATATCCGCAATCAGCAAGTCCGCTATCCTTAAGAGCCTTTGCTGTTTCATAAATCAAATCCTCATTGATTTTATTTCGGAAAAGATTCCAGCTTGACCACCCCATAGGAGGGGTAAGAGCAACGGAATTATCATAAAAATCACTGATTGACCCGTTATATTTAACGGAATTTACCGCCTTTTTAGCTAATGTAAAAAGCTTTGACATTTTCATCACCTGTTTCAAGCATCAGTTTTCTTCAAGATGTGGAATAATATAAGTAAATCCGTCATAATCATCAAATCTGTTAAGCGATTCAGAATCAATTGTTTCCGTATTATAAATTGTGATATTCTGAAGCTGATATACAGGATATTCAACAGCCTGATCCATTACAAGCTTCATGAGTGATTCTGTCATTTGAGCCTTATCGGAAAATCCGATTGAAGAACGGATTTTAGCGGTCATTTCATCAATATCTGCCGTACTGACTGCAGTATAATTCATTTTACCAAAGCTGTTGTAATACTCATATTTATCGCAGGTTGCGCCGTCATATACAGATTCAATCCACACATCAGCCTTTCCCGAAACAATAGCATTTCTCATTTCGTCCTCATTTGAAATAACAATATTAAGAGCAATACCGTTCTTGGAAAGAATATCCTTATATGCATTCAAAACTTTATATTCAAGACTGTTTTCATCCGAGCTGCAATATGCGGTAACATTTGTTATAAAATTATCTGTTACCATTTTGTAAGCAGAGAAAGCACTTTCGGAATAATATGAATTTGTAATATGCGAAGGATATTCAGAAAATCTGATGCTTATGGGACTGAGAAGTCTTGTGTAGTAAGAACCGATTTCATCTTCAAGAATACTGTTAACATTAAAAAGACCCATAAGAGCCATTCTTGCCGATGTATCAAGAGTTCTTGTATTGAAAAAAGCCGAAACATAACTGTTCTGATTTGTTACAAAATATCTTACGGGTTTATCAGATAACGAATTGATTTCAGCGGCGGTTGCAGTTACCGAAACGACATCAATTTTTCCGTTTACAACATCATCGACAGCATCTTCTTTTTTGGTTTCAATAAATTCAAGATGATTAAAATTGCAGTCTGCATCGGAATAATATTCATTCGAGGAAGCGGAAACCTTTCCGTTATCACACTCCGTAACGATATAAGGACCGGAGCAAACTGCCGATACACCGTTAAGTGCCTTAACCTTTTCTGCATAACCTTTTACATATTCGGCAGAATAATAGCTTTTTGAAACAAGAAGAGCATTAAGTTGTGAAACAGCATTAATGTTTTTTGAATTAAACAATACGGTACAAGTATAGTCGTTAATCTTTTTTATACCTGAAATTTCGGCAACATCAATTCCATCGGAATAGTTTTTGTCAATATATGACATATAAAGCTGCTCTCTGTACCATGACTCGGGATTATAAGCAAGAGGGTTATTTTCTGCTTCAACGGTTGCTATAAGCTTTAATAGCTGCTGTTCGGTCGGCTTTTTTCCCAAATCATTAAGAGCCTCAGCATATCCGAGCTTCTGTAAATATTCCTTCCACGATAAACCGTTAGGAGAAACAGAATTTACATCACCGTTAAACTTTCCTTCAAGCTTTGTGGCGGTAAGATACTTTATATAATCATCCTTTCCGATTGTTGTCAAAGTATATTTTTCGCTGATTGTTTTTTCAATATTTGCAATTGAGGATTTATAATTTTTATCATCAAAATAGTATTCTTTAAGCCCCTCAATATCATTCAAATACCAATCTTTATATATTCCGTCATAGGTTGCATCGGAAACAAAATGATAATAAAATATAACATCATCAATAGTAATGTTTGTGCCGTCGGAAAACTTCATGTCGTTTTTAATCGAAACTGTATATTTAACACTGTTTTCACCAACAAATTCGTATGAAATACCTCCGCTGTGATTAACAAGAGTATTATCCGTTGCAACCCGCTGAATGGGACGGGCAGTTTGAGCAACAATTTGTTTATCTGCATCAGTTTCACAGTAGAACGGATTAAACTGACCCGAAATACCCGAAATGCCGATTTTCAACTCTGTATTATTTACGGAAAGCTGATTAAACAGTCCGCAGGACGATAAAACAACCATAGTAAAGCAAAGCAAAATTATCGTAAACACTTTGAGAATCCTCATAGCGATAATACTCCTTATAATATATATAAAGTTATTTTATCATAATTTATTTAAAGATACAATATATTAACAACAAAAAAACGGTGCCTTTCATAAGAAAGACACCGTTTGTAATCAAATCAGTTCTTATATTCCTTGAAATCCTTGTAGATTTCTTCCGTATAAACGTTGTTTTCACTCTTATCATGAAGAGGATACCAAACCTGTGCAAAGAAGGGATTAACCTTTGCTTCCTCATCATATGCCCAGCGGAACTTCTTCTGCTCAGCCTTTTCAAGTGTTGAGGGAAGTTCTTCAGGACACCAATGACCGCCTCTGAGAACAAGGTTGGGTGACATCATAAATTCATGACCGTGAGCACACTTCCAAAGAACGGGAGTATACATATCAACGATTTCAGTAGCAAGGCATTCACCGCCTCTGAATGCAGCAGCCTTCTGAAGATCTTCAACAGTAAGTGAATCAAAGTCCTTGGTTTCGTCATAACCGTGATCAAGAACAAGAGCCTTTGAAGGATCATCATTGGGACGGTATACCTTAACCTTGCTCCAGTCGCTGCCGATTGCATTCCACTTTTCAAGTGAACCTACATAAGCATTGATTCTGGGAGCAACCTTGTTTTCTCTCCACCAAAGAGTACCGTAAACGGGAGTCTTTGCAATCTTCTTCATGAAGGGCTTAACAATGGGAGCAAAGGGCTTTGCAAGGAATGCAAGCTTATAGAACCATTCAACCTTATCCATCATGCTCTTGAAATACTGTTCAACAGGGATATTTGCTCGGAAATGAAGGTAATTTTCAAGAACTTCGGAGTCAAGATACCACTGACCGTGGAAGTTACGGGTAATGAACCAATCGGGATCAAAGAGCTTCTTGGGATCACCGAGTCCGAGACCGTACTTACCGAGAAGAAGCTGTTCAAATTCCATGTTTGTAATTCTGTACTGAGGACCTGAACCGATATTATAGAATCTTCTCCAGAATTCTTCGGGAACATCGTCACCGCAGACATTTACAAGAAGTCTGCCTGAGTCTTCAACGGTTGCCCATTCAAGAACACCGTTGATAACAACGTGATACATGATGGGTTCCATATTCTTAAGAATTTCGGGATAAAGAATACCTGACTGACGAAGTGATACCCAATGCTTAAGACCTGATTCAGCAAAAACAGATTCAGCAATAACCTTTGATGTTGCATAGTGGTCATATACACTGATTTTGATGGGGTCACCTGTACGTGCCCAGTGGATGGGATCATCTCTTTCACCGGTTTCTGCAACAGTACCGATATAAACAACCTTAACTGCATCGGGATCGGGCTGAGCCTTAACGGCAGCAACGATATTCTTTGCAGCACCGACATTGGTCTTAATTGTGTTAATGGGATAATAGTCGGCTGAGGGAGAAACCATACCGCCAACATGAAGTACATAATCAGCACCTGTTACACATTCAAGAACACTTTCGTATTTCTTGAGGTCGCCCCAAACAATTTTAACACAGGGGTCATTCATGTAAGGTTCAAACTGTTTTCTGTTCTTTTCGCTGTCACGAAGAAGAACAACAATATTAAACTGATTCTTCTTTGCATAGAGCTGCTTAAAGCCTTCCCAACCCATTGTGCCGGAAGCACCGGTAAGGAATACGGTTTTTTTCTGTGCCATTTTCCATTCCTCCAAAGAATAAAATAATTGCCAAATTTACTACTATATTATGTTAACATATAAAAAGACATAAATCAACATCTTTTTTGCCGAATTATGTTTAACTTTCGTTAAATATTGAAGGTTTTCTTAAAAATCTGCTCAACGGTAAACATCTGCTCAATTTCTTTTTTATTTCCTTCAGTGAATAATGATGCATCCTTAACACGGCAATTATAACCCATATCAACACCGCAAAGTCCGAGATGATATTTTGCGTTTACGGGATACATCTGACACTCGGCAAGAGATGCAAATGCAAGGAAAGCCTGCACCTGCTCAGCTTTTTCGGGCTCTGTTTTATAGTTTTTGCAAAGCCAGGAGTAAAGCTCGGGGTGGAAATTGCCCATAACTCCTGAGAAGCCAGCACAGCCTGCGCGAAGAGATTCCAGAAGAGTTGCGGAATTTGCATTATAAATTTTAAGTCCGAGTCCGTCAACAGCTTTAAGCTTTGCTTCAATTTCGCCTATACGGCAGCAGGTATCCTTAAGGAATTTAAGTCTGCCGTCAAGAGCACACTGTCTTAAGGTTTCAGGAGCCATCAATCGCTTATAGGGATAAGGGCATTCATAGATTCCGAGACCGATTTCAGGAATTGAAGAAACCATTTTTTCATAGTTTTTAAGAAAAACAGAATCATCCTCATCCTGCTTTGCAAAACGGTTAGCAATAAATACATATGCATCAATTCCTTCATTTATAAAAGCATTAGCTTCATAAATCTGTGTATCAAGATCATCAGCGGTATGTCCGGATGCCACAACACTCATGTCGGCAGGCTTATTCTTCATTATAAAACGGAGAAGCTCAAGTCTTTCTTCAAATGAGAGGAAAAAGATTTCACTTGACTGACAAATCGCAAAAACACCGTCAACACCGTTTTTTGAATAAAAATCAAGAATGCCGAGAACTCCGTTATAGTCAATTTTATTATCCTCCGTAAAAGGAGTTACCATTGTTGGATATACACCATCAGGAATTGTTTTAATCATAATTTTTACCCCTTAATAAAAATAGCGGCAGATATCTGCCGCTTTTAGTTTAATATCCGATTTACGGTTTGTCAATGCTATTGGGACAATTTTTTTCGTATTATTTCAAGAACTGCTTTTTCTCTGCGTGACACCTGTACCTGAGTCATTCCGAGATTATCTGCGGTTTTCTGCTGGGTCAGTCCTTTATAGTAACGAAGCTCAATCATTCTTTTATCACGGTCATCAAGTGAGGCAAGCACCTGACGGAGCGCCAAAAAATCGGATATCTCATTTTCAGGCGAATCAATCGGAATATCTAGTTGCTCCTCACCTTCTTCCCCTGTCGTAAGTGATAAAGCAGGCATTGAAGCATTCAAAAGCATTGCTGTTTCGGCAACATCAATTCCGAGAGAATCCGCAAGCTCACTGACCGTGGGTTCTCTGCCTAGAGAAACAGATATTTCCTCTTTCCTTCTGACTGCATTTCTTGATTTTTCTTTTATAGCTCTGCCGATTTTTACCGAACCTCCGTCACGGAAAATACGTTTTATTTCGCCGAGAATCACCGGCACGGCATAAGTTGAGAATGAAAAACCTCTTGTTTCGTCAAAGTTATCTGCAGCTTTGATAAGACCGACACAGCCTGCCTGAAACAAATCATCATATTCAATACCTCTGTCCCTGAATCGTTTTGCACAAGCATGAACGAGACCGAGATTATTCTCTACTCTCTCGTTTCGGTTCTTAAGCTCTGTCATCTGAATTTTTTCTGCCTTTTAGATATTTTTCCAGGGTAACCGTAGTACCTTTTCCTACTTTTGATGTTACTCTCAGCTTATCGCAAAAGCTTTCCATAACTGCAAAACCAAGCCCCGCTCTTTCGCCTCCGAGAGTTGTGAACAAAGGTTCCATAGCCCGACTTATATTTTCAATTCCGCAGCCCTTATCTTTTATTTTCACTTTAAAATTTCCGTTTTCGTATATTCCTGCCCATATGTATATTTTTCCGACTGTTTCGGAATAAGCATGAACTATACAGTTTGTTACAGCCTCACTTACAGCCGTTTTTATATCGGAAATTTCTTCAACATTAGGGTCAAGCTGTGAAGCGAAAGCCGCAACCGCCGCTCTTGCAAAAGCTTCGTTTACGGAACGGCTTTCTATTTGTAATTTCATTTCGTTTACCGTTTTCATTTCATTATCCTTTCGTTTTTAACTTCATTAGCTTTTCAAGACCTGCAAGCTTCATCACGGAATAAATCCTTTGAGAAAGATTGATAACCTCTATGCTTCCGCCGTAGCTTTCAACAATTCTGTATCTGCCGAGAACAAAGCCTATACCCGAGCTGTCCATAAATGTTACCTCTCCGAAATCAAGACACACGCTCGGAGCAAGACACTGCTGGATCGCTTCATCAGCTTCAAGCCGCAATACTGCGGCATTATGATGGTCAATTTCACCGCTTAAGGTAACGGTTAATCTTATCGGTGTTGATGTTATTTTAATTGCCATTTAATCACTCCTTTGCAATAAAAAAATCCCTTATCCAAAAGGATAAAGGATTTGATACAAAAATTTTGTTGAATTGTGAAGCTGTTAAAAATTAAGCAAATCATCACGGATATCTCCCGCCAAATAAAACGAACCGCACACAATAAGAACATCATCAGGCTGCATTATATTACGGGCAGCAGTAATCGCTTTTGAAGGAATTGGAATATCATGGCAGTTTTTGCAATAATTCGCCGCACTCAACATAAGTTCACCGCTTGAGAGTGCTCGAAGCATATCAACTCTTGTTGCGATAAAAACATCGGCAAGAGGAGCAACAATTGAAAGATAAGACATATAATCCTTATCTGCCATCATGGATGAAACCATTATAATTCGTTTTCCGCCGAGATGCTTCTTTATAAACTCAGAAAGAGCAACTGCACAGCCTTCGTTGTGTCCGCCGTCAAGAATTATAACGGGTCTTTTTTTTATCAACTCCGTTCTGCCGGGCATGGTGGAATTTCCGATGCCTTCTTTTATTGCTGCATCAGATATAAATATATTGAGCCTTGAAAGTGAACGAACTGCTTCAATAGCTGTACATGCATTGTAAATCATGTGCTTTCCCGCAAGAGGAAGCATAAATTCAATGCCGTCATAATTTGCAAGTGTACCTTCAAGCCTTTCATCAATAATTTTCAAACGGTTTATATCCGGAATTCTCAAATCGTTGCATTTGTCCTTGCATGATTTCTCAACAATCGGAAAAACTTTTTTATCCTGAAAAGGATAAAGAACAGTTTCCGCACCAAATTTAATTATACCGCATTTTTCTGCAGCAATCTGTTCAATTGTATCTCCAAGAACAGCGGTATGGTCAAGAGAAATGCTTGTTATTACCGTTGCATAAGGGGCTTCAATAACATTTGTTGAATCAAGCCTTCCTCCGAGTCCTACCTCAAGCACGACAAAGTCGCATTTTTTCATTTCAAAGTAAACAAAAGCTGCTGCGGTTATCGCTTCAAACTCGGTCGGATTTGTTCCCGTTTCATTCAAAACTTCAATTGCTGTTCTGACTTTTTCAACGCATGTTGCAAGGTCATACTTATCTATCATATTGCCGTTATACTGAATCCGTTCCCTGAAATCGGTAACATAAGGTGAAATAAACAAACCCGTACTATATCCGCTTTTACGAAGAATATTGGAAATCATGGTTGATGTTGAACCTTTACCGTTTGTTCCGGCAACATGAATAACCTTAAGCTTTTTCTGCGGATTTCCGAGTAAATTGCAAAGTGCTCGGATTCTTTCAAGCCCGGGGTTAATCCCGAATTTTTCAAGCGAATGGATATACTCAATAGCTTCATTACAATTCATAATATCACCTGTTATAAAATACGGCGGGAGCAAGCCCCCGCCCTACTGAAATCAATTTAGTTTTGCGATACTCTCTTTGAGCATTGCAATTTTTTCGGCATACTTGGCAGCCTGTTCGCGCTGTGCGGCAACAACGTTTGCAGGAGCCTTTGCAACAAAGTTTTCATTTGAAAGCTTACCGTTTACAAAATCGAGATCCTTTTGTACGGCTGCAAGCTCTTTATTAAGTCTTGCCTTTTCAGCCTCAAAATCTACAAGCTCACCCATGGGAATGTAAATTTTTGCATCCTGAGTAACAATGCAAACCGCACCGTCAAGTTCAAATGCGTCTGCAATTTCAACTTCGGAAGCACTTGATAGCTTCTGCATGAATACACCGCCCTGCTCAAATGTTGCTTTATGAGCGGTTGCGATATAAACCTTAGCCTTCTTCGAGGGAGGAACATTCATTTCTGCTCTGCGATTACGGATTGCACGAACTGCAGTCATGATTCTTTCCATTTCGGCTTCTTCTGCTGCAAACGAAAGAGCTTCATCAAATTCAGGCCATGCGGAAATCATGATTGATTCGCCTTCATGAGGAATTGTCTGCCAGATTTCTTCCGTAATGAAAGGCATAAAGGGGTGGAGAAGCTTAAGAATCTTATCCATAACCCAAACCAGAACTTGCTTTGCGTTCTGTGCCTCATCGCCGCCCTTCTGAAGACGGATTTTAGCAATTTCAATATACCAATCGCAGAAAACATCCCAGATAAAATCATAGAGCTTTGCGATTGCAACACCGAGTTCAAACTTCTCAAGGTTGTCTGTTACTTCCTTGGCAAGTCTGTTAACAAGGCTGATTACCCACTTATCTTCAAGAGCAAGTGCTTCGGGAAGTTCGCAGGGAATTTCGTCATCACCGATATTCATGAGAATAAATCTTGAAGCATTCCAGAGCTTATTTGCAAAGTTACGGCTTGCACTTACCTTTTCGTCAGAGAAACGCATATCGTTTCCGGGGCTGTTACCGGTTGCAAGAGTAAGTCTGAGAGCATCGGCACCAAACTGATCAATAATTTCAAGCGGATCAATACCATTGCCGAGAGACTTTGACATTTTTCTGCCGAGTGCATCTCTTACAAGACCATGAATAAGAACGGTATCAAAAGGAACCTGACCTGTATATTCAAGAGCGGAGAATATCATACGGCTTACCCAGAAACCGATGATATCATATCCAGTAACAAGAGTGCTTGTAGGATAGTAATGCTTAAGGTCTGAGGTTTCATCGGGCCAACCGAGTGTTGAGAACGGCCAGAGTGCAGATGAGAACCATGTGTCAAGAGTATCTCCGTCCTGAGAAATATTCTTGCTTGAACAATGAGGACAAGTATCTACATCAGTCTTTGAAACAATTGTAGCACCGCAATCTGCACAGTACCACGCAGGGATTCTGTGACCCCACCAGAGCTGACGGGAAATACACCAGTCACGGGTACCTCTCATCCAGTTCATGTAGTTCTTTGTGAATCTTTCGGGAACGAATACTGTTTCTCCCTTTTCAACAGCTTCAATTGCAGGCTTTGCAAGAGGTTCCATGCGTACAAACCACTGCTTTGAAACCATCGGCTCAATGTTTGTATTGCAACGGTAGCAAGTGCCAACCTCATGCTTGATGGGTTCGATATACTTGATATATCCTCCTTCTTCGAGGTCAGCAAGAATAGCTTTTCTTGCTTCTGCAGTTGTCATGCCTGCATATTTTCCGCAGTCAAGGACTTCGGGCTCATCAGCAGTTGCCTTGCCGCTTGCAACAAGTTCATCATATTCAGCCTTGTCTGCTGCGCCGGTCATATATCCGTCATAGGTAAATGTTCTTACCATGGGAAGATTATGACGTTTGCCAACTTCAAAGTCATTGGGGTCATGGGCAGGTGTAATCTTAACAACACCTGTTCCCTTTGTCATATCTGCGTGTTCATCGCAAACAATGGGAATTTCCTTATTAAGAAGAGGAAGAATGACATGACAACCGTGAAGATGTGCATATCTTTCGTCGTCAGCATTGATTGCTACTGCGGTATCACCGAGCATTGTTTCGGGTCTTGTTGTGGCAAGTTCAAGCTTTTCGCCTGTTTCTTTAACGGTGTAAAGAAGGTGCCAGAAATTGCCGTCCTGCTCATCATATTCAACTTCTGCATCGGAAATTGAAGTGTTGCAGTAGGGGCACCAGTTAACCATCCTGTTGCCTCTGTAAATGAGGTCTTTTTCATAAAGTCTTACAAAAACTTCTCTTACAGCTCTGCTGCAGCCTTCATCAAGAGTGAAACGCTCTCTGTCCCAGTCACATGAAGAACCCATCTTCTTAAGCTGTTCGATAATTCTGCCGCCGTACTTTTCTTTCCAGTCCCATGCACGGACAAGAAATCCTTCTCTGCCGAGGTCATCCTTTGTAAGACCTTCTGCTGCCATAGCTTCAACAATTTTAGCTTCTGTTGCAATTGAAGCATGGTCCGTACCGGGAAGCCAGAGTGCGTCATATCCCTGCATTCTTCTCCAACGGATAAGAATATCCTGGAGTGTGTTATCAAGAGCATGACCCATATGAAGCTGACCCGTGATATTGGGAGGAGGAATAACAATCGTATAAGGCTTTTTGTCGTTTTCTGTTTTGGCATGGAAATACTTTCCTTTAAGCCAGAAGTCATAAATACGATCCTCAACATTTTTAGGATCATACTGCTTGGCAAGCTCTTTTGCCATCTCAATCAATCCTTTCATTTTGTAAGGCAAATAAAAAACCCGCCTCACAGATAATAATCAATGAGACGAGTATAAATTCTACCCGCGGTACCACTCAAATTGCGCATAAAGCGCCGCTCTTTGGACTCTGACAAGTCCTATGCATTAACGCAGCATTCACGGAAGGGTTCTACTTGTTTTACCTTTCTTCCCTTCGGCTCGGGGGCTACAACTGACATACGCAATTCATCGGCTCTCACCTGCCGCCGACTCTCTGAGAACGCATTTATGCCGTCCTCCCCGTCAAAACCTTTGATATCAAATTTGAATTATTTTAACATATAACGAAAATATTGTCAATATAATTTTTTAGGCAGCTACACCATAAAATTCAATTAATGCAGGATTAATAATTGTATCTGTATATTCAAAGCAGCTGCTGTGACCGCCGCCTATAATCATCAGCTCCTGCGCACCTTCAATTGAAGCTGTAATCATTTTTGAATGCCAGCGCTGAATCATATCGTGTTCGCCGTAAATATTAAGAACGGGAACCTTTATGGCGGCGATATCTTTAAAAGTAAGGCTCGGCTGACCAACCATCATTCCCTTGATATCTCTTCTTATTTTTGTTTCCTCATCGCCCTTTATCCATGCTTCAACACAAAGAACAATATACTGATATGTAATCTGAATCTGGTCGAATGTGTTGGTACCCCATGTGTTGATATTCGAACCCATAACAACAAGCGATTCTACGCGTTCCTGATAAGCAAGAGTGAAAACTATTCCGAGATTTCCGCCGTCACTGAATCCGAAAATTTTTGTTTTTTCTATTCCGAGATAATCAAGAAGCTTCAATAAATCCTCTGCCATGGTTTCAAAGTTCATCGTACCTTCTGCCCAGCCCGATTTTCCAGTGCCTCTGGGTGAAACCGTAATCACCTTGAAATGCTTTGACATTTCGGGAAGTATGCTGCCATCAAAGCAATGCATATCTCCTCCGTTGGGAGGCAGAAGCAAAAGTGGCTCAGCATTAAGATTTCCGTAAATTCCGTACTCAATTTTTACGTCACCGCAGTCAACAAACCCGTATTTCTTCATTTCCGGCTTTGTGTTTTCAGCCGCATAAGATACAGGAGCAACGCAAACGAGCAGCGATAATGCAAGAACTAATGCGGTAAATCTGATAATTCTTTTCATAAAATCATCTCCTTAATCCAATTATAACATATAAATTATTTCATGCAAGGTGTAAAAATGAAAAAAGAAAGTAACATCATTAAAAACACTTTTATAATGACAGCTGTGAATCTTATTATGCGTTCAGCCTCGGTCAGCTTTAATGCATATTTGACAAACAGAATAGGTTCTGCAGGAATAGGTTTGTTTCAACTTGTGATGAGTGTTTATTCGCTCGCAGTTACATTTTCAAGTGCCGGAATAAGACTTGCAACAACAAGACTGACTGTAGAAATAAACTCTTTGGGGAAAAACGATACAAAAAAATCTCTTTCTCTCTTCTTGTCATATGCTGTATTCTGCGGCTCGCTGGTAGGATTTTTACTTATTGTTTTTTCGGATTACATAAGTAAAAATTGGATAGGAAACTCCGAAACGGCCTTTCCATTGAAAATACTCTCTGTAAGCCTTCCATTCATCGCCATGTCATCTGCACTCGGAGGATACTTTACCGCATCCGAAAAAGTTCCTCAATTCTCATTTGTTCAGATACTTGAACAGGGAGCAAAAATAACATTAACAATTTTTCTGATAAAAAAATCATCAAATCTCGGTGCCTCATGTTCCGTTGCAGCAATTGTTACCGGAATAACTGCAGCAGAAATAATATCTTTTTTGCTTTCAATGCTTTTGAAAAAATCAATCAAAATCAAAAAAACCGACAAAGAGGCAATTGATTTAATCAAGTTTCTTCGTATTGCTCTGCCTGACGCAGCCGGTTCATGTGCAAGAAACATTTTGCTGACAATCGAGCATCTGTTAATTCCCAAAGGATTTGAAAAATCGGGAAGCAACAGTGCCTGCGCACTTTCCGCTTACGGAAGCATTCATGCTATGGCAATGCCGATTCTTTTATATCCGAGTGCAATAATCTCTTCTTTTTCAACTCTTCTGATTCCATACATTGCAGAAAGGGATCAAATCGGAGATAAAGATGGAATAAGCATTTCCGCATCAAGAAATTTGAAAAGAACATTTTTATTTTCGTTGATATGCTCCATATTCTGTTTTATATCTGCACCTCTTCTTTCGGATTTGATATATAAATCAAATGAAGCGGTAAAGTATATAAGAATACTTTCACCGCTTGTTCCGATAATGTATCTCGACATGGTAACCGATGGTCTGCTCAAAGGTCTTGACCAGCAGGTTTATTCCATGAGATACAATATTATTGATTCGTTTTTATGCGTAATTATGGTTTATTTTCTGCTGCCGAAATATTCGGTTAAAGGATACATATTCATTCTCTATGCAAGCGAAATAATCAATTTCTTTTTAAGCTTTAACAGACTTATTAAAGTATGCGATATCAGATTGTTTTCAAAACCTCAAGCAAATAATTCCATGTGCGTTCGGTTGAAGAAACACTCAGCTTTTCATAAGGAGTATGAATATCAAAAATATCGGGTCCGAAGGAAACACAGTCAAGTCCTTTGATTTTTCCGCAGAAAAGACCGCACTCAAGACCTGCATGAATTGCAGTTACGGTCATGTTTCTGCCGTAAATATCTTTATAAACTTTTGCCATTGTATCACGCAAAACAGAATCTTTTTTATATTCCCAGGCGGGATATGCACTGTAAAATTTAATGGAAGCGCAATGATTTTCAGCAATATTTTCAAGCTTTTGAGAAAGCTTTTCCCTTTCGCCGTCAACACCGCTTCTGACGGAAAAGCTGCAAACAAAATAACCATCGGAATGTTTCATAATTCCAAGATTAAGCGAGGTTTCAACAAGTCCTTCAATTTCTTTGCTCATGGCAATCACTCCGCTCGGGAGGTCATTAACCAAAGCGATAACGGCTTTGGTTGAGTTGTCATTCATGCATTTATTCACACTATCGGCAACACATATTGTGATTTCCGCATCCGGATCTGTATTCCTGATTTCGGAACATATAACTCCGCTTATCCCCGACAACTCATTAAAAATGTTTTTGTCATCCGATGCAACAGTGCAAAATGATGATCGGGTAATTGCATTATCGGCAGTACCGCCGCCAATTTCAACAATATTAAAATTGATTTTTTTATTAAGATATTCAAGAACTTTACCGATTATTTTATTGGCATTGCAGTAGCCGTTATGAATTTCCGCTCCCGAATGACCGCCATGCAAACCCGAAACATCAATCCTGTAAACAGGCATTGAATTATCGGAATATTCGACGGGCAAACCGATATCCGCTCTCACACCGCCTGCGCAGCTAACCCACAATGTTCCCTCTGCTTCGGAATCAAGATTTATCATACGTTTGCTTTTTAAAACCGAGGTGTCAATACCGTTCGCGCCCGTCATGCCGACTTCTTCGTCGGCGGTAAACACTATTTCAAGCGGAGGATGGGTTATATCATTACTGTCGAGAAGAGCAAGACACATTGCTATGGCAATACCGTCATCACCGCCGAGAGTTGTTCCGTTTGCATGAACATAATCTCCGTCAACAGCAAGTTCAAGACCGTCCGTTTCAAAATTGATACCGCTTTTTTCGTTTTTCTCCCACACCATATCCAGGTGACCCTGAATGATGATCGGTTCGGAGCTTTTGCTGTTACAAGCATCTTTAAATATTATAATGTTTCCGAAATCATCGGTAATATATTTAAGATTTCTTTGACTTGCAAAATTTGCGCAGTATTCCCTGACTTTATCCGTGTTTCCGGAACCTCTCGGAATTGCGGATATAACTTCAAAATATTCAAAAACCTTCTCCGGCTTTAAGCCTTTAAGAATATTCAAATTAATCACCTCTGATAATTTCAACAGCATCAGGAGCGGATATAACCGCTCTTTTGCCTTTTTCGGCACTGAAATAAATGATTCCATGTTCGGTGGGGATATTTATTTCAGCATAATCAAGGCCGTATAAATTCGGTGTAAATTTAAGCTTTTTCATTCCCGGCTCAAGTATTTCAAGACCGGTTATTGCCACAGGCATCTGATAGGCAGGTGTTCCTCCCCATGCATGGGAATGGTCGAAAGAATAGCTTTCTTCGGGAGCAATCCATCCTTCGGCAAGACCTTTGTCACATTCTTCAACAACGGGAATCCATCTTTCAAGAAGCTTCAACCCGTATTTATCAAACAAGCCGTATTTTCGAACAGCATTCAATAAATAATGCATAAAATATGGCTGAATATCCTGCATTTCATCATCAAAAATAATTCTGTCAAGAATATCCGTTGCAAGCTCTTCATCGGCAAGCCCGAAAAGAGAGGCAAGAATATTCGGATATTTTGAAAAATATTTCTTGTTGACATTTGCGGGATGATAATGCTTTTCACCGCCGTAGGGTGTTCCGAGTCCGTCAAAATAAAGCTTCTTTTCTTTGTCGAAGAAAACAAGGTTAAATTCTGCTTTGAATTTTTCCGCTTTATTCTTCAATTTGTCCAATATATCATTTTTACCAAGGAAAGAATAAATATCCGAAGCATTGATAAGAGCATTGTAATAAAAAGCATTCAGAACTGTCTGACCGAGCGCCTTGGGCGGATGGTGCATTGAAAATCCGTCAATAACTGTCCAGTCAACAAACATAAAATCGGGCGGGTTTTCGATAATTTCACCGCTATCTTTATAAGTTTCAAATCTTTCAAGAAGCTTTCCGAGGGCATTTTCACAGTAATTCAAAACTTCTTTTCTGCCCGTTATCATAAAAACATCACGAAGCATTTGCACCCATATAAGGCTGTAGGTTGTGTGGAACATTACTCCGTTGTTGGCAACAAGCCAATCTGCTGTTCTCATCAAATCAAATTCTGCAAGACGCATATCTCCGAAGCAGAACATCGTCATAAGGCTTTCGATATTATAATCACCCGTACAAGCAAGAAGCTCCTGATGTTTTGTGCTGTCAAGGTGTAATGTCTGACGGCAGATTTTGAGAGTATGTTTACAAACATCATAAACCTTGTTCAAACCTTCATTGCTCGTTATGAACAAGCCTTCGGCTTCAACGGGATACCACGGTGCAATAAGAGATAAAGTTACAGATACTTCTGTATCGTCTGTATTTTCGACAATAAGTGTCACCATGCCTGCGCTGTGCATTCTGAACGAATAATATTCTCCGCCGGGATAATCAAAAACAATTCTTTCTTCTGATTCTTCCTGACCTTTCAGCTCACACATTTTCAATGTGACATTGCTCATGCAGTAACCGTTCACAACAGGATATACACCGTATATCTTATCAAGTTCAAACTCAAAAGTTTCTGTTTTACCTGCAGCAACCCTGACTTTCTTTTCAAACACCTTGTTAAATGTTCTCGTCGGAATATGTGACTCTTCCAAATTCCATATATCATCCGTTTCGCAAGCATATACATATCTGAAAATCGGTCTCTCTCTGAGTCGGGAATCATAGCTTACAAATCCGTTATAACATTTATCGGGGCTTGCAAGCCACGTTGAATCCGTTTCAATTTTTTCCGATGTACCGTCAACAAAAAACACTGTTCCCGAAAGATAAAAACCGCCGTGACCTCTTGAATAATCACAGCACAATTCAGGCTGAAGTCTTACTTTTACAATAATTTCAAGCTTTTCGGTTTTTTCCGAACAATAATCAAGTTCATATCTGTCAGAATAATGCTTCGGTGTTTTACCCGTACAAAGAAAGTCACCTCCGGGCAAAGCAGGTCCCATACCTATAAACTTATCATTTATATGAAGAATGTAGCAATTATCAGCACTCACAGAAAACTCAAATGATTTTATTTTTTTATCAAACTTTAAATATTTCTCAAAATCAGCAACACAATATTTAAATTCTTCTGATTCTTTATTTGAACAATCATAAAGTGTATTGTAAGTGTTTTTTTGATATTCGGGATAACGTTTTTCATCAAGCCATATCCATGACATAATAACACCGCCTTTTAAAATAACCCGAACTCGTGAGAATTCGGGTTAAATTCATATATTAATCGTTTACAACACCTTCAAGGAAATCGGTTTCTGTTACATAGCCTTCGGCATCAATTCTGAAGGTTTTGATTTCAAACGGATTGAAATCGGCATAGAATCCTGCCTCTGCAATATCGCAAACAATTGCAGCCTTGACATATTTTCCGTCTGTTTCGCAGAAACGCATAACAACATCGCCCGAGCCGTCTTCACAGAATTTGAATGCGTCAAGACGCACGTTTTCTTTATTAACCTTAACAAAGCTCTTGTTTTGAGGAAGACTGCCCTTATGATAGCCTACGGGAATTGCAACGGGTTTGGAATTAATCAAAGCGGAAATTCTCTGCACACCACTGTTTTCAGCTTCGCCGCTATGGGGATATATTGCATATTCAAAACGGTGAAGACCTTCATCGGTATAGCTGAAATCCGCAGCGGGTCTATCCGAATAATGATCGGCAAAAATGCAATTGCGAAGCATGGTAAGCTTTAAAGTATTACCAGGACAATCGTAGCTGTATTTTGCGTCGCTGATAAGCGCAACACCTTTGCGGTTTTCTCCGCCTGCGGTGATATCGCCCCATGTAAGAGCGGGTTCTTCCTCGCCATTGCAGGGACGCTTAATATATCCTGCAGGAATTTCATAGGTTGAAATCGGATTTTCACCGTCAACCGTAACAGGCATTTTAAGAATTGTAAGAGGCTCCTGCCAGAGTGTTCTGCACTTGACTCTAAGGTGCTTGCTTTCGGTTTCAAGAATATAATCCTGTGTAAGATATGAACCGTTATAAATATGTTTAACTCTCATAACAGCTCTTGCGGCACCGCATTCAACAAGCTCAATTGATTTAAGCTCCATCTTTGCTATTTCTTTATCAAATTTAAAGATATTATGCGCCCATGTATCAGGTTCGGAATTATCTATTACAGTGGGAACACAGAATTCACCGCCAACATATTCTTCGCCGTCTTCTTTTGTAACAAGACTTTTTATACCGCCTGTTTTGTTATCAAAAACAACTTTAAGGAATTTATTCTCAAGAGTATAAGCCTCTGCGTTAACATCGCTCTTATTGCTCTGAAGGTCTTCACAATATTCGGAATCCTCGTGCCAGAGCCAATAAGTTGCGTATCCCATAGCGGGAACCTTTGCACGGAAAACGGTATCCTTATGAGAATCATTTGATCGTGAAGAACGTACATTCTGGAAAATTACATCTTTACCCTCAGCATTTTCAACCTTTCTTGAAGGATGATATGTTCTTACATTTGTTTCAACATCATATGAATTGGGATTGAAAACAATAACCGGTCTGGGGAATTTAAGATTTCTGCAATGATGGCGAACTTCAGAAGTAACGCTGTCTGTTACACCGTCGAGCCAAGTGTTAACCATTCCTGCAATTTTGAGCATTGCTTTATTTTCTTCGTTTGCGGCAATCTTCATTGCGTAGCCCATGGAATCACGGACATCGTCATATGCTTCCATAATCGAACAACCGCAGAAAATATCATGGAACTGATTGAAGCATACTTCCTGCCATGCCTTTCCGAATTCTTCGGTAGCTTTGGGCAGATTGGTTATTTTACCGCAGACAGTATTCCATTTTTCAGCATTTGCAAGCCAGTATTCAGCTTTTCTGTTAAGCTGTTTTACCATTGATGTTGCAGAATAGCAACCGCTTGCATGGTGCTGAAGTTCATCATTCCAAACAGGAAGATTAAGTGCCTTATCTGCGCACATTTCAGCAAAATATTCATCGGGCGAAGAATATTCGAGTTCTTCATAACCGTTATCTTTAAGCTCAAGAAGATAGTCAAGGTCACCCTTTGTGGGTCCGCCGCCGTGGTTACCGATGCCGAAGAAGAACATCATGCCGTGACCTGTATTTTCAGCTCTTTCACGGAGATTATGAAGCTCGTGGTCAATGCCGTTCTTACCGTTTACACAGTAGCAATCAGGAATTCTGTAAGTCAGAACTCTTGAACCGTCGGGGCTGTCCCACCAGAAAAGATTTTCGGGAATTTCGGAGTTCTCATGCATTCCGGGACGCATCATGACATAGCAACGCATACCGCCCTTATTGAGAAGCTGAGGCAGCATTGCATTATGTCCGAAGGAGTCAACATTATAACCTGTTTTACAGATTTCACCGAACTTTTCGTAATAATAAAGCTGACTGTAAAGTGCCTGACGTGCAAAGCTTTCTGCGGAAGGCATATTACAGTCCGGCTGAACCCACCAACCGTTGACCGGCACCCATTTGCCTTTTTTTACAAGCTTTCTGATTTCTTCAAAAAGCTCGGGATCAATTTCTTCAACCCATTTATAATACGATGCCGATGAGCAGGTAAACACAAGTCCTTTGTACTCCTTGATGCGCTCAAACGCACTTCTGAAGGTCTGAAGCACTTCACCGCAGCCCTCCTGCCATCTCCAGAGCCAGATAGGATCAAGGTGAGCATTGCTTATAATATGTAACTTATTGTTCATTCTTTCACCTCATTACTCAAAAAATCCGAAGAATCTGCCAATCCAGTATGCAAAGGTATAAACATAGCAGTTTTCAACACACATGACACCGCCCGAATCCTCATCAACAAGAGCGACGGGATTACGGTCATACTTTGCAATAAATGTTTCATCGGGAGGAAGCTGTACCGATATTTCTTTTGCTCCCGCACGGAGAGTTTTCCTCGGAACATCGTGTCTGCCGGTAAGATTTACACCTGCAGCAAGACGGCTCGCATTTGTTCTGTAGAACCAACCTGCAAGCTTATCGAGATCAGGCTTTTCATCGGGGCATGAAATAAAATAAGGAAGATCATAACCGGGATTATGCTCTCTTGCCGTGGATGTTCTCCAAGCTTTGAAGCCCTTGCGATATTTCTTGAGGAGAGCTTCATTTTTCTCAAGAAGGCAAAGACCCCAGAAGGAAAGGATGGCAAGCATATGATCACCGTACATAATATCCTCTGGATAGTCGAAGCCCATTGAAAGGCTTGCTTGATAAAGACGGTCAAAATGCTGCTCTGTCATATCCGCATATCCGAGTTCATTAACAAGATAATCATAGCTTTCGCGCCATTTACCCTCTTCGCCGGTTATCTTCATGGTAACAAGATGATACATGAGAACTTCGGCAGAGTTCAAAGCACCGTCCACCCAACCGAACTCCGTTCCGAAATAAGGAACACTCCATTTTGCCCATGATGTCGGTTTACCTGTAAAATCATGAAGCTCATATCCATGGTCAATAATATGATTCATAAGACCCTTTGTTGAGGAAATAATAAGTTCATCAAGCTCAGGGTCATCACAAGCAAGATATTCATGTGCAAAAAGCAAATTTAGAAAGTGGTGCGTTATTTCATCACTGCTTGTATCCGCTTTATACACAATACCGTTAATTGTGTATCCGAGATCTGTATAGAGTTTGGCAAGTCTTTCGGGAACGGGCGCACTTGCATCAATTTCAACACCGACAACACCCTTGTTTTTTGAATCCGTGGTTTCAACACAAACCGCCTTACCATTGTTAATTCTGAAGAAAATACCGTCGTCCGGAACTGGTTCGTCAGGTGCAAGATATGTTCTTGCAACAAATCCGTCGCCTCTTGAGGGTATATGCAAAAGAAGAAGACATGCTTCAACAGCCTTTGTTGCAATTTCCTTTGCTTTTATCGTGTCGGGATGTTCAATACCCTTTTCTCTCTTATATGTTGCATAACGTAAAATTTCACCGATTGAAAAGCCCGATGTAAAGCTGCCGTCATTATCAGAATGACCGTAAGGAAGAATAGAGTCAAGATTACGTGCTTCCGTAAGGCGCTTCTGACTGAACATCCATCTGCGATTTACGTACTTCACCGATTCATCAAGAAGCATATTCGCCTTTTCTTCCATGCTTACATTACGCATCTCAATATAAGACGCACCCGTTACGGTAAGCACCCACAAATTATCACCGTCAGGCATGATTGCTTTCACTTCGTTATCAAGCAAATCTCTCGGAGCACTGAAAAACATAACGATATCTTCCTCGCGCTCTGCATTTTTGTCAAATCTTGTAAGACCGTTTTTTGCACCGTACCACTCAATGTCACCTGTCTTTGCAAAGCATGTGTAATCACTCTTCTTGGACGGAAGAGGATAAGTGAAATCGGTCAAATCAGGTTTTTCGTTTTTAAAACCGATAAGTTCTGCAGGTATTCTCTCATCCCCAAGATTATAAAAACTGCAAAACCTGCAAAGATGTTTTTTAAGTTTGTAAGGTAATGACATATCTTCACCTCTGTTTAAAATATACACATTAAATATAACAGAATAAGCAATTATATGCAACTAAAATTTTTGTTTAATATTTACATTTCATTTTAATATGATATAATAATTAAAAAAATTCAAAAGGTGCAGTATGTTGAATTTTAAAAAAATCGAAAGAGAAGATTATCCGATATTAAAAGCATATTTTAATTCCTATCCTGCCAGGCAGTGCGACAGGTCGGTAGGTACTGTTATTATGTGGCATGAATACTACGGAAATCACTATGCCATAACGGACGGCACCCTTATACTTTTATCAAAATTCAAGAATAAAAACTGCTTTTCATTTCCAATCGGCAGAAATATTCAAGCAGGGCTTGATGCTATTGACGAATACTGTGAAGCAAACGGCATATCTTGCATTATGTGTTCTGTCAACAAAAATGAGCTTCCGATTCTGTTCAAAAGATATTGCTACTGTGTTGTAGAGCCTGACAGAGATATGTTCGATTATATTTATGATAAGGAAGCACTGATGAATCTTTCCGGCAAAAAGTACAGTACTCCAAGGAACCATATCAACAAATTTCTGAAAATGTATAACAACTATTATTTTGAAGCGATTAACAAAGAAAACATTCCTGAAATTATCGAATTTACAAAAAATTTTTCATTCAACTCGGAAAAAGATGATGTTGCTCGTTACGAGCTTGACAGATGCATTGATGTTCTTGAAAATTACGAGGAGTACGGTTTACTCGGCGGAGTTCTTAAAGTAAACGGAAAAGTTATCGGATATTCCGTTGGAGAAATAATCGGAGATACACTTATTTGCCACATCGAAAAGGCTGACATTTCCTATTCAGGTGCATACCAAATGGTAACAAATCAATTTCTCAAAATGTATGCTTCAGGCAATGAAATAAAATATGTTAACCGTGAGGATGACAGCGGCGACGAAGGACTTCGCAAGGCAAAGCTTTCTTACCGCCCAATTGAACTGCTTGAAAAAAACACGGTTTATTTAAAGAAAGGATGCTGAAATATGAAACTCGGAATAATAAACGGATGGGATGAAGGCTGCTTTAAATATGTAAAGGATAAAGGTCTTGATGCAGTAGAGTTCTGCGTCAATCACAACTACGATTCAGATGAATTTCTTTCAAAAGCAATCGAAATAAAGGGTTACAGCGATAAATACGGTATTCCCGTAGGCTCAATGGGCAGATGGGGTATGACACGAATTGATGATGAAGGAAAAATCATCCCGGAAGCCCTTCAGGCAGATAAGAATGTTATCACCGCCGCTTCAATTATCGGATGTCCCGTATATAATTGCGGTGTTAATTTTGTTGAAAGCAAAAGCTTTTATGATAATTGCAACATAGCAATTGACTATCTTGGTAAGCTCATTGAATTTGGAAAAGAAAAAGGTGTAAAAATTGCGGTTTACAACTGCCGCTGGGAAAACTTCATTGTTGAACCGAAAGCATGGGAAGTTATCCTTTCTGCGCTCCCCGAGCTTGGCATTAAATATGATATTTCACATTGTATCTATCATGACGGCAATTATCTTGCCGAAATGCGTGACTGGGGCAACCGATTCTATCATTTCCACATTAAGGGCTGCGTTTATTTTGACAATGATGTTTATGACGATGCTCCCGCAGGTCTTGACAGCATTAACTGGGGTGCTGCCATGGATATTCTTTATACCAAGAATTATGACGGAATGCTTTCTATTGAACCCCATTCACAGTATTGGAAGGGCAAAAAGGGTCAATGGGGAATTGATTACACCATTAATTATTTCCGTCCGATGATAATGCCTGAAGACTATGAATACGAGGATAACCCGTATATGCCTTAAGCAACAACATATCCCCCTGAAAAATTGTTTTCAGGGGGATAAAATTTATATCATATTATTTTTCCGTTTTCACAGTGAACTCTTATTACACGAGGCATAAAGGTGCAGATAATTTCATAATTAAAGCTGTCGCTCATTTCGCCAAGCTGCTCAGCAGTTATAACCTCATCACCGCTTCTGCCCATAATAACGGCAAAGTCACCAACCTTAACATTCTCAATATCAGTTATGTCAACCATAATCTGGTCCATGCAGACCTTACCGATAATAGGTGCTTTTTTTCCGTTGATAAGAACATACCCTCTGTTTGAAAAGGCTCTGTTAAAGCCATCGGCATATCCGATACAAACTGTTGCGACAGTCCTTTTTTCAGGAGCAGTATAAGTATGACCGTAGCCTACGGAAACACCTTTCTCGATATCCTTTATATGAATAATATGGCTGAAGACTTCCATTGCAGGAGTAAGCTTTACTTTTGTTTTATCAACCTCATCGGAGGGATAAAGACCGTAAAGCGCAATTCCGATTCTGACAATATCGTAAGAAAAATCAAAATCAATCGTTCCTGCACTGTTATTGATATGCTTAAAAGGAATATTGATACCCTCTTTTTCAAGCATTGATACAAAATTATCAAACCGCTTTTTCTGACTGAGTGCGCAGGATTTATCTTTACAGTCTGCACAGGCAAAATGGCTGAAAATTCCTTCAATTTCAACAAAAGGAAGGTCAGCTATTTTTTTTATTATTTCAACACTTTCCGATGTATCCGCAAAACCTATACGACTCATTCCAGTATCAACAGCCACATGAATAACAACCTTTTTCTGAAGCTTTTGAGCTGTTTCGGAAAGTCTTTTTGCATCACTGAATTTATAAACTGTAGGAATCAATCCGTTATTTATAAGCTCTTCAAACTGATAAGGACTCGTATATGTCAAAATAAGAATCGGATTTTCAATTCCGCTTTCTCTAAGCTCAAGCGCTTCATCAATAACAGCAACGGCAAAATAATCCGCTCTGTTTTCAAGCGCCTTGGCAACCTTGACCGAGCCGTGACCGTATGCATCGGCTTTAACAACCGCCATGGTCTTAGTGCTTTCAGGCAGACACTTTTTTAATTCATCAAAATTATTTTTTATAGCGCCGACATCGACGCAGGCGAAGCTTCTGTGATATCCGAAAGCCTCGTGATTAGTAATCATATAAGTTCACCTGTTTTTATTTTATTCGTTTGGAAATTATATCAAATTGTTTATGGAATTTATTGCGGCTGTCCAAAACATTCAACATGGTTTCACGCATCAAATCAACAATCAGACCCGTTATTTTCACACCGAAGCCGTCAATTGCCGGTATATGCTCCCCTGTCATATCAATAAGACCGTTTTCTGCTGCCGTTACCATCATCTTTTTCTGAAAATCCGAATCATGCATTATTTCAGGTTTAGCTTTAAGATATGCAAGCATACAGATAAGCGCATAGCATCCCCAGTCGGAAACGGTTGCGGTAATAATATTATCCGACTTTGTTTTTGCAGTTATACCGCCCTTACCGCAACACTCGCAGTCGGAAGGAATAAGATTTTCAATGCATTCCGAAATTGAACCCATGCCGACCTCGTTACCGAGGTCGCCTATTGCAATATTAAGCACACCTGATTTTTGAAGCTTATCAAACAGAATATCCGTTTTAGCTTCAAGATTTGTTACATCAATACCGCCCGCATTATGATATTTACCTGCCTTATTGGAAGAAGGGCATTCTATGCTTATAACCGCATGCGGATTATAATCCGAAATAAGCTTTTCGGAATGCTCATATGCTTTATCTGTTTCTTTTGTAAAAACAACAACTTTCCCGCTTGATTCGGTAAGTTTTAAAAGTTTTTCAACGGCATTAACTGCTTCTTCGGGACAAATAATAATAGATTTAACAGAGAAAAGCTTTTCTAATGCAGAAGCAAGCAAAACAGAGCTGATAACACCGTCTGTTTCGGCTTTTTTATAAGGCGGAAGAACAAAACCCGTCAAAACAAATACCGTATCGTCTTTTTGCAGGGTATCACAAAGCTTCTCTGCGGCATTAAGACAAAGTGGCTTACCCGTATATTCATTGGCAGCCTTATAAAGCAGCTTACATACTCCGTAACCTCTCGGGTCAAGGTTTGCAAGGTCATCAAGGCTGCTTCCGAGATTTAAAAGAGTTATCTCCTGACGGGTCATATATTCTCCTCTCTAATTTGCAAGAAGCAAATAGTTTATTCCGTTATAAACATTAAGGATAACAAGAACAATCATCGCCGATGTAAAAACTTTTCTGATAAAAGCATCATCAAATTTACGATTGAACCTCGAACCGATTATTCCTCCGAGAATTGCTGCAGGCAAAATAAAAATCAAGGTTTTCCATTGATGAGCATAGGGCTCAATTCCCGATGATGCGAACATGGTGATAAGTTTTGAAAGCTGTGAGAAAAAAATTATTGCAACGGAATAAACTGCCGACTCCTTGACATTCATTGAAAAGAAAAGTGTTAAAACAGCAACATTTATCGGTCCGCCTCCGATTCCAAGAAATGAAGCAAAAAGTCCAAGCAAAAGACCGACAATACATATAGCTGCATTATTCTTAACGTGAAATGAAACACGTTCCTTGCTTACATAAAAGCTTACGGAAGCAAGCAAGATAGCAAGAATAAAAGCTTGAATTACACGAATATTAGCCGAGTCGGAAATAAGATCAACCAGAGTGCTTCCGAGAAAACCACCGGCAATTGAACCGAGTGCAATAAGAAATATTATGTTTTTTTTAAATTTAACCTTATTCTTAATTGCCTTGCATGTTGATACAATTGACATTGTAAAAACCGCAACACATGAAAGAAAATCAACCTGCATTCTCGGTTCGGCACCGATAAAGTCAAGAACAGGCTTTATGATAACGCCTCCGCCGAGACCGACAAATGAACCGAGAGTGGTGGCGATAAGAATTACGGCTGCATAAATTAACTGAAGCATGGCTTAAAATCTTGCAACAACATCAGCAAAGGCATCTGCAATTACCTTCTGTGTACCGATACCCATTGAGTTGGTTTCATGATAATGATTAAGATCAAATTTATCTCTGTAGCCGTTAAGATAGGGTTGTGTGGGATGAAGGATAAAATCGTTGGGAGGCACAACATAACCCGTCATATCGTTGGAAACACCAAAAACAATCATATCTGGGTCACCTGCAATTTCGGCAAGAGGAGTGGGATTTATCTCTCCGCCTTCACCCGTAGGTGAGGTTTCGGCAGTCTTGTACCCGCCGTATACGGTAGAAACAAAGCTTTCGCCCGGAAGAAGAAGGATATTCTTGCCGCCAAATGACATATATGTCATTTCAGTCATCATGGCAATGCCCGTATCGCTTTCCTTGCAGGGATAAGCATTGAAGCTCATTACATGACGCATAGCAAGAAGGGTTAAAACATAATTTCCTACAGGAAGGTAGAAGGGCTGCTGAATATATTTTATTTCAGGCTTAAGCTCAACATCATTATCAATTTTAAGAGCTGCATCTGCAAGCATCTTAGCCTGAAGCTTAATGCAGTTAACGTTATCTTTATTATCAAGCTCCGCAACATCCATAGCTCCGATAGCACCGATACCGAAAAGCACGTTTGCACCGTTTTCAGCCTTTATCTGTTCACGCATAAAATAAGGATATTCGCCGCTGAGCATACGGTTGCCGCCGCCGAGAGAATTGGGATGTCCGCCAAAATTCATAATCCAAATATCATTTGAGCCATCAGCAGGTACAAAGCGAATTCTTGAAAGAATCTCGTGTCTGTCAATAAAGCCTCTTCTGGTTTCAAGACCGTTTTCAACCTTAATGTCACCGCTGTAAAGCTTACCTTCTTTTCTGTTTGCGTAAGCTTCCTCGGCAACCTTAACAGCCTTTTTCATAAGCATATCCATGTATTCGGGATCTTTACCGTCAGAGGGAATGCTTACAAGATTGGGCTTGCCCCAGTAACCGAGTGTATCAATACCAGAATGGCTGTGGGTACAGCTGAAATTAATGCACTTGCAGCCCTTAATCTTATCCGATGCCATAATCATGGAACGAATTTTGTTAACTTCAACTCTTGTCATGCCGACAATATCGCCGCCGAGCCAGAGCATACCTTCATCACCGCCGCAGTCAATCCAAACAGCGCTTACATATACAGGAGAAAGAATGCCTTCCATTTTATGTCCCGAACCGTGACCTGCTATCCAGTAGGTTTTACCGCTGTTCAAATCAGGCATGATTTCATCTGTTGAAAAACCCATTCTGTAGCATAAACCTTTAATTTCAGCAGGATTTACCTTTTCTATAGCGGGTGCAGCACCTTTTTTCTGAACTTTCTTTCCAAAATTTTTTGTGATTGCGCATATACCTTTCATTGCAAGATCCATAATATCCATATTTATACCTCTTTCTCTTTAACAATTCTTTTCAAATTTATAAATACTCTGCGACTCAATATCAAAGTTGGGAAGGATTACGGGAGGTATTCCCGCATTGACCGTAAGCGATGAAATCATGGTTCTTACATAAGGGAACAGCTCCTTATATGTTTCGACATGGATGATTTCTTTCTTTGACTCCGGATTGTATGTAAAAATCCCAAGAACAACAGCTTTAATATGAAATTTATCTTTATTTGCCTTATCGTTAACCTCCACGGTAAATTCACCAATGCAGGTATTGTTCGGAGAATATTTTACATTATATGAATACTTATTTTCAAACTCTATTCTTGTTCCGTTTTCATGTTTATTCACGAACTCAATTTCGGATGCCTTAAAAGCCTTGAAGGTAATATTTTTCAATCAAAGCACCTCCGCTTTTTCAATCACAATAGGTTCAACAGGTCTTGAAATTGCCCTGTCACTACCCATAGTTCTTTCAACCTCAAGGAAAGAATCAACAACCTCCATACCCTGAATTACCATACCGAAAGCGGCATACTGACCGTCAAGAAACGTGGCATCGGAATAGCAGATAAAGAACTGGGAGGATGCGGAGTTATATGATGATGAACGTGCCATGGAAACAACACCTCTTGTATGAGAAAGAACATTCTGTTCAAAACCGTTTATAGCAAATTCACCTTTAATCTTTTTACTGCTTCCGCCATTACCCGTACCTTCGGGGCAACCGCCCTGAGCCATGAAATCGTCAACAACTCTGTGGAAGGTAAGCCCGTCATAGAAACCTTCTGAAACAAGATCAATAAAATTATCAACGGTCTGCGGTGCATATTCAGGATAAAGCTCCATAACAAAGCTGCCGCCGTTCTCCATGGTAAATTTCACCTGAGGATGCTCAGCGGATGAAGCATTGATATCGTCGGACTCAGAATAATCATTTTCAAATAATCCGTTATTATTTTTGTTTTCTGCAGAAGAAGTTGTTTCGGAATCGGACGATGTTGTAAAAGTGTAATTTGCACAGGAACATAAAGTGAATATAATCGCCATAATTAAAGCGACAATTTTAATTACTTTTTTCATAGCACACCTCATATAAGCAATATTTAATATATTATATAATTAATCCAATAAAATATCAACCCCCGATTTTCATGAAACACAAAAATCGGGGGTTGATTAAATCACCGGATTAATAGTTTTCTTTTCTTACTTCAAAGTAAGCCTGAGGATGTGCGCATACGGGGCAAACCTCAGGTGCCTTCTTGCCCATTACAAGGTGACCGCAGTTACGGCATTCCCACATGGTTTCCTCTGCCTTTTCAAATACCTTCTGCATTTCAACATTGTTGAGAAGTGCACGGTATCTTTCCTCGTGAGTCTTTTCGATTGCTGCTACCATACGGAACTTTTCTGCAAGCTCAGTAAAGCCTTCCTCATCTGCTTCTTTTGCAAAAGTTGCGTACATATCGGTCCACTCATAGTTTTCACCTTCTGCCGCATGAAGAAGATTCTGCGCTGTATCGCCAAGCTCTCCGAGAGCCTTAAACCACATTTTCGCGTGTTCTTTTTCATTGTTTGCTGTTTCGGTAAAAATAGCCGAAATCTGCTCAAAGCCTTCTTTCTTGGCTACGGAAGCAAAATAAGTATACTTATTTCTTGCCTGTGATTCGCCTGCAAAAGCTGCCATAAGGTTCTGTTCTGTTTTTGTGCCTTTAAGATTCATGTTATTCTCTCCTTTTTCATTATCTTCAACCGCCTCTACTCTTTCAAAATCGGAAGCGGGATGTTTACAAAGCGGGCATATAAAATCTGCGGGAAGCTCATCGCCCTCATAGATATAGCCGCATATTTTACAGCGATAATATACCTTCGCGGTTTTCTTAACCTCGGGCTTGGGTTTGATATTTTTATGATAGTAATCATAGGTTACACTTGTTTCATCCGAAAGAATATCACAATCTGTGACATCTGCAAGGAACAAAGTATGAGTACCGAGATCTGTTGCTGAAACAACCTTTGCGGAAATATAAGCATTGGTTGAACCTGTTATATAGTAAAGACCGTTGTTACTGCGTTCAACAGCAGTAAAATCGCTGAACTTATCAATATCTTTACCGCTTCTGAAGCCAAAAGCTTTGAAAATATCAAAAGTGGCAGAGGTTGAAAGAATACTTACATTGAACTCTCCGCTGTTAACAATCATATCGTGAGTTTTGTTCATTTTGTTAACCGCTACGGTTATTCTGTTTGGGTCAACGGTAACCTGTGACACGGTGTTGATTATACAACCGTTATCAAATCCGTCTTCCTTCGCGGTAAGAACATAAAGTCCGTAACCTATTTTAAACATAGCATTTGTGTTCATAGTTTCCCTCCCTGAACATATTATTGATGATTTTACTCAGATTTTATTCAGCATTAAATAATTATTATGCAAAGCATTCGGTTATTTTCAGATAATCGCCCGTAACGGAGAATTTTCCCGCTGCATCCTGAGGCATAAGAAAATAATCGCCCTTTTCAAGCACTCGACTGTAGTTTTCTCCAACAATCAAACCGTTGCCTTCGGTTACAACATAAACCGCTGCTCCTCTGTTAAGACTGAACTTGCCTCCGTTTACGGTTGCAGTTCTGACCGCAAAGCTTGTTGTGATCGCTTCGTCAATAACAGCTTCGTATTTTACTCCGTTTTCTTCACAAATTGTTTTCGGGGTAAGCGGGGCAGGATATTTTTTGTTAATATCAAAGCACTCAAGCGCTTTCTCTCTGGCAAGACCTAGATACATTTCCTTATCGGAAAGCTTATATTCACCGCACCAGCGCTCAGGCTGAATTGTAAAATCGGTAGGCTCCTGCACTTCAAGAAGAAGGCATCCGCTGCCGATTGCGTGAACCATTTTGGCAGGAATATAGATAACATCACCCGCTTTAACATCAATTGAACAAAGAAGCCTTTCCATGGCATCGGATTTATTCTCGCTCTCGTCAATCGCCTTATTGAAATCATCCATTGTTATACCGTCTTTGAACCCGTAAAAAATTTTAGCACCGGGTCTTGTGGCAAGGATAATCCAGCTTTCTTCCTTACCGTATTTTGATGAAAAATACTTTTCAGAAAATGCCTTATCGGGATGAGCCTGAACAGGTAATCTTATTGCACTGTCGAGAATTTTAGTAAGAATACCGAGGTCTTCTCTTTCACCTAAAATTTCAGCTCTATATTGCTCAATTGCATCATTCAAATAAAGATCTGTTCCCTTGATTTTGGAAACTCCTTCATATTCATCTGTGCTGCCCTCATTGAGAGCTTTAACACTTGAAGCAACCCATTCCTCAGGATAAAAGCCATCCGTTGAATCATCACCGAAAAACTCCGAAAAAAGCTTACCGCCGGTATATACCCTGAAAACCCTGTTTTTTTCAAAGAAAATAGGTTCGTTATAAAACATGATCATATCTCCTTATATTTTATCATTTCACAAGCCTTTGAGATATTTTCACTCATTCCGCAGGCAACACTTGCTGCAAGAGCTGCACCAAAGGAGGCTTCCTCCTCGAAGAGAGGTATTTTAATTTCACATCCGAACATATCGGAAACAACTCTTCTCAAAGCAGCATTTTTTCTTATTCCGTTGCCGGAACAAACAAGCTTATCCGCTTTTTTTCCTCCGTTTGAATACATATTATACAGCTCAGCGGACATACCGTAAAGCACGGAAAGAGCAATATCTGCCGCAGTGAAATTATTCTCGGAAATATTATGTATCCCGCCTCTTAGCGAAGGATTATTTCTTGTCCCGCAGAAACGGCAATCTGCCAAAAGTGTTGTTTCCGTCTTTTCCGAAAGAATTTTATCAAGCTGCGGATAAAAGGATGTTATTTCTTTTTCACAAGCAAGATTTGCAATTTCTCTGAATAATTTTTCAACCATTGCAAAAGCTCTTCCGCCGCACAAAGCACATCCCGCCGCAAGAAACCGATTTCCGTCAAATGGTCTGTTTTCAACTCCTTCGGCATTTATGAGAGTTTCGGAAAGCCATGAAATCTGTGAACCTGTACCGATATTTATTAGTGCATCATCGGCATTTGAAACGGAGCCTATAAAGCTTGCCTGATTATCGCCTAAAGCCACACAGACGGGAATACCCTTGTATTTACCTGCTGCTTCAAATTCAACCGTAACATCGGGCAGGCGGCTGTTTTTTACGGTAAATTTATTATTTACCAAATCAAAGCAACCGAGGCTTGCTGCATTCGTGATATGAACAAGCGGCTTATCATTTCCGCAAAGCTTCATAACAGCATAATCCGCAATCGTGCAGAGATACTCTGCATTTTCAGGAACAAGACCGTTCTTTTCATTATAAAAATCCGTTGCCAAACCGTAGCCTGAAAAACAGCCGAGATGCTGTGCATATGATACTCCGTTTTTATATTCCTTTGCCGCACGCTCATCCTGCCAAATATAAAGAGGACTTACGGCATTTGCATTTTTATCGGTATAAACAATTCCGTGCATCTGACCTGAAAAACCGATAGCTGCAATATCCTCCGCAAAAAAGCTGTCAAGAATTTCATATACCGTATCCATAATAAGTTCAGGATTCTGAATTTTCTCAAAAGAATATTCACTTTTTATGAACGAGTTATTCGGCAATGTTTTTGAAGCGAGAATATTTTTTGTTTCAGTATCAAAAACAATTCCGCAGATGCTTGTCGTACCGATATCTATTCCTATTATTTTCATAAAATCACCTTATGCGATAGAAGCTGATTTGGGGTCAAGTCTTGTTATGATATCCTGCTGAATTGCAGGTGAAAGGTCAAGGAAATTAACAAAAGTTCCGTGTATTCTCATAATATACACACCGCTCGGTGCATACTTTTTGGGTTCAGCAAGAACCTTTCGGAGAATTTCGGCAGTTGTAACATTTACATAAAGATAAAAGGGTGAAACTCCTTCGTTAAGAGGATTGAAAAACAAGGGATTTATTACCTTATCTCTGAACTCAATGCCCTTGCCTTCATACGACTCGGACTTAAAATATTTCGGGTCGATTCCGAGATGAGATGCATATCCGCCGTTCATCTTTTCAAAGGGCATCTTCATATTTGAAAGCATACGGAAACCGAGACCGTTTTCTGCGCTGCCGTAAAGCGGGTCAACACCGTAGCCGAGCATATCCCTTGACTTTCTGCCGTCGGGTGTTGCACCTACCCAATATCCGTAAAGAAGATGGGTTGAGGGCGATGAAAAATCGGGACGGAAGGAGTTGCCGAGATAATTCTTTGTAGATGAAACGATATCGGCAACCTTTGAAGCTATCTCACCTGCTTCATTATCAACCTTTTCGATATTATTACCAAATTTATCAGCCGAAAGAAGGAATTCTCTCAAATCCTCATAGCCTTTGAAATCAGCTTTGAGCGCATCAACGAGTTTGTCTGCATCCTGCGGTCTTTCAGCAAGAAGCTTATCAATAGCAGAAAAACTGTCCGCAATAACGGACACACCATGAATAAGGCATCCGCTGCCGTTATATTTTGTGCCCTGCTTATGTATGTCTCTGGCATCAATTCCGTTTTCAAGACCACCCATAAGGCAGGAAAGGAAAGGTACTCTCTGGGTTGAAAGAGCAGCCGATGCACCGTTTGCGCACTCACCCATTGCAGCAACAAATCTTTCAACATTCTTATAAAATTCCTCACGGACATTTTCAAGACTGCAGGCATCAACATCAACAAGCTTTTCACCTGTTATTGTCGAAATGCCGCCCGTAAGTGTCATTTCAAGAATCTTCGGAAGATTAAGCCAGCTGTTGGTTGTGTTACCGTTATCCTTACCCATGATAAGAGGCTCCTGACAGCCTGCAATAGAAATATCTGCGAGGTCATTATCATCAACACCCTTTGAAGAAAGAACCTCATACAGTGAATCGTCATTGAAGAATGAAGGAGTAAGAACACCGGGAGTAAAAAGGAATCTACCCATTTCTTCATAAAGCTTTGCAGGTGTATTTTTATGGAGCTTCACAGAAAGAATAGGCTGAGGAAGATTCATGTCATAGTATGCGTCCATAATAGCATAGGTTGTTTCATTAGTCAAATCGTTACCGCAAAGGTCACGACCGCTTACAATTACATTCTGCGAAATTGCCCAGCTTCTGTCAGCTACATTGAAGAAAACGAGAAAATGCTTAAATAGTGATGCAGCCGTTTCACGGTCAACACCGTTTCTGTAAGGCTCAAAAATTCTGTCGGCATTTCCTACAGAGAACGCAAAGGGATTGGGTGTTTGCTCAAGGCACATAATCTGCCACATGATAATGAAAGCCTGTATTGCCTCAAACAGATTTCCTGCACCGTTTTCAGGTACCTTGCGAAGTGTTTTTTCCATAATTTCGAGCTGCGCTTTTCTTTCGGGAGAAGCGGTTTCAGCCTGCTTTGCAGCAAGATCGGCATAACGGTTTGCAAGGATTATTGCGCTTTTAAGAGCAATTGCAAATGCCTTATAGCCATTACCTTCTTTTCCCTCAATTTTTGCAAGCATTTCTTTAACACCGTGTTTTATTGCAAAACGAATATCGGGAATAAGATGACCCGTAACCTGTTCAAAGAAAAAGATAACTTCCTTTGTATAGCACTCCGCTTTATCGTATACCTCTCCGAGCTTTACTGCATATTCGGTTTTTGCAAACTCACTTCTTGCCTTTTCGATTCTTTCTGCGGTAAATTCATTATTCGGCTCAATATCCGAAAACACAGCCGCAGGGTCACAATATCCGCTGAATTCTTCAACCTTAAATGAAGGATTGATAAGAGCATAGCTTCTTGCAAATGCATCGTCCTGTGTACCTGCAAAAATCTGATAATCACTCAAATATATAGGAATTGTTTTGATAATTTCACGAAGAATGAGAGCCTTTTTAACCTCTTCGTTTTCTCCTTCATATTCCTTGGCAAGACGAAGTTCGGCTTCCTTTGCAATAAACCAACCGTCAAGACGCATTCCTGCTCTTTTTTCGGCAAAAAGAGCCTTTGCCATTTCTGTTATTTTTTTGCTGTCAAGAACATTAATCATATCTGTTTCTCCTTATGTCACAACGGTTTTCATACCGTAATTTTCAAAAATTTCTTTAAAATCTTTTATAGTTTCGGGAGTAACAAAACCGTCTTCTATTTGGTACTCACCATTCCATTTATCCTTGCCGAATTCATGATATGCAAGAAATTCAAATACGGCATTTGAAGTATCGAGATTTTTAAAATAATCAACAAAACCTTGAGGATTATCATTAATACCGTGTATAACAGGGATTCTTATATGTATCTGCCTGCCCGTTGAAAAAAAATGTTCAATGTTGTCCTTTACGGATTTGTTTGATAAACCTACCCATTTTTTGTGCACATCTTCATCGTAATGTTTAAAATCAACGATTAAATAATCAATATATTCTGCAATCAGTTTAAGCGACGGAAGCGATGCATTTGATTCTATGCAGGTATTTATTTCCGCCTCTTTAAGCCTTTTCAACAGTTCTGTAAGCTCCTTTGACTGCATACAAACCTCACCACCGGTGAAGGTTACACCACCCGCATCAAAAAACATCATGCGGCTTCGGATTACTTCATCAAAAAGCTCATCAACAGTACAATCTTTCGCTTTATCGTTTTCAAGCGGAATGCTGTCTGCATTTGAACACCATTTGCAAGAAAAATTGCAGCCCTGCAAATGATAAACAAGGCGATTACCCGGACCGTCCTGAGAATAATTAAATCCCTTTTGCAGTATTTTCATAGCACTCCCCCTTTTATAATCTTCATCTATAATATTACAATTTTAAATAGTGACTGTCAATAAAAAATTAATATTATTGACAATTTATTTAGCATAATGTACAATTAAAAAAATACTTTTAAAAAGGCAATATTTAAGGAACTTATTATGATTCAAAAATTATTTTTTGAAACCCTTCCTTCCACCAATACTTATGCCAAAGAGCATATTTCTGATTTGGAATTGCCGTCGCTTATTATCGCTAACGGACAAACAGCAGGCAGAGGCAGAAGAGGAAACACTTTTTTCTCTCCAAAGGACACCGGGCTTTATATGACCCTTGTTTTCAAAGAAAGAAGCCCCTCCGAATTACTTACTCCGGCAGCGGCGGTTGCGGTTTGCAAAGCATTAAGCAACCTCGGAATTAATGCATCAATAAAATGGGTAAATGATGTATTTTTAAATGGCAAAAAAGTGTGCGGAATACTTACAGAACGTTTTATTTACGATAAAAAGGCTTATATTGCCCTCGGTATCGGTATTAACATTTCAACCCGCAATTTCCCTAATGATCTTGAAACAGCGGGCAGCATAAATACCGAATGCGACAAAATCAAGCTTGCAGAAGAGATATCTGAATACATTATATCATATACCGAAAATCCTGATAATGATTATATATTAAACAGCTATCGCAGCCGTCTGTTTATTATCGGCAAAAATGTTTCATATTATCGAAACAATATTGAATACAGCGGAACGGTTATTGATATAAATGAACATTGCAATCTTATTCTGCAGCATTCAGACGGAACCGACATTACCCTTTCCTCGGGTGAAATATCAATTATTATTTGAGGTGAAAGAATGAACAAATTCAAAAAAGCTTCAGCGATAATTCTTGTGTTTTGCACCGCAGCCGCTTTATTTACAGCTTGCGATAAAAAAGACGACACTTCAACTGATATCACCTCAGCTTTCTCAGTTTCAGATAAAATACAAGAAGAATTAAAAACCGAGTTAACAACTGTCGCCGAAACAAACGAAAGCATCGTTGCTTCCGCAAATACTAATGCCGCGGCAACTGTAAGCAGTTCCGAAAAATTGACAAAAGCGACACTCGAAGCAACTCAACCGACCACAAAAAAGAGAAATGTATCCAATGACAAAGTTGAAGAAAAAGCCGTTGGCATTTCAATGCTTTCAAAGTCAGACCCCGTCAAAACCGGAAACCATGCTTCAATCATTATCCAAGGAACTCCGGGTAAAACCTACACCATTGAATTTTATGATTCAATTAACAAAAAAGCAAGCTACAGTGAATTGACGGAAAAAACAGCCGATGAAAACGGCTTCGTTTCATGGTCTTTTAAAATCAGAAACAGCTGTGACCTCGGCACAAGAAAAATCATAATTAAAGAAAATAATTCAGATAATTATCTGCAAACATCAATAACAGTTAACTAAGGAGAAAAGCATGAAAAGACACGGACATTTTAAAACAGCAAAATTCCCTCAGAGGCTTTGCGATTTTTATACTTCCGCAAACGGGCTGCTTGACGATAAGGCATACTGCCTTGCGAAATGCGGCGACACCGTTTATATCGGAACGGAAAAAGGTTTGAACTACACAAAGGCGGACGGCTCTCTCGGTTCATTCCCTTGTTCAAGAGTTAAAGCAATTTATTCTGTTAACGGTAAGGTTTACTTTGCAGCAAAAAATGTTATTTATGAAATCATCGACAACAAAATCAGTGAATTGCAGGCACTCGATGAGGATGTTATCTGTTTCAGCGGAACAGACAAAATTTATCTCATCACTCCGCAGTGGCTTTATCAATTAAAAGAAGAAAAATTTGAAAAATATTTCAGAACAGAATCCGAGCTTACAGATATTGCCGTTACAGGCGAGAAAATCAATGCAGCAACATCAGAATGCTTTATTGCAGTTAACGGAAAAAGAAAACGCTGGATGAACATATGCCATGAGCATTCCACAATGCCTGAAATTAAAATCAACTGCATTAAGCATGATTCAACTCTCGGATTCACCTGGCTCGGCACAGACAAAGGCATTTATATTTATGACGGTAAAATCGGTTGGTACGGTCACCAAGAGCTGAATGCTCTCCCGGAAGAGGAAATTTATAAAATCCGTTTTGCAGATGACGGCAGAGTAATTCTTTCATCAAACGCAGGTCTTATTATTCTTAAAAACGGAACATGCAAATATCTTCCCGCAACACGTTGGACTTGCAGCACAAAGCTCAATGATGCAATCGCCGCAGGCGATTCAATCTGGACCGCAACAGACAAGGGTGTTACCAAAATAACCGAAAAAGATATGACTCTTGAGGAAAAAGCCGACTACTGCTTTAAGCTTACTGAAGAAAAATATATTCGTGCAAACGGCTACGTAGTCGGACTTGACAGCATTGAAAACTATGATATAAACACAGGAATCCCCGGCACATCGGATAATGACGGTCTTTGGACACAAACCTATATCGGTGCGCTTGCATATTGCTATGCAGTAACCAAAGACAAAAAGGTTCTTGAAGCCGCAAGACGTTCGATGAAGGCAATGGGATATCTTGCAAAAATCACCGGCAAAAAAGGCTTTACGGCAAGAGCGGTTCGCTTTGAGGGCGACCACGAATACGGTGTGTTTGTAGACAGAGAAGGCTCCGAGTGGCATCCCGCACCTAACGGAGAATGCGAATGGCTCGGCGAAACCTCGAGCGATGAAATGGTCGGTCATTTCTTCGGTTTCTCTCTCTATTATGATTTCTGCGCCGATGATGAAGAAAAAACATATATAAGAGAAATTATCTGCGATATCGTTGATCACATTCTTGAAAATAACTATACTCTCTGCGATATCGACGGTCTGCCTACAACATGGGCAAACTGGGCTCCCGACCAGCTTAACGGCAACTGCATGTGGCTTTGGGAAAAATGTATAAATTCCCTTGAAATGCTTGCTTTTCTTGACGTTGCATATCATGTATCCGGCAACGAAAAATACAGAAAAGAGTTTATGCATCTTGCAATTGACGAGCATTATCTTCTCAATGCTGCACAGCATAAGAAGGACGACGGTCATGTTTGTCACATTGACGACAATCTCGGATTCCTCACAACCGCAACAATTCTCCGAATTGAGAAAGATCCTGCAATCAGAAAATATATTCTTATGGGCTTAAGACATCATTGGGAATACGAAAGACCTGAGCATACAATTTTCTTCAATCTTGTATGCAGCGCATTTTCGGATGAACCCTGCGACCTTGATGTTGCAATAAAAGAGCTTCGCAACTTCCCGCTTGATTTTGTACGCAGACCTCTTATAAACTCAAACAGAAAGGGTCTTGTTTACGATACCGAGCAGGAACACTGGGGCGGAGAACCTCAGCTCAAAGAGGCGCTTGACATCGACGCAAGAATAATCCATTATAACGACAGTAATATGTTCATGGTTGACGAAGGCGACGGAAGAAGTGCAACAAGTCCGAGTACATACCTTCTCCCCTATTGGTTCGGAAGATATTACGGACTCATAGAAGAAGAATAAAAAATGTAAATAAAATTCACCGCACCAATCATTTCTGATTGATGCGGTGATTATTTTTCAGAAAACAACATCAAAAAAATTCACATCGTAACCAAATTTATTTGTAAGGTCATCATAAACACCTATGTTATTAAAGAATCCGTAAACCGTACCAATAAATCTTATAATGGGATTATAAAGCGGGCTTATTTTATCAGGATGACCGCCATCTTTATCGGTCTTTTCGATTGTATACTTATTAAATGCCGCATTCTCACCTTTATAATAAGATGAAACCGTAAGAGTATTCTCGGTGAAATCAAGAACATTGTAAATTTGTCTGTCATCGGGAGTGTTCCAACTGCCGACCCATTCATCGTTAAGTCCGATATCCTCATCATCTCTGGGTCTTGTTATTGAACCGGAAACCATATAAATTGTTCCTTTGGGGTCAGTCATTTTCTCAGAAAAAGGCTGAACAGCTTTCTGATTATAAAGAACATTGGTAACAGTATAATAATGACTGTGTCCGAGAAGAACAAGATCAATTCCAAATTCATCGGCAAGAGGTGCCCATATAAGACGGAGAAGTGCATTTTCACTCTCTCTGCGAGGGATTCTGCCGCTGTAGAGATCATGATGAGCCATCATAATTTTCCACTTCGCATCAGGATTGGCTTTAACCGCTTCCTTGATAAACCTTCTGTGGTCAATTCCACTTGCATTGTTGGAGTCCATTACAAGAAAAAGAACATCGCCCTTTGTAAACCAATAGTTTCCGCCTATATAAGAGGAAACAATCGCATCATCCTGCTCATTAGGACGGTTGCCGAAGGTTTTATAAGCTACACCCTTACGGTCATGATTACCGATTGTTGTAGCAATAGGAATACTTTTTACTGCAAGTGCAGCGGAAAGACCTTTATATTCATCTTGTACTCCAAGGCTCGCCTGGTCACCTGCTGAAAGAATAATTGAAATATCGTTCTTTTCGGTTGCTTCCTGAGTAATTTCTTCAAACATTTTTGCAGTTCGCTTAAGCTCTTCATTTTCGCCTTCAACGTCATTTTCATCAATGCTGACATGAATATCGGTCATATAAAGAGCAGAAAATTCATTGGCATTTTCATCTGTATCAAACGAATAAACCGCAGATTTGAAATCACCGCTTATGCATTGATAATAGTATGTTTTGCCTGCACTGAGATCTGTAATTGTTACTTTATTTGAATAATCACCGTCATAGGTTTTAACGCAATCACCGATAAATGTTTCGGAATTTGTAAGAAACATATTTTCACTTACAACAACTTTAGGCTCGGTTTCAGCCGTATAATACCAAGAAACATTCATTTCAGTGCTGTTGCTTCCGGGATTAAGAATAACACCGTTTTCAAATTCGGATACCCATAACGTTTCCCATGCAATATTCTGCACAGCAAACGAAGGAACAACGGCGGTAAGAGCAATCACAACTGCAATAACCGCAGTGAAAAATCTTTTGGGAAGTGTTTTCATAATCAATTTCCTTTCAAAGTTTTTAATAATTTTATAACATTATAAAACCATTGTCAAGAATCATCTTCACAGAATACCACAATCGCCGTACCTTGACCGATAACAATTTCACTTTCACAGCCGATAAATTCATTGCTGACCCCAAGCGGAAAAGTATTTTTGAGAATGCCGTTTTCAAGTGTATACTTTAAGCCTTTTAAATATATTCCCGAGCATTCGTCAGAATGTGCAAAAACAGAAATATAACCCTTGTACTTCTTTGAAAACCTCATTGAACCGTTACATAGTGCGGTTATCACAGTTTTGCCGTCATGAATAAAAGCTTTAATATTTTTTCTTGCAAGAGATGCAACAAGCTGAATATTAGCAAGAGTATGATCAATTCTGCCTCCGCACGCACCGTAGATATGAAACTCAGAACAACCTCTTTCAAGTCCGATATCAACAGCTGCATTCATATCGGTTATATCCTTCACGGGATTCAATTTTATAACATTTTCGCCAAACGGTACAGTTCCGAGAGAATCAAAATCGCCGATTACAATATCAGGCTTTATGTCAGATTCTTCGAGATATTTGTAACCGCCGTCTGCAGCAATAATCAAATCTTCGCTCTTCTTTTTTATAATCAACTCAAAGCAGTCACCCGCTCCGACAATATAACATATGTTCAAGACATCACCTCTTTAATGAAACAATTTTAATACTTATATTAAATATTGTCAAGAATTATCATTGTGATTGACATTATCGAAAAACAGAATTATAATTTTTAATATAAACAATTCGGAGGAAATTATGGAAAACACAAAACCCATTGTTGAGCTTGAACTTTATATTATACGACACGGAGAAAGCATGGGCAACATCGGCTATAACGGAAGAACCGATTTATCAGTAAGAGAAGGTGTTGACCCTCTGTTAACCGACAAAGGTGTTAATCAGGCAATTGCTGCAGGATATTTTCTTGCCGAAACGGATTTTGATGCAGTTTATTCGAGCGCACTTATGAGAGCAGTAAGAACAGCCGGAGAAATAATTTTAAAACAGCCGCACACAAAAAAGCTTTATATTCACCCTGTTTTTACGGAAATGGGAATCCCTGAAGAATACCGTGCCGTTCCCATGGAAATGCTTTACAAGCTTTGCCCCACGGCAACAATTGCAGACGGTGTTGATCCGGATTCAAGACTTATGGAATCCACATCAGGAAAAGATGAAAAAGGTCTTTTTGAAAGAGGAGCAAGAGCAGTTAACTATCTTCGTTCAAAATATAAAAACGGAGAGAAGGTTGCCGTCGTGTCTCATGCAGCATTTATTACCTACATGGTATTCAATATAATGGGATACACAGAAAAAGTTCCTGCTTTCGATATTGATTTTAATAACACAGGCATAACAAAAGTTATATTTTATAAAGAAGGTACAAATAAAAACGGAGATATTGTTTTCAAGTACATAAATTCTACTGCACATTTATAAAAGAAAAAGGCTTGTATAGGCGCATAACCTATACAAGCCGATTTATTTGAATTAAATTATTTCATCATGCTTGCAACTTCTTCAGCGAAGTTGTCTTCTTTCTTTTCGATGCCTTCGCCCTTTGCAAGACGGGTAAAGCCTGTTACCTTGATATCTGCACCAAGTTCCTTAGCAACCTGTGCAACATAACCGCTTACCATACCGTCGTAGAGATCAGAGCGAACGAAAGCCTGTTCAAGAAGGCAGATTTCTTTGAGCTGCTTCTTAACACGACCTTCAACAGCACCTGCAAAAATCTTATCGTTTACAAATTCTTCCTTACCTGCTACTGCGAGCTGTGCAAGAGTTGCAACTGCTTCTTTTGAAAGGAAGTTGAAGAGGAAGTTGTTGTTCTTCTGTTCCTCATAAGCAGCGATGTCTTCGTCGCTGAAGAGCTTCTCGTTGCAAGCCTTCTCGAAGAGCTTCTTGAGGATGGGCTTGGGAAGTGATTCGGGCTTATTGAGTGAACTGTCAATTGTGATTGACTTCATCTTTGCAAGTTCATCAGCTGAAATATCATCCTTGCTTAAATATTCGGGACTCATAGCTGCAACCTGCATAGCAATGTTTTTACCCATAGCGATAAATTCAGCGCTGTTTGCATCTGCATTTGTGTCAAAGCTAACAAGAACACCTACTGAGCCGCCGCCGTGGATGTATGAAACAGCTGTTCCTTCAACAAGAACAAAACGGCGAAGCTTGAGGTTTTCGCGAATCTTGAGGAAGAGTTCCTGAATTGCATCTGCAACTGAAACTGAACCTTCTGAAATTGTTGTTGCAAGAAGAGCATCGAGATCAGCAGGCTTTGCCTCAACAACAGTCTTTGCAATCTGATTTGCAAGAGCCTTAAATTCGGGACCGTTACCTACGAAGTCTGTTTCGCAGTTGAGTTCAACAAGAGCTGATGCACTGCCATCTGAATAAAGACCGATAACACCTTCTGCAGCGATTCTGCTTGCCTTCTTTGCTGCAGTTGCAAGACCCTTCTCACGAAGAATTTCAACTGCCTTATCCATATCACCGTCAGCTTCTACGAGTGCCTTTTTGCAATCCATCATGCCAACGTATGTCTTTTCTCTGAGAGCCTGAACGTCTTTAGCTGTAAATGCTGCCATTATATTATTCCTCCTCTGTTGCTTCTGCTTCGGGAGCTGTCTGCTCGCCCTGTCTGCCTTCGATAACTGCATCTGCCATAGCACCGGCAATAAGCTTAACGGCACGGATAGCATCGTCGTTACCGGGAATTACGTAATCAACTTCATCGGGATCGCAGTTTGTGTCTACGATAGCAACGATGGGGATACCAAGCTTCTTAGCTTCAAGAACAGCAATTCTTTCCTTGCGGGGGTCAACTATAAACATAGCTGCGGGCTGCTTCTTCATTTCTGTAATGCCGCCCATGAACTTTTCGAGCTTTTCGATTTCAAGATTAAGCTTTGTAACTTCCTTCTTGGGGAGAAGATCAAAAGTGCCGTCTGCTTCCATAGCCTTAAGCTGAGCAAGTCTTTTGATTCTCTTCTGAATTGTGTTGAAGTTTGTAAGCATACCGCCAAGCCAACGTGCGTTGACATAAGGCATACCGCAGCGAATAGCTTCTTCCTTAACGGAATCCTGAGCCTGCTTCTTTGTGCCGATGAAAAGAACTTCACCGCCGTCTGCTGCGATTTCACGGATAAACATATAGGCTTCTTCGAGCTTCTTTACTGTTTTCTGAAGGTCGATAATGTAGATGCCGTTACGTTCTGTGAAGATGTACTCCGCCATTTTGGGGTTCCATCTTCTGGTCTGATGTCCGAAATGAACACCTGCTTCAAGCAATTGCTTCATTGATACTACTGACATTTGTTTTTCCTCCTAAGTTAAATTTTGTATCTAATGTCAGATACGAACCGCCGCAAAGCCTGATATTACAACGGATTTTTACATCCGCACTCATAATAAAAATAGCTATGCGTGTGATTTGCTATGGAATTATATCATATCACATTTAGAAATGCAAGCAAAATTTTGTAATTTTGAAAATAAATTTTATTTTTAATATTTTATAAACATTTATGTGCTATTATTACAATTCGGAGGTGCATATTATGCCTAAAATTCTTATTGTTGAAGA
>JAZPYI010000025.1:0-13239 GCA_045544115.1 Acutalibacteraceae bacterium | reverse complement strand
ATTTAAAGGGAGTGACGGTATACTGTTTTTCCGACTTAAGTTTAACCTTTCCTTCAGGGAAAATACCTATAACTTTATCATCCTTAAGAACTTCAATTGCGGATGAGAGGGCAGCCTTGTCCTTTTGACCTCTGTGAACGGGTATAAGACCAAACGGCTCGAAGAAGGGCTTCCAAGGAGGCTCAAGAAGCTCACTTTTTCCCAAAAAGTGAACCACTCTTTTGGTTGCACAGGCAACGGTTATGCAGTCCATAAAATGAGTATGGTTGCCTGCAAGAATTATTCTGCCTTCTTTGGGAATAAATTCCGCTCCGATAACCGTAGGCTTAAAAATGAATCTGAAAAGCCAATCAAGTTTATTTCTGTGTTTCAAATATGCTTTCGGTTCGTTCATATCATATCCTCCAAACAGAATATGCTTTAATTATAATATAACATTTTAATTAAAAAAGTCAATAACCGATTATTTGGCAGCTTCCGCTTCCTTGTTTTCGTTTGCAACGGCAAGCATGAGGCGGATTCTGTTTTCCTGGTTAACCTTTGTTGCACCGGGATCGTAGTCGATGGGAACAATGTTTGACTGCGGATACATTTCCTTGAGCTTTCTAATCATGCCCTTGCCTACGATATGGTTGGGAAGGCAGCCGAAGGGCTGTGCACAGACGATGTTGCCATATCCGCTTTCGATAAGCTCCATCATTTCGGCTGTAAGAAGCCAGCCTTCGCCCATTTTACAGCCGGCACCTATAATTTTTGTGCACATCTCTTTTATGTGAGCATAAGGCGCGGGAACGGTGAAATTACCGTAAGCCGCAGCTGCATCGTTGAGAGTTTTTTCTATTTTTGCAAGATACCACATGGCAATCTGCATTGCGATTTTCTTGAAAGGATTTCCGCCGTAAAGCTTAATGTCTTCAAGTCTGTTATCAACCTTGAAATTCAAAAAGCCCATAAGACCGGGAACCATAACCTCGCAGCCCTGGTTGAAAAGAAATTCTTCAAGGTGGTTGTTTGCAAGGGGTGAATATTTAACGTAAATTTCGCCTACAACACCGACCTTTGTTTTCTTGATATCCTTAACGGGAATTTCTGCAAAGGTTTTTGTGATTTTGGGAAGGTTTTTCTTGATTTCAAAAAAGGAATATCCCTTACCTCTTTGTAAATCGGCGCTGATATCGTCAATCCATTTCTGAGTAAGCCTTTTTGCATCTCCTTCATTTACTTCATAAGGCTCAACCTGATTTTTGAGAAGCATTATAAGGTCGCCGTAGATAACGGCTGAAAGCATTTTAAGTGCCATGGAAAGTCTGATTTTAAAGCCGCTGTTCTTTTCAAGACCGGAAAGGTTAAGTGAAATAACGGGCACCTGAGGATAACCGGCTTTTTTCAGAGCTTTTCTGAGGAGATGAATGTAGTTTGATGCTCTGCATCCGCCGCCTGACTGAGTAATCATAAGAGCAGTTTTGTTCGGATCGTATTTTCCGGTGTTTAGTGCGTCAATAAGCTGACCGATAACAAGAAGAGCGGGGTAGCAGGTGTCATTATGAACATATTTGAGTCCTTCGTCAACAACTGTTCTGCCGTCATTTTTCAGCAACTCAACTTTATAGCCGTATTGACCGAAAACATTAATAAGAAGGTTGAACTGAATTTCAAGCATGTTAGGTGCAAGAATCGTGTAGTCCATCATATCTTTTGTAAATTCGACTCTGTCTGTGTCAATTTTCTTTTTCATTTTTTCCCCTCCTTATCTTCCGGTTGCGGCAAACAGGCTTCTGAGTCTGATTTTAACAGCGCCGGGGTTTGAAATTTCGTCTATTTTAATCTGGGTGTAAATTTTGCCGTCTTTTTCGAGTATTGTTCTCATTTCGTCGGTAGTGATAGCATCAACACCGCATCCGAAGGAAACAAGCTGGACAACATTCAAATCCTTGTCATTTGACTTTGCCACATATTTTGCTGCTGCGTAAAGTCTTGAATGGTAAGTCCACTGATTAAGAACGGTAGTCGGGAATTTTTCAACAAGTGGGCTTACACTGTCCTCTGTAATAACCGTTGCACCGCATTCGCAGATAAGCTTGTCAATGCCGTGGTTGATTTCTTCGTCAAGATGGTACGGTCTGCCGCAAAGAACAATAACGGGTCTGTCATTTTTCTTTGCTTCCTTCAGATATTCCATGCCCTTGACATGGATTTTATTCATAAATGAATAGTATTCGCTGTATGCTTTTTTAGTAGCCGATTTAACTTCAGCAAGGCTTATTCCGCTGAAATACTGCGAGAGAATTGCATGGATTTTCTTAACGAAATCCTTGGGTCTGTGAAGACCGACATAATCGCTCATAAAGTTTATTTCTTTGAGTCTGCCTACATTTGAGCGGATAACCTCGGGATAATATGCAACAACGGGACAGTTATAATTGTTATCACCGAGATTTTCGTCAAGATTATATGACATACAGGGGTAGAAGATATTTTCAACACCCTGGTTGAGAAGGGATTCAATATGTCCGTGAAGGAGCTTTGCAGGGTAACAGACTGTGTCCGAAGGAATGGTGTGCTGACCGAGAATATAAAGATCTCTGGTTGATTTTTCGGAAAGTGCGATTCCAAAGCCAAGCTCTGTGAAGAATTTATGCCAGAAGGGGAGAAGCTCAAACATATTAAGTCCCATGGGGAGTCCGATAGTGGGTCTTTTGCCGGTTACTGCACCATAGCCTGCAAGAAGCTCGCGCTTGTAATCAAACATATTGTCACCGCTGTTGAGGTTTGATTTTGCAAGAGGCTTGCTGCAGCGGTTTCCGCCGATAAAGCTTCTGCCTGAGCTGAAAGTGTTGACTGTAAGGCGGCAGTTATTGCTGCACTTGCCGCAGGTCACAGCCTTAACCTTATGCTCAAAGGTTTCAAGCTCGTCAGCGGTGATTATGGTGCTCTTTTTGGGCATTCTCTCCATTGCATAGAGAGCTGCGCCGTATGCACCCATGATACCTGAAATTACCGGTCTTACAACGTTTCTTCCGATTTCCTGCTCGAATGCACGAAGAACCGCATCGTTAAGGAATGTACCGCCCTGAACAACGATATTTTTACCGAGTTCATCCGCACTTGCAGCTCTGATAACTTTATAAATTGCATTTTTAACAACACTTATTGAAAGACCTGCCGAAATATTTTCGATTGATGCACCGTCCTTTTGTGCCTGCTTAACTGAGGAGTTCATGAAAACGGTGCAGCGGGAACCGAGATCAACGGGTCTGTCCGCAAAAAGTCCGAGCTTTGAAAATTTATCAATGTCATATCCCCATGCAGCGGCAAAGGTCTGAAGGAAGGAGCCGCAGCCCGAGGAGCAAGCCTCGTTGAGGAATATATTATCAATTGCATTGTTTCTGATTTTAAAACACTTGATGTCCTGACCGCCGATATCAATGATAAAGTCAACATCGGGTTTAAATTTTTTTGCAGCGGTGAAGTGAGCAACGGTTTCAACAAGACCGATATCAATGCCGAATGCGTTTTTGATGATATCCTCACCATAGCCGGTAACGGCACTTGAAGCAACAACCGCATCCGGATAATCCTTGTAGAAATCAACAAGGAATTGTTTGATAAGTGAAACGGGGTCTCCGCTGTTAGGTATGTATCTGCTGCAAACGATTTTGCCGTCTTTGTTTATAACAGCAGCCTTTACCGTTGTTGAGCCTGCGTCAATACCGATGCAGACTTTTTCACCTTTTTCTATTTTGCAGTTTTCTTCAACCGATGCTTTTGCGTGACGGGCTGAAAATTCAGCATATTCTTTTTCATTCGCAAAAAGAGGATTTGCGCCGAGATATTCTCCGCTCTCTTTTGAATTTTTGATTTTTTCGGTAACATCCTTTATATCGATTACATTTCCTTCTGAGGAAAAAGCGGCACCGAGTGCAACAAAATAAAGTCCGTTTTCGGGACATACGCCCTTAACTCCGAGACCTTTATCAAATGCCTCTCGAAGCTGAGAAAGGAAATAAAGAGGACCGCCGAGGTAGACAACATTACCTTCGATTTTTCTGCCCTGAGAAAGACCGGCAACAGTCTGGTTAACAACAGCGGTAAAAATACTTGCTGCAATATCGTTCTTTCTTGCACCTTGATTAAGAAGGGGCTGGATATCTGATTTTGCGAAAACACCGCATCTTGATGCTATTGAATAAATTTTTTCGTGGCTTTCTGCAAGAGTGTTCATGTCAGTAGGGGTAACATTAAGAAGAGAAGCCATCTGGTCGATGAATGCACCCGTACCGCCTGCACATGAGCCGTTCATTCTTACCTCAACACCGTTGGTGAAGAAAAGAATTTTGGCATCTTCGCCGCCAAGCTCTATAACCGCATCCGTACCGGGAAGCAATTTTGAAACACTTATTCTTGTTGCGTAGACTTCCTGGATAAAATCAAGACCGAGTGCGTTTGCAAAGCCCATGCCGGCTGAGCCTGATACGGTAAGGGAGGCATTGGCAAATTCAGGGTTGAGTTTAACTATTTCAGAGAGCATCTCTGCACTTTTTTCTGCAATTTTTGAGTAATGTCTTTCGTAAGCTTTATATTTTATATTATTATCATTGTCGATGGCAACGCACTTAAGTGTGGTCGAACCGACATCCATACCAATTCTCATCTTTTTTTCTCCTGTTTTATTACGCGTTTTTGCGAACTACATCCGCAGGTATTCCGAGGCTTTCAAGCATAAGCTTTTCTATTTCATCATGAAGCTTCTTGTTTGCTTCTTCAATTGTCATATCGCCAACCTTGAACGGTTTTCCGAATATAACCTGCAAATCCTTGCTGCGGAATTTATATTCACCCGTAAGTCCGAACGGAACAATGTAAGCATCTGTCTTTTTTGCCATGGAAACGGCACCATGCTTTAGGGGGAGCATAAATGCATCTGTTTTGTTTCTTGTTCCTTCAGGGAAAATACCTATGGCACCGTTATCCTTAAGAACGGTAAGTGCTGATTTTGCGCTTGAAAAGTCCTTTCTTGAACGGTCAACGGGAATGCAGCCTACAAGTCTGAAAAACGGAGCAAGAGCACCCTCGAAATATTCTTTTTTAGCCATATAATGAATAACTCTTTTTGTTGCCATAATTGTAAGGCATTGGTCAAAAACATGCTTGTGATTACCTGCGATTATGATTGCACCGTCATCAGGAATATTTTCCGCACCGATTATTTTAGGATTATAATAAAATTGAAATAAAGGACGCATAATGGGGGTTAAAACCTTGTAACCGGTTTCTCTGTTTTCGGGCTTCTTCATTTTGTAACACCTGCTTTCATCAGTTCTTCCGAAACGATTTTCATAAGCTTTTCGTTTGCTTCTTCAAGATTGTCGGAAACCGTAATCGGCTCCATAAACTGTATTTTTATGTTTCTCTCAAAGGGCTTGTACTTGCCCGTGATAATAAAAGGAATAATGGGGGTGCGTGTATCCCTTGCCATTTTTACTGCACCGTATTTAAACGGCATTATAATATCTTCTGTTCTGTTTATTGTTCCCTCAGGAAAAATACCAATGAGTTTTTCATCATTGAGATATTTAACTGCAGTTTCAAGTGCGGCCTTATCCTTTGTGCGACGGTTTACGGGAATAATACCGAGATTTTTGAAGATTATCTTTAAAGGACCTCTCATAAGCTCATCCTTTGCAAGATAATGAACGCATCTTTCAGTTGCACAGCTTACAAGGATGCAGTCAAAATAGTTTGTGTGATTTCCTGCAAGAATGATTCTGCCTGTTTGAGGTATGTGGCGCTTTCCGATAATCGTGGGCTTATAGATAGCTTTGAAGATTCCGCCGAGGGGTCGTCTTATAATTCTGTAAAAAAGGGGTTCCTTCATCATTTGTCCTCCGTTTGGTAATTTTATACAAAAAAATATTTTAATTTTTGACGTTAAAGCCTCCATAAATAAAAAAGACGAAGTTTGTTAACTCCGTCTTTTAAGATAGATAAAATTAGAATGTGTTACCGGTTTTTTCCTTTACGGTTGCGATGATTTTAAATCTTCCGCTCCTGATTTTGTTGAGTGTGCTGTAGCGAGCGCAGTTTTTTATGATTTGCTGTTTAGCCGATTCTTCAATATCAATACTGCACATAACTCTTTTATATTCGGAGATATGGCGGTTATTCGGTATCATTCAAATCATTCCTTTCAAGCTCAAGCTTTAGCATTTTTCTGCCGTATTGCAGTCTTTTACGAACTGCAACGGGTGAGATGTTGGTTATGTCGGCAATTTCGTTTGCCTTATAACCCTCAATGTAGTATAAATCAAGCACGATTTTGTATTTTGCAGGCAGCCTCATAATCAGCTCAAAAATATCTCTGTCATCATCGCTTATACCGATGTGACGAAGCTCATCAAGATTTTCAACAGCATGTTTTGTGTTGAATCTTGCCATGTTTTTACTGATGTTGGTTGCAACTTTAATAAGCCATGCTTTTTCATGCTCGGAATCCTTGAAAAGGGGAGCTTTTGTCAGATATCGCAGGAAGGTTTCCTGCAATGCATCCTCAGCATCGTGCTTGTTGCAAAGAATACCGTAGCATATACGGAAAAGCATCTGGCTGTATTTTTCAACCGCATATTCAATGTGGCGTAATTCATCGTTGTATTGAGCGGTAACTGCACACATCGGCAACCCACCTCCCGAAAGGGCATAATTAGACCCTTACAATATAATAAACACTTTAAAAAGACAAATTGTGATATTTATTTTATGAACAATTTGTAAACTTATTCAAAGGTTTTTTACTTTAACATTATTTTAACATAACTTAAAAAAACAGACAAGTAATTTTTATTTATAAGTTGAAACTTTTTTTCAGTTATGATATAATTCAAAATATGGAAAAGAAAACAAATAAAGAAATACTTAAACAAATCGAAGGCGGACTTATTGTTTCCTGCCAAGCCTTGTCAACAGAGCCGTTATATGACAGCTACATAATGAGCAAAATGGCTTATGCCGCATCCCTCGGCGGTGCCGTGGGAATAAGGGCAAATACTGTTGTTGACATTCTGGCTATCAGGGAAAGAGTTGACCTTCCGATTATCGGAATCATCAAGGAAGTGTATGATGACAGTGATGTTTATATCACTCCCACGATGAAAGAGGTTGATGCACTTGCTGAGATTGGCTGCGATATTATTGCGGTTGATGCCACTGACAGATTAAGACCAGGCGGTGTTACCTTTGAAGAATTTTTCAAAGAAGTGCGCGCAAAGTATCCCGATCAGCTTTTCATGGCAGATACCTCATGCTTTGAAGAAGGCAAAAAGGCGCTTGAACTCGGATTTGACCTTATCGGCACAACCATGAGCGGATATACTCCTTACACTAAAGGTACACCGTTGCCCGACTTCACTCTTATGAAGCGATATAAAGAAGAACTCGGTGCAACTGTTATTGCTGAAGGAGGCATATGGGCACCCGATGAGCTTGTTAAAGCATTTGAATGCGGTGCGCACGCAGCGGTAGTCGGTACGGCAATAACAAGACCTATGGATATTACCAAGCGCTTTGTAAAAGCTCTTGAAGAATCCAAAAAGTAATTTAGGGCGGGAGCTTGCTCCCGCCGTTTCTATAATCGGAGGAAATTAAATGAAAATCCTTGCGTTTGATATCGGAGGCACCGAAATTAAATATGCCCTCTGTGACGAGAATTTTGAACTTACGGAAAAAAACGCAATTCCCACCAATGCCCATGAAGGCGGAAAACGAATAATCGAAAGAGTTGTTGAAATCATTAAAACCTTTGACGGTATTGAACGTATAGGTATTTCAACCGCCGGTCAGGTTAACAGTGTCAAGGGCGAAATAATTTTTGCGACTGACAGCATTCCCGGTTACACAGGGACAAAAATTAAAGAGATAATAGAAGCCGAAACAGGTATTCCTACAGCTGTTGAAAACGATGTAAATTCCGCAGCAATCGGCGAAGCTATATTTGGTGCGGCAAAAGACTTTGACAGCTTTATCTGCCTTACCTACGGTACCGGAATAGGCGGAGCAATTTATCTTGATAACAAGCTTTTTACGGGCAGTACCTTCTCTGCAGGAGAATTTGGTCATATCGTAACTCATGCAGGCGGCAGAAGCTGCACCTGCGGCGGCAGCGGTTGCTATGAAGCATATGCTTCTGCAAGTGCGCTTGTAAGGAATGTTGCCGAAAAGACGGGCAAAGAAATGAATGGCAGAGAGATTTTTGAGAATTTCGATAACCCCGAAATCCGTAATGTTATTGATAAATGGATAGATGAAATCGTTATTGGCTTAAAGTGTCTTGTTTACATTTTTAATCCTTCGTTTATTGTTGCGGGCGGCGGAATAATGAACGAATCATATATAACCGACGAAATCAATAAACGTCTGCAAAATGAGCTTATGATGAGCTTCCGAAATGTCAGGGTTGTTAAGGCTCTTATGGGAAATGATGCCAACAAGCTTGGAGCTGCTTATCTTGCCGCAAGCATAAAGTGAATAAATAATAATGAAAACCGCTGAAGCCTCATGGCTTCAGCGGAATTTTTCAGCCTTTTTCAACTCGGAAGGAATAAAGTTCGCCCTGAACAATGGTTGTCTGGTCTACACCTTGAGCTGCCATTTCACCGTCAATGTAAAATGCCCAGTATGTGCCGTCAATATTATAATCTGCAACAATGCCGTTTACCGAAGTAATGTACAGTCCGTAATCGCCCTCTGTTCCGGCCAAAATACCCGCTTCCTGAAGAGCTTCGCCTACGGTTTCTTTTGTTGTGTAAATATGGAAGGTTTCAGTATTGCCTTCTGCATCAACAACCTCATAATCGAGGCGCTTTTCAACAGGAGGATTTGTTGTTCCGTTGTCGGCGGGCATGCTTGTGCATGACGCAAAAACAAATAAAACGGCAAGTGAAAGTGTGATTAATGAGTATATTTTTTTCATTTTAAACATCCTTTTTTATGGTAAAATAAATTTTTGATTATACATATCAAATTTTTCGGTAAATTCTTTGCTTCCCGAAAGCTTGTAATTATTAAGATATTCGTGCGCATTGTATTCCGAATTGCTCAGCTGGATAAGGCACACGGCAATGTTTGAGCAGTGGTCGGAAATTCTCTCGTAGTTTGTAAGCAAATCGGAGAGAACAAAGCCCAGTTCAATTGTGCAGTTGCCACCCGTAAGACGGCTTATGTGGCGGTTCTTAATTTCTGCAAGGAGTTCATCGATAACCTGCTCAAGCGGCTCAACATCCAATGCAACCGACGTGCTGTTTTCTTCAAATGCCTTAACTGTTGTTTCAAGAATTTCCTTTATTGCATTCGTTGCAATCTCAAGCTCTGAATTTGCTTTATCTGAAAATACAATATTTTTATCGTTTATCTCTTTTGCGGCTTTCATAATATTAACCGCATGGTCACCTATTCTTTCAAAATCGCCGATTGCATGGAGAAGAATTGCAACCGTGTCGCTGTCTTCGTGCGAAATATCGTGGCTCGAGATTTTGACAAGGAAGGAGCCGAGATTATCCTCGTATTCATCAAGCTTTTTTTCGTCGAGTTTTATCTTTTCGGCTGCTTTGTCGTCATATTTTTCTATTAATGACAACGAATTAATTACTGTTTCAACAGCAAGCTTTGCCATGCCGACTGTATGGTTTCTGCATTCCGAAACAGCAATTGAAGGGGTAAGAAGAAGTCGCTCGTCAATAAATGTTTGTTTTTCTTCGGCTTGCTTATCTTTAACGGTTTTTACTGCAAGCTTTTCAAGCTGCCTTGAGAAGGGGAAAAGAATTGCGGTTGTTGAAAGATTAAAAATGCTGTGAACTATTGCCACACCTGCGGGATTTATTGCCGAGTCGGCTAATGTAAGGTCAAAAATACTGTTGGCTGCATAAAAAAGAGTAAGCAAAACGGCAGTACCGATAAGATTGAAATAAACATGAATTGCAGCAACACGTTTTGCATTTTTGCTGACACCAATGCTTGAAATAAGAGCCGTAACGCAGGTGCCGATATTCTGACCCATGATAATGGGAATTGCCGCTTCGTATGAAAGCGCCCCTGTGAGAGAAAGCGCCTGCAAAATACCTACTGTTGCGGATGAACTCTGAATAACGGCGGTCATAACAATGCCTATTAACAGACCGAGAAGAGGATTGCTGAACATAAGCATCAGGTTACGGAATTCCTGCATTTCGGAAAGAGGCGACATTGAATCGCTCATCATTTCCATACCGAACATGAGAACGGCAAATCCGAGGCATATGCCGCCAATTTCTTTAAGCTTCTCTTTCTTTGAAACCATGACAAGCAAAATTCCGATGAATGCAATTATCGGAGAGAAATTTGAAGGCTTTAAAAGGCTGACAAAGAAATTATCACTCTCGATTCCGGCAAGACTGAGTATCCATGCCGTAACGGTTGTACCGATATTTGAACCCATAATAATACCGACTGATTGACCGAGCTGCATTATGCCTGAGTTAACAAGACCTACGAGCATAACGGTGACAGCCGATGAAGATTGAATTGTTGCGGTAATTGCCACACCGAGAAGCAAAGCTTTAACGGGCTTATCCGTCATTCTTTTCAAAATTTTTTCAAGCTTTCCGCCGGCAGTTTTCTCAAGACCTCCTGACATTGTGTTCATTCCGAAAAGGAAAAGAGCAAGTCCGCCGAAAAGAGAAATAATATTAAAGACTGTCATTTAACACCTCCGAGATAATCTTTACAATTGTTAATATAATGCAATATTTTACAAAATTCAATATGATAAAGAAAATTTATAAATTATTTTGTCACGGTAATCGACTTCTATCCGTTTTGAATTAATAATATAAATACATTAAAGAAGGTGTGCGGTATGGTTATTAAGTTCAGCAGGGTGGTTTTGTCGGTTGCAGCCGTGATTTTGATTTGTGTGTTTTTGGTGTGTGCAGCTGCCGGAGTTGTACCTGTTTCTTCCTTGCTTGACGGTCAAAGTGCAGCTTTGCCGATTGTTATGTATCATCAGCTTACAAAAAATGAAAAAAAGTCAGGGAAATATGTACTCACTCTTGAGCAGTTTGAAAAAGATTTGATGTTTCTTAAATCAAGGGGATATCAGAGCATTACGGTAAAACAGCTTATTGAATATTCACAGGGGGAAGGTGAGCTGCCGGAGAATGCAATAATGATAACCTTTGATGACGGCAATGAAACTCTGTATGAATACGCTTTGCCTTTGCTTGAAAAATACGGATTTACAGCTGTCGGTTTTGTTGTAGGGGCGCTTGCAGATTATTATACCGAAATTGATGACCATAATCTTAATTATTCATATCTCAATTGGTCGGAAATAAAAGAAATGTCTGACGGAGATATCATAGAAATACAGAGCCATTCTTTTGATTTACATAAGAATACGGGTAACCGTTCGGGTATAAAAATGAAAAAAGGAGAAACAATTGAGCAATACCGTGAATTTTTATGCTCTGATGTGTCAAAAATGAAAACAGCTATGGAAAACAACACCGGTAGGGCACCGGTTGCATTTGCATTTCCGTTCGGAAGCTTCAGTGCTGAAAGCAACGAAATTTTAAAGGAATGCGGTTTTAAGATGACCCTGACATGCGAGGAAAGGGTAAACAAAATCAAGAAAGCCGAACCCGAATCGCTTTTCGGGCTCGGCAGATATAACAGACCTGAGGGTATAAGCTCAGAGAGCTTCTTTGAAAAAATGGGAATTAGTTAAGCATGACTTAACCGAGAATCTTTTCAATTGCGGAAATTTCAACGCAAAGGCAAAGAATCTCAACCGCCTTGCAGAGTTCGTCCCTTGACGGGAAGGTGGGGGCAATGCGGATATTTTTATCTTCGGGGTCTTTACCGTAGGGATAGGTTGCGCCTGCACCTGTGAGGGTAACACCTGCTTCCTTGCAGAGAGCAACGGTTCTTATAGCACAGCCCTCGTTGACGTCAAGGCTTATAAAGTATCCGCCGTTGGGAACAGTCCATGAAGCGATACCTTTATCCTTAAGGTTTTTCTCAAAAGCATCGAGAACCGCATCAAACTTGGGCTTAAGGATTGCGGCATGCTTTTCCATATGAGCTTCTATACCTGCTCTGTCCTTAAGATATTTTACATGACGGAGTTGGTTAATTTTATCGTAACCGATTGTCTGAACGGTCATTCTGCTTTTGACGGCTTTGATATTTGCATCGGATGCTGCAAGAACCGAAATTCCTGCACCGGGGAAAGTGACTTTTGATGTTGAGGTGACTTCAATGAAGTAATCCTCATTGCCTGTTTCTTTGCAGGCCTCAAAAATGTTGAGAAGCTTATCATGGTCATCATTTACATGGTGAATGCAGTATGCGTTATCCCAGATAACTCTGAAATCCTTTGCGGCAGGCTTAAGAGCGGCAAAGCGGCGAACAGTTTCGTCGGAATAAGTGATTCCCGTGGGGTTTGAATACATGGGAACGCAGATAATACCCTTTACCTTATCGTCCTTGATAAGCTCATCAATCATATCCATGTCGGGACCGTTTTCGTTGGTCGGAATATTAATCATTTCAATTCCGAAATGCTCAAGAATTGAAAAATGTCTGTCGTAACCGGGAACGGGGCAGAGGAATTTGATTCCCTTCTGCGCTGCCCAAGGCTCCGCACCTGCTCCGAAAAGCATACACTGTGCAATATAATCATACATAATTGTAAGGCTTGCGTTGCCGAAAACGATAAGATTTTCAGGTGCAATATCAAGAATTTCAGAAAAGAGCTTCTTGCATTCGGGAATACCGTCAAGAATTCCGTAGTTGCGAACATCAAATCCGTTTGATGCTTTGTAATCACCGAGAAGAGCAGGGTCAAGCATATCGTTTGTTATTTCAAGCTGGTCTGCACCGGGCTTGCCTCTTGACATATCAAGCTTAAGACCCATTGATTTATATTCATTATATTTTTCCGTAAGAGCAGCAAGTCTTGCTTTAAGCTCTTCACATGATAAATTCTGAATGTTCATTTATATGCCTCCAAATTATATGCTGAATCTTGATATATCATATAATATGCGGAACGATTTTGCAAGTGTTATTTTTTGAACTTGCAAAAATTCGTTGTTTTGCACTACAAAATGCCTTTTTTTCGCATTTTTGTAATGCTTTTATATGCAAAAAATAATACTTTTGATTGCAACGGACATTGTTTGGTTTTTAGAGAAGTGTCCGTTGCTCTTT
>JAZPYI010000024.1:0-22732 GCA_045544115.1 Acutalibacteraceae bacterium | reverse complement strand
CCAAATGTGTTGATTACTTTATAAATACGGATCGGTTAAAATGATACTCCGAACTAAAGAAAATTGACAGGTGAATATATCCGTCAGTATTATCGGGAAGATTTAACACTCGAGGTCAATCTGATAAAACCTACTCCCTCTGTTTATTACAGCAGAGGGAGTTTTAATGTCAGATTATACATAAGAAATGAAGCTGCTTATAAAAATTATTATCTTAATAATTTCGATGACACCTTATTTGAATATCAATTTTACAAACCGACATCTTTAAAAATTTGTAATTACATTACAATATTATGATGAAATTCCAACCTTGAATATTGCCTTGTTTTTTGAAACCGAAAGCTTTCCGAAAAACAAATTGCTGAAATTCTTAACGGTTATTTCCTGCGGAGGAACGACGGGATATTCGGCATTGTATGAATCCGAATTATGCTTTGAATTAACCTTGGTGAAAAGATAATTGTTCCCCATTCTGTGAACATAGAAGCCGTCGATTTCTATTCTTTGAGGCAGATAGCAGGTGTAACCGAAATCATGGTCCTCCGAATTTTCCGCATCAATAATATGGCTTGATATACCTGTGGGATAAAACTTACAGTTGTGAATAACAAGCTCACCGTTCCAGGTTGAACCGTAATCAGAGCGAAGAGCAATAAAGCTGTCAGATAAAACGGTTGTATTCTCAATCAGAGCTGTTCCGTTTCCAATCAGTTTTATTCCGTGATGACCGAGAACGGAGTTTATAACCGTTGCGTTAAAAACACCCTGGTGTGCATCAAAGCGCGAAAGAGCGCAGCCGTCATAAACCAAGTTTTTGCAATAGTTCGTGCCTGCAATTCCCCAATAATCGTTATCGGTTATATCGTTTGTCTGGTTGCAGTTAATAAACCTTGCGTTAACTGCTGTCGCAGCACCTATATCGTAAGTACCCATTGCTACGGATGTTCCTGCAGAGCCTGTTGTTGAATACTTTTTATGACCTGTAAACGTGCAGTTTTTTACCGTTACGTCGGCACAGCAAGAAATACTGACAAAAGCAGAATACGGTGCACCCGTTTTGCCCTCGTTTTTAATATCGTGATATATTCCGTCTATAACGGTATTTGAACGTCTGACAAGAATACCTCTTGCGTAATAGTTATATTCAGAAGCGGCATTGTTTGCAAGAGTTGTAAATTGACCGCCTTTTACGGATAATATGTCGGAATCTATGGGATAAGCCGCAGCGGAGGTAATCGAATCAAAGTCCCAGATAAGCGGAGTATCCGTTGAAATACCTCCGTTTTCATCAACGAGTATAACGTCTGTCTGATTGCTGCCTGAATTTTGGTTTGCACCCTTGCGGATATATCGTTTGACATTGGAATCCGTAAGAACAACCAAGCTTTTGCTCTCAAGCTGTGTGCCTATATTTTTTGCGTCGGATTTAAGCGGAGAAATTTTGTCGGTAATATTTATTCCGCCCTGTGACGGGGCGATGTTAAATATCCATGCACCTCTGTTATCAACCTTTGTATCATCAATTATAAAACGTGCGGTTGACCAATCGGTATCAGTCATAATGCAAGCAGTTATGTTTGCACCGCCGATATAATATGTTGCGGTTTCATTTGCAAAAACACTTAAACCGTTTGAGTTTGCATATTCATGTGTTTTTACGATAGCTTCAAGGTCATCAGCTTTGCCGTCACCCACAGCTCCGAAATCCTCATATGTTACATAATCCGAGAAGATTTTATTAAATTCATAACCGTCTTTAAAGTCATAGCTGTGCTGTGAATTTTGCAAAACCTCATCTGCAAAAGCAGTTATTCCTCGTGAGATTCCGCCTTCCGAGCTGCCTGTGATGTAAATATTGCCGTTTTCTACCTTAAGGCTGAAAATGTCCGTATCATTCAGAGCTGCGTTAATTATAAAGGCTTTTTGAGCAGCATTTTTGTCAGCGGAAATCCTTTTGCCGCAAGCCTTGTAAAGCACATCGCTAAGGGTTTGTGCGGCATTGAAGTACAGAGCACCGTGCGGAGCTACAACGGAGTATTCTTCAACAGATACACCGTTCACGGTTATCTCATTAAGAGGTCTTATAATATACGGGCTTTCATAGTTGCCTTTTGCAAGCTCATTTTTCAGCTCCGCTTCAGAGAAAAGCTGTGAAAACGAAGCAGAAAAAACAGAAACAATGCTCATTATGACCGCAATTATTCGTGAAAACATTTTTTCATCACCTTTAAATATTTTTACTGTTATTGCTTTTCGGCAGCTTAATTGTTATATTTTCATTATATCTTTTACCTTGAAGTTTTTCAAGTGTAAGTATAAAGTACCGCTGTGCCGTTGTTTTTTATGCAACGGAGCGGGAGGAAATAAAAAGCTCTTGACTCTTACGTTATGTTATGGTTTATAATCGTATCAGAGGTGATAAGAATGCACATCAAAGAGTTTGCAAAGCTTACCGGTGTCAGTATAAGAACACTGCACTATTACGATGAAATCGGGCTGTTAAAGCCTGCGTTTGTTGATGAACAAAACGGTTACAGAGATTATGATGAAAAATCGCTTGAGCGAATGGTGGAAATACTGTTTTACCGTGAGCTTGATTTTCCGCTGAAAAGCATACTCGAAATTCTGTCGTCTCCCGATTACGATAAAACGGCGGCAATCCGTAAGCAGAAAGAGCTGCTGATCCTCAAAAAAGAGCGATTGGAAAATCTGATTTCCGCTCTTGACAAAGCCGAAAAAGGAGAGATACCGATGAACACATTTAACAATAACGAATACGAAGCCGCACGCAAGCAGTATGCAGAGGAAGCAAAAAAGCGATGGGGTAATACGGATGCTTACAAGGAAAGCGAGCAGAAAACCGCAGACTATTCCGCAGATAAATGGAACGATGTAAACGCGGGACTGAACGCAGTTCTTGCCGAGTTTGCGGATGCACTCAAAAGCGGCGCAACTCCCGATAGCGAAGCGGCACAGTCACTCGTAAAAAAACTGCAAGCCTATATAACCTCTAATTTCTATGCTTGCACCACCGAAATTCTTGCAGGATTGGGACAGATGTACGTTGCTGATGACCGCTTTAAATCCAATATCAATAAAAACGGAAACGGAACGGCAGAATTTACATCCGAGGCGATTAAAATTTATTGTAATTAAAGCCTAAACGATGAAAGAAATAATATTTCACTATATACGTGAAAAACTCCCTTTGCAACAGCGGCAGGGGGAGTTTTTGCGTTTTTAGGGTTTATTTATTCTTTTGTGTATGTTATACTGTTAATTGATTCAGCAAGGATTGCAAAATACATTGTGAAATCTGTTCACAAGGAGAGATACTATGGCAGATACTGTCTACAAGAAAATACGAAAAAAACATGATATGACAAGGGACGATGTTTGTGACAAGGCATCGCTGATGAACAATCCGATTCAGCCGGAGCGCCTTGAAAGAATCGAAAACGGCAAATTTCCGATAACTCCCGATGAAGTAATGCTTCTTGCCGAAATCTACGGTGAGCCGACCCTGTGCAATCACTATTGTTCGCAGGAATGCCCTATCGGGGAGAAATATGTTCCCGAAGTCAAGGTGAAAGACCTTGCGCAGATTGTGCTTGAGATGCTTTCGTCACTCAATTCAATGAAAAAGAGCCAGGAAAGACTCATTGAAATTACCGCCGACGGCATGATTGACGATGACGAAATCAAGGATTTTGTTTTCATCCAAAAGGAGCTTGAAAGAATCTCAATTACGGTTGAAACTCTGCAGTTATGGGTTGAGCAAATGCTCGCAGATAAGAAAATCAACATAGAAAAATACAATCAAATCAAAGGCGAATAAGAAATTACGGTGTCCGATATCAAACCGGGCACCGTTTTTGCATTTATTGTGAAAAAACAAGGTGTGTTTTCCGCACAAAGTGTCATTCCGTTTTGTTGCTTCAATGCGTTATTATATAGTCAAGGAAAATGCAGGGGAGTATTACTTATGAGTCCAAGACAGAGAATATTAGCCATAAGGCTGACAGAGAAACTTGCAAAAAATCCCGAATATGCTGATAATATCGGGGTTAAAATATCAAATCAAAAAGACCGCAAGGGAAATTCAAATAAATTCTTTTCAGAGCAGGCAGTTAATTGCGGTCAGTAATAGAATATATTAAGGAGTGATTACATTGTTAGAAATAATTTTTACAATTCTCGCTGTGTGGCTTTTCTTCAAAGCCGTTGGATTGGCATTCAAAATAACTTGGGGTGCAGCTAAAATCATTGCAACAATATTGCTTGCAATCGCAGTTCCTGCATTTATCCTTCTCGCAATCTTCGCAGGCGGATTCATTCTGCTCTTACCCGTTGCATTAATTGCCGGTGCGGTGGGATTGCTTAAGGCATGCTGTTAAAACTTGACTGAATATTGATTTGCAGTATTATTCGTGTTAAAATCAGATAAAGGAGTGAAAAACATGAAAAAATCAGGAATACTTTCCGTTATCGCAGGTCTGATTACGGGCTTGGTTGTGTTGGCGGCAGGATTGTTTATTTCCAGCACCGCTGTGAATATTCATAATCCCGTTTTCTGGATAATTGTTATTCTTGCTTTGCTTGCGGCGATTGTTGCGGGAAGAATTGCAAAGGGATGTAAAGATTTTGGTTGGGTAACTGTTTCAAAAAAGACAGGCTCAAAGGGTCGTACAAAGAAATACAGCGAGTTTAAGTTTTCTGTAAAACCTTATATTCTGCCAATTGCTTTGACGGTTGTTCTTATCGGAGCAGGCATTATCGGCAGCACCATGTTCAACGCAACCTCTTATGCAAAGATTTTGAAGGTTGATGATTCGGATTTTACCGCCGATTTATCGGAATCCGTTGAAACCGATTCCATAGCTCTTATGGATACGGCATCGGCACGAATGCTCGGCGACCGTGAAATAGGTGCTCTTTCGGATGTCGTCAGCCAGTTTGATGTTTCAAACGATTACATACAAATTGACTATAACGGAAAACCCGTAAAGGTTTCTGCTCTCGAATATGCGGGATTCTTCAAATGGATGAACAATAAAGAAGGAGTTAAAGGCTATGTTACCGTTGACCCCGTTTCAATGTCAGCTTCGTTTGAAAAATCCGAAGGCATGAAATATATTCCCTCAGCATATTTCCTCGAGGACGCAAAAAGACACATCTGGTTGGAATATCCGACATTGATGACCGAAAACCTTCATTTTGAAATCGACGAAAGCGGAAAGCCGTATTATGTTGCATCAATTGTCGAAAAAACAATAGCATTGTTCGGTGGTAAAACCGTCAGCGGTTGCATTGTTCTTGATCCCGTATCAGGCGAAATTGTCAGATACGATGTTGCGGATATCCCGAGATGGATTGACGTTGTTTTCTACGGCGACCTTATCTGTGAGCAGTATAACTGGTACGGAATGTATCAGAACGGATATATGAACAGTCTGTTTGCAAAAAAAGGCTGCAAGCAGGTTACAACCTACAGTTCCGAGGATGATTCTTCAGACGAAAAGCCTGTTTCGGATTACGGTTATGTTGCCAAAGACGGCGATATCTGGATATATACCGGTGTAACTTCGGTTAACGGTGACAGCTCAAACATAGGTTTTCTTCTTGCAAACGAAAGAACAGGCGAAAGCCGCTACTATGCGATTGCGGGTGCCGATGAAAAATCCGCAATGGCAGCCGCAGAGGGTGAGGTTCAGGAAAAAGGCTATCAGGCTTCATTCCCTTCTTTAATTAACGTGGAAGGAAACCCCACCTATATAATGGTGCTTAAGGATTCGGGCGGACTTGTAAAGCTCTATGCTGCAGTTAATGTTGAACAGTACAACATCGTAACAACAGCAGCAACACAGGCGGAATGTATCGCAAAATACAAAGCCATGCTTGGCATAAGCGAAGTTCAGACCCCTGCTGAAGAAACCAGGAGTGTTACTGTTACAATCGCTTCCGTGAAATATATTGATATTGACGGAAACACCTATATTTATCTTATCGACACGGAAAACAACATCTTTAAAGCCAAGGCATCAGAGCATGAAAATATGCTTTTGCTTGAAGCAGGGGATACTGTTGAGCTTTCCTGCTCGGGGTCTAAAATACTGTCGTGCAAACAGCTTATTAATTAAAAACTTTTGTTGGTTAAATATTAAGCCGTCGGAGCTTCTGTTCTTCGACGGCTTAATTGTTTTTTGAATATTTATATAATGTATGTAACAACAGCAAGTCGGAGGTTGCAATTCTTGATTTAGCTGTATTGTTTAAGGCTAATATTAAGCGAAGCGGTCTTATTATATATGATTTTTGAAAGTATTCAGCATAAAAAATAATGATAAGACCCAAAATATATTTATAAACAGATAGGGGTTGATTTAATTCTGAACAGCCATGAACTCGAAAAATGCCGTGCGGAGGAAATTTTTTCTTGTGATGTCAATATGCTGACGGATTTAAAAAAAGTCTGCATAGACAGAGCAAAGCCGAAGAATGAGAGAATGGAAAGCTTTGTTGAGCAGGTTAGAAATCCCTATCTCTTCAGAGTGGGGAATACGGTTGTTAAGGTTGCTTACGGCGGTGACAGAGATATTTCTGATGTAATAGCAGATATAGGTTAATATTACCAATGGTAATACGGGCAAAACGGATTGAAACGGCGGCGGGTGTATGCTATAATCTCGGTGTAAGATTTTCGGCACCCCCGCTTTGCTTGATTTTAATCAAAATAAGACGGAGGCAGCTTTGCTATGAGTAAAAAAAATTATGCAGAATACAATGCACAGCCTCTTCAGGTAACCGCAACCTGGAAGGCTGCTCTTTATATCAGATTATCACGTGAGGACGGTGACAAGGCGGAGAGCTATTCTGTCACTTCGCAGAGAGCCATTCTCAAAGAATATTTAAAGCTTTATCCCGATATTGAGCTTTATGATTTTTATATTGACGACGGATGGTCAGGCACTAACTTTAACCGTCCGGATTTTAATCGGATGATGCAGGATATTTATGAGGGGAAGGTTAACTGTGTTATTGTTAAGGATTTGTCGCGTTTCGGCAGAAACTATACAGATGCGGGCAATTATCTTGATAATGTTTTTGTTCGGTGCAGGGTACGGTTTATCGCAATAAACAACGGAGTTGACACTGCATCAAACAATATGAATGCCGCCACAAGATGTATATCGGTAGGTGTTACGAATGTTATAAACGAGAGTGTTGCGGCAACTACGTCGGTTAACGTAAGAGGAACCTTCAATGTCAGCCGTGCTCAGGGAAAATTCATCGGTTCTTTTGCAACATACGGATATACAAAGGATCCTTCTGATCATAACAAATTGATTGTCGACGAAGAAGCTGCTTCAGTGGTAAGGCTGATTTTTGAAAAATTTATATCCGGTGAGAGTATTCTCGGAATAACAAAAGACCTGAATGAAATGGGAATCCCGAATCCTTCAATGTATAAAAAGCTTAAGGGGTATAAATACAGGCATCCTGCAGGCAAAATAAACGACGGATTATGGCCTGACAGCTCTGTGCGCCGAGTGCTGAAAAATGAGATGTATATCGGCAACATGGTGCAGGGAAAAAATACAACTATAAGTTATAAAATAAACCAGTGCGTAGCGGTTCCGAAGGAAAACTGGATTGTTGTTGAGAATACCCATGAAGCAATAATTGACAAGGATATATTTGAAAAAGCTCAGGCTTTGTTCAACCGTAACACCCGCAAACCGCTGCATAAAAAGGAGCTTGATTTATTTGCGGGACTTGTAAGGTGCGCAGACTGTCATCGCATAATGAATAAGAAAACCAACAAGCATCCGTATGGAGAATACCGATATTATCGCTGTTCAACGGCACGAAAAATGAAAAACGGAGCTTGCACAAATCATACAATCCGCATTGATAAGCTTGAGGAGGCGGTGCTTGTTTTCCTTCAGAAGATGGTTGAGGTCGCAGCAGAATACGATACGGTTCTTGAGCGGATAAACTCAAGCGGCAAAAGGAAAAGCCGATCCGAGCATTTTGAAAGAACACTTGAAACACAGACCAAGGAAAGAGAAAAATGCCGACAAATGTTGACTGAGCTCTATCCGGACTGGAAAAACGGAATAATTACACAGGAAGAATATATTTCAATTAAAGCTTCAATTTATGATAAGATAAAAAATCTTGACTCATCAATTGAAAATTTGAAGAAGACGGCTGAAGAGCATGAAAACGGAGTGGACGGGCATAACAAGTTTGTTGCTGATTTTAAAAAATTCGGTACGATTACAGAACTCACAAGACCGATTTTAACGGAGCTTATTGATGAAATTTTTGTTCATGAGGGAGGAAATATAACAATAAATCTCAAATGCAGCGATGCCTTTGCCCGAGCAACGGAGTATATTGAAATGAACAAGGATATTGCTTGATAAACAAATAACAACAGTGCGCAGATTTTGTTCTGCACACTGTTGTTTGTTATTCCACGGTTATTCTGACCTCGCCGTTTGAAATTACGGTTAAGGTCAGTGTTTGAGTTTCCGCGTTCCATTCAGCTTTGCCTTTAGCACCGTTTGAACCTGTTGCGGTGACAGTAGGCTGTTCTTCAAATCCCGAAAGCACAATTACGGATTTTCTGAAATTATTGGGGTCGCTTCTTTTTCCTCCTGCGGCATAGGCACGCATAAATTGGTCTTCTCCCTCCAGACCGTTGCACACGGCATCGGTATCAAGACGCAGATTGCATAAATTAATATCAATCTTTTCTTTGGTTTCTTTTATAACGGCATAAGTATGTGCAACAAATTCGGTATCAAGCTTTTTTCCGCTCTTCGGCAGGGTATAGCTTACGGTTTGTTCGCTGTCAATCGTTTTGTTTTCGTTGCTGTTGAAAATATAAATATAATCGTTTATATCAAACAGCACACCGTCGCCTGTATATGTTTTTTCGTAATGTTTATTGAAGAACCGTGTTTTTATCGGATTTATGAAAAGCAGATTCAGATAATACTTAAAATCGTTAAGGATATAGCTGTTCGGTAAAACTTCCTCGGGATTTGAATAAATCGGCATAATGGGAACTATATAATATCTGCCCGTTGAGGGTACCCAATCCTTTGTGCAGTCAAAATATATATTATCTATCTTTTCCTGAAGAAAAGTGAAACTGTCGCAGTAAAGTCCCTGAAGGATATGAGCATCGTTGCCGCTGAGGGCATAGGATGTGGGGAGTGTCATTTTATATGCAACCTTGATTTTTTCTTTAACCTGCTCCTTGCTCGGCACCGAACCGTTGAGAGCCATCTGATAAAAAGGATAAAGAACATCGTAGAAGGTCGGAGTCAAAACAACCTCACCGTCAACAAAGTGATATAGTCCGCCTCTGCTGAATGTACCTTCAATCGCATAAACCGTTGCACCTGCAACCATATCGGCTATCATATCTATACCGTAAAGCGCAGGCGGGTATTTAGCCGTAGTAATCGGGTCAGGCTCGTTCGGCTTAACACCGATATCGTCATAATCAATAAAGCCTTCTTCGTACCAAAGGAAATTCTCGAGATTCACTCCCCAGTTGCCGCAAACATCATCGAGCCAGCAGCCGAGAATGTTTGCCTGGCTTGCAAAGTGTCTGCCGTGACCGTTGTGTTTATCCATGATTATTATATTTTCCGTGTTGCTTTTCAGAAGGTCATAAAGCTCTTTGTCCTTGAGAATATGGTTGACATAGTTAGCTTTCTTCCAATAGATATATTCCATGTCCTGCCAGATAAAAAGTCCGCCGTTTTCGGCACATGCCTTAATGCAGGATTTCATTCTTGCAAGAATGTTTTTGTTAACACCGTTATCTTCCGTAACCTCATCATATGCGAGCTTTTCATTTGTTACACCGTTGGTTGAAAGCTCAACCTGAACAAAGCCGATGAGCGACTTGTGTTTTTTGAACACAGCGGAAAGCTCTTCCTGAGTGAACGGATCTCGGGTTTTGTTGGTGCAGAAGCACTCGGACTGGCAAACAATCGGAACATTTGCCTCATCAGTTATTGTCAGAAGCTCGTCCCAAAATTCAAGCTGTCTTGCAGGGGTCATATCAGTAGGACCCTCATCAATATAGATAACCGTGAAATTTCTGATATCTTCGGGCAGTGCATAATATGTTTTGATTGCATAGCCTGCAAAGGCTTCGCCGGTTTGAGGTCCGCCCCATATAGGGCAGTTTCTTATCATAAAAAGGGGATTTTCTTCGTCAACATACATACGCAGACCGTCAACCTGCTTGCGGGTTCTGATTTCGGTTGTTTGTATCGTTTTTTCAGGTAAAATCACGAAGTCTGATTCTGCCGCGGTATCTTGCGCCGAAGCTTTGGGCGGTATCATGAACTGTATTGACAAAACTAAAACCAAAATCAAAAAAATGCTTGTAATTTTTTTCATTTTTCTTCTCCGTTTCTTTTGGATGAATAACATAATCTAAAGTATAGCATATGCAACAGGTGCTATCAAGCGTAAAACAAGGATAAAATTTCTTTGTGGTGTTATCTTGACATTTTCCCCTGCTGCATGTCGCACCATAGCCGATTTTTTAACGGATACAAACACATCTCCCGAGGATTACGATTTGATTCTTACGGGCGATTTGGGTGCGGTTGGCTCCGAGCTGCTTTGCGAGCTTATGGTTAAGCAGGAGAATATTGATATATCGTCAGTTCATGACGATTGCGGACTTTTGCTTTACGATACCGTAAAGCAAAAGGATGTCGGTGCAGGAGGCTCAGGCTGCGGCTGCAGCGGAGCGGTTTTGTGTTCCGATATATTAAGCAGAATTGAAAACGGTGAGCTTAAAAGGGTTTTCTTTGTCGGTACAGGTGCATTGATGTCGAGTGTATCATCGCTTCAGAGCGAATCCATTCCGTCAATTGCTCACGGAGTTCTTTTGAGCGGCGGTGATTAAATGAATGAAATAACAAGCGCATTGAGAGTGTTGAATACAGCGATAAAAACCGTGAGAATAATTGACATCGTAAAAAAAGCGGTTCTGTTTGTTGCGGCGGTTGTCTGCTGTGTATTTGCTTTCAGATTTTTTCGTAAATAAGAGGAGAAACAATGGATAACAGCCTTATAAAAGCAATGAAAATCTGTGTAAAAATCTTTTCAAAGTATGCCGATGATAATAAAAAGAGCAAAGCTGCAGCTTTGGTTACCGAGCATTATCCGATGCTTAACAGATGTGCACGGGAAGCGGTCAGGGAATGCAAAAAGGCTGAAAAAATTTTGAAAGACCCGGAGCTTCTTCCGGGTCTTTTCGGCAAATGCGATGAAATGTGCATAGAAGGTATTATGCCCCAAGCAGAGGATATAATATGTTTTTTTGACGGTAAAATGAACGGATTGCTCTGTGATTTTCTTCCGCTTGCAATAACCTGTGCATTGCTGAAAAAGGGAGCAGACGCAGTAATTGAGGATAACTGTGTTTTGCTGGAAAATGCGGTTTTATCGCTTCAAAAAATGAGAGAAACGGACTTCGATTATATTTCCGAAAAGCTGTTTGCTGCCGAAAAAATTCTTCTTTCCGACCCTGCGGGGATTTATGCACATACGGATAATGACAGTAAAAAGCGCTACAGACGTAGAATTGCGTATCTTGCGATGAAAAACGGCAAATCGGAGCTTTCCGTTGCCGAGGATTTGCTCAAAAAAGCAAAAAGAAACAATGAACACATAGGAATATATTTGTTTCCTGTTTTCAAAAAGACAAAAAACGGTACTGTTTTTTTGATAATGGAGATGCTGATTCCGGCATTAATCTGTGTATCATCGGGTATTTTAAGCGGCGAGTGGTTTATATCTATCCTGCTTTTTCTTCCTGTATGGGAAATATTGAGATATCACATTGAAAAAGCATCGGTTAAGGGTATAACCGCAAAAAAATTGCTGAGGCTGAATCCGCAGAGTGAAAAGGTTTCGGGATGTCCCGTACTGATTGTTCTATCAACCATACTGCCGTCCGTCGATAAAATGCACGAGCTGAAGGATAGGCTTGAAAGTCTGTATCTGAGTAATGCATCTGATGGCTTCAAGATATGCTGTCTTGCTGATTTTAAAGGCGCTGATTCACCGAGAAAACCTGAGGATAAGCATATTCTTAATGCTTTAAATAATCTGATTGATGATTTGAACAAAAAATACAGCGGTGGATTTATTGCAGCGGTCAGACCAAGGTCATATTCGGAAACACAGAACGAATTTATCGGAAAGGAGAGAAAAAGAGGGGCGATAACAGAGCTTATAAGAGCGATAAAGGGTAATTGCAAAGGCTTTTTGTTGATAAACGGCGATGCGGAGAATCTTGAAAAAACAAAGTATCTGATTGTGCTTGATTATGATTCCCGACCTGTTTTTGATTCAATAAAAAAGCTTGTTGCCGTTGCGGAGCATCCCGTGAATAAGCCCGTCATAAAAAGCGGCAAAGTTGTTTCGGGTTACGGAATACTTGCCCCCAAAACTCAAAACAGTCTTTCGAGTGCGTTCAAAACCTTCTTTTCTTCCGTTATGTCGGGAGATTCAGGCATATTTTCATATGATACGGCTTCTTCCGAACGGTATTTTGATTTGTTCGGAGAAAGCATATTCTGCGGCAAAGGACTGATAAATGTTGACGCATATTATGCGCTTCTTGATAAGGGCTTGCCGAGGGAGAGAATCCTTAGTCACGATATTTTAGAGGGAGAGATTTTGCGCACGGGTTATGTTTCCGATGTGCAGGTAATTGAGGATTTTCCGTGTGATACCGAATCCTATTATAAACGGCTTCACCGATGGGTAAGGGGTGACTGGCAAAATGCCTGTTTTATATTCGGAAAGAAATCTCTGAGCTTTGTTTCACGGTTTAAGCTTTTAGATAATCTCAGGCGGAGCATTACTCCGGTTGTTTGCGTGGCGGTGATTTTGTATTCTGCTTTTTATCAGGGATATGCGGGCATAATTTCGGCAATTGTCTGTGCATATGCGCTGTGTGCTGCGGAAATATATTCGGGAATTAACAGTATTATTCATAACGGTGCTCATTCCGTTACGGGACTTTTTTATTCTGAAAGGCTTCCCGATGCACTCGGATACTTTTTACGGGCATTTTTCTCCCTTGCCTTTTCAGCAAGAGAGGCATTTATATGCTTTGATGCCGTAATCAAATCACTGTGGAGAACTTTAATAAGCGGCGATAATTTGCTCGAATGGACAACATTTGCCTCCGAGGAACAAAACAATGCCGTGAGTATTCCTGTATCATGTCTGCCCTCACTTACGGTTTCGGCTTCGCTCATTGTTTTCGGTCTGCCTATACACAGACTGCTTGGCTTAATCATTCTTGCGGATATACCTCTTATGCTTTTCGGAAATGTAAGGTTCAAACAAAAAAACACCGATATATCTGCTCATAAAAGGGAATATCTTATGTCCCATGCATCGGCAATGTGGGGATATTTTGAGGATTTGTGCGGCAATGAAAATAATTTTCTTCCGCCCGATAACATTCAGTTTGCACCTCACAGAGCAGTTGCGCGAAGAACATCGCCTACAAATATCGGTTTGATGCTTGCCTGCTTTGTTGCCGCAAGAGATTTCGGATTTATAACATCGGACGAGCTTTGTACAAAAATGAAAAACAGCCTTGATAGTATAGACAAGCTTGAAAAATATAAAGGTAACCTTATGAATTGGTACAGTACGTCAACTCTTGAAACACTTAATCCGAGGTTTGTTTCGGCTGTGGACAGCGGGAATTTTCTTTGCTGTCTTACTGCGGTAAAGGAAGGTCTGCGGGACTATGTAAATGAATGCAATGCTCTTGAAGAAATAACAGAAAGGATAGAAAAAATTATCAGTTCAACCGATTTGGGCATTATGTATAACAAACAGAGAAAGCTGTTTTGTATAGGTATTAACCCTGATACGGATGAAAAAACCGAAAGCTGCTATGACCTTTATATGAGTGAAATACGAATGAGCGCATATCTGGCGGTTGCAAGAAAAATTGTTCCTTGCAATCATTGGGGTGCACTTGACCGACCGTTAGTTAAAAGAGGCAGGTATACGGGCCTTGCTTCATGGACGGGAACAATGTTTGAATATTTTATGGCAGATATTTTTGTTCCTGCGCCTCATGGCAGCATGAGCGATGAAGCACTTCGGTTTTGTTTTCAAAGTCAAAGAAAAAAAGCGGAAAAAAATCCGTTCGGTATCTCCGAGAGTGCTTTCTATGCCTTTGATGAAGAGCTGAATTATCAATATAAGGCTCACGGTGTACAAAAGCTTGCATTAAAACGCGGACTTGACAGGGAAAATGTTATTTCTCCTTATTCCTCATTTTTGACTCTTGGCATTGCTCCCGAGCAGTCCTTGAAAAATCTGAAAAGGCTCGAAAAACTTGGTCTTACAGGTAAATACGGCTTTTATGAAGCTGTGGATTTTACCGTCGGAAGAAATGTAAACGGATTCTCGGTGATTAACTCCTTTATGGTTCATCATGTTGGTATGAGTTTATTGTCTGTCGATAATCTTCTCAACGGAATGTGTATGCAAAAAAGATTTATGAGCGACAGATTTATGAAGGGTGCAGAAAGTCTGCTTGAAGAAAAGCCACCATTCGGCAAAGAGATATTCAAGGATGTTATATCCGATACAAGGATTCCGCATTTGCGTGAAAAAGTTAAAGCAAGAAATACAGTTTCGGTTAATCCAAGCCTTGCAGCTCCTGCATTTTGTGCATTTTCAAACGGCAGGATGACTCTTTGTATTAGTGACACAGGGCTGATATACGCAATGCTTGATGGGGAAGATATTAACAGTCTGTCAGCTGTAACGGATAAATTTGACTATGATTCCTCAAGCATTGCCTTTTGTAAGTCGGGGGTTAAAGAAACGGAATGCCGCTTCAAAACAACCTTCTTTAATAATGAAGTTGAATTTTGTTCGAAATGCGATGGGATTTTTGTTAAAATGAAAATTAATCTTTTAAAGAACAGTAATTGCATTATAAAGAATTATTTCGTTGAAAACAGAAGCAAAAAAGAAAATATAAGCGGTAAACTGGTTGTTCAAGCTGTGTCAAAAAAAACAGATGATATTTATGTGTCAGAGGGGTTTAAAGACAAAGATTCAAGGTATGAAAACGGTTTGTATGTAATGGACGTTGATTTAAAAGCAGGGGAGTGCAGAGAAATAACTTTTGCCCTTGCTGTAGGTTTAACTCAGGATGAATCAGAAAACTTGCTTGGAATTTTAAGAACGACAGATAAAAACAAAAAGGCCTACAATCCCTTTTGTAAAAACTTGTTTCAGCAGGTTTTGTCTGAAAAATATCTCTCGGATATAATTTGTTTTACAAAGAAAACAGATTCCGAATTGCCGCAAAAATTCGGAATTACGCATGGTATTCCGATAATATTGGTTGAAATAAACAGCGCAGAAGAGCTTGAAGACGTAAGACCGATTATTACTTTTAATAAAATCCTTCGCAGTTGCGGAATAAAAAATACACTTGTTGTTTACAATATGGCTTCCGAAAATGAAAAAAACACTGTTTTACAGACGATAGAAACGTTTCTGAATGAAGAAGGCTGCATTTTGATGCTTGGAATCGGCGGCGGAGTATATGTTTTGGATGGTAAATTATATCACAAATCGGATTACAGAGAATTGCAGAAAAATAGTGCGGTCAATATTATAATTTCAAATGATTAAAATTCCAAAAAACAAGCACCTATTGTAAAGTTGTTTTGCTTTACAATAGGTGCTTGTGAGTTAATCAACATATGTTAATCCAATATATATCAACGAATTAAGCTTTGTATGAATTTAATTCAAAAGCCTTGAATGTGTAAAGTTGATAAACTTTACATATTCTTTTTTATATTAGATGAATAATTGTCGACTTGTTCTGAAATGCATTTAGATTATTGCTTTTCTGACATTAAAATGTGTATGTCATTCCCTCAAAATGCAAACTATTTTGCCAATTTAGAAATATAAAACAAAAAGCTATTAAAAAAGCTGCAAATGAAAAGGCATATAGCTTTACAACAACAGATATTATTCAAAACAAGAATATTGAACAAGCATATATGGGTCGTTATTGCTATACATTTTATATATATGTCTATTTTGAATGAAATTTCGTACATTAGTTGATTTCGGTAAACTTACGAATATTTAGCTTGTTTTGTAAAGATATAATGCTTTACATAAACTCAAATAAATAATTGTTTTTGATATCATAAAAGTTTATTGTCACTTTAACTAATTTTCTTTTGAGAAGGTTGTTGAATATTAACAAAATATGAAATCCTTTTTGAAAATCGTTGACTTTGAGGTGGATTTTAGGTATAGTTATTATGACCATATAGTGGTTTTGTATCTGCATATTTGCGCACTTTTCAATATTATATGTGCAGCTGCAGAACTGCAATGGATAAAAATTCTGTGATTCTGGCTATCGCTTGCGCCGGTAACGGCGTTACCCGGCGTAGCGAAATCAATTAAGGAGGTTGGTCAGAAGCGATTTGCCGAAAGGCTGATACGCAACAAAATTCTTTATCCAAGCCCTACTATTGTTCAAATTTTTTTGGAGGTGTACAATTTGAAAAAGTCAATCCGCATTCTCTCAATCCTTATGGCTTTTGCAATGCTCATCGGTAGCTTTACCGTAATGGGTAGTGCATATCAGGCTTATAAGGGAACCGCAATTGCTGACAGCTACAATGACGTTGACTCTCCCGAATTTACCCTTGAGCAGTATGCTTCAATGGGTCTTGACGAAGTTGACCGTATGTTGGCAAAAGAGCAGTTAGAGCTTGACCTCTTTGGTCTTCTCTATCTTGACCTCACAAGCATTAATAATACAATCATCAGTGTTGAAGGCTTCATCGGCACAAGTGAAGTTCTTCTTGATATGCTTGGAGATCTTGTTAACCTTCCCGATATCGTTGATCCTATTATGGGACTTCGCAGAAACACAACTGCTGACCTCGATATCATCTATGCTCTCCTTGACATGGTTTCTAACCTCAGAACAATCGCAGCTAAGTACGTTAGAAATGACCCCAATGCTCCTCTTGATGCAGGTCTCCTCAACGGTCTTATCAGCGACTACATCTTTGACGTTAGAGAACTTGCAATCGGTCTCGTTTACGGTATGACCGAAGCAGGCGATGCAGCAGAGTTCGACTATTTTGATGAAATGAGTCTTGATAGAGTTCCTGCTGAACTTAAGGGCGATACCGCTATCATCAACCTTGGTCAGATTCTTCTTAACGAGCTCGTTCTCGGTGAATGGAAGATGATTGACGAAGAGCTTGACAACAAGTGCAGTGTTCTTATGAAGGGCAGCTATGCTTGGAAAGATGCAAGCGGCAACGATGTATCTGATGATGCTATCAACACAACAGCTTATGACTACTATGCATGGGTTCATCCCGATGATTGGGTAACAGTTGGTCTCGGTGGTGCAACAAGAGTAGCAGCAGGTGCAGCAGCTCCCGCAGCAGACCTTGGTTGCGTTGACATCAGAAATGAATCAACAACAGGTTACGAATTTATCGAAGCTCTTATGCAGAGAGCATATAACTATCTTCTTGTTCCCGTTATCACCAGAGACACAGTTGACTGGGTTCTTGAACTTTGCGGATATTCATTCGACGAAACAAAGACCCAGAGAACATACTGGGATGAAGCAGCTCAGGAATGGAAGGATAACCCCAACTACGATCCTGACTATCACGGCTACATCGCTGCAGAAGAAGATCTCACAGCTATTTCTCAGCTCTTCAAGCACGAAGAACTTGCTAACGGTACAGCAAGAATGAGAAAGGTTACTATCCCCGCAGGCGAAACTCTTGTTGATAACTTCAACACAATCCTTGGTGACTTCCTTTATGAAATCGCTATCACATCATTTGAAAGAGATGGTGTAACTCTCGGTTGGGAGTGGGATTACGAAGGCGGTAACGGTTCTCTCTTCAAGAACATTGCTGAAGTTGGTAGATTTGTTGTTTTCGTAACAGGTGATCTCTTCTTCAATAAGAGATCCGAAATCCCCTCAGCATCAGAAATCGCTGCAATGGATAGTGAGCAGCAGATTGTTGCTCTTGTTATGAGAGAAATCCTCAACAACTCAGTTGACTATATCTATATTGAAGATACATATGATACAGTTGTTGACGTTGCTTACAGAGCTGTTGAACAGCTTGCATGGCAGGATATTCCCCAGTACACATATACAAAGCCCGTTCTTGATGATTTCACTTCAGACGAAGAGTACTATGCAGCAGTTGTTGATAAGATGATTGACATCCTCTTCGATATCGCTGTTTATAACCTTAACCAGGGCTTCGATATGAACTCAGCTGACGGTTCAAATCCCCTTACAGATACCGGCCTCCTTCAGTATCAGGGTGATAACGGCAGCTATGAAAATAACCTTGTAAAGATTGCACAGTGGGCATTCACAAACTATGCTGCAATCCTTCCCTTCGATTTCTATTCAGATAACGGCAGCGAACCTACTGCTGACCAGGTATGGACAGATATCGACACAATCATCAATGCACTTATCCCCATTAAGGGTGAAGGCGCATGGATCGCTGAAGAAATCGCAGGCGACGGCACAAAGATCGTTTCAAAGAGCTTCATCTTTGATTATATCCTTAAGCCTCTCTATTGCCTCGATGCTACAAACTTTGCAAAGATCTTCTCAAGAAATGAAAACGGTGCTTTCGCTACAATGAACGGTGTTGATATCATCGTTGACCTTCTTGATAACGTATTCGATCTTCTCTTCCCCAACGTATTCCAGCCTCAGGATACACTCGACCAGGTTGTTCAGAACGACCTTCTTGCTGACATGGTATTCGACCTTATCGGTACTCTCGGTGCATCCACATTTGTAAACTCTCAGAATCAGAATGCAGAAGGCAGAGGTAAGTACATTGCCAAGACTGCTCTTCCCATCGTATGCATGCTTCTCGGTCTCAGTGATGACCAGGAATTTGAAGAGATGGAAATCTATCTTCCCGAAATCGTTGATGCAAACGAAAAAGACGAAGATGGCAACAAGGTTGCTCCCACATTCCAGATCTTCAACGGTTCAAGCGGTATCAACACAGGTTATACAAATGCAAGCGGTAAGTTTACACAGGATAACCTTTATAAGTATGTTGTCAGAACCGTTAATATCTATGACTACAACGCAGCAGGCAATAACACCTCAGCTCTTACAGTTTCAGGTGTTGCAGCAGGCACAGAAATCTCCGGTGGTGACAGTGTTAACGTAACAATTAACGGTACTCTTACTCCCGGTAACCTTATTGAATTTGCTATCACATACGTTGTTATGGGCGAAGACGGCACATCAATCACAGTTGACAGCAAGGGCAACGAAATCATTCTTTCCAAGAATGTTTATGCTTATGTTGGTTCAACAGGTGAAGACGACGATGCTATCGAAGTTTCCAAGGACGCAGGTAATGGCAGATATGTTAACTACGAAGCTGCTATGTATCTTGACGGCGGCGACGACCTCAGCGATTATGACGGCGTAATGTTCCGTGTTGTTGACATTAATGACGATGGTAAGACAACAGGCACAGCAACAGTAACAGGTGTTACAAACGTATCATCAACAATCGCAGGTACTACCAATACTCCCTCAGCATATCCCTTTGCAACAGTTAATGATGAGGCAGATCAGATTACTGCTGCTCTCGAAGGTAAGGGCGGTACTTACTTCATCACTCCGTTCGGCATTGCTTTGAAGAACGAAACAGATGAATATGAAAGATTTGAATACATCTATGCTGTTGACGAAGAAGGCAACACCATTTATGATGAAGAAACAGGTGAACCCGTTATCGCAACTGACGAGGCAGGTAACCTCCTCAACAACGGCGGTGTTGAAAACGGTCTTTACAAGATCGAAGCAAACATGAACGTTGCAGGTACAAATGTTACAATTCCCGTTGATGTTCACCTTTATGATGACTACGGTCTTGAATCAGCATTCAACAATGCTGTTGCAGCAAACCGTCAGAAGTCAAACTACGACCTTGAAGATCAGGAAGGTATTGCATCCGAGCTTTACGATAACTATATCGCACTTCTTAAGGATATCGCTAAGTTCGTTCTTAAGCCCAAGACCACAGGCTCATTCCAGAGCGATATCGCAACAACAAACTCCGCATATGAAAACAAGTATGAAGAGTACAGAGTTGCTCTTGACAATGCTATCGAAGAACTTGAAGCATTTGCTCTCAACTCAGGCACATCAGCACTTAAGGCAGCTTATGATATAAAGAGCGGTCTTAACTACGAAATCAGATATGACACAGATGGCTATCCCTACAAGTACGATCTCAAGTACTATGAAGATGGTTATGAATTCTTCGGCATGCGTGACTTCGTTCCTCATACCTATAACAGATATAAGGATGCAAGAAGCCGTGTTGTTGACCTCATTAACTCACAGGAAATCTTTGTAATTGCTCCCTTCACAGATGCTGATATCTATGGTGAAAACTATGAGCCTTCACAGGAAGAAATCGACAACCGTGCAGCAAGCATTGCAGCTTATAACGAAAGAATGGCAAACCTTGATGTAATCGGTTCAATCGAATCACTCTATGCTATTCACATGATCGAGCTCACCGGCGATCGCCTTATTGAGCTTGAAGCAAACACCTCCAAGCTTGAAGCTGTTTACGCAATGTGCGGCAATGCTGTTGAAGAAGGCAAAGAAAGTCAGTATACAGCTGATTCACTTGAAGCATATCTCAATGCAGAAGCATTCACAGAGGAAATCCTCGCTGCAGGTGCTGCAAATGTTCGTCCTTCAATGGTTAACACAGCAACAACAGAGCTTATTTACTCATGGAAGCGCCTCGAAATCTGCGCTGACTATTCAAGACTCGATAAAGCTCTTGAAGATGCAGCTCCCGTTATTTCTGCAAACGGTACAGATGCAGAAACTCAGTCCAACTATTCTGTAGAATCCTATCAGGCATTCATTGATGCTTACACAGCAGCAAATGAAGTTGACAGAAACCTTGGTGCATCCGACAACGAATACCTTAATGCACTTGCAGAGGCTCTTGAAGAAGCACAGGCAGCACTTGCTCCTGCAACAGCAGGCGAAGTAAGCTTCGAGCTTTCAACAGAAGAAATATTCGTTGATCCCACATGGACATATACTTTTGCTCCCGTTATTGATGAAGATACTGTTGCAAACCTTGCTCCCGTTGAAACAATAGACGGTTATGCAGTTGATGCATTCCTTATCCTTGGTGAAGGTATTTACGGTGAAGATGAAATCATCAATTCCTTTGCATCGGTTGAAAATGCAGAAATTGTTATAACTCCCAACCAGGAAGGCAACATTGCTAACGGTGCAGTTGTTCAGCTTGTTCATTCATCAACAGGTGAGGTTGCCAAAACATTCTTCGTAGTAGTTCGCGGTGAAGTTTCCGGCGATACTTTCTTCGATTCATCAGATACAGGTTTGGTTGACCTTCAGGCAGAATACATGATTGACTGGGAATATAACTCATACGGCACATATGACCAGTACAACGCAGTTGCAGGCGACGTAACCGGTGACGGATTTATCGATTCCGGTGACTCCGGTACCCTTACACTTGCTTGCGAAATGATGGGTACATATGATATGTCCTACGGCGGCGAATTAGAAATATAATTTGCATTAAATTTCTCTAATTAATTATTCAGGTATAACTCGCACCTCGGTGCGGGTTATACCGGGCTCTATAAGTATCCGATAAAGTCTTTTATATGGTATTTCCATATTATTAAATAAAGGAGGAAAATGAGCTAATGACAAAATTTAAGCGTTGTCTGAGTGCATTCCTTGCGCTTACAATGGTTCTCGGAATGTTCTCCGGCATAAGCAGTGTGTTTGTACCTGAAGCTGCAGCTGATTCGGTTGGCACATCACAGGTAAAAACATTCGCAGAACTCGATGAAGCATATGACGGTTTCGTATATGTCGGTCTTGATGTTATCGAAGTAGAAAACGGTGAACTTACCGACGGTTACGTTAACGCAGGTGACTGGCTTGAATATCACCTGACAGTTCTTTCCGATCTCTATGTCGGTACATTCTATCCTTTCATCGTATATGAAAGAGATTTCTTCGATGTTCGTGTTGTTTCGAGCACAACACCCAGCACTTCAGATACATTTGAGAATGCTGACTACGAAGGAAACAACAAGTGCACTGACGGTACTATGATGAACCCCGACCATCCCTACAACATCGTAGGCGATACAACCAGTACACTTACATCAATGCCTGCTACAAAGATGGCAACACAGCTCGGAAACTGTGAAGTTGACTCTTCATTGTATTCCAACTGGGATTTCGTTAAATCAACAGTAGCAGTTGTTACAACATCATTCAACCATCCGTTCCCCATGGTTGCAGACGAATGGATGACCAAATGGTATGTAAGAGTTAAGGAAGGTCTTGCAGACGGCGAAACCGGTGAATCCTTCTCACCCGTATCAATTTGGAGATGGTCCACTTCAAAAGCATTTGCTGACTGTACAACAATTGATACAGATACAGGCGCAAGCTCAAGTGCAAAGAGCTTGTCGGTAAGAAAGACTGACGGCATGGTTACTACTTTCATGCTTGATGACACTTACCACACCTTTACTATCGGCA
>JAZPYI010000023.1:0-4489 GCA_045544115.1 Acutalibacteraceae bacterium | reverse complement strand
CTGCGAGCATATCATCCGACATTATAATGAGGGTTGGGCAGATGGATATAAGCTTAATATTAAATACTGGGAAATCTGGAACGAGGCTGACCTTGACCCGGATGATTCATCCAACAAGCGCACTTGGGGCGGAACAAAAGCAGAATTTTTTGATTTGTTTGAAATTACCGCAAAGCATCTTAAAGAATGTTTTCCTGATTTGAAAATAGGCGGTCCTGCACTTGCACATAACGAAGAATGGGCAGAGGATTTTCTTCAGGAAATGCAAAAAAGAAACGTACCGCTTGATTTCTTTTCCTGGCATATTTATTGCACAGAGCCTGTGCATATGGCTCAAAAAGCAGAAAGAATAAAAACACTCTTAAACAAATACGGTTATGAAAATTCAGAAAGCATCCTCAACGAATGGAACTATGTAAAAGGGTGGGAAGAAGAGTTTGTTTACACTCTTAAAGCAATCCACGGCATCAAGGGCGCATCATTCACATTGGCTTGTATGTGTACCTCTCAGCATTCTCCAATTGATATGCTTATGTATTATGACACCCGTCCCTCGGTTTTTAACGGTGTTTTTGATTTTTACACTTATGAAAAGTTAAAGGGATACTATGCTTTTTATTGGTACGGTTTCCTTTATGATTGCGAAAAAGAAATCGCTTCCCAAAATGAGATTGAAAATATCTATTCTCTTTGCGGTGTGGATAAAAACGGAAAAGCAACAATTATACTTACTTATTACAGCGATAATGACTCTTTGCCCAATAAAGAGATTTCATTGGATTTGGGTGAAAAGGGGTCATACGAAATATATAAGGTAGATAACGGGCACAACGGAGAGCTTGTAGCAGTTACTGATAACCTTTCATTTGAACTGGAGCTTTACAGTATGGTGCTTATTAAAGAAAAATAAAAACATTTTTATATTTTGGTATGTGTGATATAATCAGTTAGATAAATTCCAATTTGTCTAATTAAATAAGTTAAGGGAACAAACCGTATTTTACAGTTTGTTCCCTCTTTTTATGTCTCATATTTCCGGTACAATGTAATTCTTATTTATAAGAGCTTGTCCAATTTCGTCAAGCACCGATTCTGATTCCGCACGTACCGTGTGATAATGATAACCGCCGGTTATGTTCATAAGCTCGGTGGATTTACCGCTTCTTACCCCTTCAATGAATTGCTTAATATGAAGGCTTGAAAAGATGTTCAGCGGTGCAGTCATTTTGCCGTAAACCTTATGCCAGACAAACACATCAACTACTGTGCCGCCGAGATTTACAATGGTGGTCAGTTCATCTTCGGTTTCTTCTGTTGTATGATACACTTTGAAAACACACTCTTTTAAAGGTGATTTCTGAATAATGTATCCGTTATGGGTAGAGAGAATGTCATATCCCGTACCTTTGAGCACGGTTATATCCTGAACAATAATCTGTCTTGATACTCCGAATTCTTCGGAAAGCTTACCGCCCGATATTGCTTCGTTTGATGATAAGAGCAAATTAACAATTGCTTTTCTTCTGTCAGCGGCTTTCATTGATTCACCCCTTTATACAGCGTGCAAATTTTTAAGCGAGAGATCTAAAATAGGAGAAGAATGTGTAAGAGCTCCGCTCGAAATATAGTTTACACCAATACGGATGAGTTTTGCAACATTTTCTTTTGTAACGTTTCCGCTGCATTCTGTTTCGGCTTTACCTGCACAGAGTTCAACCGCCTTTGTCATATCCTCGATGCTCATATTGTCGAGCATAATTATATCCGCGCCCGCTTCAAGTGCTTCTTTGAGCATTTCAAGATTCTCAACTTCAATTTCGATTTTACGGACAAAGGGCGCATATTCCTTTGCCATTGCAACAGCCTGCTTTACACCGCCTGCGGCACCGATGTGATTATCCTTGAGAAGGATGCCGTCACTCAGATTAAAGCGGTGATTGTAACCGCCTCCAACCTTAACTGCGTACTTTTCAAACACACGCATACCGGGGGTAGTTTTGCGGGTGTCAAGAAGTTTGGTGTTTGTTCCTTCAAGCATATCAGCAATGGTGCGTGTGTATGTTGCGATACCGCTCATACGCTGTAAGTAGTTGAGTGCAGTTCTTTCACCCGAAAGCAGAACACGGATATCGCCGCGGATAACACCGAGTTTCTGTCCGTTTTTAACCTTGTCACCGTCTTTAACGTAAAATTCAGCTTTTGTTTGCGCATCGAGAAGTTCAAACACTCTTTTGAACACTTCAAGACCTGCGATAACTCCGTCTTCTTTGCAAATCAGCTCAACCTCGCCGAGCTGATATTGACGCATAACGGAGTTTGTGGAAATATCCTCGCTTGTAATATCTTCTTTGAGTGCATTTAAAATGATGTCATCTGCGTTTAATTTCATAGTAATATTATTCATGGCTGTTTTTCTCCTTTTCAATAGCAGCTAAAACTGCTTCCTTATATTTTTCTGCATAGCCGTCGTATTGTGCAGTATCTATAATAACTTCTTTTTGAGGTTGCGTTTCTGTATAATTATCTGTGATATGACTTGCTGCTCTTTTTGCAAAAACAAGGCTTTCAAGCAATGAATTGCTCGCCAATCTGTTTCTTCCGTGAACACCGTTGCAAGCTGTTTCTCCGACTGCATATAATCGCTCCATAGAGGTTTTGCTGTATCGGTCAACATCAATGCCGCCCATAAAATAATGCTGTGACGGCACAACGGGAATCGGCTCTTTTGTTACATCATAGCCTTCTTCCAGACAGTGGCGATAGATATTCGGAAAATGACTTTTAATTTCTTCTTCGGGAATGGGCGCCATAGAAAGCCAGACGTGTTCGCTGCCTTCTTTTTTCATTTCATCAAATATTGCTTTTGCAACAACATCACGGGGAAGAAGCTCATTGACAAATCTTTCACCCTTGGAATTGAGCAGAATTGCTCCCTCACCTCGTACCGACTCAGAAATCAAAAACTCACGACCGTGCTTTTTCGTATAAAGCGTGGTGGGATGAATCTGTATGTAATCAATGTGCTGCAGCTTAATATCATATTTAAGAGCCAGAGCAAGAGCATCGCCCGTCAGGTGACGGTAGTTGGTGGAATGCTTGAACAAACCGCCGATGCCGCCCGTTGCAAGCACGGTATAATTTGCAGTTATGCTGATATAGTTACCGTTTTTATCATGACCGATGATACCGTAACAGATATTGCCCTCGCAAATCAGATCAACCATTGTGAAGTTTTCTATGAGCGTTATATTGGGTCTGTTTCTTGCAGTTTCAAGCAGATGTGAGGTAATCTCCTTACCTGTTTCATCTTCGTGAAAAAGAATTCTTGGTTTTGAGTGCGCACCCTCACGGGTGTAAGTAAATGCTTCTCCGTCCTTTTCAAAACGAACACCGAATGAAACAAGGTCACCGATTATCTCCTGAGATGAGCGAATCATAATCTCTACGGAATCGGGATTGTTTTCGTAATGCCCCGCTTTCATCGTGTCTTCAAAAAATGATTTGTAATCTTCTTCATTTCGCAGAACGCAAATACCGCCCTGTGCAAGGAAGGAATCGCTTTTCGGAGCTTCGTTTTTAGTAACGATAGTAATCCTTTTATCTTCAGGCAGGTTCAGCGCACAGTAAAGGCCCGCAACTCCACAGCCTACTATTATAATATCTGTATTCATTTCACTTTCCAAGCTCCAACATCCTTTCAAGCGATAAAAGTGAACCAATGCGAACCGCATCATCAACAATAACTTCATTATCTTCATTTTGCAGAACCGATAAAACAGCTTCAACAGTATTTAGCTTCATATCGGCACAGCAGGGATGAGGATTCGGAAAATAAAACTTTTTATCGGGGTTATCCGTAACCAACTTATAGTTCACTCCGTCTTCGGTGCAGATAATAAATTCATCCGCATTATTCTGCTTTGCATAAGCGATTATATCAGCCGTACTTCCTATGTAATCGGATAAAGCAAGAACTTCAGGTTCACATTCGGGATGTGACAAAACAATTGCACGAGGATATTTTTCTTTTACTGCCGTGAGCTGATCCGCTGCGATTTTTGCGTGAATCGGACAGTAGCCGTCATTAATGATTATATTTTTTTCAGGTATCTGTTCGGCAACAAATCTGCCGAGATTTCTGTCGGGAATAAAGAAAATGTTTTTGTTCGGAAGTGCTTTAACAATTTTTACTGCATTTGATGAAGTGACACAAACGTCGCTCTGACATTTTAGCTCTGCTGTTGAGTTGATATAACACACAACAGCAAGGTCATCGTACTTATTACGCATTTCATCAATAATGCCGTCGGCAACCATGTGAGCCATAGCACAGTCAGCCGTAATGTCCGGCATAAGCACTTTTTTATCGGGATTGAGAATTTTTGCACTTTCGCCCATAAAATAAACACCGCAAAAAACAATGATATCCGCCTTGCTTTGCTTTGCAATTTTTCCAAGATAAAAAGAAGTCGGAGGCCACGCGATCTTA